>NZ_JBUZWD010000003.1:0-5525 GCF_055329545.1 Microbacterium sp. ZXT2-5 | reverse complement strand
GGTGCGTCCGATCTTTGAGAACTCAACAGCGTGCACTTGTCAAATGCCAAATTTATTTCTCTGTCGACCAGTTTTCTGGTTGGTGGGGGTCTTTTTTGGATCAATTCATGGATGTCAGTTTGATATTCGTTTTTGGTCATGGTTGAACTCGCTGCTTGTGACCTGTTTTCCCGGGTTGTGGGTGGTATTCATTTTTTATGGAGAGTTTGATCCTGGCTCAGGATGAACGCTGGCGGCGTGCTTAACACATGCAAGTCGAACGGTGAAGCCCAGCTTGCTGGGTGGATCAGTGGCGAACGGGTGAGTAACACGTGAGCAACCTGCCCTGGACTCTGGGATAAGCGCTGGAAACGGCGTCTAATACTGGATATGAACCACGAAGGCATCTTCAGTGGTTGGAAAGATTTTTCGGTCTGGGATGGGCTCGCGGCCTATCAGCTTGTTGGTGAGGTAATGGCTCACCAAGGCGTCGACGGGTAGCCGGCCTGAGAGGGTGACCGGCCACACTGGGACTGAGACACGGCCCAGACTCCTACGGGAGGCAGCAGTGGGGAATATTGCACAATGGGCGGAAGCCTGATGCAGCAACGCCGCGTGAGGGATGACGGCCTTCGGGTTGTAAACCTCTTTTAGCAAGGAAGAAGCTTTTGTGACGGTACTTGCAGAAAAAGCGCCGGCTAACTACGTGCCAGCAGCCGCGGTAATACGTAGGGCGCAAGCGTTATCCGGAATTATTGGGCGTAAAGAGCTCGTAGGCGGTTTGTCGCGTCTGCTGTGAAATCCCGAGGCTCAACCTCGGGCCTGCAGTGGGTACGGGCAGACTAGAGTGCGGTAGGGGAGATTGGAATTCCTGGTGTAGCGGTGGAATGCGCAGATATCAGGAGGAACACCGATGGCGAAGGCAGATCTCTGGGCCGTAACTGACGCTGAGGAGCGAAAGGGTGGGGAGCAAACAGGCTTAGATACCCTGGTAGTCCACCCCGTAAACGTTGGGAACTAGTTGTGGGGTCCTTTCCACGGATTCCGTGACGCAGCTAACGCATTAAGTTCCCCGCCTGGGGAGTACGGCCGCAAGGCTAAAACTCAAAGGAATTGACGGGGACCCGCACAAGCGGCGGAGCATGCGGATTAATTCGATGCAACGCGAAGAACCTTACCAAGGCTTGACATACACGAGAACACCCTAGAAATAGGGGACTCTTTGGACACTCGTGAACAGGTGGTGCATGGTTGTCGTCAGCTCGTGTCGTGAGATGTTGGGTTAAGTCCCGCAACGAGCGCAACCCTCGTTCTATGTTGCCAGCACGTAATGGTGGGAACTCATGGGATACTGCCGGGGTCAACTCGGAGGAAGGTGGGGATGACGTCAAATCATCATGCCCCTTATGTCTTGGGCTTCACGCATGCTACAATGGCCGGTACAAAGGGCTGCAATACCGTGAGGTGGAGCGAATCCCAAAAAGCCGGTCCCAGTTCGGATTGAGGTCTGCAACTCGACCTCATGAAGTCGGAGTCGCTAGTAATCGCAGATCAGCAACGCTGCGGTGAATACGTTCCCGGGTCTTGTACACACCGCCCGTCAAGTCATGAAAGTCGGTAACACCTGAAGCCGGTGGCCCAACCCTTGTGGGGGGAGCCGTCGAAGGTGGGATCGGTAATTAGGACTAAGTCGTAACAAGGTAGCCGTACCGGAAGGTGCGGCTGGATCACCTCCTTTCTAAGGAGCACCTCGACCCGTAAGGGTTGCAGGAACCTCAGCAGAGCGAATGTCTCTGCGGGGGCTCGTGGGTGGAACATTTGACATGGCATCAGCGCAGCTGGTTCCTACTAGTACGCCGCGTCCTCTTTCGGGGGTGTGGTTGGAGGGTGGGGGTCTGTGAGCGGGGTGCCTGCACGCTGTTGGGTCCTGAGGGACCGGACGCTGCTCCTGCCGGTTGGTGGGAGTGGGTGTTTCTTCCTCTGGGCCTCCTGGTTGCCGGCTGTTGTCGGTGGTGGGGGGTGCCGCCCGTACTTTGAGAACTACACAGTGGACGCGAGCATCTTCAAGATGACCTTTCGGGGTTGTCTTGTGTAGATGATCTTAAAGATCATTAGTCAATTTCAGCCCGGACTTCGGTTCGGGTTCGATTCTTGATGAACTCATGTGATTTCAAGTCTTTAAGAGCAAACGGTGGATGCCTTGGCATCTGGAGCCGAAGAAGGACGTAGCAATCTGCGATAAGCCTCGGGGAACTGATAAGCAAGTTTTGATCCGAGGGTGTCCGAATGGGGAAACCCCGCTGGGCGGCGTGCCGACCTAGTGACTCCCGCCTGAATATATAGGGCGGGTAGAGGGAACGTGGGGAAGTGAAACATCTCAGTACCCACAGGAAGAGAAAACAACCGTGATTCCGTGAGTAGTGGCGAGCGAAATCGGATCAGGCTAAACCTCATGTGTGTGAGAGCCGGCAGGCGTTGCATGTGGGGGGTTGCGGGACTTTCCTGACCATTCTGCCGAGTGGTCGACGTGACAGAAGCGTATAGACGAACCGTCTTGAAAGGCGGGCCAGAGTGGGTGCCAGCCCCGTAGTCGAAATGCGTGTTCTGACGTGGAGAGTATCCCAAGTAGCACGGGGCCCGAGAAATCCCGTGTGAATCTGTCAGGACCACCTGATAAGCCTAAATACTCCCAGATGACCGATAGCGGACAAGTACCGTGAGGGAAAGGTGAAAAGTACCCCGGGAGGGGAGTGAAATAGTACCTGAAACCGTTTGCTTACAAACCGTTGGAGCACCCCTGGTAGGTGTGACAGCGTGCCTTTTGAAGAATGAGCCTGCGAGTTAGCGATATGTGGCGAGGTTAACCCGGGTGGGGTAGCCGTAGCGAAAGCGAGTCTGAATAGGGCGATTCAGTCGCATGTCCTAGACCCGAAGCGAAGTGATCTATCCATGGCCAGGCTGAAGCGACGGTAAGACGTCGTGGAGGGCCGAACCCACTTAGGTTGAAAACTGAGGGGATGAGCTGTGGATAGGGGTGAAAGGCCAATCAAACTTCGTGATAGCTGGTTCTCTCCGAAATGCATTTAGGTGCAGCGTTGCGTGTTTCTTGCCGGAGGTAGAGCTACTGGATGGCCGATGGGCCCTACAAGGTTACTGACGTCAGCCAAACTCCGAATGCCGGTAAGTGAGAGCGCAGCAGTGAGACTGTGGGGGATAAGCTTCATAGTCGAGAGGGAAACAACCCAGACCACCATCTAAGGTCCCTAAGCGCGTGCTAAGTGGGAAAGGATGTGGAGTTGCTTAGACAACCAGGAGGTTGGCTTAGAAGCAGCCACCCTTGAAAGAGTGCGTAATAGCTCACTGGTCAAGTGATTCCGCGCCGACAATGTAACGGGGCTCAAGCACGCCACCGAAGTTGTGGCATTGACATTATTGGTAGGCCTTCGTGGTCCAGCCGTGTTGATGGGTAGGAGAGCGTCGTGTGGCGAGTGAAGCGGCGGGGTGACCCAGCCGTGGACGCTACACGAGTGAGAATGCAGGCATGAGTAGCGAAAGACGTGTGAGAAACACGTCCTCCGAAAGACCAAGGGTTCCAGGGTCAAGCTAATCTTCCCTGGGTAAGTCGGGACCTAAGGCGAGGCCGACAGGCGTAGTCGATGGACAACGGGTTGATATTCCCGTACCGGCGAAGAACCGCCCCAACCAATCCAGTAGTGCTAAGTGTCTGAATCCCACTGACGGATCCCTTCGGGGTGATGCGGTGGGCCTAGCGCACGACCCCATGCTGAGGCGGTTAGCGTATTAACAGGTGTGACGCAGGAAGGTAGCCCATCCCGGGCGATGGTTGTCCCGGGGCAAGTGCGTAGGCCGGGGGATAGGCAAATCCGTCCCTCATTCAGGCTGAGACACGATGCGGATGAAAAGTGGGTGATCCTATGCTGCCAAGAAAAGCATCGACGCGAGGTTCTAGCCGCCCGTACCCCAAACCGACTCAGGTGGTCAGGTAGAGAATACCAAGGAGATCGAGAGAATCGTGGTTAAGGAACTCGGCAAAATGCCCCCGTAACTTCGGGAGAAGGGGGGCCATCCACTTATATGAGCTTGCCTCAAAAAGGGTGTGGTGGCCGCAGAGACTAGTGGGTAGCGACTGTTTACTAAAAACACAGGTCCGTGCCAAGTCGCAAGACGATGTATACGGACTGACGCCTGCCCGGTGCTGGAAGGTTAAGAGGACGGGTCAGCCGCAAGGCGAAGCTCAGAATTTAAGCCCCAGTAAACGGCGGTGGTAACTATAACCATCCTAAGGTAGCGAAATTCCTTGTCGGGTAAGTTCCGACCTGCACGAATGGCGTAACGACTTCCCAACTGTCTCAACCGCGAACTCGGCGAAATTGCATTACGAGTAAAGATGCTCGTTACGCGCAGCAGGACGGAAAGACCCCGTGACCTTTACTACAGCTTGGTATTGGTGTTCGGTGTGGCTTGTGTAGGATAGGTGGGAGACTGTGAAGCGGATACGCCAGTATTCGTGGAGTCGTTGTTGAAATACCACTCTGGTCACTCTGGATGTCTAACTTCGAACCGTAATCCGGTTCAGGGACAGTGCCTGGTGGGTAGTTTAACTGGGGCGGTTGCCTCCCAAAAAGTAACGGAGGCGCCCAAAGGTTCCCTCAACCTGGTTGGCAATCAGGTGGCGAGTGTAAGTGCACAAGGGAGCTTGACTGTGAGACTGACAGGTCGAGCAGGGACGAAAGTCGGGACTAGTGATCCGGCAGTGGCTTGTGGAAGCGCTGTCGCTCAACGGATAAAAGGTACCTCGGGGATAACAGGCTGATCTTGCCCAAGAGTCCATATCGACGGCATGGTTTGGCACCTCGATGTCGGCTCGTCGCATCCTGGGGCTGGAGTAGGTCCCAAGGGTTGGGCTGTTCGCCCATTAAAGCGGTACGCGAGCTGGGTTTAGAACGTCGTGAGACAGTTCGGTCCCTATCCGCTGCGCGCGTAGGAAGTTTGAGAGGATCTGACCCTAGTACGAGAGGACCGGGTTGGACGAACCTCTGGTGTGCCAGTTGTACTGCCAAGTGCACCGCTGGTTAGCTACGTTCGGGATGGATAACCGCTGAAAGCATCTAAGCGGGAAGCCGGCCTCAAGATGAGACTTCCATACCCTTCGGGGTGAGAGGCTCCCAGCCAGACTACTGGGTTGATAGGCCAGATGTGGAAGCGCAGCAATGCGTGCAGCTGACTGGTACTAATAAGCCGATGACTTGATAACACACCGTTCCATGGTGCTTGCGTCCACTGAGTGGTTCCCGATGTACGGTCGGGAATCTGACAACAACATATTGTGCTTGTCGTTGACTGAAACATCGAAAGAGTTTCGGCGGCCATAGCGAGAGGGAAACGCCCGGTCACATTCCGAACCCGGAAGCTAAGCCTCTCAGCGCCGATGGTACTGCAGGGGGGACCCTGTGGGAGAGTAGGACACCGCCGGACACCCATTACACGGAATGGCCACCCAACGCAGGGTGGCCATTCCGCGTTAA
>NZ_JBUZWD010000002.1:0-839842 GCF_055329545.1 Microbacterium sp. ZXT2-5 | reverse complement strand
CGGACACCCATTACACGGAATGGCCACCCAACGCAGGGTGGCCATTCCGCGTTAACACGGTGGATTGCCGACGCAGAACGCATCCGGGAGGATCGAAGAATGGCAGAGCAGGAGCCGCGCGACGATCGACGCGCGCCGCGCGATCGACCCAGCAGCGGGAGGCCCTCGTCAGCGAGTTCGGACCGCAAGCCGTATGCAAAGCGTGACGGCGATCGGAAGCCGTACGCCAAGCGCGACGGCGACCGCCCGTACGCGAAGCGTGACGGTGATCGGAAGCCGTACGCCAAGCGCGACGGTGACCGTAAGCCGTACGAGAAGCGCGACGGCGACCGTCCCTACGCCAAGCGCGACGGTGACCGGAAGCCGTACGAGAAGCGCGACGGCGATCGGAAGCCGTACGAGAAGCGCGATGGCGACCGCAAGCCGTACGAGAAGCGTGACGGTGACCGTCCCTACGCGAAGCGCGACGGCGACCGCAAGCCGTACGAGAAGCGTGACGGCGACCGTCCGTACGCGAAGCGTGACGGTGACCGGAAGCCGTACGAGAAGCGCGACGGCGACCGCAAGCCGTACGAGAAGCGTGACGGCGACCGCCCCTACACGAAGCGCGACGGCGACCGTCCCTACGCCAAGCGCGACGGTGACCGCAAGCCGTACGCCAAGCGCGACAGTGACCGCAAGCCGTACGAGAAGCGCGACGGTGACCGCAAGCCGTACGAGCGCAGCGCGCGGCCGACGCGCGGCGGGGCGGACCGGCCTGACCGCGCCGTCCGCGAGGGCGAGATCCGTCCGGTCCGTCCGCGTCACGACGACCCGGTCATCTCCGATGACGTCACGCCGCAGGATCTGCCGCCGTCGGCGCGCAACGAACTGAAGACACTGAGCAAGGAGAATGCCGAGCAGGTCGCGCGTCATCTCGCCATGGCGGCGCAGCTGATCGACGAGGATCCCGTGCTCGCGCACCAGCATGCCCTGTCGGCGTCGCGTCGCGCGGGCCGGATCGCAGTGGTGCGCGAGACGCTCGCGATCACGGCGTACGCGACGGGCGACTTCGCTCTGGCGCTGCGCGAGTTGCGCACCTACCGCCGCATCTCGGGCAAGGACGACCAGATCGCGCTCATCGTCGACAGCGAGCGCGGTGTGGGACGCCCCGACCGTGCGCTCGAGGTGGGTCGGTCGGTCGACCGCTCCGCCCTCGACACCGCCGTCCGCGTCGAACTGGCGATCGCCATGTCCGGCGCCCGGCTCGATCTGGGCGAACCGGAGCGCGCGCTGCAGGAGCTCGACATCCCCGAGCTGGATCCCGACCGCGCCTTCGAATGGAGCCCGGGACTGTTCGCCGCGCGCGCCGCGGTGCTCGAGGAGCTCGGCCGTGCGGACGAAGCGGCTCAGTGGCACCGCCGCGCCATGGTCGCCGGAGAGGCGCTGGATGCGGCATCGGGCCTCGGCGATCTCGAGACCGTCTTCGTCGAGGAGGTCCTGGAAGAGGAATCCCTCGAGGACGACGCCGGCCGGGACGACGCCGAGTCCCTTCCCGACGACGCCGACGCCGGCGCCGACGAACCCGCCGGTGCTGAGGCATCCGTCGCCGACGAGGTGAGCGAGATCCTCATCGAGGCCGGCGTCGACGAGCCGGCGGCGGACGAGGCCGACCGCTGATGGCGCTGTTCGGGCGCCGCGCGGTGACGCGCGCCCCGCTCGACGGGGTCGACGTCGTGCTGGCCGACCTCGACGGCGTGGTGTACGCCGGCGCCGGGGCACTGCCGTATGCCGTCGAGAGCCTGAACCGCGCCCGCGACGGCCGCGTGCTCGCGTACATCACCAACAACGCGTCGCGGACGGATGCCTCGGTCGCCGGGCATCTCAGCGAACTCGGCCTCGCCACGGCGCCGCGTGACGTGGTGACCAGTCCGCAGGCCGCGATGCGACTGCTCGCCGACAAGATCGAGCCCGGCGCGACCGTGCTCGTGGTCGGCGGCGACGGTCTCGTGGTGGAGGTGGAGAAGGCGGGTTTCGTCGTCACGCGCAGCGCGGACGACGCCCCTGCTGCGGTCGTGCAGGGCTTCGCTCCCGAGGTCGGGTGGCTGCAGCTCGCCGAGGCGGCCTTCGCGCTCAAGACTCCCGAGGAGGAGGGCGGCATCCCCTGGGTGGCGACCAACACCGACTGGACGATCCCGCAGTCGCGGGGCGTCGCGCCGGGCAACGGCACGCTGGTGTCGGCGGTGCACACCGCCGTCGGCCGGCTCGCGACCGTCGCGGGCAAACCCGAGGCGCCGATCTTCCACGAGGCGGTGGCGCGCTTCAGGGCGCGGCATCCGCTCTTCCTCGGCGACCGGCTCGACACCGACATCCTGGGAGCCAACCGCGCGGGCATCGAATCCGCCCTCGTGCTGACGGGCATCGACCGGCCGAAGCACGTGCTGGCGGCGCCGGAGGGCTCGCGTCCGACGTACATCCTGGGCGACCTGCGCGAACTCCACGAGCCGTACCCGGAGGTGCACGTGAAGGACGGCGTCGCGAAGGTGCGCGATGCGCGCGTCGCGATCGACGGGGCCGACATCCGCATCCTGAGCGCCGGCGACCGGCCGATCGACCTCGTGCGCGCGGGCGCGGCGGCGATCTGGTCGACCGGGCGTGCGATCTTCGGGTTCCGCGTGCCCGAAGAGCTCTACGCCGATCCGTTCCACCGCCCCTGACCGCTGCTCGCCTCCGATCAGCGCGTGCGTGAGCGCGAGGCGCTTCGCGGTAGCGTCGCGGCACCGACGTATCCTGGGGACCATGGATCAGCCCCGAGAGCGTGAGGACGAGACCGGCGACCTGCTGTCGACACTCGAGGTGATCGAGGCGCAGCCGCTGGCCACGCGCGCCGCGGCGTACGACACGCTGCACGACACCCTCGCCCGTCGCCTCGAGGCGAGTCCCGGCACCGGGTCATGACGAGCCGCCTCGACGCCGCTCTGGCCGCTCGAGGTCTCGCGCGCTCGCGGACGCACGCTGCGACGCTCATCGCCGAGGGGGTCGTGACCGTCGACGGACGCCCCGTGGTGAAGGCCTCGATGCCCGTGGCCGACGACAGCGTGATCGAGGTCGCCGCCGCCGACCACTACGTGAGCCGTGCCGCCCACAAGCTCATCGCCGGCCTCGACGCCTTCGAGGTCGACGTTCGGGGCCGGCTGGCGCTCGACATGGGCGCCTCGACCGGCGGCTTCACGCAGGTGCTCCGCGAGCGCGGCGCCGCGCCGGTGATCGCCGTGGACGTCGGGCACGGTCAGCTCGCGGCATCCGTCGCGGCAGACCCTGCAGTGAGATCGGTCGAGGGCTTCAACGTGCGGTACATGACCGCGGCGTCCCTCGCCGAGGCGAGCGGGATCGCCGATGCGCCGTCCGTGATCACCGGCGACCTGTCGTTCATCTCGCTGGGCCACGTGCTGCCCGCCGCCCGCGCGGTCGCTGCCTCCGATGCCGACCTCGTGCTGCTGATCAAGCCGCAGTTCGAGGTCGGACGCACGGCTGTGAAGGGCGGACTCGTCACCAACCCCGTGCTGCGCGCCGACGCGGTCGCACGCGTGCTGTGGGCGGCGTGGGACGCCGGGCTCGGCACGTGCGGCCTGGTCTCCTCCCCGATCGCGGGCACGCACGGCAATTCGGAGTACATCGCCAACCTCGCGCCGGGCCGGGGGAGCAATCCGACAGAATGGTTGAGCACTGTGAACCGACTGGCGGGGAGCCGATGAACAACGCCGACGCACGCGCCGAGCGCAGCATCCTGGTGGTGGCGCACGCGCATCGCGCCGACACGGTGGCCTCCGCCGAGCGCGTCGTGGCCGCCCTCCGCACCGCCGGGGCGACGCCCGTGCTCGCCCCCGACGACAAGCAGGAGCTCGTCGACGCCGGCTCGCCGCTGGGCGATGTCGCGGTCCTCGGCGTCGACGTGCCCGTCCCGCACATCGAGCTGGCGATCGTGCTCGGCGGGGACGGCACGATCCTGCGGGCGGCCGAGCTCGTCCGAGACGGCAGCGCGCCCGTGCTGGGCATCAACATGGGCCACGTGGGCTTCCTCGCCGAGATCGAACGCGACGACATGGATGAGGCGGTGCGGCGGGTGATCGCCCGCGAGTACGAGGTCGAGGAGCGCATGGCGCTCCAGGTGCGCGTCAAGGACACCGGCGACTCCGTCATCTACGAGACCTGGGCGCTCAACGAGGCGACGGTCGAGAAGGCCAGCCGTGAGCGCATGCTCGAGGTCGTGGTCGAGATCGACGGCCGCCCGCTGTCGACCTTCGGCTGCGACGGCATGGTCGTCTCGACGCCGACCGGCTCGACGGCCTACAACTTCTCCGCCGGCGGACCGGTGATCTGGCCGACCGTCGAGGCGATCTCGGTCGTTCCGCTGTCGGCCCACGCGCTCTTCGCCAAGCCGCTCGTCGTCGGGCCCGAGCACGCGGTCGCCATCGAGGTGCTCGAGCGCACGAACGGCACCGGCATCCTCTGGTGCGACGGGCGCCGCTCGCACGATCTGCCCCCCGGCGCGCGCGTCGTGGTCCGGCGGTCCGATCGTCCGGTGCGCCTCGCGCGCCTGCACCCCTCCCAGTTCACCGATCGCCTGGTGCGCAAGTTCCGGCTCCCGGTGGAGGGGTGGCGCGGTCCCGCCGCGATCACGGGTGTGCTGCCGGTGCGCACGGCGCCGGAGACGGATGCCACGCCCGCCGCCGGCGCGGAGGCGCCGCTGTGATCGAAGAGATGCGGCTGCGCGACCTGGGCGTCATCGCCGAGGCGACACTGCCGATCGGGCCGGGCTTCACCGCCATCACGGGTGAGACCGGCGCGGGCAAGACGATGGTCGTGACCGGCCTCGGGCTGCTGCTCGGCCAGCGGGCGGACTCCGGCGCGGTGCGCGCCGGAGCGTCGCAGGCCACCGTCGACGGCGTGTGGATCGTGCCCGAGGAGGGCCCGGTCGCCTCGCGCGTTCGCGAAGCCGGCGGTGACGTCGAGCCCATCGGCGGCGGGCGTGCCGAGTTGTACGTCGGGCGGTCCATCTCGAGCGAGGGCCGCGGCCGGGCATCCGTCGGCGGCCGCGCCGCGCCGGCGGGCGTGCTGGCCGACCTCGCCGAGCAGCTCGTCGTCGTGCACGGGCAGTCCGAGCAGCTGCGGCTGCGCTCCGCGGCGGCGCAGCGCGACGCGCTGGACCGGTTCGGCGGCGAGGCCGTCCACACCGCCCGCGACGCGTACCGGCGCGCCTACGAGCACTGGCGTGCGGTGGATCGCGAACTGTCGCAGCTCACCGACGACCGCGACGCCCGGGCGCGCGAGGCGGACGAGCTGCGGGCGCAGCTCGCCGAGATCGAGCAGGCGGCGCCCATGGCGGGGGAGGACGCCGACCTCGCGACCCGCGCCGAGCGCCTCGCCAACGCCGAGGAGCTGCGGCTCGCCGCCGCGTCCGCGCACGACGGCCTCTCGGGCGACGGCGACGTCCCCGACGCCGGGTCCCTCCTGGCCGAGGCCCGGCGCGCGCTCGAGCGCGTCCACGACCCCGTGCTCGAGGAGCTCGCGGGGCAGCTGGCCGACGTGGGCTACCGCGTGGCCGACATCGCCGCGGCCCTGGCCGGGTACCTCGCCGATCTCGACGAGTCCGGCCCGCACGAGCTGGCGGCCGTGGAGGAGCGCCGCGCCGTGCTCGCGGGCCTCGTGCGCACGCACGGCACCCTCGACGCCGCGATCGACCTCCTCGACACCGGCTCGGCACGCCTGGCCGAGCTCGACGACGACGGCGAGCGCATCCAGCGGCTGACCGAGGAGCGGGAGGCCGCGGCATCCGTCCTCGACGACGCGGCGGCCGTCCTCACCGCCGCCCGCACCGACGCCGCCGCGCGCCTGGGCGCCGCCGTGACCGACGAGCTGCGCGCGCTGGCGATGCCCGATGCGCGGCTCGAGGTCGCCGTGACGCCCGGCGCCGACTCGACCCACGGCCGGGACGACGTCGCGATCCTCCTCGCGCCGCATCCGGGAGCGGAGCCCCGCCCGGTCTCGCGCGGCGCGTCGGGCGGCGAGCTCAGCCGCGTCATGCTCGCGATCGAGGTGGTGATCGCCGCGGTCGACCCCGTGCCGACGTTCGTGTTCGATGAGGTCGACGCCGGCATCGGCGGCGCCGCCGCGATCGAGGTCGGCCGCCGGCTCGCGCGGCTCGCCCAGTCGTCGCAGGTGATCGCCGTCACCCACCTCGCGCAGGTCGCGGCGTTCGCGGCCAACCACCTCACCGTCGTGAAGGCGAACGACGGCTCGGTCACGGCATCCGATGTCCGTCGCCTGGACGGCGCCGATCGCGAGGCCGAGATGGCGCGGCTGCTGTCGGGCATGCCCGATTCCGACGCCGCGCTCACCCACGCCCGCGAGTTGCTCAGCCTTCGCTCGGATGCGAACGGGTGAGCGCCCCGGCGCCCGCGTGTCCTCCGCTCCCGCGAAGCTCAACGAAACACCGCCTGATAGGATAAAAGCCCGTGATGCAGACTTCTGATTCTTCCCACGGCGACTCCCAGAGCGACACCACCAAGCACATCTTCGTGACCGGTGGTGTCGTTTCCTCTCTGGGCAAGGGCCTCACCGCCGCCAGCCTCGGGAACCTGCTGACCGCGCGGGGTCTGCGCGTCGTGATGCAGAAGCTCGACCCGTACCTGAACGTCGACCCGGGCACGATGAACCCGTTCCAGCACGGCGAGGTCTTCGTGACCGACGACGGCGCCGAGACCGACCTCGACATCGGCCACTACGAGCGCTTCCTCGACATCGAGCTGAGCCAGGCCGCCAACGTCACCACCGGCCAGATCTACTCGCAGGTGATCGCCAAGGAGCGTCGCGGCGAGTACCTCGGCGACACGGTGCAGGTGATCCCGCACATCACCGACGAGATCAAGCGGCGCATGCGCCTGCAGGCGACCGAGGAGCCCCGCCCCGACGTCATCATCACCGAGATCGGCGGCACGGTCGGCGACATCGAGTCGCAGCCGTTCATCGAGTCCGCCCGCCAGATCCGCCACGAGCTCGGCCGCAACAACGTGTTCTTCGTTCACGTCTCGCTCGTGCCGTTCATGGGCGCATCGGGCGAGCAGAAGACCAAGCCGACGCAGCACTCCGTCGCCGCGCTCCGCTCGATCGGCATCCAGCCCGACGCGCTCGTGCTGCGCAGCGACCGGCCGGTCACCGAGTCGAACAAGCGCAAGATCGCGCTCATGTGCGACGTCGACGAGGGCGCCGTCGTGAACGCCGTCGACGTGCCGAGCATCTACGACATCCCGTCGATGCTCAACGAGCAGGGCCTGGACGAGTACATCGTGCGCGCGCTCGGACTGTCGCGTGCCGGCGACGTCGACTGGTCGCGCTGGCAGCGGGTGCTCAACGCCGTGCACAACCCCAAGCACGAGGTGACCATCGGCCTGGTCGGCAAGTACATCGACCTGCCGGACGCCTACCTCTCGGTCACCGAGGCCCTCAAGGCCGGCGGGTTCGCCCAGGAGACCCACGTCAGCATCCGCTGGATCCCGTCCGACGAGTGCGAGACACCGGAGGGCGCCGCCAAGGCGCTGGGCACCCTCGACGGCATCGTGATCCCCGGCGGCTTCGGCATCCGCGGCATCGAGGGCAAGATCGGCGCGCTGAAGTTCGCGCGCGAGCAGGGCATCCCGACGCTCGGCATCTGCCTGGGCCTGCAGTGCATCGTCATCGAGTACGCCCGGCACGTCGCCGGCATCGAGGACGCGTCGTCGAGCGAGTTCGACCCCGACACCGAGCACCCGGTCATCGCGACCATGGAGGAGCAGGTCGACATCCTCGACCGTGGCGACATGGGCGGCACCATGCGCCTGGGGCTGTATCCCGCCGAGCTCGCCGAGGGCTCCATCGCCGCCGAGGTGTACGGCGCCCGGCGCGTCTCGGAGCGCCACCGGCACCGCTACGAGGTCAACAACCGCTACCGCGAGCAGATCGCCGAGGCGGGACTGGTGTTCTCCGGGATCAACCCCGACCTCGACCTCGTCGAGTACGTCGAGCTGCCGCGCGACGTGCACCCGTACTACATCGCGACGCAGGCGCACCCCGAGCTGCGCTCGCGCCCCACGAACGCGAACCCGCTGTTCCGCGGCCTCGTGGGCGCGGCGCTGGAGCGTCACCGTTCGAGCGAGCTGTTCGAGGTGGAGCCCTTCGAAGAGGTTCAGGAACCGGTCGCGTGACCGGCGGACGGATGCCGCAGCCCGGCGCCTCCGAGACGACCGGGGCGCTCCTGGCCGACGAGCCCGTCGACGCGACCGTCCTCGAGAGCGAGCGCGTCTACGAGGGCCGCGTGTGGGATGTGCGCAGCGACACGGTCGCCTACGGCGACGGGAGGATCGTGCGCCAGTACGTCGATCACCCCGGCGCCGCGGCGGTCGTGGCGGTCGACGACGAGAGCCGCGTGCTGCTGATCCAGCAGTACCGGCACCCGATCCGCCTGCGCGACTGGGAGGTGCCCGCCGGTCTGCTCGACGTGGCGGGTGAGACGCCGCTCGAGACCGCCCGTCGGGAGCTCGCCGAAGAGGCCGACCTGGTCGCCGACTCGTGGGAGCCGCTGCTGAGCATCTTCACCACGCCGGGCGGGAACGACGAGGTCGTGCACCTGTTCCTGGCGCGCGGCCTCTCGCCCGCCGGCGAGGTGCACGCGCGCGAGGACGAGGAGGCCGACATCCGCCTGGAGTGGGTGCCGCTGACCGACGTCGTCGCCGGCATCTTCGCCGGACGCCTTCGCAATGGCATCATGACCGTGGGGGTGCTCGCCGCGGCCGAGCGGCTGCGCGCGGCACAGGGGGCGCCGACGCCCTGACCTGCCGGTGGTGCAGGGCAGGGCACGGGTCGCCCCGGGACGAGGGCGGACGGACATGCGGATCGATCGTGCGGTGGACGCGTACCTGCGGCACATCGCGGTCGAGCGCGGGCTGTCCGAGAACACGGTGGCCGCGTATCGCCGCGACCTCGCCGGCTACGCCGGCTGGCTTCGCGAGCAGGGCGTCGAGGAGACCGGCGAGGTGACCGCGGTCATGCTCGGCAGCTTCGTCGCCGACCGCGCCGCCGCTCAGCCGCCGATGGCTGCGTCGTCGCTGGCGCGGCTGCAGTCGTCGGTGCGCGGGCTGCACCGCTTCCTGGCGCGGGAGGGCATCGAGACCGCGGACCCTTCCGCGAACCTGCGCCCGCCCAAGCAGCCGAAACGACTCCCGAAGGCGCTCACGATCGAGCAGGTGGAGAAGCTGCTGGATGCCGCGGGGCCGCCTCCCGCGACCGGCTCCGATGCGACCGGTGCCGCGGGTGGGGCGACCGGCGACCTGGTGGGGCTGCGCGACCGCGCGCTGCTGGAGCTGCTCTACGCCACCGGCGCCCGCGTGTCGGAGATCGTGCAGCTCGACGTCGACGACATGGCGCACGGCGACGTGCTGCGCGTGCGCGGCAAGGGGTCGAAGGAGCGGATCGTCCCGGTCGGCTCGTACGCACGGGCCGCCGTCGACGCCTACCTGACCCGGTCGCGGCCCGAGCTGTCGCGTCGCGGGCGCGCCACGCCGCGGCTCTTCCTCGGCGCGCGCGGCGCGCCGCTGTCGCGGCAGAGCGCGTGGCTCGTGATCCATTCCGCCGCCGAGCGCGCCCACCTCACGGCGCACGTCTCGCCGCACACCCTGCGGCACTCGTTCGCGACCCACCTGCTGCAGGGCGGGGCCGACGTGCGGGTGGTGCAGGAGCTTCTCGGGCACGCGTCGGTGGCGACCACGCAGATCTACACGTACGTGTCGGTCGACGCGCTGCGCGACGTCTACGCGACGTCGCACCCGCGGGCGCGCTGACGACTGGCGCGCGAGCGGCTCGATCCGACAGACTGAGCCGCTGGGTCGCCCGCCGGGCGGGCGCCGCGGTGGCGCGCTATGTGCTGCGGCACGGCGCTTCATCGAAGGATTCTCCTAGAGCCGACTAGGATCGAGCGAGCACGAGGAAGCGGGAGCACGGTGGCTGACAGCACGGCGAAGACCAGATCGGGGAAGGCCTCGAAGTCCGAGGTCCCCATCGGGCCTACCGGGCGTCCGTACCAGGGCTTCCCGACGCCGCCGAAGCTGAACGGGCACGGTCCCGCCCGCATCATCGCCCTGTGCAACCAGAAGGGCGGCGTCGGCAAGACGACCACCTCGATCAACCTCGCAGCCGCGCTCGCAAGCTACGGACGCCGCGTGCTCGCGGTCGACTTCGACCCGCAGGGCGCGCTGTCGGCCGGCCTCGGCATCCAGACGCACGAGATCCCGACGATCTACGATCTGCTGCTGGACGGCAAGCGCGACCCGCAGGACGTCATCGTGCAGACGCGCGTCGAGAACCTCGACGTCCTCCCCGCCAACATCGACCTGTCGGCGGCCGAGGTGCACCTCGTCAACGAGGTCGCGCGCGAGCAGACGCTCTCGCGCGTGCTGCGCAAGGTGGCCGGCGAGTACGACGCGATCCTCATCGACTGCCAGCCGTCCCTCGGCCTGCTCACGGTGAACGCGCTGACCGCGAGCCACGGCGTCATCATCCCGCTGGAGTGCGAGTTCTTCGCCCTCCGCGGTGTCGCGATGCTCATCGAGACGATCGACAAGGTGCGCGACCGTCTCAACCCGACCATCCGCCTCGACGGCGTCCTGGCCACCATGTACGACGCCCGCACGCTGCACTCGCGCGAGGTGCTCGAGCGCGTGGTGGACGCGTTCGGCGACGACGTGCTCGAGACCGTCATCGGCCGCACCGTCAAGTTCCCGGACGCCTCGGTGTCGGGCATGCCGATCACCGAGTTCGCGCCCGAGCACGCCGCGGCGCAGGCCTACCTGCGACTGGCGCGGGAGCTGGTCGCCCGTGGTGCCGTCGCCTGACGCTCCGACAGGCTCAGCGCCCGCGGGCGAAGGCCCGGCGGCCGCCGGCGACGGGTTCCGCGTCGCCCTGTCGAACTTCGACGGTCCGTTCGACCTCCTGCTCAGCCTCATCTCCAAGCACGAGCTCGACATCACCGAGGTGTCGCTGTCGCTCGTGACCAACGAGTTCATCGCCTACCTGCGCGAGCTCGGACCCGAGGAGGAGCTCGAGGAGGCGTCGGAGTTCCTCGTGGTGGCAGCGACCCTGCTCGACATGAAGGTCGCGGGGCTCCTGCCGCAGGGGGAGCTCGTGGACGCCGAGTCCGTCGCGCTCCTCGAGGCACGCGACCTGCTGTTCGCGCGCCTGCTGCAGTACCGCGCGTTCAAGGAGGTCTCGGCCTGGTTCGAGCGGTGCCTGCGTCGCGAGAGCGGGCGTCACACCCGGTCGGTGCGGCTGGACGAGAAGTACCGGCAGGCGGTGCCCGAGCTGGTGTGGTCGCTCAGTGCCGACGACTTCGCGGCGCTCGCCATGCTCGCCATGACGCCGAAGGAGATCCCGCGGGTCGGCCTCGACCACCTGCATGCGCCGCTGGTGAGCATCCGCGAGCAGGCGGCCATCGTGGTGACGCTGCTGCGGGATGCCGGCTCGCTGAGCTTCCGCGAGCTGATCGCCGGCGTCTCGCAGACGGGAGTCGTGGTGGCGCGCTTCCTCTCGGTGCTCGAGCTCTACCGCCACGCCGCCCTGTCCTTCGAACAGCTCGAGCCGCTCGGCGAGCTGACGCTCCGCTGGAGCGCGCAGCGCTGGAGCGACGAGAATCTCGCCACCCTGGGAGCCGACTATGACCACTGACACGACGCCCGACCCGCCCGTGGTGGACGCCTCCGACGTCGCGCGGCGCCTCGAGGCGATCCTCCTGATCGTCGAGGAACCGCAGAGCCTCGTGAGCCTGGCGGCCGCCGTCGGCGCGCCGGTGCCCGCCGTCCGCCAGGCGATCGCGGCGCTCGTCGACGACTACGACGGGCGCAGCGGCGGGCCGGTGCGCGGCTTCGAGCTGCGCGAGGTCGGCGGCGGCTGGCGCCTGTACGTGCGCGAGGAGCTCGACGACCTGGTGAGCGAGTTCGTGGGCGGACAGGCACCGTCGCGACTGTCGCAGGCCGCGCTGGAGACCCTCGCCGTCATCGCCTACAAGCAGCCGGTGACCCGCAGCCAGGTGGCGTCGATCCGCGCCGTGAACGTGGACTCGGTGGTGCGGACGCTGCTGGCGCGCGGACTGATCACCGAGCTGTTCGCGGATGCCGAGACCGGCGCCATCAACTACGGCACGACGGACGCGCTGCTGGTTCACCTCGGCATCAACTCGCTGGACGAGCTGCCGCACATCTCACCGCTGCTGGACGGCGCGGACGAAGTCGGCGACGGCATGGAAGAGGGGGTGCGTCGATGACGGGCGCGGAAGCGGAGGGCGAGCGCCCTTCGACAGACTCAGGGCAGCGCCCTTCGACAGACTCAGGGCAGCGCCTGCAGAAGGTGCTCGCGAACGCGGGCGTGGCTTCGCGGCGCGTCGCCGAGAACATGATCGTCGAGGGCCGGGTGCGCGTGAACGGCCGGGTCGTCACCGAGCTGGGCTCGCGCGTGGACCCCGAGAACGACCTCGTCGACGTCGACGGCACGGCCGTGCAGCTGGATCAGTCCAAGCGCTACGTCATGCTCAACAAGCCGACGGGCGTCGTCAGCTCGATGAAGGACGACCGCGGTCGCCCCGACCTGCGGCGCTACACCGAGGAGTGGGACGAGCGGCTGTACAACGTGGGGCGATTGGATGCCGACACCAGCGGCCTCCTCGTGCTCACCAACGACGGCGAGCTCGCGCACGTCCTCGCCCACCCGTCGTTCGGCGTCACCAAGGTCTACATCGCCAAGGTCGAAGGCACCGTGACGGCCCAGACGATCCAGCGGCTGGTGCGCGGGGTCGAGCTCGAGGACGGCCCGATCGCCGCAGACAAGGCGCGGCTCCTGTCCACGTCGGCGGAGGGCGGCGGATCGCTGGTCGAGCTGACGCTGCACTCGGGCCGCAACCGCATCGTGCGGCGCATGATGGCCGAGGTGGGGCATCCGGTCGTCGAACTCGTCAGGCGCCAGTTCGGCCCGCTCCACCTGGGAACCCTGCCAGCCGGGCGCACCCGCGAGTTGACTAAAGTGGAGCGCGGCGCTCTGCTGACCCTCGCGCGCCGGGCCGCCCCACAGGAGGACTAAGTGACCGAGACCCTCCTCGCTGCGCGCGTGCAGGGAACGGTGCGGATCGTCGGCGCCGGCCTGCTCGGCGCCAGCATCGGACACGCCCTCCGGGCGCGCGGCGTCGACGTCGCGCTCGACGACACGTCCCCGTCCCAGCTGCGCCTCGCCATCGACTACGGCGCCGGCCGCGCCGCGGACGATCGCGACGAGCCGGTCCTGGTCGTCGTGGCGGTGCCGCCGGATGTGACCGCCCACGTCATCGAGCGCGAGCTGGCCCGCTTCCCGCGGGCGGTGGTGACGGATGTCGCGAGCGTCAAGCTCGAGCCGCTGCGCGAGCTGCGTGAGCGCGGCGTCGATCTGACCCATTACATCGGCTCCCATCCGCTCGCCGGACGCGAGCGCGGGGGAGCGATCTCGGCGCGCGCCGACATCTTCGTCGGGCGCCCGTGGGTGGTCTGCCGCGACGAGGAGACGTCGTCGTCCGACCTCGCGCTGGTCGAGGGGCTCGCGCTCGACCTCGGTGCGACGCCCATCGAGATGACCCCTGAAGACCACGACCGCGCTGTCGCCCTGGTCTCGCACGTGCCGCAGCTCGTCGCGAGCCTGCTCGCGGGACGCTTCGTCGACGCCCCCGACGGGTCGCTGCGCCTGGCCGGCCAGGGCGTGCGCGACACGACGCGGATCGCGGCATCCGCCCCCGAGCTGTGGGTGCAGATCCTCGGCGCCAACGCGGAGCCGGTCGTCGACGTGCTCGATCAGCTCGCGACCGACCTGTCGGCGGTCGCGGACGCGCTGCGCCGGCCGGACGCCCCCGGCGCCCGGCGTGCTGTCGCCGACACCATCCGGCGCGGCAACGACGGCGTCGAGCGGCTCCCGGGCAAGCACGGCCAGAACCGCCGCTTCGAGCAGGTCGTGGTGATGGTAGACGACACTCCCGGTCAGCTCGGACGGCTCTTCGGCGAGCTGGGAGAGCTCGGCGTGAACGTGGAAGACCTGCGCCTGGAGCACTCGCCCGGCGCCCAGTTCGGCCTCGCCGAGATCAGCGTCGTCCCCAGCGCCGTGCGCCGGGCCGTCGACGGCCTCGAGTCGCGCGGCTGGAAGATTGCGAGCACCACCAATGACTGAGTCCCTGACCCGGCCGCCGGCAGACACGCCGGCCCCGACGGTCGTCGCGATCGACGGCCCCGCCGGCAGCGGCAAGTCCAGCGTCTCGAAGCAGGTCGCGCGCCGTCTCGGCTTCGGCTACCTCGACACCGGCGCGGCCTACCGCGCCCTGGCGTGGCACGCCCTCGAGCGCGGCTTCGACACCTCGGATGCGGCATCCGTCCTCGATGCGACAGGCGACTTCGACTACGCCATCTCGCTCGACCCCGACGCGTACTGGGTGCGCGTGGGCGAGGCGGACGTGACCGACGCCATCCGTGAGCCCCGCGTGACCGACGCCGTGAGCGGCGTGGCCCGGGTGCCGGCGGTGCGCGAGTCGGTGAATGCGCTGTTCCGCTCGCTCGTCGCGCGCTCGGGGCGCCCGGGCGTCGTGGTCGAGGGTCGCGACATCACGACCGTCGTCGCCCCCGATGCCCCGGTGCGCATCCTCCTCACGGCGGCGCCGGAGGTGCGCGCCGCGCGGCGCAGCGCCGAACTGACGACGCACGACGCCGCGGCGGTCGCCGCGGCGCTCCACCAGCGCGACGCGAAGGACTCGGCCGTGGTCGACTTCCTCACCGCCGCGCCGGGCGTCGAGGTCGTCGACTCGACCGACCTCGACTTCGATCAGACCGTGGACGCCGTGCTGGCCGTCATCCGCGCGGTCGACTCCGCCGCAGGCGAGACGCCGTCGGCGTCCTCGCGCGGCACCACGACTCACACCCGGACGGGAGCCTGAGATGGCCGCTGACACCACCCCCGACTTCGACGAGTTCGAGGCCGGCGAGGACCACCTCGCCGAGAACCTCGCCGAGCTCGACGACGACCTCGCCGAACAGCGCGCGGCCGCCCTGCGCGCCGGCCTCGAGGACTACGCCCTCGACGCCGAGGACGCGGCCCTGCTGGAGGGGCTCGTCCGCGGCGAGGACGGCGTCGAGTTCCTGCCGGCGCTGCCGGTCGTGGCGATCGTCGGCCGACCGAACGTGGGCAAGTCGGCCCTCGTCAACCGCATCCTGGGCCGTCGCGAAGCCGTGGTCGAGGACACGCCCGGGGTCACGCGCGACCGGGTGACGTACAAGGCCGAGTGGATGGACCGCCGCTTCACCCTCGTCGACACCGGCGGCTGGGAGCCCGACGCCCGCGGGATCGACCGCTCGGTCGCCGCGCAGGCGGAGGTCGCCATCGACCTGTCGGACGTCGTGCTGTTCGTCGTCGACGCGATGGTCGGCGCCACCTCCACGGACGAGCACGTCGTGCGACTGCTGCGCAAGGCGAACAAGCCCGTCTTCCTCGTCGCCAACAAGGTGGACGACGCCCGTCAGGAGCCCGAGGCCGCCGCGCTGTGGAACCTGGGCCTGGGCGAGCCCCACCCCGTCTCGGCGATCCACGGCCGCGGCGTCGCCGACCTCCTCGACGAGGTCGTCAAGGTGATGCCGGACGTGTCGGCGGTGGCGAAGGCCGAGATCGGCGGCCCGCGTCGCGTCGCCATCCTGGGCCGCCCCAACGTCGGCAAGTCGTCACTGCTCAACAAGGCCGCCGGCGAGGAGCGCGTCGTCGTGAACGAGCTCGCCGGCACGACGCGCGACCCCGTCGACGAGATCGTCGAGCTCGGCGGCAGGCTGTGGCGCTTCGTCGACACCGCCGGCATCCGCCGCCGCGTGCACCTTCAGCAGGGCGCCGACTTCTACGCGTCGCTGCGCACGTCGGCCGCGCTCGAGAAGGCCGAGGTCGCGATCGTCGTGATCGACGTGACGCAGCCGGTGAGCGTGCAGGATCTCAACATCATCGACCTCGTGCTGGAGTCGGGGCGCGCGCTGGTGATCGCCTACAACAAGTGGGACCGCCTCAACGACGACGACATGGACGGCCAGGACCGTCGCCGCTACCTCGAGCGCGAGATCGAGCAGGACCTGGCGCATGTCACGTGGGCGCCGCGCGTCAACATCTCCGCGCGCACCGGACGCCACCTCGACAAGCTCGTGCCGGCCCTGGAGACGGCGCTGGAGTCGTGGGATCAGCGCATCCCCACCGGCAAGTTCAACGCCTTCCTCACCGAGCTCATCGCCGAGCACCCGCACCCGGTGCGCGGCGGAAAGCAGCCGCGGATCCTCTTCGGCACGCAGGCGTCGACGCGTCCGCCCACCTTCGTGCTGTTCACGACCGGCTTCCTCGACCCGGGCTACCGCCGCTTCATCCAGCGGCGCCTGCGCGAGCTGTACGGCTTCGAGGGGACGCCGATCGTGATCAACATGCGGGTGCGGGAGCGCCGCCAGCGCTGACCGGACTCAGGTTCCCTGGCGGGCCGGGCGCACCATCGCGGTCACGTCCGGCTCGTGGAACCCGAACTGACGGTAGAGGCCGTGGGCGTCGCCGGTGAACAGCGTCCAGCGCATGTCGGCACCGGGTCCGTCGTCGATCATCAGGCGCAGCAGGCGCTTGCCGAGGCTCTGCCCGCGGTGATCGTCGAGCACGAAGACGTCGGCGAGATAGGCGAATCCGATGCCGTCGGACACCGCGCGGGCGAATGCGACCTGCTCCCCGGTGTCGCGCCGGTAGGCGCCCACGACCCGCCAGGCGCCGTCGATCTGCGTCTCGAGCTGGTCCCGTGTGCGCCAGCGCCCCCAGTACGCCCGGGTCGACAGGAAGTCCCACACCACGTCGCGCTGGATCCGGGCGGGGTCGTCGTCGAGGTCGTAGTCCACGGGGTCCATTGTGGCGAGCCGTCGCGGGACGGCAGGCGGGCCGCCCGAGACCCTGTGGCCCGGTGGTGTGACAGGCTGGCAGGGTGACGATCGAGCCGCCCGCCCCCGGTGAGCCGCGGCGTCCGCACGGGCCTCGCGACGCCGGTGACGCCTGGGTGGTCGCGCCGACGGGGGAGCGGTACTGGGGCCGGTTCGGGGCCGCCGGGCTCCTCGCCGTCGATCCCGGACGCGGCGTGCTGCTGCAGCATCGCGTCTCGTGGAGCCACTTCGGCGACACCTGGGCGCTGCCCGGCGGGGCGCGGCACGAGGGCGAGACCGCCTGCGACGGCGCCCTGCGCGAGTCGGCCGAAGAGGCGGGCGTGCCGGATGCCGCGGTGCGGCCGCGCGTGCTGAGCGTGCTCGATCTCGGCTACTGGACCTATACGACGGTCGTCGGGGATGTCATCGTGCCCTTCGAGCCCGTCATCAGCGACCCCGAGAGCCGCGAGCTCGCGTGGGTCCCGGTCGACGAGGTCACCCGGTACCCGCTGCACCCCGGGTTCGCCGAATCCTGGGGACGGCTGCGGCAGCTGCTCGACGTGCGCCCGGCGGTGGTCGTCGACATCGCGAACGTCATGGGGTCGGTGCCCGACGGGTGGTGGCGCGACCGATCCGGCGCCGCCGGTCGCTTGCTCGCGCGTCTCGCCGAGCTGGCGGCGCGGGGCGTCGCGGCATCCGCCCTCGACCTCCCCGAGCACACCTGGTATCCGGAGTGGACGGCCGTCGTCGAGGGTCAGGCTCGCAGTGCCGCCGGCGCTGCGGGTGTCGAGGTCGTCCGAGCCGAGGCATCCGGCGACGACGCGATCCTCGCCGCCGCCGAGCGCGCCGTCGCCGCGGGGCGCACGGTGACCGTCGTCACGAGCGATCGCGGCCTGGCGGAGCGGGTGACGGATGCCGGAGCCGCCGTCCGCGGCGCCCGCTGGGTGCTGGAGCTGCTCGACGCCTGACGGGGCCGTGGGTTCACTGGCCCTGCCGGGCGGAGGGCCTGCCGACGCGGCGCGCCTTGTGGGGCCGTCTCGGCGGCGGTACGTTTCGCGCAGGATCCGAGGGGAGCCGGCGCCGACCCGAGGCCGGCACGGGACCGACGGGGGAGCGACATGATCATCTCCAGCGACCTGGACGCCGGCCGAACGGCCGCGGCGGACCGGCGCTGGGCGGACGCGCTCGAGCTGCTCGCCCGCGTCGATGCGCGCGCCGGGCTCGCGGCATCCGATCTGGAGGTCCTCGCGACGGCCGCCCTGCTCCGCGGTGAGCCGCGCGCCTCCCTCGACGCGCTGTCGCGGGCCTACTCGGCGCACCTCGGCGTGCAGGACACCGCGGGCGCGGCGCGCTCGGCAGGCTGGCTGGCGCTGAACTTCATCGAGCAGGGCGACTTCACGAACAGCGTGCTGTGGGCCGCCCGGGCGATGCGGATCGTGCACGCGATGGCCGAGCCCGGCGCGCTGGCGGGCTTCGTGCGGCTGGCGCCGGCCGTCGGGCAGCTCGGCAGCGGGAACGCCGCCGAGGCGATCCATTCGTTCGAGGAGATCCTCGACGTCGCCGAGCGGGAGGGCGATCGCGAGGTCGCCGCGATCACGAGACTCGGCCTCGGCAAATCGCTGATCGAGGACGGGTCTCCGGCCGACGGCTTCGCCTGCCTCGACCAGGCGATGGCCGCCGTCGCGGCCGGCGACGTCCCGCCCCTGCCGAGCGGCGTGATCGCCTGCGCCTCGATCTCGGACGCCCTGCTGGCCTTCGACCTGGAGCGTGCGGACGCGTGGACGGCCGTGCTCAAGCGGTGGTGCGGCGAGCAGCCGCAGCTGATCGCCTTCAGCGGGCAGTGCCACGCGCTGGAGGCGGCGCTCCTGCTCGTCCGGGGTGCGTGGGCCGAGGCGTCGACGGCCGTCGATCTCGCCCTCTCGCGCTTCCGGGCGGGGGACTACCGGGCGATCTGGGGCGCGCCCTACCAGCTGGGAGAGCTCGCACGGCTGCGCGGAGCGTTCCACTCCGCCGAGGAGTCGTACCGCCGCGCGGCCGAGTCCGGGTGGGAGGCGCAGCCCGGCCTCTCGCTCCTCCACCTCGCGCTGGGGCGCACGGCGCGGGCGCAGGAGGAGATCCGCCGGAGCGCGGCCGGCGCCGACCCGGTCACCCGTCGGTTCCTGCTGCCCGCGCTCATCGAGATCGAGGTCGCGGCGGGCGATCCCGTGGCCGCGCGTCGCGCGCTGGAGGAGTTTCGCGGCGCGAGCCTCGACACGGCCAGCCCGATGCGCGACGCCGCCGTCGCCACGGCGGACGCAAGGGTGCTGCTCGCGGAGGGACGCGCGGCGGACGCGCTCGAGGCGGCGCGAGTCGCCGCGCACGCGTGGGATGCGGTGGGGGCGCGGTACGAGGCCGCCCGCAGCCGGGTGCTGGCGGGGCTCGCCCTCCGCTCGCTCGGCCACCCCGAGGACGCGAGGGCGGACGTCGAGGCCGCGCGCGCGGTGTTCCTCGACCTCGGCGCGGAGCCCGCCCTCGCCGACCTCGCCGCGCTGACGGGCGATCGGCGCGTCGGCGCCCTCACCCCGCGCGAGCTCGAGGTGCTGCGGCTCGTGTCGACGGGTCTCACGAACCGCGGGATCGGCGCGAGGCTGTCGCTGAGCGAGAAGACGGTCGCCCGGCACGTGGCCAACATCTTCGGCAAGCTCGGCATCTCGAGCCGGGCTGCGGCGACCGCGTACGCGTACGAGAACGGGCTGGTCTGACCAATCGCCCGCCGGGCAGCCGGGCCTACACACAATGACCCATTCGCGGCGCCCGCCCAAGATGGGCTCTTCGCCCGACGCGGTGCGCGGCGCCCTGCACCTACCGTGGCGATATGGACATCCCGCTGATCGCAGGCACGGTGGCGACCGTCGTCTTCGCGATCAGCAACCTGCCCATGCTCACCAAGGCGCTGCGCACCCGCGACGTCTCGTCGTACAGCCTCGTGAGCCTCGGGATGATCAATGCGGCCAATGCGGTCTACTCGCTCTACGTGTTCACGCTGCCGGTCGGTCCGATCTGGGCGCTGCACACGTTCTACGTCGTGTCGTGCGCCATCATGCTGGTGCTGTGCGTCGCGCAGCGCCGCGCGGCAACGCGGAGCGAGGTGGGGCACCGCGTGCCGGCGATCACCGTTACGGATGCGCTGGAACAGGTCACTCTCGCCCCCGCAGGCGATCGATCTCCCGACGCTCGCGCTTGGTCGGGCGCCCCGCGCCGCGATCCCGCTGCGCGATGACGGGGGTGGGGTCGCGTGGCGGCGTGCGGTCGTCCATGGCCTCGGCCGCGGGGGCAGCGCCGACCCGCTTGGAGATCGGCTGCTTCACGATCAGGATGCGGTCGAAGCCGCTCACCCGCACGCGGAGCTCGTCGCCCGGCCGCACGGGCTGTGCCGCCTTCGCGCGCTCGCCGTTGACCCGGACATGCCCGGCGCGGCATGCCGTCGTCGCGGCCGAGCGCGTCTTGTAGATGCGCACCGCCCACAGCCAGGCGTCGACGCGGACAGTCTTGGCCGAGGCGGAGGCATCCGTCACGTCGCCACCGCCGCGGTCGTCGCGGCATCGCGCCGCGCCGAGACGCCGACCAGGACGCCCGCCGCGATGAGGCCCTGACCGAGGCAGTACGTCAGCATGACGAGCGGGCTGGTCCAGTCGGGCATGGTATCGGGGAGGAACAGGCGGAAGGCCAGCACGGAGTCCGACGTCAGGAAGAAGACGCTGCCCCACACGATGAGCGGATGGCAGCGGGATGCCGCGACCGCCGTCCCTCCGAGCACCAGTCCGTAGGCGGCGACGGCCACGGCCAGGCCGCCGAGGTGCGGCCACAGGACGGCGAGGAGCAGGACCCACCACGCGCCGTAGACAGCGGCCCACAGCGGGACGCGGCGCACCGCCATCCGGCGCCAGAACAGCCAGATGTAGCAGAGGTGGGCCAGGCCGAAGAAGAGCAGCATCATCGGCACCGTCGGCAGGAACGGCACGAACGTGCCGGCTCCGTCGCCGAGCCACGACAGCGCGAGCGCTGCGATGAGAAGGCTGTGAGAGCTCGTCCAGCCGCGGCCGCGCGCTCCCCACACGACAGCGAGGGCGAGCAGGGGCATGAGCGCGAGCTTCGTCGGCGCCGCGACGCCGTCAGCGCCGGCCGCGAGCGCGATCACGTGGACGATCGACACCACGACGTGGGGCGCGAAGCAGACCCAGAGCCGGTGCATGATCCTCCTCGATACGCAGGGACGCCGTCCATCGTCGCACGCTTGCCAAAGGGTGCTGCCGCATTCTCGCCCTGTGATCGTCAGGCGGCGAGATCGAGCGCGACGAGCGCCAGATACGGCTTGGGGCGTGCGATCTCGCGGAAGCCGGCCTGCTCGAACGTCGACAGGACGCCGTGGTAGAGGTCGTTGACGGGGATCTTCTTACCGGCATCGGGATCCATGGGGTACGCCTCGATGACGCGCGCGCCGCCCGCCCGGGCGAAATCGACCGCCGCGTCGAGCAGCCGCGCGTTCAGTCCCTGCCGGCGGAACTCCTTGCGGACGACGAAGCAGCTCACGGCCCACACCGAGTCGTCGTCCCACGGCTCCTCGGAGTGCGCGGTGAAGTTCATAGTGCGTCCGAGACGGATCTGCCGCGTCCGCGGCCCGACCCGCACCCAGCCCGCCGCCTCGCCGTCGACGTACGCGATCAGCGCGGGCGGGGGCGCTACCTGCATCTCGTCGCGGAGCATCGCCTGGCGCTGCTCGATCGGCGTTCTCTGGAACTCCGCGTTGGTGATTGTCCACCACTGGCACTGGCAGCTGCGGCCGTCGCCTCCGCCGGTGAGGGCGTGCTGCGCGTCGTCGAAGCGGTCCGCGGTGGCCGGCGCGATCGTGATGTTCGCCATGCCGCGAAACTAACGCCGCCCGCCGACACCGGCAAGCGGACGACGGATGCCACGCCCGGGCGCACGCCGGTTCGCGACGCCTCCGCGGAGCGGGTAGGATGGGGGAGTTGTCCGCGCGAGAGCGGGGGCATCGGGATGTGGCGCAGCTTGGTAGCGCACTTGACTGGGGGTCAAGGGGTCGCAGGTTCAAATCCTGTCATCCCGACCGGAAAGTCCCGGGAACCTAAGGGTTCCCGGGACTTCTTAGTTGGTGAAACTTGACCACGTCATCGCAATGCCATCTTATTGACCGCTTCAGCGCCGTATCTCGACGCAGCCGCTCGAGTGGCTCGACTTCCTTCCGGTTGCTTCCGAACGGTGGGGCGACGTCCTACGCACCTCGCCATTCACACGCCGCGTGACCTCGCCCGAGTCGAAGATGAACTCAACCGCCGCCCCGACTCACGCTCGGCGATCGGACTCCAGCGGAAAAGTTCCGGCCTCGGTGGAGATCAAGAACAAGGCTGAACGCTGCACGGTCGCCGCTCACACAGCGGCGATCCGCGGAACGGTGTTGACCAGCTGCGGCCCGGCTGAAAGCTTCTCGCGGGTGGGTACGCTGATCTTCTCCTAGGTGGTTCTGTGTCGAGCTCTGCTCCACGGAAGTCCGAGCGCATGTGCTGTGCGCGATCCACCACCTGATCACGACCCGCGTGCGCATTCGCGTGAGCCATTCGCCGTGTCCGCCACCGACCTTTCGAGGCGAGTGGACTCATGAACCAGCGTGAGTCGGGAAATCGAGACCTACATGTTCCCATCTCAGTTGTCCCTGCACTCCGTGACGAAGCGTTTCGCCGACCGGGTCGTACTCGATCGCATCGACATGTCCATCCGCTCCGGCGAGCGTGTCGGCATCATCGGCGACAACGGTGCCGGCAAGTCCACGCTGCTCCGACTGATCGCAGGTGAGCTGCAGCCGGATTCCGGCGAACTGACCATCGCCGCGCCCGGCGGCATAAGTGTGCTCCCTCAGTCGCTCGATCTGCCCGAGCACGCGACCGCGCGCGACGCGATCGATACCTGCTGGCGAGAGCTACGAGCGCTCGAGCGGGCCATCGAGACCGCGGCGGCAGCGCTGATCGCGACCACCGATGCCGCGCTCGAAGTCGCTCTCACGCGGTACGCCGCGCTCGTCGACCGGTACGAGGCACGGGACGGGTACGCGGCGTCCGCGCGGTTGGATCTCGCGCTGCACGCGCTCGGCGTGGCCGGCATCGAACACGACCGTCCGTGGGCGTCGCTGTCGGGAGGCGAACGATCACGCGTTGCGCTCGCGGCGACGATCGCGGGCAACGCAGAACTGCTGCTGCTCGACGAGCCGACGAACGACCTCGACGACGATGCCTGGGACTGGCTGCTCGCCACCCTGCGTGCACATCGGGGCACGGTCATCGCGGTCACGCACGACCGCGCGTTCCTCGAGGAGTACACCGATGTGATCCTGACGGTCCGCGACGGCACAGTCGCTCGCTCTGGCGACGGGTATCGCGGCTACCTCGTCGCACGGGCAACGGCGCGCGAACGTCACCGCCTCGCGCACGAGACGTGGAAGGAGGAG
Organism: Microbacterium sp. ZXT2-5; assembly: GCF_055329545.1. NCBI lineage: Bacteria > Bacillati > Actinomycetota > Actinomycetes > Micrococcales > Microbacteriaceae > Microbacterium > Microbacterium sp. ZXT2-5. Next base: position 816,367 of record NZ_JBUZWD010000002.1, on the reverse strand, counting down.
GTCGCACGGCACGGCGCGCTGGTGGCGGCGAACGCCGGGCGTCTCGACGCGATCCCACGCAAGCTCGACAAGGCCGGCATGGGCGCGGGAGCATTCCGGGCCCGCGGGCGCGATCACGGCGCAATGGGCCGTATCCGCAATGCCAAAGAACGGCTCGTCCGCCTTGCCGAGCAGCCGGTCCTAGCCCCACCGGAACCGCTCGTCTTCGCGCCGCGGTTGTCGCGGAAGGCAATGGAAGCCGTACCGGATGTCCCGCGCAACGCGTCGGCGGTGCTGGATCCAACATCCATGCCGATCCTCGAGCTCGAGGATGTTCGTGTGGCTGCAACCGCCGTGGGCGCCCTGCGGCTGGGTGCGGGCGATCGCGTGCTGGTCACCGGGCCGAACGGCGTGGGCAAGACCACCCTGCTGCGGGTGATCTCCGGCGAGCTGGCTCCGACTCGAGGCGCGGTGCGGGTGGGCGGCCGGGTGGGGTACTTCCGCCAGCACTCAACGATCGTGGCGAGCCCGCGAAGCGTGCGCGAAGCGTTCGCTCGCGGCATCCGTGAAGACGTCGACACCGCACAAGAGCGAATCCTGCGCCTCGGACTCTTCCGTCCGGAGGACTTGGCGCTACCGGTCGCCGCGCTGTCGTACGGCCAGCGGAGGCGACTCGAGCTTGCGCTGCTCGTGAGCGGATCGCATGACCTGCTGCTGCTCGACGAGCCGACGAACCACCTTGACCCGGAACTGGTCGACGAACTGGAGTCCGCGCTCGACTCCTATGACGGCGCAATCGTGCTGGTCACGCATGATCGCATGCTGCGTCGCAGGTTCAGGGGCGCCCGGCTCGACCTTGAGGTCGCTGCGTAGGCCCTGCAAAGCGTATCGTCGCTGAAGTCGCACTGGGACAGATGGTGGATCGCCGGCGCCGGCCCGTCCTTGTCGATCATGTTGAGCACGGTGGTGGCCGCTTCGCCCTGGAGAAAGACCACACTCATCCAGCGCTTCTCGATCGGTGGTGCATCCGACGAGTCCGTCGGTCGGGATGTCAGGGCAGTGGTCATGCGGGGTCGCAGGTCCGAATCCTGCATCCCGACAGGAAAAAGGGATCGGCATCAGCGGGTCCCTGTTCCGTTCTCGGATCCGACGATTCCCACGACACATGCGTGGGGATACAATCGCGGAACGGGAGCGGCTCCAGGGGGGTGGCCGCTCGGGGAATCATCCGGGGTGTCTTCATGGGGGAAGCGGATCACCGCTGTTCGGCGTCGCCTGAGAAGGCGACTGCCACGTGACCGACAGGAGTCTGACGGCCGCAGGGTGCGCGGTCGGCATCGCCGTCACTGCGCTCGTGCTGTGGAGCCCGATCGTCTCATTCGGCTACAGGAATCCGTCGCTGCATCTGGTGCTCGACACCGTCGACGCCTGCGTCGCCCTCCTCGTGGCGTACCTGGTCTACGGGAGGTACAGCCGCGCGGGGCGGCTGCAGGATCTGCTCCTGTGCGTGGGGCTCGTTCTCCTCGCGGTGGCCGGCCTCGGGCTGACCGCGGTGGCGGGCGCGCTCCTCACCGAGCCCACCGGCCGGTTCGAGGTGTGGCTGCCGATCGGCGTCCGCGTGCTCGGCGGGCTGCTGATCGTCGCGGCGGCGCTCGTCCGTCACAGGTCTGCCCGACAGCTGGTGCCCCACCGACCGGCGACGACTGTGTTCGGCGCGGTCGCCTTCGCGGTCGTGCTGTGCGCGCTCGCCCTGTGGTCGGTGCGGCTGGAGCTGCCGCTCGCGCTCGACCCCGCGTACATCCCGACGTCCACCGACCCGCCGTTCGCCGGAGCGCACCCGCTTCTGATCGCGGGCCAGGCCGTCGCGGCGGCATCCTTCTTCATCGCGTCCGCGTCCTTCACCGTTCAGGCGACCGAGCGGGACGACGAGCTGCTCCGGTGGCTCGGTCCGGCCTGCGCCCTCGGCGGGTTCGCGCGACTCAACTACGCGCTGTTCCCTTCGCTCTACACCGACTGGCTCTACACGGGCGACTTCCTGCGCACAGGGTGCTACCTGCTGCTGCTCATCGGCGCGATGCGCGAGATGAAGTCCTACTGGACCGCTCAGGCGCGGGCCGCCGTGCTCGACGATCGTCGTCGCCTCGCACGCGAGCTGCACGACGGCGTCGTACAGGAGCTCGGCTACATCCGCGCCGAGAGCCATGCGCTGCCGACGGGCTCGCCGAACGCGCTCCGCATCATCGCGGCGTGCGACAGAGGGCTCGACGAGGCGCGCTCGGCGGTCAACGCGCTGGGCCGCACCGTCGAGGAGGAGCCCTTCGGCTTCACGCTCCACCGCGCGGTGCGCGAGCTCTCCGAGCGCTATCGGGTCAACCTCGAGGTCGACGTCGACGACTCGATCACGGCCGATTCAGACCAGCGTCATGCGCTCATGCGGATCGCTCGCGAGGCGGTGTCGAACGCCGTCCGCCACGGCAAGGCCGAGCGGATCTGGGTGAGGCTGAGCCGCGACGGCGGCGCGCGGCGGCTGACGGTCGAGGACGACGGGACCGGGTTCGACGTCGACGCGACGATCGCGGCCGGCTCGGGCTACGGCCTCATCAGCATGCGCGACCGGGCCCAGGGGCTGCCCGGCGTGCTGAGCATGGAATCGCATCGGGGCAAGGGGAGCGTGGTGACGGTCGCATGGTAGGGGAACGTCCGATCGAGGTGGTGCTGGCCGACGATCACGCGCGCGTCCGCGCCCAGGTGCGCGCCGCGCTCGAGGCCGGCGGCTGCGTCGTCGCCGCAGAGGGCGCCAGCGCCGAGGAGGCGGTGGAGCTCGCCCTCGCACACCGGCCCGACGTCGTGCTGCTGGACATCCACATGCCCGGCAACGGGATCACCGCCGCCCAGCAGATCAGCCGTCAGCTCCCGGGTGCCGCGATCGTCATGTTGACCCAGTCCGCCGACGACGATGACCTCTTCGACTCGCTCCGGGCGGGGGCATCCGGCTATCTGCTCAAGAGCGCCGACCCCGTGTCGCTTCCCGACGCCCTGCGCGGTGTACTCGCGGGCGAGGCGGCCATGCCGGCCGCTCTGGTGACGCGCATCCTGAACGAGTTCCGTCGGCCCACACGACGCCCGTTCGCGCGTTCGTCGGCGGTTTCGAAGCTGAGTCCACGCGAGAGGGAGGTCATGGAGCTGCTCGCGCAGGGGCTCTCGACCGAGGAGGCCGGGAAGCAGCTGTTCCTCTCGCCCACGACGATCCGCGTGCACGTGTCGACGGTGCTGCGCAAGCTGCAGGTGAAGGATCGCGCCAGTGCGTTCAAGCTGCTGAACGAGGGATAGCGCCGACTTCCGCGAGCTGGATGAGGGATGCCCCGAGCTCGGCGGCTTCTGCGAGCGAGTACTCGCGCGTGCCGACGATCACGTACGGTCCGTCGGCCTCGTCGGTTCGCGGGTCGACCGACATGCACAGGCGGGCGATCACGTCGTCTGCCAGGACGAGCGGCTCGCTGACGTGGAGCCAGTCGTCCTCGCCCGCGGCGGCGCCGTGACGGGTGCGGCACCACGCCGGGCAGGTGCGTTCCCCGACCGAGGCGGCCCGGTCGACGTCCATCTCGTCCGGAGTCATGAGTGCTCCTTGTCGGGTCGCCGTGAGCCACGAGGGCGGGGCTCCTCGTCCCCAAGCGAGGAGCCCCGCAGACCTCCTCCGTCCCCACGAGGAGGAGGTCCGGTCTTCGGTCCGCGCGTCAGCGCAAACCGATGTTGACGTAGTACGTCTGCCCGTCGTCGAGCTTCAGACCGATGCGCCAGTAGTTGCCGCCTCCGTTGCCCGTCTTCCAGTTGTAGATGTACTGCTGCGCGGTGGCGTCGTAGCGGTACGCGGTGCCGCTGTCCGCCGTCGCCGGGTAGCTCGTCTCGTCCACGGGTGCCGACGTCGCACTGCCCTTGACCGGCGTCAGCCAGGCCGGTGCGGTCGCCGACTGCACGACCTTGCCGGCGGCGTCCTTGAGCTGGAACTTCACGGGCACGGTGCTGCCGGCCTTGAAGATGCTCGTCGAGACGCCGACCTGGTGGGCCGTGTCGTTGATCGGCTGCAGGAACCCGTCGAACCGGTAGGTCACCGTGTACGTGCCGGTGAGGATCGTCTGGTTGCCTGCGTTGTCGGTGGCGGTCGCGGTGTAGGAGAACGTGCCCACGCCGTTCGCGGTGCCGCCGGTGACCGAGACCACGCACGACGCGAGGCCGGAGACGTTGTCGGTCGCCGTGCAGGTGGCCGCGGGCGCGGATCCGAGCACGTAGATCCCGCCGGCCACGTTCACGCCTGCTGCCGTGAGCGTCGGCTTCTCCTGATCGATCCGGATGCCTCCCAGCACGGCCGAGGCCGTGTTCCCGGCCTTGTCCGTCACTGCTCCTGCCGGCGTGTTCAGGCCGTTGGAGGTGAGGACCTGGGGATCAGGGCAGGTCGCCACACCCGACAGTGCATCGGCGCAGGTGAAGGTCACGGTGACGGGGCCGGTGTACCAGCCGTTGGCGCCGAGCTGTCCTGCCGTGATCGCGGTGGTGATCGTCGGCGCTGTCTTGTCGAGCTTCACCGTCACGCTGTCGGTGCCGACGTTGCCGGCGGTATCGGTGGCGGTTCCGGTGACGACCTGGCCGGCGGTCTCCTCGGAGACGAGGACGGGTTCGCTCACGCTGCTCACGCCCGAGCCCGCGTCGTCGTCCTTCGCGGTGAAGGAGACGGTCACGTCAGCCATGTTCCACTCGTCGGCGTTCGGCGCCGGCGAGAGGGTGTGCTTCACGGTCGGGGCGATGTTGTCCCACTTGAGCGACACGGTGTTGGGCGACTCGGCGTTTCCGGCGTGGTCGACCGCGTAGTAGCTGACGGTCCCGCTGCCGGTTCCCGTCAGGGGGACCGTGGCCGTCGCGCTCGCACCCGCCGCGCGCTGCGGCGCACCTCCGTTCACCGCGTACCAGATCTCCTTGACCCCGGAGAGGCCGGCCTGGTCGGTGGCGGTCAGGACGACACCGGCGGTGGCGGCCGTGCACCAGCCGTTGACCTTCGTGCACGTGTTGTCGCTGAGGGTCGTCGGGGCGGTGCCGTCGATGTTGATGCCCTCGACGGTGATGCCCGCGGCCTCGTTGCCCGCCTCGTCCCCGGCGCTGCCGCTGGTGGCGCTCTTGTTCGCGCCGTCGCCCGAGACGACCTTGCTCGTGGGGCACTGCGCCACGCCCGACAGGTTGTCGGTGCAGGTGAAGTCGACGATCACCGAGGAGTTGTACCAGCCGGCGGCGTTGGGTGCGGTGGAAGGGTTCCCCTCGATCTCGGGCGCGGTGCGGTCGATCTTGACGCCGGTGACCGAGGCGGGATCGCTCGTGTTGCCGGCCTTGTCGTCGATGGTGACCGGCCCGGCGCCGAGGTCGTCGCCTTCGCCGGTGATGATGCTTGCCGTGGGCTGCGAGGCCGGGTCGATGCCCGACAGTCCGTCATCGCCCTGCCATTGCACCGTCACGTCGTCGCGGTACCAGCCGGCCCCGTTCGCAGCCGGCAACACGCCGGCTAGCGTCGGCTTCGTCTTGTCGATGTTCACCGGACCGACCGTGGTGCTGTTCAGGTTCCCTGCGTTGTCCCGCGCCTGCCCAGCAGCGGTCTGCCCGGCTCCCTCATTCTCAAGGAGGACGTCAGGCGCGCAGCCGGCGATGTCGGACTCGGCGTCGGAGCAGGTGAACTTCACCGTCACGTCGTCGTTGTTCCAGCCGAAGGCGTTGGCCGCAGGGATCGCCTGACCGGTGATGGTCGGGAGCACCGTGTCCACGTTGATCGTGAGGCTCTGCACCACCTCGATGTTGCCGGCGATGTCGACGCTCCAGTACGTGACCTCGTGCGTGCCCGTCGACAGGTTCTCGGTGAACTCCTCGCCGTAGAGCTGCGGGTCACCGCCGTCGATCGTGTAGTAGGTCGCCGCGACACCGGAGTGCTCGTCGGAGGCGTCGAACGCGAACGGGATGCCGCTCGTCACGAACCAGCCGCTCGCCGGCGAGATCGGGTTGATGACCGCCGTCGTAGGAGCGGTCGTGTCGACCTTCACCTCGATCGCCGGCCCGGCCTGCTCGACGTTGCCCGCGGCATCCTTGCTCCAGAACGTGACGGTGTGCTCCCCGTCCGCTGTGATCGAGAACACGCCGGAGTACTCCTGCGCTGCGCCGCCGTCGACGGTGTAGAGGGTGGATGCCACGCCCGAGAGGTTGTCGTTGCCGGTAAGGGTCACCTCCACCGCCGCACTGTGCCAGCCGTCGTCACCCGCATCGGCGAGGGAAGCGGTCGTGACCGGGGCGGTGCGGTCGATCCGGATGCCGGACGCGGTCTCAGTGGCGGTGTTGCCCGCGACATCGATGCAGCTCGCGGTGTCGGACAGGTTCGCACCCTCGCCATCGACCACCCTCGTGCCCGGCGCGTCCCCGACGCCCGATCCGCCTTCGTCGGTGCACGTCCACACCACGGTGACGTCGCCGGCGCTCCATGCCGTGGAGTACTCAGCGGTGAGCACGGGAGCCGTCGTGTCGACGTTGATGCCGGTCACGGTGGTCGAGGCGCTGTTGCCCGCGGCATCCGTCGCCGTCCCCGACGCGGTCTGACCCGCACCGTCGCTCAGCACAGCGGCCGGCGAGAGGCTCGCGATCCCCGACAGGGCGTCTTCCGCCGAGAAGCTGACGGTGACGTCCTCGTTGTACCAGCCGGCGTCGTTCTTCGTTCCTCCGACGGTCGCGGCGATGGTGGGGGCGGTCTTGTCGACGCGGACCGTGGCGGTGTCATTCGCGGAGTTGCCCGCATTGTCGGTCGCGGTGCCCACGACGTTCTGCTCACCCTCGTCCGCGACGATCACGTCGGCGCTGCAGTCGGCGAGCCTCGAACCGCCCTGGTCCTCGCACGTGAACGAAACAGTGACGTCGGTGTTGATCCAGCCGGCGCCGGTATAGGTGTCGGGGTCGAAGACGTGGCCGATGGTGGGCGCCGTCTTGTCGATGTTGACCGTCGCGGTGTGGAAACCCTCCTCATTGCCCGCGGCGTCCACGCTGCGGTAGGTGATCGTGTGCGCGCCCTCGGTGCTGAGCGAGAACGTCGTGCCCTGCTGCACGGCGCCACCGTCGACGGTGTACTCGGTGCGGGCGACGCCCGAGAGGTTGTCACCGGGCGTGAGGACGACCGTGACGGCCCCGTTGACCCAGCCGTTCGAGGCGCCGGAGATGCCTGTGGTCGGCGCGGTCCGGTCGATTTTCACCGCCGGGCTCGTAGCGGTCGTCGACAGTCCGGCGCCGTTGGTGACGGACTGCGTGCTCGTCAGAGCCGTGCCCTCGCCGGTGATCGTCGTGTCGGAGGGCTGCGTCGGGACACCCGACTCGGCGTCGCTGGCGGTCCAGTCGATCACGACGTCGCCCTGGTACCACCCTGCGGGGTTGGGCTGGGTGGTCGGCGAACCGCTCAGGATCGGGGCGCTGGTGTCGCCGGCCGGGGAGGTCGAGGAGGCCGTCGCCGTGTTGCCGGCGGCGTCGGTCGCGGTGCCTGTGACGGTGGTGTTCGGCCCGACGGTCCGCGAATTGGTGGTCGAGCCCTCGGCCAGGCAGGAGGCGACGCCCGACGTCGTGTCGGAGCAGGTGAAGGTGATGGTCGTCGTGCCGTCGGCGTTCTTCACCTGCGACGCGGTGATGGTGGGGGCCGCCTTGTCGACGCGGACCGTGACGGAGCCGGTGTCGGTGTTGCCGAGCTGGTCCGTGGCGCTGGAGCTTCGGGAGATGGTGCCGTCGGTCGTGACCTCATCCGTGGCGGGGGTCGGACCGCTCTTGACACCCGCGCCCGCGTCCGTGGCGGTCCAGCTGACCGTCGCGTTCGTGTTATTCCAGCCGGCCGCGTTGGGAGTCGGTGCGACGGTTGCGCTCAGGATCGGCGCGGTGTTGTCGACCGTGTACGAGGCGGGAAGGGTCTGGCCCTGCCCACCGCAGTTTGTCCCGTTGTTGTTGGTCACGACCTTGTCAGATGCGCCCGCGGTGACGCCGCGCAGCCCGTCGCCGGCGCTGGCAGTCGTGGTGATCGTCCACGAGCTCCTGCCGGCCGTAGACGTCTGGACAGCGGGGAACGCCCCCTTGACCTCGACACACACGGTGTCAGGGGACGTCGCCAGGGTCAGCGTTACGCTTGCCCCGGTCTTGACGTACAGCATCCCCGAAGCGGAGACGTGTCCGGAATCGCTCGAGAATGTGGCCGCTGTCACGTTCGAGGCTGCGAACGCGGCCGGCGCGCCGAGCCCGGCGATCACGAGGGCCAGCACGGCCGCGATCACCGCCCAGAGGGTCCGGCGCTTCCGCGGCGGCGATGCTGACGCGTCGTTGCGGGCCGCGAGCAGGCGTGACGAATCCATGGCGTGTCCTTCGGATGGAGCGCCGGCGGGAGCGCGATTTCGGGTACTCCCCGAACATATGAGCCGCGTATGGGTGTGACTACGCCCGGAGCGTTCAAATACCTGAACGCCGAGGCAACGGCGCGTTCAGATCCATAAACGCCGGATCCTCGGGCGTCAGTCGGCCCAGGCATCCTCGATCGCAACGTCGCGCCCCAGCACGTTCTGCGCCGCACGATGGCCCGACAGCATCGCGGCGGTGACGGTCGCGGGGTCGTCGGTCCAGGTCGCCTCGCCGGCGAGGTGCAGCACGCCGCCGATCGGTGTGGCGAGGTCGTCGTGGTCCGAGGTCGTCGAGCCGACGGTCATGAAGGCGTAGGAGCCGTGCGACCACGGGTCGTCCTGCCAGTCGGTCACGTGCACGGAGGTCGGGTTTGCCACGCGCTCGCCGTAGAGGCGCCGCAGCTGAGCGAGGATCGAGTCGACGATCTCCTCCTCGGTCCAGTCCCGCGTCTCCACCGCCGCGGGACCGGCGGCGAACGCGAGCAGCGTCGGGGTGCCGTGCAGCGCGGTCAGGTCGTACCACGAGTGCCACCAGCGGCCCTCGTCCCCCTGCTGCCGGATCGCGTACACGCCGTCGTCCCAGAACTTCGTCGGGAAGCGCAGGAACACCTTCTCGAACGCGTTCATGCGCAACCGGCCGAGCGCTCCCGCGACCGGCTCGGGGAGGGCGGGCTCGATCTCGAGGTCGCCGGACTGCAGCACGCCGACCGGCACGGTCACGATCGCGCTGTCCGCCGCGAACAGCCCGTGGTCGGTCGTGACGAGAACGCCCTCCGCTGACCACTGCACTCGCGACACCACGTGGATGAGCCGGATGTCGAGGCCCTCGGCCAGCCGCCGCGGCAGCCGGTCGTAGCCGTCGGGGAAGACCACCTCGTCGCCGTCGATGACATCGTCGTCGAGGCCGTGCGCGGCGAGGTCCTCGATCCATGCCCCGTACTGCTCCTCGGTGCGGTGCTCGAGGTATTCGCGGACGCGCTGCGTGCGCTCGGCGTCCCAGCCCTGCGCGTCGAGCGCGGCCTCGGTGACGTCGCGATACGACGCATCGGGAGCGGATGCCGCGACCACATCGATCAGCGCCCGGTCGACGGTGTGGATGTCGGCGATGTACGCCCGGGTCGCGGCATCCGTCAATCGCACGCCGTCGGGCCCGTAGTAGGCGATCGGGCGACTGTCTGGCTGATACCCGCCGACGGTGAACTCGACCATGGGCATGCCGAAGGCCTCCGCCGCCGCGGCGACGGGGGAGCCGGTGATCCCGTGGATCCACGACGCGCCCATGTCGGTCGTGAGCCCGTACCGGCGATCGGTCGAGATGCGCCCGCCCACCCGGTCGCGGGCCTCGAGCACGACGACGCGGCGCCCGGCCCTCGCGAGCAGCCGCGCCGCGGTCAGTCCGGCGACGCCTGCGCCGACCACGATCGTGTCGAAGTGCTCCATCGTCGATCCCACCCCTTCGCGCACCGACGCGCGCTCCCGACGCTATCGAGCGGGCGACCGGGTCGCGAATCCGCGTTCACGCCGAGCCGACGGCGCCCTCGGCGTGCGTGAGGAGCAGGCGGCACCGGTGCGCCGTGACGAAGGGCTCGAGACGCTCCATCGCGAGCGGTCCGTCGGTGTGCAGCAGCACGTCCTGCACCAGCCGGGCGTGCACGCCGCAGACGAGCGCGCGGTCCTCGTCGATCATGTCGTGGTAGCGGCAGGGCGCGAGGTCGAACGACAGGGTCCGCTCGTCGACGGCCGGGTCGAGACCGGCGTCGTCGAGGTGCTCGTACAGCACGTCGAGCTGGCGGGCGGCGTCGGCGTCGAGCACCGGAGGCTCGGCGCCGGTCACGGCGCGCAGCATCCGTCCCCGCTTCTCGGCCCCCACGACGCGTGCGCTCGCCGCGGCGCTCGGGGCCGATTCGCGTACCGGATGGAACACGACGGGCGGGCGACCGCGCACGCCGACCTGCAGGGCCTCGCTGCGGATCAGGCCCTCGTCCTCGAGCACCCGCAGGTGGTCGCGGACGGTGTTGAGCGGGATGCCGCACTCCGACGCCAGCTCGCCGGCGCGGCGTCCGGGCACCCGCTGGACGGCGCGCAGCAGCTGGAGGCGGCGCGGCTGGGTCAGTCCGCGGAAGTCGTGTGCGCGGCGTGGCATCCCTCGACCGTAGCCGGGCCGCCGCGGGAGCGCTGGGGAGAGCGCCGGATAAAACCGGTGGAACGCCCAGCGCTCCCGCGGCGGTCAGGCGAGGCTCGAAGGCGTTGCGACCGGAGCGAGAAAGGGAACGCATGAAGCTCTCACCGGAGTCAGAAGCCGTCGTCCGAGCCACCGCGGGTGTCGTCGCCGCGCACGCCGAGGAGATCACCAAGGTCTTCTACCCGGCGATGTTCGCCGCCCACCCCGAGCTGCTGCGGGTGTTCAACCGCGCCAATCAGGCGGTGGGGGAGCAGCCGAAGGCGCTCGCCGCGTCCGTCGTGGCGTTCGCCGTGCACCTCATCGACCCCGATGCCCCCGACTTCACGCCGGTGATGCGCCGGATCGCCCACAAGCACGTGTCGCTCGGCATCCAGGCCCGCCAGTACACGATCGTCGGACACCACCTGCTCGATGCGGTCGGAACCGTGCTCGGCGACGCCGTCACCCCGGAGGTGCGAGCCGCGTGGGACGAGGTGTACTGGCTCTTCGGGTGCTCGCTCATCGCCGAGGAGGCCAAGCTGTACGCCCTCGGCGGCACCGACCCGGAGCAGCCGTGGCGGCCGCACCGGGTGGTCGAGCGGTTCGAGGAGTCCGACGAGGTGTTCTCGCTCCTGCTCGCGCCGGTCGACGGCGAGGTGCCGTCGCATCGCACCGGGCAGTATGTCGCGATCGCCGTCGACCTCCCCGACGGGTCGCGCCAGCCCCGCCAGTACACGATCTCTTCCGGCCCTCGCGGCGACTCGCTGCGCGTGACGATCAAGCGCGTCCGCGGGGTGGACGGCGCGCCCGACGGTCAGGTGTCGACGTGGCTGCACGAGAACGCGCAGCCGGGCACCGTGCTGGACGTCTCGCAGCCGGCGGGAGATGTGGTGCTCGACGAGTCCGAGCGGCCGCTCGTGCTCGTCTCGGCGGGCATCGGCATCACTCCGATCGCCGCGATCCTCGAGGACCTGTCGCGGCGCCAGCCCCACCGTACCGTGCGGCTCTTCCACGCCGACCGCGCCCACGACACCCACGCGCTCTACTCGTCGCTGCGGCGCCAGGTCGTGGCGATGGAGGACGCGAAGGCGCAGAACTGGTACGAGACCGATGCCGAGCGCGCACCCACGCTCCACCCGGCGCGTCCGGGGTACATGGACCTCAGCGACGTCGAGCTGCCGGAGGGCGCGACGGTCTTCATGTGCGGACCGCTGCCCTTCATGCGCGCTGCGCGCGCCACCCTCGTCGGGCGCGGGATCCCCGGCGAGCGGATCCACTACGAGGTGTTCGGCCCCGACCTGTGGGCGCAGAATCCGGAGGCCGCGGCCGCCTGAACCGTGCGGCGCCCCGGTGTCGGGGTCGTGCGCCGCGCACGGAATCGGAGGTTCTGGCTGACACGCCGGGGAACGGATGCCGCGCCCCGGCGTGTCGCGCACGACCTCCGATCCTGTGCACTGGCGCGGGTGCGGGCACGTGCCAATATGCTGTGGTCACGGGGCGACGAGGCTCCGAGATCGCAGGGTTCTGGGGAAGGGGCGCCGGCGTGACGCTCATCGGGCGCGAGCGGGACCTCGCGCTGGTCAGAGGTCATCTCGCCGACCCGGGGGCGCGGATCGTCACGATCCACGGACCGGCCGGGTCGGGCACGAGTGCGGTCCTGGGCGCCGCGGCGACCTCGGCCGCCGCGTGGTCGGTCGACCTCGCCGACGCCGAACGCGAGGCGCCGATCTGGGTGACGGTGGCGCGGCGGCTGGGCATCGGCCTGGACGGCGGCGAGGACGCCGAGGCGCGGATCACCGAGGTCGTCGCCCGGAGGCCGATCGCCCTCGCCATCGATCACGCCGACGCCGAGTCGCTCCGTGCGGGGCTGCCGAGGCTCCTCGACCGGTGCCCGACGCTTGCCGTGGTCGTCGCTTCCCGCGCTCCGCTCGGGCTGCCCGAAGAGCGCCACGTGAGACTCCAGCCGCTCCCCGTCCCGCTGCCGGGCGCCGATCTCGAGACGGTCGCCGAGTCGCCGAGCGTGCGACTGTTCGTCCAGCGCGCGCAGGAGGTCGACGCGCACTTCCACCTCGATCCCGGCACCGCAGACGATGTCGCCCGCGTCTGCCGCCTGGTCGGCGGTCTGCCGCTGGCGATCGAGCTCGCGGCGGCTCGCGTGCGACTGCTTCCGCCCGCCGAGCTCGCGGCACGCCTCGCCGCGGACGGGAGCGATCCCGACCTGCTCACGTCGGGTCTGGGGGACGGAACGGGGCGACGGCTCAGCCTCCGCGACGCGCTGGACTCCACGACCGCCGCGATGACGGGCGGTCAGCGCGCGCTGCTGGTGTGCGCCGCCGGGTTCGAGGGCACGTTCCCTGTCGACGCCCTCGTGTCGCTCGACGGCCGCCCGCTCGGTGAGGTGCTCGACGATCTCGGTGCGCTCGTGGACAGCCGTCTGGTCGAGCCGATCGCCGTCGGAGAGCAGGAGCCGGCGTTCGACCTGCTCCCCATCGTGCGCACGTACGTGCGTGGGGCGGAATGGGCCGACAGCGGACGGGCGGGCGACCTGCGTCGCGCCTATGTCTGCAGGACCGCGGATGCCGCAGCCCGTGCGGCCGCGGACTGCCGGCCGTCGATCGACATCGAGCGGATCCGCGTGCTTCGGCGGGACGTCGTCTCGGTGCTCGACGACCTGGCCGCCGACCCCGTGACGGCGGCGCGCCTCGCCGTGGACGCCGCCGGCGTGCTCGAGGGACTCCCGGAGCGGGCCGCTGTGGAGGCCGTGCTCGGGCAGGTCATCGCGACCGGCGCCGTCGACGGGCTCGAGCCGGCGCTCGCCGCGCGGGTGTGGCTGTGGTCGGCGGCGCTGATGGCCGAGACGCCGGACGCACAGGGGAGCGCGGCCGAGATCGGCGCGCGGTGGCAGCGCTCACGCGACCTCGCGGACGAGCTGGGCGATTCCCTGCTCGTCCTCCTCTGCCACTCCGTCGCGGTGGCCATCCACCCGGCCACCGGCGACGTCGCCCGCTTCGTCTCGTCGATCCAGCAGGGCCGCGCCCTCGCGGCGTCGATCGGCCACGCCGCATGGCTCGCGCGCTTCGAGGTGTGGTCGGCCGTGCTGATGCAGACGAGCGGGCGCCTCGACGACGCGATCGACCTCGCCCTGACGGCCTTGCGGCGCGCGACCCGCGTCGCCGACGCCAAGGCCGTCGCCGCCGCGACGGTGCTGCTTCGGACCGCACGCCCCGAGCCCGCCGACCATCCGCTCGCCGTGCCGTCGCTGGAGTCCGCCCTCGAGCTCGGACGCACGTCGGGCGATGCCTACATCGAGTCGATGATCCTGGCGGCGCTCGCCGGGCGCGAGCTGGATGCCGGCAGGATCCCGGAGGCTGCTCACTGGTGCCGCCTCCGGCTCGAGGACACCGCACGGCGCGGCTGGACGAGCGCGGCCGGCCTCTCGGTGGTGCACGCGGCGCTCATCGCCGCGCGGTCGGGCGATGCGGCCTTCGCGGCGCGCCTGCTGGGGGCGGTGGCCGCCGACGAGGAGCGCATCGTCCGGCTCCTGCCGCCGCGGCGACGCGAGGCGTACGAGGCGCTGGCCCCGCAGCTGCGTGCGCGTCTCGGCGGCGAGCGCTACGCGGCGCTGGTGGCAGCCGGCAGCGTCGAGTCCGCGGCCGGGGGCGCAGCGCTCGCGCTCGCGTGGCTCCAGCGCGATGTGCCGTCGCCGGCGTCCCCGCAGGCGTCGTCCGGCAGCCTCACGCCGCGCGAGCTCGAGGTGCTCGCGCTCCTCGCGAACGGGCTCACCAATCGCGAGATCGCCGACGAGCTGCTCCTGTCGGTCAAGACGGTCATGCATCACTCGGTCGCGATCTACCGGAAGCTCGATGTGCGCGGCCGTGCCGAGGCGACCGCGTACGCGCACCGCCACGGGCTGGTGACCGCGCGGTAGCCCCCCGAGGCCGTCGTCGTCAGGGCTTCGGGGGCTTCGGGGTCTTCACCTTCGTGTCCTTCTTGAGGGTGAACTCGAAGGAGTCCGCGGTGTAGTTGCCGGCGGCATCCGTCACCATCAGGTCGAACGTGTGCGTGCCCTGCGCCAGCGGGGGAGCCGTCCACGATCCCGAGGCGGCGTCGGCGCAGTCGACGGGCTCGCCGTCGAGGCGGCAGGCGTAGCCGGTGATCGGCGCATCGGGACCGAACGGGGTGGTGCTGAACCGGACGGCGTTCTTCGCCTTGGCCCAGGCGAACGAGTCGATCGTCGGGGGACCGCTGAGGAGGCGGAACGACACGGTGAACGGGGTGTCGTCGGAGTGCTCGTCGCCGGGGATCCGCGCCGTCACCTCGTACCGGCCGGTCTCGAGCCCGTCGGGGTCGAACTCGGGGAACGAGATCGCCGAAAGGCGTCCGTCGGCGTCCAGCAGGCTCGCGACGGTTCCGCAGCGCTCGACCGGACTCGCCGGTATCTCCGTGTACAGCAGGCTGACGCACAGGTCGCCCGTGTAGTCGCCCCACTCCTCGCGCCCGCCCATGACGTACGGCACGAGCTCGGGAACGGCGTCGACCGACATGGCGAGCGGGTCGATCTCGTTCGCGACGGCGGCGCGGAAGCGGTCGCCGGACGCCGGGACGAGGTCGATCGTGAGCGGCATCATGGTGCGGGCGCCGGTGACCTGCTGCACGACGACGGGGATGGTGGTCGTCCCCAGATCGTCGAGTCCGGCGGTCACCCGGAGGTCGAGCACCCATTCGCCGTTCGCGGTGTCGTAGCCCGTCGACAGCGTCACGGCGCCGTCGAGGAACTGCACGATCGACTTCGGCGTGTCGTCGGCGGGATCGACGACCCCGAACGACGTGGGCGTCCCGCCGGTGCCGGGGACGATCCGCGCGAGCTCGTAGTTCGGGTTCGCGGTGACCTGTACGGGGATCTCGACGGACGAGTGGACGGCGTCGAACACGACCAAGCCGGGCTGGTCCGGACCGGGAGCGGTGCGGGGCGCCGTGAGCACCGGACGCGCCGGGTCGTCGATCGCGAAGGACTGCGTGGTGGCGGTGCCGAACCGGTCGGTGATCGTCACCTCGACGCCCTGGGTGAGGTCGGCGTCGCCGGCGAGCGTGTGCGAGAGCGCGGCCTTCAGCTCGGGGAAGAGGTCCGTCCTCACGCTGGAGCAGCTCATCGGGTCGATCGTGTGGCAGGTGAGGTCCACGCGCGAGTGCTCGCCCGGTTCACCGGTGACCGAGCCGGGCCACGTGACATCGATGGTGAAGTCGTTCGATGGCACCGCCGCCCCGAGCTGCGCCGAGACACGGAGGCCGGATGTGCCGTCGTCGTGGAACGTGAGCTCCGCGATCTCGGTCTGCGGCGGGACGATGCGGAAGTCGACCGAGCCCCACGCGTCGGGCACGGCGCCGTCCGCCGGATCGGTGTCGTGCGCGCGGACGGCGGCACGGTAGTCGCCCACCTCCGTCGGCTTGAACCTGGTGTCGTAGCTGGTGACCTCGGGGACGACGTCGATCCACGCGCCGGTGATCGGATCGACCCGCTTGACGGTCCACGTGTAGGTGTACCCGGTCTCGTGAAGACCGTCGAACGTGCCGTCGGCCGCGACGGGGTTCGGGCGCAGGATGACGGTCCGGCCCGGCGTGAGCGGCCCGACCGCGCTCGGCCGGACGCCGCCGACGCTCGGCACGTCCGGTGCGACGAGCGCCACCGAGACCGAGCGGCCCTCGCGGTCGATGTAGTGGATCGTCGATGCCCGCTGGGCCACGAGCATGCCGCCGCCGTCCAGGCGGGACACGCTGAAGCCACCGTCGGGGGCCGCCGCTCCTTCGGCGGGCGGCACACGGCTGGCCGTCGTCTCGCGCCCGGCGTTGTCGGTGTACCGGAACTCCAGGGCCGGCTTCTCACCGTCGCCCTCGTCGACGATCATCCAGTCGCGGCTGAAGCGGACGGTGGTGTCGCTGTCGCCCATCGGCACCGTGATGGAGTCTTCGACGCGCGGGGTGGTGGTGCCGTCCATGACGAGGAAGCGGTAGTCCTGCTCGGTCGTCTCGTTGGGGGTCCACAATGCATCGACGTCGGGGATGAAGGCGCCGTCGATCGTGTTCGACGTCTTGACGAGGATGAGATCGAGGATCCTCGCCACCGCTGGGTCGTCGCGGTACGCCGGCTGGTTCTCGGCTGTCATGCCCTCGCGCAGTTCGAGTCCGGCGTAGTCGTCGCGCAGATCGTCGAGGAAGAAGGGGTCGGTGGCGTCCTTGGCGTTCTTCAGGCGCTCGGCGAGCTTGATGCCGACCTGCTCGTGCTCGGCGAGCTGGATGGACGCCACCACCGTGACGACGATCGCGAGGATGACGATCCCCACGACGGTCGCCGCCGCGCCGGCCGCCGTGGCGGGGACGAGCGCGCCTCCCCATGCGGCGTGCGGGAACACGCCTGCGAACACCGTCCCCAGAGCGGTCCCAGCTCCGGCGGTGCCGGCCGCCAAGGCGGCGCTGCCCGCAGCGGCGGCGGCCGCGGCAGCGGCCCCTCCCGCGATCGCGGCACCCGCCAGTGCGCCATACGCCCGCTGCACGTCGGCGATCTCGTCGGCGTAGCCCGACGTCGAAAGCCGGTCCAGCCCGAGCTCCGCGGCGTTGCGGTACATCCCCCACGCCTGGAAGGCGTCGGCCGACGGCTGCGGCGGGGCGAACACGAAGGCGCTCTCGAGCACCGTGTGCCTGCGCGCACACCAGTCGACGACCTCCTTGGGCAGCGGCACGGGATTCGTGATGAACGCGGGCGCCGCCGGCGGCGTGTACCCGCACTCCAAGGCCTTGAACGCCGCGTGCTCCTCGACGGCGTACTGGGCGATCTTGCGGTCGGTGCCGAGCAGCTGGCGGTTGACGTAGTCGAGGGTCGTCTGCTCGTTGGCCGTGAGCTCGACGCCGTAGAGCGAGCGATCGAGGATGTCGAGGATCCGCATCATGACGTAGGCGCGGAGCTGGTCGCCGGCCAGGCGCTGCACGCGGCCGTCGGCCGGGATGTCGTACATGGCGGTGATGACGTCGACGCCCTCACCGATGATCCATCCGAGCGCCTCCGCCGCGCCGCCCTCGTCGCCGAGGGTGTAGCCCGATACCGAGCCGCCGACGTTCAGGTCGCCCGCGAACGGGTCGCCGGTGCCCTGCGTGCCGATGCAGATGGAGCCCGAGCCGCTGTCGATGCACTGCGACCGCACGGTCGACTGGTCGCCGATGGTCGTGAGCGAGCCGTTCGAGCTGATGACGAGCTCCAGCGACCCTTCCGCGACGATCGGGACGGTGAACGACGTGATCGGGTCGTCTGGCTCTGTCGTGTCAGCCGCGGCCGGCGAGGCGGCGAGAGGGGCGAAGAGCGCGGCGACGGTGATCGCGACGATCAGGCGGGTGGTTCGCAGCTTCATCGCAGCTCTCCTCTGCACGCAGAATGCTCGTACTGTGTGCACCCAACCGCGAAGCACTTGGTGCCGCATCGGGCAAATGCCCTATCTTGCGTGCCGCGGGGGCGGAGCGCGGGCGCGCACAGCGTCGGAGGTTCTCGCCGACACGCGGGGAACGGATGCCGCCACGCGGCGTGTCGGCGAAGACCTCCGATCCTGTCCACGGGCACGGGTGCGCACAACCTCGGAGGATCTGGCCGACGCGCCGGGGAACGGATGCCGCGACCCGGCGTGTTCGCGAAAACCTCCGATCCTGTGCACGGGCGCGGGTACGGGCAACAGCCGGCGCTCGGCTAGCGTGCTCGTCCGGTGCTGACAACCCCCTCGCCCCGCGCCTGCGATCCGCTCAGGCTGGAATCGATGCAGAGGAGGTCTGCCATGGACAGGAACGCAGACGACATGGGTGCCGTCGACCCCGGCATGCGTGACGCCGAACGCAGCATCGACGCCGTGGGCGAGGGCGAGTACGACACGTCGCGCAGTGAGGTGACGACCGCCACGACCGATCACGACGAGATCCGCCGGTGGGCGGAGGACCGTCATGCGACGCCGGCGACGGTAGGTGACACCGGCGACGCCATCGGCGACCTGCGGTTCGACTTCGATTTCGGGCCGGAGCTCGTAGAGCTGCGGCCGGTGAGCTGGGAGGAGTGGCTCAGGGCGTTCGACGAGCGCGGGCTCGAGTTCGTGCACCACGCGGACACCCGGCCTGACGGATCGGTGTCGTACGACTTCTTCCTGGAGCCGCGCCGCACCGGTGTCTGAAACGGCCTGGCGCAGCCGGCTGACCTCGCCGGCTGCGCCAGACTGAGGTGACAGCTCACCCGAGCCGCGCCGGTCAGGGCGCGGCATCCGTCCCCGCATCTCGACGCGCCCGGGCGACCACGATGCCGCGCTGCGACGTCTCGAACCGGTCGAGCATCGCCTGCAGCTCGGCGGCGTCGACGTCGGCGCCGAACGCCTCCGCCCCGGGCTCGAGCTTGATGCCCTCGCGCAGCGGACCGGCGAGCACCGGGTCGAATCCGAGGGCGTCGACGATCCGCATCACCGCGCCCACGGCGGCGGCGTCGTCACCCGCCACGGCGATCGCCTTGCGCCCGGGAGCGCCTGCGGGCCTGGCCTCTTCGTCGAGGTCGCGGTAGCCCATGTGGTTGAAGGCCTTCACGACGCGCGACTGCGGGAGGAACCGCTGCACCGTCTCGCTCGTCGTCGTGCGCAGGTCCGCGAGGTCCGAGCGCAGCCCGTCGACCTCCCACCAGTAGTTCATGGCGTCGATCACGAGCCTGCCGCGCAGCTCCTCGACGGGAAGCTCCCGGTAGCGGGGGAGCGGCAGCGCGAGCACGACGGCGTCGGCGTCGCGGGCGACGACGGATGCCTCGGCAGCGGTCGCCCCCGGAGCAACGGCCTCGATCGGCACGGCGATGCGGCCGGGGTCTCCCGAGCCGGCGACGAGGACGCGGTATCCGGCCTCGCGGGCGAGCCGCGCGAGCACCCGGCCGACCCGCCCCGCGCCGATGATGCCGAGCGTCCGGATCTGCTCGAGGTCCGCCGACGTGCCGCTCTGGTCGCTGCGTTCCGCCATCCGCTCAGGCTAACCGCCGGACGGATGCCGCACCCCGCCGACGCGGCAGGCGCACGGGCACGGGGCGCGTGACTCAGACGAAGGGGCGCGAGACGTCGATGATGCGCCGCACGCACAGCTCGACGGCGGCGCCGGTGGCGATGCCGGTGCGGTGCGACGGGTGGGGCGTGCCGAGCGCCCGCTGGTAGGCGGTGAGCGCTTCGTTCGCCTCGCGGAAACGGCGGGGGGCGGCCTCGTCGCCCAGGGGCGTGGCGGTGAGCGCGGCGGCGGAGCGGATGGCCTGGGCGAGCTCGGCGCGCACCTCGTCGGTGACGGCGGCGTCGTCGGAGGCCTGCAGCTCCAGCAGCAGGTCGATGAGGTCGCGGGTGAGGAACGCCGTCCGGTCGAGCGCCGTCATGCGCAGCGCGTTCTGCTCCCGTTCGTCGCCGTGGCCCCGGCGGCGCGGGTTTGCGCGGGCGCTCTCGTCGGCCTCGTCGACCTCCACCGTGACGGCCGCGCGCGCCTCGTCGAGCGACTCGAGCGCGGACGTGAAGCGGTCGGGCTCGATGCGGTCCTCGGCGACGGCGTCGGCGGCATCCGTGAGCAGGCCGGTGACCGTGTCGCGGAACGCGGACAGCCGCTCGCCCGCCTGCCGGAGGTACAGCGGCGGCACCACGATGAGGTTGACGGCGATGCCGACGATGACACCGAACGCCACCGTGCCGAGGTACGAGATGGAGAAGCCCTCGGGGTCGGAGCCGCCGGTCAGCAGCACGAAGAGCGCCGCGAGCGCCGCCCAGTCTCCGCCGGCGCCCAGGAGCCGGAGACCGCCCAGCAGCACGCCGACGCCGATGACGACGCCGAGCACCAGGCCGCCCGGCAGCCCCAGCCGCAGCCCCGCGACTCCGCACATGCCGAGACCGATGCCGACCGCCAGGCCGAGGAGCACCTGCATGCCCACCGCGGCCGACCGGGCGATTGTCGGGTGCATGGTGACGAGCGCCCCCAGTGGTGCGTAGTAGGTGTACTGGTCCTCGGCGAACGGGATCAGCGGGGCGAGGTACCACGCGATCACCGCCGCGAGCGATGTCTTGATCGCCAGCAGCAGGCGCGGTTGCTGAGCAAGTCGCGCGGTGTACGACACGGCCCGCCTCAGCGGTTCGGCGCGTTCGTCCATGACGACGTCCCTCCCATCGGTCGCTGGCCCCAACCTAGTCTCCGCGCCACAAGGTGCAGGAGGTGGGATGCTGGAACCCGCTCATCTCGATCGCGGAGGATCCCCATGCAGCAGCGCGCACTCGCCCGCACCGGACGCTCGGTGTCGGCGATCGGTCTCGGCACCTGGCAGCTCGGCGCCGACTGGGGCGATGTCAGCGAGGAGGACGCGACGGCCGTGCTCGCGGCATCCGCGGATCACGGCGTCACGCTCTTCGACACCGCCGACGTCTACGGCGACGGGCGGAGCGAGTCGATCATCGGGCGCTTCCTCGCCGGGCGGGGCGACCACGGCATCACCGTCGCGACCAAGATGGGCAGGCGCGCGGCGCAGGAGCCCGAGAACTACACGCCCGAGAACTTCCGCGCGTGGACCGACCGGTCGCGCCGCAACCTCGGCGTCGACACGCTCGACCTGGTGCAGCTGCACTGCCCGCCCACCGCGGTGATCGAGCGCGACACGACGTACGACGCCCTCGACGCGCTCGTCGCGGACGGCGCGATCGCGGCGTACGGCGTGTCGGTCGAGACGTGCGCGCAGGCGCTCGCCGCGATCGCCCGCCCGAACGTGACGAACGTGCAGATCATCTTCAACCCGTTCCGGCTGAAGCCGCTCGATGAGGTGCTGCCCGCGGCGCAGGCAGCCGGCGTCGCGATCTTCGCGCGCGTGCCCCTCGCGTCGGGCCTGCTGTCGGGCAAGTACACCGCCCAGACGACGTTCGCCGCCGACGATCACCGCACCTACAACCGGCACGGCGAGGCGTTCGATCGCGGCGAGACGTTCTCGGGCGTCGACTTCGAGACCGGCGTCGCGGCCGCCGACGAGCTGGCCGCCGCTCTTCCGGACGGCGTGTCGCTTCCCGCGGCGACGCTCGCGTGGATCGCCGCCCAGGACGGCGTGACGAGCGTCATCCCCGGCGCGCGCAACGTGGGCCAGGCCGAGGCGAACGCCGCCGCGGGTGCGCTCCTCGACGACGGCTTCGACGTCGACGGGTTCGACCGGGTCGTCCGCGAGGTCTACGACCGGGATCTGCGGGCGTCCATCCACCCGCTCTGGTGAGCACGCGCGACACGCGGATGCCTCGGCCCGGCGTGATCCGCCGGGCCGAGGCATCCGTCATCCGGCCTTACGGCGCGGGGTAGTCCACGACGTACTGCGGCACGCCGATCTTGGTCGTGTCGGCCTGACCGCCGATGCCGTTCACGACGTGCTGGATCGTGCCGGCCGAGAGGTTCACCGTCATGATGTGGTGCAGCTGCACGCCCGGGGTCTCGGGTGCTTCGAATCCGTTCTCGGTGAGGATCGACGGGTTGTTCTGGTTGAACACGTACACGCCGGCGCCGTCGAGGCGGTGGGTCGTGACCTCGTCGGCGACCTTGTAGCCGGGGTAGCCGAGCGTGCCGTCGGGCTGCGTCCAGTCCGCCTGGGTGGGCGGGTCGTAGGGCAGCTCGTTCTGATAGAGGACCACGTGGCCGTCCTCGCCGTTCCACTGCGTGTTGAACTGCTGGAAGTGCTCCACGAAGAGGCCGGTCGCCGTCACGCGGTCGCCCTCGACGATGACGCCGTTCGTGCCGGTGTTGGTGTTCCACCGGTCGGTGTCGCCGTTCACGCCTTCGGTGAAGCCCTCGATGCCGTGATCGCCGCGCCACACCCAGGTGTGATCGATGAGCACGTCGTCCGAGTGGACTTCGAGCGCCGTGGTCACCTTGCCGATGTGCGGTCCCCCGACGCGGAAGTACACGTCGCTGAGGGTGATCGGGTTAGCCGCGTCGAGCACCTTGTCGCTGTCGGGCTCGCCGACGCGCAGCAGCACGGGCGAGAGCTCGGTGCCCGCGTCGATCGTGACGCCGGCGATCACGATGCCGTCGGCATCCTTCACCTGCATCGGGACGGCGCCGCCCACGGCGGTGAGCGTCGCGTGCCCGAGGCCGAGCACGACGGTGCCCGCGCGCTTGACCTCGATCGTGCGGTCGATGTCGTAGACGCCGGGCGTGAGGATCAGGTGCTGTCCGCGGGCGAGCGCGTTGTTGATGTCCTTGACCGAGTCCGCGGGCGTCGCGATGAAGAAGTCCGTGATCGGGATGCTGCGCCCCGCAGTCTCGCCCTCGGCCCAGGTGATCCCGCGCGTGTCCTCGGCGGCAGCCGGTACCCGCACGTTGTAGCGGCCGTCGTCGTCGACATAGAGGTACGGCTTCTCGCGGCTGAGCGGCGTCTCGTCGAGGGTCGTGTACGGCGGGTCCGGGAAGGACGTGTCGTCGGGGGCGCCGACGACGCCCGAGAAGACCTGGTTCCACACGCCGTTCGACCAGCCGGCGACCTCGCTGTTGCGGATCAGCCACTGCTGCTGCGAGCCGTTGATCACGAACGGCAGCCGCGAGTCGGCGATGAAGCCGCCGCTGGCGTACTGGGGGCCGGCAGTGCAGTAATCCATGAGCGAGAGGTTCGCGCCCGAGATGTCGAGCCGTCGCATCGAGACCGCCTGCGACACCGCCCAGAACTCCGCGCTCGCGCGGCAGCCGTCCTGCCCGGTCTTGTCGATGTCGATCGACAGGTTCGAGATGGTGCGCCAGAAGTTCACGAGGGCGAGGCAGTTGCTCGTGCCGCCGTTCTCGAGGCACCGGTTGTACACCTCGACGGCGCCGTGGATGGTGACGTCCTCGGGTGAGGCGCCGAGGCCCGCGATCTCGGTGTAGTAGCCGACCTTCGCCTGCAGCGGCTCGGCGGCCGAGCCGTACTGGCCGGGCAGGAAGAACACCGACCGGCGCTCCGAACCCATCTCGGCGTCGACCTGCTGCGCGTGCAGCGCATCGAGCTCGGTCTGGATCTGCGAGACGGGGGTGTCGGGGCTGTAGATCGTGACGTTCGGCCCGAAGTCGGGGTCGAACGGGTCGACCGTCCGCGGCGGCGCGGCGGTGGCGGGGGCGGCGAACAGCGCGCCGGCGACGAGGGCCGCGCCGGTGGCGACGGCCAGGAGGCGCGCCGTCCGGGCGGGGCGCCCGGAGCGCGCCGGAGCGACACCGAGGCGGGGAACAGGTGCGGGCATGGGGAACCTCTCCGTCGAGGGTGGGAAGCGATGTTGCTTACCGGACTGTAACCAATCGTGGGAGCGTTCTCAAGGATTGTTTTCGGACAGCGCTTGCTCGCTCAGAAGTCGCGTCGCATCACGAGACGACGCTTGGTGGGGTGCGTGATCTCACGGAATCCGGCCGCGAGGAACGGCCCGACGGCGCCGACGCTCATCTCGTCCCAGATGACCTTCTTGCCCTGTGCGAGAAGCGGATAGCCCTCGACGGCCGCGGCTCCGCGAGCGCGTGCGTGCTCGGCGGCGGCCGCGACGAGCGGGTAGGTGAGGCCCTGGCCGCGATGGCCCTTGCGGACCACCAGGCACGGGATCGCCCAGACGGAGTCGTCGTCGGGGTCTTCGGTGCGTCCCTGCCAGGGGACGGGTGATCCGCGCACGCGTCCGTACACCCCGCGGCGGTCGACCGCCGCCCACGCGACGGGCTCGGCGTCGTCGTACCCGACGATGCCGATGGTCTCGGTGGCGCGCGGATCGCCGCAGTGCGTCTCGGCCTCGAGGATCGCGGCCCGCTCGCTCTCGGGCATGTACCACCAGTCGTGGTCGCCGAGTCGCTGTCGCTGGCATTGGCAGCGTCCGGCGGCGCCGGTGAGGATCGCCTGCAGGTCGTCCCACGACGCCTCGTTCGCGGGGACGAAGCGGAGTGCGCTCATGGCGGGAGCGTAGACCCGCCCTCCGACGTGCGCGACAGGAGCGGTCGGCTGCGGCTGCTCGGGCGTACGGTGTTGAGATGCATGAGCTCACCGAAGAGGCGCTGGTCGCGGCATCCGTCGACGTGGTCTGGGCGGAGTTCACGCTCGGCGACCTGCTCGTCAGCTGGTTCTGGCCGCCGCGGTTCGAGACGACCGCGCTCGTCGAGGTGCACGAGCTGGGGCCATGGCAGGTGCGCTCCGAGGTGGCCGGCATCGCAGTCGAGGCGACGGTGCTGGGCTTCGAGGCGCCGCACCGCCTGCGGCTGGCGTGGCGGTGGGCGGGGGAGGAGCACACCACCGACGTCGGGATCGAGCTGGAAGAGGCGGCGGATGCCACGACCCGTGTGATCGTGCGGCATTCCGGGTTCGCGACCGCCGACGAGCGGACGCAGCACGTGGACGGCTGGTCGAGCTGCCTGCAGCGGCTCGTCGACCGGCACGGCGGTCCGCCGGGCGAGCACCTCTGACGGGACGTCCGACCCGCTCGCTAGTCTTCAGCTCGTGATCATCGAGTTCGACGGCGAGGTGTGGCGCTGGGATGCCCGTGACGATGCGTCGTGGTTCTTCACGTCGGTGCCGCCCGAGCTGAGCGCGGACATCCGCGAGATTCCGCGGCCGTCTCGCGGTTTCGGGTCGGTGCGCGTGCGGGCGCGGGTGGGCGGCACGGAGTGGGCGACGTCGATCTTCCCGGACTCCGGGTCGGGGTCGTACGTGCTGCCGCTGAAGAAGGCCGTGCGCGATGCCGAGGGGCTCGCCGACGGGGGTCCGGTGACGGTGCGGCTCGAGGTGCTGGACGGCTGACGGGTCACCAGGGTGGGGGCTCGGGGTCGACGATGCGGGCGGTCGGTGTGACCCACCACGTGACGCCGGTGCTCTCGTCCCGATGGAGCTTCCACGCGCTCTTCGTCTTGAGCACGTGATGCCGTTCACAGAGCGGAGCGAGATTCGTGTCGGTCGTGGTGCCGCCGTACTGCCAGTCGAGGCGGTGGTCGATGTCGCAGTCGCGGGCGGGGCGGGTGCAGCCGGGGCCGATGCAGACCGGGTCGCGCACGCCGAGCCAGCGGCGAAGCGCTGTGGGAACGCGATAGGTGCGCCGATCGACGTCGAGCACCGTGCCGGTGATGGGGTGCGTGAGGATGCGCACCCAGCTGGCGGCCTCGCCGGCGAGGCGACGGGCGGTGTCGGCGTCGATCGGGCCGTAGCCGTCGAGCGTCGCCGGCTCGTCGTCGTGGCCGAGGAGCGTCATCACCGGGACGGTGACGGCGACCGCGGCGCGCGCGGGCGCGGGGCCGGTCTGCGGGGTCTCGCCGTGCGCCAGGAGGTCGAGGAGCACGTCAGCGCGGATCTGCGCGACGGTGCGCTCTTCGCCGGGCTGGTCGCGCAGGTGTCGGGCATGGGCGTCCGCCCGGCGCTGGGCGGCCTGCACCTCGGCGGCGGGGCCGAAGATGCTCAGTGTCGCCATGCCGTCGGGCTCGGCGGTGGTCCAGATCCGACGGTCTTCGGCGGCCCGACGGTGCCGATCGTCGATGGACTCAGGGTGCACTCGCTCACGGACGACGCGGGCGCGAAGACGGAACTTGCCGGGCGGCATCCGCCGTGCTCCCTCGATCACCTGCGCGTCGAACTGCGCCCACACCTCCGAGGCGGAACGGGGGAGCGAAGCGGCGTGCTGCGCCGCGGTGTTCGCGTTCTGCTCAGAGACGGCACCGGACGCGAACGCCGCCCACACGAGGGGGCATCGTTCACGGAGAGTGTCGACGTGGAAGGCGCGCGTGCGCACGATCGCCTCGGACAGCCCGAGCCGCACCGCCACGTCTGCCGCGGCCGAGCGCACCGCGATGTCGCGGCGCTCCGCGCGCACGGCACCGACCGAGCGGCCCTGCGGATCACGCCATGCGGGGTCGAGGGTCGGATCGGGGCCGGTCCACGGGTCTGGGCAGTCCGCGGCGTCCCGAAGCACGGACGCGATGCCCGCGTACTGCTCGGCGAGAAGGATGCGGCTGCGCACCGTCGCGTACTCGATGGCCTTGAGCCCGACCGAGTGCATCTCACCGCTCGCCTGCAGCGCGTCGAGGTCGACGTCGGGAACGAAGTCTTCGAACTCGGGCGCCTCCCATGGGCCGAGCTGGAACCAGGGGTCGTCATCGATCCAGGCCGGCAGCGGCGCCGCGGCATCCGATGAAATCTCCATAACTGAATCTTAGACGCCACCTCCGACATTCGCACCTATATTCGAGAAACGCCTGCCGTGCTCAGCTGTGCCGCCGACCGAATCACGCCGGTTCAGACGAAGCGCACCCAGTTGGCCCCGCCGCCGGTCTCGGCACGCTGCAGCAGCTCGAGCCGGTCCGCGTCCACCGCGTAGAGTGCCACGGACGTCGAGCGCTCGCCCGCCGCGACGAGATACGCGCCGTCCGGGCTGAGCGCGAAGCCACGGGGCTGCTCTTCGGTGACCGTGAACCCGGTGGGGGCAGACACCGACCCGTCGTCCGCGACGGATACCGCACCGAGCGTGCTCTCGGTGCGCTCCGAGGCCCACAGCCACCGGCCCTGCGCACCGAAGTGCAGGTCGGCGCCCCAGATGAGGTGCTCGGCCTTCGGGTCGGCACCGAACCGGCTGTGCTTCAGGCCCTTGGACGGATTGAAAGCGGATGCTGCGCCCACCAGCTCGAGCGTTCCGTTCGAGGTGTCGCGGGCGAAGTGCAGCACTTCGGCCGAGAACTCCGTCAGCACGTACACGGCATCCTGCGCGTCGTTTAGCACGAGGTGCCGCGGGCCGCTGCCCTTCGGCGCCGCGACGGTCTCGGGCGTCAACGCGACGAGGCGCAGGTCATCGTCGAGGGCGTACTGCGCGACGAGGTCGGCGCCGAGCGACACGAAGTACGCGAAACGGCTGTCGGCGCTGGGCAGCACCGAGTGCAGGTTCGGGAATTCCACCCGCGACACCGGCTCGCCGACCACCCCATCGGTGATCGTGGCGCTGATTCCATATCCTCCGCCGTACGATGCGCCGAGAAGCCCAGCGCCGTCGCGGGTGAGAGCGAGGTAGTTCATGCCGCCGTCGGGCAGGTCGCGACGCGACACCTCCGACAGGCGCCCTGAGCTGCGGTCCAGGCGCAAGGTCACGATCGCGGCGGGCTCACCCTTGACGCCGGCATAGACGAGGTCGCGGGCGGCGTCGACGGCGAAGGTGGAGCATCCGTTCAGTCCTTCGGTCACGGCGATCCGCTCGAGAGCGCCGTCCGTCAACTGGAACGTGCTGATGCTGCCGTCACCGGCGTTCGCCACGAGGATGAGATGCGATTGCGTCATGCGTCGATCGTAGGCGCGCGACACCCCGCCGATGGGGGTCGGCCCGGGCGGAGGCATCCGCTTCACTCGTCCGCAGGTTCGACGCTCAGATAGTGGGTGAAGACCGACCCTGGCCGCCATCTGGAGTCTGCCGAGAAGTCGCAGGCGGGCTGCGCCTCGAACACGGGCGTCGGCCAGCTCGCGATGACGTGCGGTTCGGCTTCTGCGTACATCTCTTCCAGGCGCGCGCGGATGTCGTCGGCCCACTCCTCGACCGTGTTCTGCACCAGGCCGATCAGACCGGCGAACTGCCTCGCGATCTGCCTCTGCAGGTGCTGGCTGATGACCGCATCGCCCACGCGGCGGATGCGACCGGCCTGATCGAGATACGCGATCGGCGCCGGACGCACCAGCTCGGACTGCGAGTGCGCCAGCTTCCCCTCGCCGTCTGGGTCGCCGCTCATCGAGCGCCTTCGGCGCGCGCGCGTGCTCCGATCATCGGGACCTCCCGTGTCCCTGGAGTGGATGAGGGATGTCTGCGGATGACCGTCGCGACCCGCTAAGTTGGCCTCGAGCGAGAATCATTCTGCTGGGGAGCATGATGTCCGATCGGTCTACTGGGGGACCGCCGCCGGGCTGGTACGCCGAGTCACCGGGTGCCGCCCGCCTGAGGTGGTGGGATGGTGCTGCCTGGACGCAGCACTATCGATTCACGACGACGGATGCCGCGGCTCCGCCGCCGTCCGATGGGCCGCTGTCTAGGGCACCCACTGCCGTCGAGCCCGCCGCGCGCGCGTCACGGGGGACGAGTCGTGCGCAGCGTCGTCACACGCGGCGGTCGCATGCCGAGCCGACGGAGCGGCGAAGCAACATTGCGGCGTTCTTCGCCGTGTCGACGTCGGATGCCGCGACGCCCGCCCCATCGGCGGTCGAGCAGGTCGCACCGGCGCAGACCGCTGCTGTGCACGCGTGGCCTCCTCCGGTGTCCACTCTCTCCGGTCCCATCCAGACCTCGCCCGAGCCGGCGGCGACGCGACGCGCCGCGGCCGCAGCGAACGCATCTTCGATGCCTGACGTTCCACCCGGCGCGCTCCCGGATCAGCCGACGGTGTCGACGTTCGAGTCGACACTGGGTGACACGTCGCCGCCGGCGCCGCGCGCGGAGCCAGCGAGCCCGAACCTTCCCGCCGGTGAACCGCGTCCCGGCCGCGAGGGAACCGAACGGGAGGCTTCAGCGAATTCAGCTGTGCTCCGCCGTACCCGCACCGGGTCGGGTGCCGCCGTCGACCCGTCTGCCGAGGGTGGGTCGAAGGAGCCTTCCTCCGCGCTGACCACTGACCCGGAGACCGACGAGCCGGAGGTACCCCCACCGGTCTCCGACGGCGAGCTGCTGGCCGAGCGGTTCCCCGACCAGATCGTGGTGCGACCGGCAACTGCTGCGGACGAGGATCGGATGCCGCGGCCCCTCGTCTACCACCCGGTGTCGAGCGCGTACGTCGGTGAACTGACGAGGTCGCTGCCGGAGAAGTCGGCGAGAAACGGGGCCGCCACGGCGTCGCTCATCGTCAGCGGACTGAGCCTGTTGGGCGGAATCGCCGTGGTCTGGTGGCTTTCTGCCTACGACCCCTTGCTCGCGGGCACCGCGAGCATGGTGAATCTCGGGTTGGCCGTCACGGCCTTCTTCTTGGCGATCGGGGGACTCGTGGTCGCGGTGCAGCGCCCGACGCAGAAGGCGGGATCGGTGGTCGCACTCGTCGTCTCGGCGCTTCTGACGGTGTGGCTCGCGACCGTCCTGATTCTGGTGACAGTCGCGATCGCCGCGTGACGACGAGCGTGCTCGCTCGTCTTAAGCCATTCTTCAGGAAACCTTGCCCACAGCTGCGTTGACACCGGATGCCTCGGCCCGCCATGCTCAGTCTCGGGGAGGGGATTCACGCACGTGTGTGTGTATCCCTACTACCCAGCTTCGACTAGCTGGGATTTCGTTATTGGGGAAATGGACTAACCGGTACTCAGTGTGCCGGTTCGTCGAAGTTGACCTTGACACTCGGAATGGGGAGTAACAGCGCTATGCGTGCAACCATCAAGAACTACATGGACGCTCTGAAGCAGCGTCGCGCGGAAGAGGGCGAAGAGGGCGGCTTCTCGCTCATCGAGCTCATCATCGTCGTCGTGATCCTCGGCATCCTCGTCGCCGTCGCGATCCCGATCTTCGCGAACATCCAGGCGCAGGCGCAGATCAACGCGAACGCGGCCGCGGCTGCCAACGGGGCCACTGCCGCTGCCGCGGCCGCAGCAGATTCGCCGGCATCGCCGACGGTGCAGGAGGCTGCTGCTTCCGCAGGGTCGAATGGGATCACGACCGCGCTCGTTGGTTCGGGCGTCACCGTGACCGACATCTGTGTCGCGGCGTACACGGGGGCCACTGCTCCCCCTGCGCCCGGTGCCACTGTTCCGGCGCCGACTACGACCGTTGCATACGCCGGACCCGGCTGCTAGCCAGGTCTGAGGTGCGAGGGCCGGGGGCCGCTAGCCCCCGGCCCTCGTGGCATCATTAGAGCGGGGCGGGCACGCGGGGAGGTGTGCGATGTGGGGACGGGGTAAGTCCGAGGATGGTTTGGGAATCATCGAGATCATCATCGGCATGTTCCTGCTCGCTGTCATCGCCATCGCGATACTCCCGGCACTGTGGCAGGGCATCCGATACTCGAGCGAGCAGTCTGCCACAGCGACCGCCGTGCGCGAGCTGAATTCCCTTATCGAGAGCGTTCGGGACAACCCGACTTGCGCGAGCATCGTTGCAGCCACGGGCACGCAGAGCTTCACAGACGGTGCTGGGCGGACGCTGCAGAGTGCAGGGACGTTCACCCCGTGCCCCGCGGTTTCGAAAATGGTCACGGTGACTCTCTCCGCGACAGATGCTTCGAGCCAGACTCTCGCGACGGTCTCCGCGATTGTGTATGTGCCATGACCCGTTACGCGGGCGATGAAGGGGACGAGGCTGGTCTGTCGCTTATCGAACTCATCATCTACATGCTGCTCGCATCGGTGCTGTTGGTGGCGATGGCCACCATCCTGGTGAACTCATGGAGCACGCAAAGGGACGTGCAGACAACGAATGAGGCGACAAACCGCGGACAACTCATTGGCCAGAGCATCGAGCGCGCAATGCGCAATGCCCAGGCGTTCGACGTGTCGACCGACGGAACGATGCTTCGGGTGGATACGCGGCTCGATGGGTCACGGCGCTGCCAGGGTTTCTGGATGAACGGCGGAGCGGCGTACATGACCACCTCGGCAACCGCGCTGCCATTCGCTATCACGCCGGACTGGCCGGACCCGTGGCAGTCAGGAATCGTGCAAAACGGCTCCACGCGGTTCTTCGAGCAGGACGGGCTCAGCGTGACATTCACGTTCGACATCACCACCGAGTCCTCGCCGGTGCGCTTTCAGGGTGAAGCTTCCATGCGCACGCCGGCAACAGGAGGGTCCACACCATGCTGGCCTTGAATCGACGTCCGCGCGCACCTCTTCAACATGAGGAGGACGGCGCGGTGCTCGTGACCGTCGTCGTTGTCATGTTCGTTGGGTTCTTGATCGTGGGCATGATCGCCGCCAGCGTCGTGTTCACGCTTCAGGCCAACGTGACGAACAAAGGAACGACCCAGGCCTTCATTGCGGCCGAGTCAGGGCGGGATGTCGCTGTGGCGGCGCTCTCGGATGGCTGCGCGACGACCGACATGTCGGGGTCTGGGACCGGCCCGACCTTCACCTATGCGGTGCGTACGGTCGCGAAGACCGGCCCCAACCCGCCTACCAACTTCGATGATCTGAGTTCATCCGCGTGCCCCGCGTCGGACGCGTGGGTCGTCGTCCGCTCGACAGGCTCCGGTCCGGACGGCTCTACTTCGACCGTCGACTCCGTCTATGAGTGGGAGCGAACGTATTCCGACGTGCCGGGGGGTGTGGTCACATACTTTGCGGGAAGCATCACTCAAGGCGTCGCGCATTACACCGGCGACCTCGTGCTTCGCGACGGGAACTGGTCGTGCAACATCAACGGTCTGCTGGACGGCGACCTGTACGTGCTCACCGGAACGGTCAGCATCTCCACCGGTTGCAGGATCAACGGCGATATCTACGCCAATGGCAACGTCACGAGCAACGGCAACGACTGGCGCGTTGATGCCCGCCCCTCGAGTGAGAGCACAGGGAGTATCACGACCAACGGACTTGTGAGTCTTCCCTCGACGGGCAGCAACTCGGTGGCGGGCAACATCCACGCCAAGGGTGACGTAACGCTGAGCGGTGGCGGAACCGGCGTCGTCGGCGGCACGGTGACGT
Source organism: Microbacterium sp. ZXT2-5 (assembly GCF_055329545.1). Taxonomy (NCBI): domain Bacteria; kingdom Bacillati; phylum Actinomycetota; class Actinomycetes; order Micrococcales; family Microbacteriaceae; genus Microbacterium; species Microbacterium sp. ZXT2-5. The sequence continues at coordinate 784,170 of NZ_JBUZWD010000002.1, read as the reverse complement.
CGCGAAATAACGTAGATGTGAATACGAGCTGGACGACCGGTGCGCAGACGGCGGCTTCACCTGACGACCCTGTCTTCGTCCCGACGCTCGCTTGGTTGATGGCCGCCACGCAATGGATCGACTTGCCGGCCTCGGCGAGTTGGGGCACGCGCGAACCGAACGTCTGCACCAAGACCGCGGCGCAGCTGGTTTCCCTGATCTCCGCGAGTGGCGGTCCGCTTGTGCTGGATTTGACTCCGTGCTCAAACGGTGCGGCACCGTTCACCGGCCAGACCCTGGACCTCGCGTTGAACAATGTGACGGTCAATCGCGATGTGGTGATCCTGAGCCCGGCGGGCAAGCGACTCAAGGTGGACATTTCCGGGACTACTCAAGACGGCGGGGCGACACGACAAATCTTCTTCGTTCACGTTGACAACACGGCGGACAACCTCCCGACCTGCGGAAATGGCAGCACGCAAGATCAATTCGATGTCGCCGGCCTGGTGGACCCGGACGTGCGGCTCATGGTCTATGCGCCCTGCGGCCTCGGCGGAACCGTCAATGCGAGCTTCTCCGGTCAGCTGTACGCCGACGACACCACCCACTTCGTTCAGAGCTCCGTGTACACCTGCAAGCCGATGACATGGCCGGTGGTGTTGCCGAAACTGGGGTGCACTATCAAGGGTGAGGACGGTGTGCTCGACGACAGCACGATCGTTCAGAAGCTCGGCGAACTCGTCTATCAGACTGAGCGTTGATAGATGACGCAACTCGTCATTTTCTTCGTCATTGTTGCGGCGGTGTTGGGACTTCTGATCGGTTCGTTCTTGAACGTTGTCGCATATCGTTTGCCTGCGAAGGTCTCGTTGATGCGGGAGAGTCGCTGCCCGCACTGCGACGTCGCGATCAAGCCGTGGCACAACGTCCCGGTGCTCGGCTGGATCGCGTTGGGCGGTCGTTGCGCGCACTGCAAGGCGTCCATTTCGCCGCGCTATCCGATCGTTGAAGCATTCACTGGACTCGCCTTCGCCATCGTGACGTGGTGGGGACTCGCCATCTACGATGGTCTGCTGAACGCGACGCTGCCCGAGTATCTCGCGCTCCCGACTGTCGACGGCATTGCGGTGCCCGCGGATGTGTGGGGACTTTGTCTCGTCGTCGTGGCCTTCCTCTATTTCGCAGCGGTCAGCATCGTGCTCACCCTGATCGATCTCGACACGCGCCGTCTGCCGAACGCGATTGTCCTCCCGAGCTACCTGGTCGCGGGTGCTCTGCTCACCCTCGCGGCCTGGCTGACCGCGGAGTGGGGCGCCCTTCTGCGAGCGGGCATCGGCATGACTGCGCTGTATCTCTTCTATGCCGGTCTCCGCCTTGTGCGACCGACTGGCATGGGGGGAGGTGACGTCAAGCTCGCGGGTGTGATCGGGATCTACCTGGGATGGCTTGGGTGGGGTGCGATCGTGGTAGGGGCGTTCGCCGCATTTCTGTACGGGGGCGTATTCGGGATCGTGTTGATGCTCCTTCGACGCGCCGGACGAAAGACCGCGATACCGTTCGGTCCATGGATGATCCTTGGCGCGTGGACCGGTGTGTTCGCAGGCGAAGCGCTCGGCCGCTGGTATGTGAATCTGTTCACCGGGGCGTGATCGCCGCGGTCCGGGGGAAGGGAAGAAGATGAGCAAGACGATCGTCGCGCTGGAGGTGACGGAGGAAAGCGTGCGCGCCGCCGAACTCTCACTCGGCCGAAAACCGCATCTCATCGCATATGGCGAGGTGCCGTTGCCGCCGGAAGCCGCGCGAGATTCGGAAGTGCTCGACGCCGGGACTGTCGCCGTCGCGCTACGGCAGCTCTGGACTGGCGCGCGGTTCAAGAGCAAGAACGCTGTGCTCGGCGTCGCCAGCCGGCGAATTCTCGTCCGCGAGTACACGACGCAGGCCATGCGTCCGGATCTCCTGCGTGAAGCGCTGCCCTATCAGGTGCAGGACCTGCTTCCCGTGCCTTCAAGCCAGGCGGTACTCGACTTCTTCCCGCTGTCCCAGGAGAACGACCAGGTATCCGGGCTCCTCGTCGCGGCCGTGTCGGAGAACATCGAGCAGATCGTCACCACGCTGTCGAAAGTCAAGGTGCGCGTGCAAGCGGTGGATCTCACGGCGTTCGGGCTGTCTCGAGCCACGGCACCCCTGGCTGGAACCGAAGAGGTCGCCGCGACGGTACATATCGGCGATCACACGACGCAGCTCGTAGTCTCGCGTGGCGGCGTGCCGCTCTTCGTACGCATACTTCCGATCGACGTCGCAACCTCGGCCGTGCAACGACGCAGTGTCGAGGCGATGGCGGAGCCCGCTCTCGAGCTCGTCGGGGGAAACGGCGGCTCTGGGCGCACGCGGGGCGGAATACGAGCGGCTCAGTCTCCGGGCGTACAGGATCTGGCGGCGCGTCTTCGAAGCACGCTCGCCTTCTTCAGTAGCCGCTCGAATGGGTTGGCAGTATCTCGCGTCTTCGTGGCCGGAGCCGGCGCGGCAGCGGAGGGAGTGATGGAAGCGCTCGACGCGGCGATCGACGCCGAGCTTCGGGTCATCTCCGTGGGAGATGTGATTCAGATGACCACTCCGCCGCCCAACGGCGACGTGGCTCTCAATCTCGTGTCCACGGTCGGTATCGCACTTGGGGAGGTGCGACGGTGACCGCGATTTCGTCGCCACTCGCCGGTATGCCGCGGGTCAACCTCATGCCGCGGTCGGAGCTGATTCGCCGTGAGCGCGACAAAACCGTGCGGCTGTGGGTATGGATCGTGCTCGCGGCCGCTCTCGTCGCGGGCTTGATCATCGTCGGTGCGTTCGCGTTCAAGCTGTTCGCCGATCAGCGGCTCGCGGCTGAGCAGGCGCGCACGAATACGCTTCTCACCGAGATCGCGTCGCTGTCAGAGGTCAGTGAGGCCCTTGCAACGGAATCAGAGTTGACGGCCTTTCGCGGGGAGGCGATGGCCACCGACTTCGAGTGGGCGCCCGTCGTTGCCAAGATCACGGCAGTTCTTCCCGGCGACGCTGCGCTGACCGGGTTCGACGTCAGCGCCGGAGGCGTTCCACAGGGCGAAGATCCGACCGTGGAGCCGGGCTTGGTCGGAACGGTGAGAGTCGACAGTCCCACACCGTTGGACATCGTGGCCATCATTCGATCTCTGCGCGGCGTGGAGGGCGTGCTCTTTGCCGACGGGCGTTCCGTAACCTCCAGTGAGGTATCCGAGGCTCGGTTCGCATACGTCCTGGACGTCGTGTTCGACCAGTCGATCTATTCCGGGCAGTACGCCACCGATGAGGGAGTGAACTGATGCCGAAGCAACTGGTGACTGCGGTAGGTCTGGTCATTGCTATCGGCATCGTCGCTCTCGGCGTGTTCCTCGTCGCGTTGCCGCTCTACTTTCAGGCGGTCAGCGTCGACGCGCAGACCGCGACCGTCGCGGCATCGAACGCCGTGTACGAGACGCAGGTCGACAGTCTCCGCGGCGAGCAGGAGAACCTCGACACGATCAATCAGAATGTCGACGGTCTTCGGTCGCAGATTCCTGCTACCGGCCAGTTCGATGACGTGTTCGAGGTCATCGGGCGGGCGGCCGAGGCGTCGGGGGTGTCCCTCACCGCCGCGACTGCGGGCGAGCAGGTCTCGTTCGTTGCCCGCACGGGCGCGGATGCCGACGAGTCCGCGGCTGCGGCGCCGACGCCACAGCCGACGCCGACGCCAGCGCCGGCGGCCCCGGAGGGGGCGGGCGCACCACCCACCGTCCCGTCGTCGACGCCGGCGGCCGTGCCTGAGAATGATCTCGCGTCGGGCCGTCAACAGGTCGACTTCATCATCACCGCGTCCGGCGCGGATATGGCACAGGTCACGGGTTTCCTCGATGCGCTGCGGACGGGCCCTCGGCTCCTCAGCATCGTGACGGCTGTCTCGAATCAGACCGGCGAGGGGACGATCGACGTCCAGATCACGGCTCTCGCTTACCTCGACACGGAAGGCTCGGCGGAATGACTGACCTCGACTTCGAGTCGCTGCTCGCGCAGGGTGCCCGATTGCGGGCATCCGACGTTCACATCACCGCCGATGCTCCCGTGCTCTTGCGCATCGACGGGGATCTGACTCCGGTTCCCGGGTACCCGGGACCAGTTTCCGAGGACTGGGTGGAGAAGACGGCCTTCCATCTCATGACGGAGAGCCAGCGCCGTGATTTCCTCGAGCACGGCGAGGTCGACCTCGCACACGCCACACCGGGCATCGGCCGGTTCCGCACGAACGTGTACCGCCAACTCGGCTCGATCGCGATCGCACTGCGATACATCCCCGACCGGGTCTATTCGCTGGACGAGCTCGGCGCTCCGCCGATCGCGCGCGACCTCGCGCTTCGCCCTCGTGGTCTTGTGCTGCTGACGGGTCCCACGGGTTCGGGGAAGTCGACAACGCTCACCGCGATGGTCGACATCATCAACCAGCTGATTCCGGCGCATATCATCACGATCGAGGACCCGATCGAGTTCCACCACGAGTCGAAGCGTTCGCTCGTGCACCAGCGCGAGGTCGGCCGCGACACGAACTCGTTTGCGGAGGCCCTCCGTCGTGTGCTGCGCCAGGACCCTGACGTCATCCTCATCGGGGAGCTTCGCGATCCCGAGTCGATCTCCACTGCCCTGTCGGCCGCGGAGACCGGACACCTCGTCCTCTCGACGCTGCACACGCAGGGCGCTGCGAAGAGCATCAACCGCATCATCGATGTCTTTCCCGCAGATGCGCAGCACCAGATCCGGACACAGCTCGGTGACACGCTTCAGGGGATCATCAGCCAGACGCTTCTGCCGCTCGCGCAAACCAACGGTCGGACGATCGCAACGGAGGTGCTGGTCAACACCCCGGCGGTTGCGAACATGATCCGTGAGGGCCAGGTCGCACAGCTGTACTCTGCTATGCAGGCGGGTTCGGCCGTGGGCATGCACACGCTCGACCAGGACCTTCGGCGGCTCGTAGCCGACGGCACGATTGCACGTAATGTCGCCGCAGACTTTGCCGTCGACCCGAAGAGCCTCGACGGCATCGTCGTGCGGGCTCGCGACCTCGATGCCGAGGACTGGATGCACCACGCCGGCGAGTGGCGCCAGGGCGAGCTCGACGCAGTTCCTGCCAACGCGGCATCGGGGACGGGCGTGGGGATGGGCTCCCGATTCGGCACGCCGACCGTGGGCGGACGCGTCGATCCGACGGCGCGTGACGTGACCTGGGCGCTTCCGGACGGAGAGGACTGACATGGCTGTCGTGCAGGAGTTCCTCTATCGTGCGGTCGACCCGCGAGCCGGATCGGTGGTCAAGGGTACGGTCGAGGCCGCGAGCGAGGCGGCGGTAACCGGCAAGCTCAAGGCACAGGGCCTCACGCCGCTTGAGGTCACACCCAAGTCGAAGACCGGACTGCATCGCGACATCAAGCTACCCGGCGGCACCAAGACCGTGTCTGCGCGGACGCTGGCAGTGTTCGCCCGTCAGATGGCGGGTCTCATCAACGCCGGTCTTCCGCTGATGCGAACCCTTTCGATCCTCATCGAGCAGAGCGATGACAAGAGGCTCCAGCCGGCGCTCGTGCAGGTCCAAGCGGACGTCGAGTCGGGTTCCTCGTTCTCTGCCGCGCTGGCGCGGCACCCGCAGACCTTCCCCCCTCTGATGCTCAGCATCATCAAGGTCGGCGAAGCCGGCGGTTTCCTCGGCGGCGCGCTGAACTCCATCGCCGACAACTACCGACGAGAGGCGGAGCTGCAGAACAAGATTCGAGCAGCTGTCACATATCCGGCGATCGTGCTCTTCATCGCGATCGTGGGCGTCCTCGCGATGGTGACGTTCGTCGTCCCCGTGTTCGAGGGCATGTTCGCGAGCATCGGTTCATCGCTTCCGCTGCCCACTCAGATTCTCGTCACCATCTCGAAGAACATGTGGTGGATCCTGCCGGCGATCGCGCTCACCGTCGTCGTAGCGATCGCCTGGTGGCGCGCGAACCGGCATACGGAGCAATACCGGCGCGTCGTCGACCCTCTCAAGCTGAAGGTGCCGATCTTCGGCAAGCTGACCACCAAGATCGCCGTCGCGAGGTTCTCACGGAATCTGTCCATGATGCTTCAAGCAGGCGTCCCCATCATCCAGGCGCTCGCGATCGTCGGGCAAGCCTCCAATAACTGGAAGATCGAGCAGGCGGTGCGTGACGTCCAGGAGTCGATTCGTCAGGGTCGTTCCTTCGCTGTGCCCTTGGCGAAGGCAGGAGTCTTCCCATCGATGGTGCCGCAGATGGTGTCTGTCGGTGAGGAGTCCGGCACGCTCGTCGACATGCTCGGGAGCATCGCCGACTTCTATGAAGACGAGGTCAAGACGGCGACGGAACAGCTGTCCTCGACGATCGAGCCGGTGCTCATCGTGGGCCTCGGCGTCGTGATCGGCGGAATGGTCATATCCCTCTATCTGCCGATGTTCACGCTGTACGGAGAACTCGCCAACCAGTAAGCGTCCGTTACACGGTGACCCGGAGCACCTCTTCGATCGTCGTCAGCCCCTGCGCGACCTTCGACCAGCCGTCTTCACGGAGCGAGACCATGCCCTGCTCCAGCGCGACCTGACGGATCTCCGAACCGGTCGACCGCGTCGTGACCAGCGACTCGATCTCGTCGCTCAACGTCATGATCTCGTGGAGCGCGACGCGGCCGCGGTAGCCGGTGTTGCTGCAGGCGGGGCATCCGACCGCCTTGTACAGCTCGGGAAGATCGTGCGGGTCATGCGGGAAGCCGAGTGAGGTCAGCACCTCGGTCGTCTCGACGAGCGGCTCGCGGCAGCGCATGCACAACCGACGTGCGAGGCGCTGCGCGATCACGGCCGAGAGCGCCGTTGCGACGAGGAACGGCTCGCAGCCGATCTCGGTGAGACGTGTGAGTGCCGACGGTGCGTCGTTGGTGTGCAGCGTCGACAGCACGAGGTGACCGGTGAGGGCGGCCTCGATCGAGATGTTCGCGGTCTCGAAGTCGCGGATCTCACCGACGAGCACGACGTCGGGGTCGGACCGGAGGATCGACCGCAGCGCCGACGCGAACGTCAGGCCCGCACGGTTGTTCACCTGCACCTGGTTGATGCCGGCGATGCGGTACTCGACCGGGTCTTCGACGGTGATGACGTTGATCTTCGGGTTCGCGATCGAACGGAGCGCCGTGTACAGCGTTGTCGACTTGCCCGAACCGGTCGGGCCGGTGGCGAGGATCATGCCGTGCGGCTTGGTGATCGACTCACGGAAGCGCCGGTCGTTGACGCCCGAGAACAGCAGGTCGCGCATCGCCATCGTCTGACCGGTGTTGTCGAGGATTCGCATGACGATCTTCTCGCCCCACACGGTGGGCAGCGTGGCCACGCGGAGGTCGACGGTGCGGTTCTCGTGCGTGACCGAGAGGCGGCCGTCCTGCGGCTTGCGCTTCTCGGCGATGTCGATCGACGACATGATCTTCAGGCGCGAGATGATGCCGTCCTGAATCGCCCGGTCGGCCTTCTGCATCTCGTGCAGCACGCCGTCGATGCGGAAGCGCACCGTCAGCTGCTTCTCGCCCGGCTCGACGTGGATGTCGCTCGCACGGTCGTTGATCGCCTGCGCGATCAGAAGGTTCACGAACCGCACGATGGGCGCGGCGTCGTCCTGCTCCTCGAGGCTCTCGGTGAACGCGGCCTGGTTGGCCTCGCTCGACTCCTCGATCGACATCGACAGCTCGCTGAGCTCTTCGTCGGAGCGCAGGAACCGCTCGAACATGTTCGTCAGCGCGTCTTCGGCGACGACCACCGGCTCGACGAACAGATCGGTGATGCTCGCCACATCGTCGAGCGCGACGATATCCGTGGGGTCGAGCACGCCGACGGTCAGGCGGTCACCCTTGCGATCCACCGGGATCAGGCTGTACTTGCGACACAGGTTCCCGGGAACCAGCGCCACGACGCTCGGGTCGAGCGGCGTGTTCGCCAGATCGACATACCGGTGGCCGGTGTGCAGAGCGATCGCCTCGGCCACCTGCCCCTCGGTCACCAGATGCGAGCTCACCAGCAGGCGCTGCAGCTCGGGCCCTTCGCCCGTCTGCGCCAGCGCCGCTGACATGTCTGCCGCCCGTACCGCCCCAGTCAGTACGAGTGTTTGCGCCAATCCCCTCACAGCGTCCCCCATTGAATCCCCAGATGGTACGACGACGGGCGGAACTGCGGGAGGGGTTGACAGACGACCGCGAGCTTCGCGACGTGAGCGAAACGGTGCAGCCATGCCTGTCATTATGCCCAAGACCCCCCAGCAGCGATCTCCCCAATCGCCAAGAGACTCCCCAGTCCCTAGACGACATAATACGCATGCCGTCAAGACCGGCGCGCTGAGAAAACGCACTGACTAGTGTGGCGCCATGGCGACGTCGACTGGTTCAGTGACCGAAGACACGAACCCGCCGGGCGCGCCGGCCGGGGGAGCGGTCCCCGCCAGCGGGTTCATCCCGAAGGCGACCGCGTGGGCGCTCTCGCTCAAGCCGGTGCGGGTGTGGCTGCACTACGCCGAGCGCCGCGGACCGATGCTCTCCGACAGCGTCACCTACCGCGCCTTGTTCTCGGTCTTCGCCGGCGTGCTGCTGGGCTTCTCGTTCGCCGCCCTCTGGCTGAGCGACAACCCGGAGGCGTGGCGATCGCTGGTGTCGGCGGTGGATGCGGCGATCCCCGGCCTCGTCGGCGAGGACGGCCTCGTCGACGTCTCCGACATCGAGGCGCCTGCGGGCCTCACCGTCACCGGCATCATCGCCCTGATCGGTCTGCTCGCAGCGGCCATCGGCGCGATCGGCTCGCTCCGCGTCGCCCTCCGCACCCTCGCCGACAAGGTGCACGACGACGTCTTCTTCGTCTGGGTGCTGCTGCGCAACCTGCTCCTCGCGATCGCGATCGGCGGCGGCTTCGTGCTGTCGGCCGGCGCCACCTTCATCGGCACATCCTTCGTGGGCGGCGTGCTCGACTGGCTCGGCCTCAGCCAGAGCTGGTTCGCGGAACTCGCCACCCGCACCGTGTCGATCCTCGTGGTCTTCGTGCTCGACATGGCGCTCGTAGCCGTCGCGTTCCGCACGCTCAGCGGCGTGCGCCCTCGCGCCAGGTCGCTGTGGACGGGCGCCTTCCTGGGCGCCGTCGGCCTCATCGTGCTGCAGCAGCTGTCGAGCCTCTTCGTGCGGGGCGCCGGAGCCAACCCGCTGCTCGCCTCCTTCGCCGCCCTCATCGCCCTGCTCATCTGGCTGAACCTCTCGGCCCAGGTGATCCTCCTCGCCGGCACCTGGATCATCGTCGGGGAGCGCGAACGCGTCGACCGGGTGCGCGAGCGGTTCGGGTCGCCGACCTTCGCGCTCCGCCGCGTCCGCCAGGCCGAGGACGCCGTGCGCGTCACCACCGAGGAGCTCGCGCACGCCCGCGCCGACGCCGATCGCGAACGCGAGGAGGCGCGCAAGAAGCAGGTCGAACAGGACGCGAAGAAGCAGGCCGAACAGGACGCAGGAGAGAAGTCATGAGCACCGAGGTTCCCGTCTACACGGCCGAGCAGGTGCGCGCCGCCGAACGACCCCTGCTCGATGAGGGCGTGCCGCTCATGCAGCGCGCGGCCGGTGCCCTGTCGCAGATCATCCGCGCCGAACTCGGCAGCATGAAGTCCGGAGGGGCCGCCCCTGCCTGGCGGGCGCTGGAGCCGACCGTGCCCGGAGCGCCGCAGGAGCATCGCCCGCGCATCCTGGTTCTCGCCGGCGGCGGCGACAACGGCGGCGACGCGCTCTACGCCGCCGCCGGACTCACCGACGTCGCCGACGTCGACTTCGTGCTCGTCGGCGACCGCTTCCATGAAGCCGCCTTCACCGCCGCCATCGGATCCGGCGCCCGCCGCATCGAGCTCGACGAGGCCGAGCACGCCGGCGACGCGTACGCCGTGCTCGTCGACGGCGTCGTCGGCATCGGCGCCTCCCGCGACTCACGTCTGCGCGGCGCCGCCCGCGACGCGGTCACCACCCTTCTCGGATGGGGGGAGCTCGAGCGGATGCCGCGCGTCGTCGCCGTCGACATCCCCAGCGGTCTCCATCCCGACACCGGCGCGGCCGACGACGCCGTGCTGCCGGCATCCGTCACCGTCACGTTCGGCGCGGTCAAGGCCGGGCTCGTCACCGGCCGCGGACCGGACCTCGCCGGCGACATCGTGCTCGTCGACATCGGACTCTCGGACGCCCTGGCTTCGGTGGAACCGGTGGGGGAGGCATCCGTCTCCCGCGTCGTCACAGCCCAGCGCTGACGCCCGCAGCCCGGCAGCCCGCGGGGCGCCGGACGGGGCTAGTCGTCGTCGTCGCGGTCGCCCTTGTTCCCCGGGAAGTCGGGAGAGTCCTTGTCGTGCCCGAACGCGTTTCCGCGTCCGTTGCCGCCAGGGCCGTCCTCGTGCTTCTCGGCACCGCGTCCGCGCGCGTCGTCGTCGTCGCGACCGCGGTCGTCGTCGTCGCGGGCACCGTTGTCGCCGGGGAAGCCCGGGGAGTCCTTGTCGTGCCCGAACGCGTTCCCGCGCCCGTTCTCGCCCGGTCCGTCGTCGTGCGAGACGAGGAGCGACGAGGGCACCAGGGACGTCAGCGGAACACCCGCCGCGATGCTCGGCACGAGGATCGCCGTCGCAGCGACGCCCGCGATCACCGCTCCGGTGATGAGCAGCTTCTTCGAACCCATGACGCACCTCGTTCTCGGGCGGCGGAGGCAGCCGGTGCGGGGAGCGTACCACCGCCCACGGGCCGTGCGAAGAGGCCGAGGCGCTCGCGGACGCGGGGCTCAGCGCGCGTAGCGCTCGACGAACGCGCGGAGGATGCGGCTCGGATGCGACACGGCCGCGCGTCGCACGGCCGACAGCGTCAGCTCCAGCTCGCCCGCGCCGAAGTAGCCGTGGTCGGCGTACGCGTGGATCCGCGTCGTGATCCCCTCGACGTCGAGCTCGGGGTGGAACTGCGTCGCGTAGACGTTCTCTCCCACCCGGAACATCTGCACCGGGCATCCCGGCGACGACCCCAGCAGCACGGCCGACGACGGCAGGCGCGTGATCGCCTCCTTGTGCCCGACGAACGCGTTGAACGTGGCGGGCATGCCGGCCAGCAGGGGATCGGATGCCCCCGCTTCGGTCACGGTCACCGGCACGACGCTGATCGGCTCGCCGTAGGTGCGGTCGATCACCGCGCCCTGATGAGCGCCCACGGTGCCCACGCCGTAGCAGGCGCCGAGGAACGGGAAGTCACGCGCCACCACCTCGTCGAGGAGGGTCTGGAACTCCGCCTCCACCCGGCGCTGGACCGGCGACTTCTTCTCGAGGGGATCCGACGCGTTGAACGGCCCGCCGCCCACGAAGATGCCCGACAGCGCGTCGAGGTCCAGCCGCGGCATGGGCCCGGCCTCGAGCCGTACCCGCACCAGCTGGTCGGGCGTGAGACCGGAGTAGCGCAGGAACAGCGCGTACTCCTCGTCGGCCGGCAGATCCTCGGCGCGCGTGGCGAGGAGGACGAACGGCTTCACCGCACCAGCCTACGTGGGCGCGGGAGCAGAGAATGACGGATGCCCCGACCCGGCGCGAGTCGCCGGGCCGAGGCATCCGCTCCCGATCGTCAGTCCCTGGTCTGGAACTGGTGGGTCCAGCTCGACTCGGCGCCGGTGTCGACCGCGAAGCCGGCCTTCGGCACGGCCGTCACGGTGACCTCGCTGCCGTCGGCGACCTCGTTCGGCCCCTTGGCGGCGAGTTCGCCGTTCAGGTAGACGTCGAACGCCGCGTCGGGCGCCACGACGACGAGGTCGGTGGCGGCGCCGCGGCGCTCGACGAACCTCGGCTCCTTCGGCGTCGCGGCCGTGGTGAGCACGGGCACGTTCGCGAAGTCCATGTCGCTCGCGAGGTAGTAGCTCGTGTACGACGGCTGGTTGTAGGTGGTGTTCTGGCGGGCCACCTCGGCGCGGTACTGCACGTCGTGCAGCAGCGTCGGCAGCTTGTGCGTCGTGACCTCGGTGCTGGTGAAGATGCGCAGCGCGCTCGAGTCGGCGGTGCGCACCAGCAGCTCCTCGCGCCAGTCGCCGAGCACGTCGGCCACGAGCGACGGGTTGCCCTTCGTGTAGTTGTTGGTGCGCGTGCCGTCGGCAGTGAGCAGGCGGCCGCGGGTCCAGTCGTCGATGGTCGGTGTCTGCTCGATGCTGCCGTTCACGATCTGCGTCGTGAGGTCGGCCGCCCACCGGATCGACTGGTTCGTGCCGGGCGTGCTGCCCGGCTGCACGGACTCGCCCGTCGCGCTCAGCAGACCCGAGCCCTCGCTGCCGTTCGGCATGCTCGCCCACACCTCGATGCCCGAGACGTCGGCCCGCACGTCGCCGATCATGCTGCGGCCCGTGTCGCGGCCGGAGTACGCCCCGAAGACGACCTCGCCGGTCGCGGCATCCCGCATCGCCGACCCGTAGGGCGCGTACGTGCCGCCCTCGTGCGCCGTCCAGATCTCGAGGCCGGGGCGGCTCGGGTCGATGTCGGTGACGTGCATGGCGTCGCCGTGGCCGAGGCGCACGTTCTCACCCGGTGCCGCGCTGCCTTCGGGCAGCACGTCGAACGAGCTGTACAGCAGTCCGCCGTCGTCGTCGATCGTCGCCGCGCCGTACACGATCTCGTGCTTGCCGTCGCCGTCGACATCGGCCGCGCTCAGCGAGTGGAAGCCCTGCGTCGTGATCGAGCCGTACACCGGATCGGTGCCGTCACGGCCGTGCGGGCCGTCGTTGAACGGGTTCGTCATGGGCACGTGCCCGCTGTCGACGAACCAGCGGGTGCTGAGGCTCTCGCCGTCCCAGTCGTACGCCGCGATCGTGGAGCGCGTGTAGTAGCCGCGGGCGAAGATGGCCGACGGATGCGTGCCGTCCAGGTACGCCACGCCCGCCAGGAACCGGTCGACCCGGTTGCCCGGCTCGATGCGCGACATCGCGTAGTCGCCCCACAGCAGGCCGTCGTCGCCGCGGCCCGGCTCGTAGCGGACGGTCTCGAGCTCTTCGCCGGTGGCCGAGTCGAAGACCGTCAGGTACTCCGGCCCGTCGACGATGAAGCCCTCGAACGTCGTGAGGTCGTTGCGGCCACTGCGCGACGGCGCGTAGGTGGTGATGAAGTAGTCGACGAGCTCGGTCGCCGACGCCTCCGACAGCGGGTACTCGTGCGCGACCGGGATGCCGAACGCCTCCTCGAGCGTCGCCGGCCAGTTGCCCGCGACGACCTCGGGATGCTCGGACCAGCCCTCGAACACCTCGATGAGGTGCTCACGGTAGTCGGCGGCGCTCATGCGGTAGTCGTCGGTGTGCGCGTACCCCGCGGCGAGGTCTTCGGCGAGCATCGTGATGGGGGCAGGCGTCTGGGCCGTTCCGTCGGCGTCGTACCGCGTGGAGGTCGTGCCCGGCGCCGTCTTCAGCATCGTCTCGGACCGGCCGTCGCCGTCGAAGTCGTAGACCATGAACTGCGTGTAGTGGGCGCCCGCGCGGATGTTGACGCCGAGGTCGATGCGGTTGAGCAGCGTGCCGTCGAGCTCGTAGGTGTCGACGTACACCGGGCCGGTGTAGCCCTTCTGCGACACGTCCTTCGAGTTGGACGGGTCCCACTTGACCACGAACTCCAGCGCGCCGTCGCCGTCGACGTCGGCGACCGACGCGTCGTTGGCCGAGTAGGTGTACGCCTCGCCGACGGGGGTCACGCCGTCGGCGGGCTTCTGCAGCGGCAGGTCGTAGAACCCGTCGCCCCATACCGAGACCGGCGCCGACTGGTCGCCGGTGATGTCGTGCCACGCCGGCGCGACGGTGTACTCCGAGTCGGCGGTGCCGTCGGGGTCGGAGTAGTTCGTGCTGTCGTCGACCGTCGCGATGCGCTCGCCGTCGCGGAACACCGCGAACGACGGGCCGCTCACGCCCGTCTCGGTGGCGGGCCCGGCCTCGGTCGCGAGCAGGCGCCAGCTGAGGAAGACGCCCTCGCCGGTGGACACCGCGACCAGGCCGCGGTCGAGCGCCTCGAGCTGCGGGGCGCTCGGAGCCTCCTCGGCCAGCGCCGGCTGCGCGAGGCCCAGGGTGAGGGCGCACGCGGCAGTGCCTGCCACGAGCGCGCGGACGGATGTTCTGCGGAGATTCATCGTCGAATCGTTCTCCCGAGTCAGTGGCCCGCGTGGGGTACGGACCGTCCATCGTGAAGACGCGAGGAATGCGTTTTCCCGAGCGACGTTAGTCACTGACCGCGGCCCGGTCAACCACCCTTTCGGCGAGATTGGAACGATTTAATGTGCCGGGCCGGTGCGGTCGCGTGCGTTGCCGGGGCACAGGATCGGAGGTTGTGCGTGGCACGCCGGGTCTCGGCATCCGTTCCCGGCGTGTCGGTGGAAGTCTCCCATTCTGTGCTTCGGGTGCGGAGTTCCTCCCCAGCGATGCGGAGTCGTCCGAGCGCTCACATATCCGACCGGATGCACAGAAGTCGGATGCCGCGACCGTGAGTCTGGCCGGATGTGCACCGCCGCCTCGCCCGCCGTCGTGACGTTCCGCGAACTCAGAGAATCCGGGCTGTCGCGGTCGAAGATCGCGGCGGCGGTGCGGCACGGCGTTCTCTCGTCACCGCGGCGGGGAGTGTACGAACGCCTCGGCGTCTGTGACGAGGTCAAGGCCGCGACGGCCCATGGCGGCTGGATCGCGTGCGTGAGCGCCGCGCGCCACCACGGGCTCTGGGTGACCGACCATGGCGACGGCCTGCACGTCGGACTTCGCGCCCACGGGCGCGCTTATGCCCACGACGACTGCTCGTGCGTCGTCCACTGGAGCGACGACGGCGCGAAGCGCAGCTCCTTCGGAGTGCCATCGATTCGAGCGGTGGTGCGGCAAGTGCTTCGATGCCAAGGGCTCGAGTCGTTCTTCGTGGTGCTGGAGTCCGCGCTCCGGTTGCGCAAGCTCTCGAGCGCCGACCTCGTGTGGCTTCGGCAGCACACGAATGCCGGGGCCCGGGACGCGATCGGATTCGCCCGTCGCGACGCCGACAGCGGCCTCGAGTCGTTGCTGCGATGGCGGCTGCGGCCGCATGGGCTCAGTGTGCGGACGCAACAGGCGATCACCTCGGTCGGCCGCGTGGACTTCGTGATCGGCGAGCGCCTGATCGTCGAGGTCGACGGCGCAGACAACCACGACGGCGAGTCGCACCGTCACAAGGACCTCGTCCGCGACGCCAACGCCGCGGCGTGGGGATACGTCACCCTCCGCTTCGACTACGCGATGGTCGTCCACGACTGGGACACGGTCGAGCTCGCCATCCTCGGACTCGTCGACCGCGGGCTCCACCGGGCGTGACCTCGTGTGCACACCGTCGGAGGTTTTCGGCGACTCGCCGGGTGGCGGCATCCGTTCGCGGCGTGTCGGTCAGAACGTCCGATTCTGTGCGCCCAGCCGCGCCGACGCCGGGTGCACACCGTCGGAGGTTTTCGGCGACTCGCCGGGTGGCGGCATCCGTTCGCGGCGTGTCGGTCGAAGTCTCCGATTCTGTGCCCCGCCGGCCCGCACGACGACGGATGCCTCGACCCGGCGAGACGGACTACGAGGCGTACGTCACCAGGCCGAGCTCCACCGGCGACACCAGCTGCGGGTGGGCCGGGCGCACGCGGACGGTGTAGCCGAAGGTGCCGGTCACCGTGAGGGGGAGCGTGGCCGTGAACGTCGTGACGCCGTCGACAGCGGCGCCCGGCGTGAGACGGTACACCGAGTGGTCGCGGTCGAGGGCGTCGTCCTCGTCGGTGCGTCCGTAGATCAGCTCCACCGCGACGTCGTCGGGCGACAGACCGTCCAGGCGTACGTCGGCGCGCACCTCGAGCGTGTCACCGGCCTGTGCCTGCTGCGGGATGCCCGTGCTGTCGACGCTCGCGATCGACACCCGGCTCCACGCCGCCTTCACGCGCGCGATGAACGCCGACACCGCGCGCGCCTCGGCGAAGTCGCCGGCGCGCAGGGCGACGTCGTGCTGAGCGGCGGGGACGTACAGGCGCTCGACGTAGTCCCGCACCATGCGGTCGCTCGTCGCCTTCTTGCCGAGGTCGGTCATCGTGTGGCGCACCATGCGCAGCCACGCCGTCGGGATGCCGCCCTCGCGGTCGTAGAACCGCGGCACGAGCTGGTGCTCGATGAGGTCGTACAGGGCGGCCGCCTCGGCGTCGTCGCGCTCCTCGTCGTTCGACGCGGTGTCGGCGCTCGGGATCGCCCAGCCGTTCTCGCCGTCGAACCACTCGTCCCACCAGCCGTCGAGGATCGAGAGGTTGAGCGCGCCGTTGAGCGCCGCCTTCATGCCGCTCGTGCCGCACGCCTCGAGCGGACGCAGCGGGTTGTTGAGCCACACGTCGCAGCCCGGGTACAGGTCCTTGGCGAGCGTGATGTCGTAGTCCGGCAGGAACACGATGCGCCCGCGCACCTTGGGGTCGCGGCTGAAGCGCACCAGCTGCTGGATCAGGATCTTGCCCGAGTCGTCGGCCGGGTGCGACTTGCCGCCGATCACGATCTGCACCGGCCGCTCGGGGTCGGTGAGCAGCTTCGTGAGGCGCTCAGGGTCGCGCAGCATCAGCGTCAGGCGCTTGTACGTCGGCACGCGGCGCGCGAAGCCGATCGTGAGCACCTCGGGGTCGAGGAGGTCCTCGACCCACGACGGTGCGCGGCCGCTGCCGTTGGTGACGGATGCCGCGACCCGCCGCCGCGCCTCGGCGACGAGCTCGCCCTTCATCTGCTGGCGGACGCCCCACAGCTCGGCGTCGGTGACGACGGCGTGGTCGGTCCAGTCGTGCGCGTCGGAGTGGGCGTCGCCCCACGCGCGCTCGCTCACGGACTTCAGCGCCGGGTGCACCCACGTCGGCGCGTGCACGCCGTTCGTGATCGAGGTGATGGGCACCTCGTCGGCGTCGACGCCGGGCCACAGCATCCCGAACATCCCACGGCTCACCTCGCCGTGCAGCACCGAGACGCCGTTGGCGTGCTGACCCAGGCGCAGACCGAGCACGGCCATGTTGAAGACGCCCTGGTCGCCGCCCGCCCACGTCTCGAGCCCGAGCGCGATGGCGCGCCCGGCGTCGAGGTTCTGGAAGAGGCCGCTCGCGAGGTAGTCCGCGATGAGGTCGCGCGAGAAGCGGTCGATGCCCGCCGGCACCGGGGTGTGGGTGGTGAAGACCGTGCCCGCGCGCACCTGCGCGAGCGCCTGGTCGAAGTCCAGGCCGTCGTGGGTGATCAGCTCCGACATCCGCTCGAGGCCCTGGAACCCGGCGTGGCCCTCGTTCGTGTGGTAGACGTCGGGCGCGGGGCGGCCGGTGAGCTCCGACCACGCGCGCACGGCGCGGACGCCGCCGACGCCGAGCAGCAGCTCCTGCAGCAGGCGGTGCTCGCCGCCGCCGCCGTAGAGGCGGTCGGTCACGCGACGCATCTCGTCGGTGTTCGACGGGGTCTCGGAGTCGAGCAGCAGCAGCGGGATGCGGCCGATGTCGGCGACCCAGACGCGCGCGTGCAGGCGGCGGTCGGCCGGGAGGTCGAGTGCGATCTCGACCGGGGCTCCGCTGCGATCGCGCAGCAGCGTCAGGCCGAGGCCGTACGGGTCGAGCAGCGGATACGCCTCGCGCTGCCAGCCGTCGTCGCCGATCGACTGACGGAAGTAGCCGGCGCGGTAGAAGAGGCCGACGCCGGTCAGCGGCACGCCGAGGTCGGAGGCGCTCTTCAGGTGGTCGCCGGCGAGGATGCCGAGGCCGCCGGAGTACTGCGGAAGCGAGCCGTCGACGCCGAACTCGGGGGAGAAGTACGCGATGTGCGCCGGCTTGTCGCCCTCGAGGTGCTGGAACCAGCGGTCGCCGGTGAGGTACGCGGTGAGGCGCTCGTCCTCGGCGGCCACGCGGGCGACGAACTCGTCGTCGCGGGCGAGCTCGTCGAGGCGCTCCTGGCCGAGCGCCCCGAGCATGCGGGCCGGGTTGGCGCCGATCTCGTCCCACAGCTGCGGATCCATCGAGGCGAAGAGGGAGTGGGTCGCCCGGCTCCACGACCAGCGCCAGTTCGACGCGAGGCGGTCGAGCGGGGCGAGGGAGTCGGCGAGGACGGGGCGGACCGTGAACGTTCGGATGGCCTTCACGCGAGCGATTCTATGGGTACAAGCTGGAAGCGCTTGCACCAGATGCTGCTCGGGCACCTCAGGATCGTGCAAGGGCTGTGCCCGTGACACGTCCGGCGCCAAATCGCAACGGAGCGGGCTCGCGCCGGGCGCCGGGTCTACGCTGACCGTATGGCCATCGCACGACTGCACGGAGGCCCGCTCGACGGGCAGCTCCTCCCGCTGGAAGACCCGGACCTCGACCGCATGATCGTCCCGTACAGCGAGACCCAGGTGGTCTACGAACGCCGAGGCGACCTCGAGCGCACGGGCGACCACGACGGGCCGACCGAGGCGGAGTTCTGGTTCGTCGAGGCCGAGGACGACATCGACCCCGACAGCGACCAGCCCCGTGAGCGCCGCTGACCCGTCCTCGCCCGACGACGCCGGTGCGACGCACTCGGTCGAGATCGAGTTGAAGTTCGACGTCGACGAGTCGACGCCGCTGCCCGACTGGTCCCCGCTGCCGGGCGTCGCGTCGGTCGGCGAGCCCGAGGTCCGCGAGCTCGACGCCGTCTACCTCGACAGCGACGACCTCGCCCTCGCGCACGCCGGGTACGCGGTGCGCCGGCGCACCGGCGGCCCCGACGAGGGCTGGCACATCAAGGGACCGCGTCACGGCGAAGGCGGACGCCTCGAGCAGCAGTGGCCGTTGGGCCCTGCGGACGAGATCCCGGATGCCGTCGCCGCCGCCCTCGCGTCGGTCGCCACCGTCCGCGAGCTGGCGCCGATCGCCCGCATCCGCAACAGGCGCGTCGCCTACGCGCTGCGGGATGCCGACGGGGGAGTGGTCGCGGAGTTCGTCGACGACCACGTCGTCGCCACCGACGAGCGGGCCGGCACCGAGCGCACCTGGCGCGAATGGGAGTTCGAGCTCGGACCGGCGGCGCCCGAGCCGGGTCCCGAACGACGGCGCCTCTTCGCCAAGGCGGGCAGCGCCGTGCTCGCCGCGGGCGGCAGGCCCGCGGCATCCGCCTCCAAGCTCGCCCGTACGCTCGGCTACTGAGCATGCGAGAAGCCCCGGAGCCGAACGGCTCCGGGGCTTCTCTGCGGCTGCTGCGCGGGATACGCCTCGTCAGCGCGATCCGGCGCGCGTCAGAGGTTGATCATGTGGCCGGCGAGACCGTGGAAGGCCTCCTGCACGGCCTCCGACAGCGTCGGGTGCGTGTGGACGTTGCGCGCCGCCTCGAGGGCGGTGAGGTCCCACTTCTGGGCGAGCGTCAGCTCGGGCAGCAGCTCCGAGACGTCGGGGCCGATGAGGTGGCCGCCGAGCAACTCGAGGTGCTCGCCGTCGGCGATCAGCTTGACGAAGCCGATCGGCTCGCCGAGGCCGTTCGCCTTGCCGTTGGCCGAGAACGGGAACTTCGCGACCTTGACGTCGTAACCGGCGTCGCGGGCCTGCTGCTCGGTGAGCCCGAACGACGCGACCTGCGGCGAGCAGAACGTGGCGCGCGGCATCATGCGGTAGTCGCCGAGCGTCATGGTCTCGGCCTTGCCGATCGTCTCGGCGGCGACGACGCCCTGCGCCTCGGCCACGTGCGCCAGCTGCAGCTTGGCGGTGACGTCGCCGATCGCGTAGATGTGCGGCACGTTCGTGCGCATGTGGTCGTCGATGTCGATGGCGCCGCGGTCGGTGAGCTTGACGCCCGTGGTCTCCAGCCCGAAGCCCTCGACGTTCGGGGCGAAGCCGATCGACATCATGACCTTGTCGGCGTCGATCGACTGCGTGTCGCCGCCCGCCGCCGGGGTGTAGGTCACGGTGACGCGGTCGCCGTGGTCGGTGACCGTCTCGACCTTGGTCGAGGTGAGGATGTCGACGCCGTACTTCTTGTACTGCTTCGCGATCTCCTTCGACACGTCGGCGTCCTCGTTGGGGAGCGCCCGGTCGAGGAACTCGATGATCGTCACCTTGACGCCGTAGTTCACCATCACGAACGCGAACTCCATGCCGATGGCACCGGCGCCGACGATCACGATGGACTTCGGGAGGTCGCGGGCGAGGATCTGCTCCTCGTAGGTCACGATGTTGCCGCCGAGCTGCACGCCCGGGAGGAGACGCACCCTGGAGCCGGTCGAGATGATCGCGTTGTCGAACGTGACGTCCTCGGTGGAGCCGTCGGCCTTGGTCACCCGCAGGGCGTTGGGGCCCGTGAACGAGCCTCGGCCCTCGTACTCGGTGACCTTGTTCTTCTTCATCAGGTAGTGGATGCCCTTGACGTGGGTCTCTGCCACCTTGCGGCTGCGGTCCCACGCGACGCCGAAGTCGAAGTGCACGTCACCCGAGATGCCGAACAGGTCGGCCTTGTGGTGGAACTGGTGCGCGAGGTCGGCGTTCTTCAGCAGAGCCTTCGAGGGGATGCAGCCGACGTTGAGGCAGACACCGCCCCAGTACTTCTCTTCGATGATCGCGACCGTGAGGCCGAGCTGAGCAGCACGGACGGCCGCGACGTACCCGCCGGGACCCGCGCCGAGGATGGCGACGTCGTAGTGAGGCATGCTTCCAGCCTAGTGGGCGGCCGGGGGCTCGGAACCGGGCCCGGAGGCGCCTCCCGCCGCGCCGTCACCGGCCTCGCCGGGGCGTCCGTCGCGGCGCGCGCGGGCGACGAGGAGGTAGACGACGACGCCCGCGGCGGCGGCCGCGATGAGGCCGAACAGCACCCACGGCCACACCGCGGCGTCCGAGCCGGCGTCTTCCGGGGCGACCGTGGGGGCGGTGCTCGGAGTCGGCGTCTCGTCGGGCGCCGCGGTCTCGGTCGGCGCGGCGGTGGCCGTCTCGGCCGGGGTGGGTGCGGCGGCAGCGACGGTGAACGAGTACTCGCCCGAGATGGGGTGTCCGTCGCTGGAGACGACCTTCCACAGCACGGTGACGGCACCGGATGCCTCACCCGCGAGGGGCTGGGTGAGCACGTTGTCGCTGACACTCGGCGAGCCGTCCACGAGCGTCATGCCCGCGGCATCCGTCACCTGCACCACCGAGGCTCCCTCGTCGCCGGCGATCCCGGCGCTGAAGGTCAGCGTCAGCTGCGCGGGCAGGGCGTCGAGGGCGGCACCGGCGGCCGGGTCGCTGCCGATGAGGTCGTCGTGGGCCTGCGCGGGGGATGCCGCCCCCAGGGCGACGCCGAACGCCACGAGCAGTGCGGCGGCCAGCGCCGAGAGGCGCGCTCCGAGGGGCGTGTGAATTGCGTGTGACATCACCCGATCGAGCCTAACCGGCCCTTTGCTCCCGACCCTGAGAGGTCTAGCCTGGCCGCAGGCGGGTCACCTGCCCGCCATCCCCACGTTGGAAGGACGGCGGCGATGGACGCGATGATGATGGGCGCCATGTCGAAGGACATGATGTCGATGCCCGGCATGGAGACCATGGACATGTCGGTGATGCAGGCGTGTATGGACGCCTGCTCGGCCTGCGAGCAGGCATGCACGGTCTGCTCCACGCAGATGATGTCGTGCGCTCCGGCGTGCATGAACTGCGCCGACATGTGCAACACGATGATGCGCGCCATGATGCGCCCGCAGGGCATGACCCCGGCCGCCATGATGTCGATGCTCGACGCGTGCATCGCGATGTGCCAGGTCTGCATGGACGAGTGCATGGAGCACGCCGACCACAGCGAGGTCTGCAAGATGTGCGCGCAGTCGTGCCAGGCGTGCATGGACGCGTGCATGAAGATGCGCGAGTCGATGATGGCGATGGGCTGAGCCCCGTCGCCTTCGTCATGACGGGCGCGGCGCGCCACGGACGCTGAGCCCGCGGGCCCGGTCGGTGCGAGGCGTCAGCCCCGGAGGACGTTGAACCGCGCCCCGCCGACGGCGAGCACGTGGTAGCGCTCGTGGAGCGCGACGGGGGTGCCCGCGGTCGCGACCGCTGCGGCCCCCGTGCCGTTCCACAGCGCGACAGCCGTGCCGTCGGCGACCGTGCGGACGATCACGAAGCCGGAGCGGGCGTCGGATGCCTCGACGATCGCGTCTGCCCATTCGGACGGCGTGGCCGACGCGAGGCGCGCCTGGATCAGGTGCAGCGCGTGGCCGGGCGCGAACGAGGAGCAGCTGTCGCCGTGGTCGCACATGCACGCCGCACGCTCACGCACCTCGAGGGGCGGGATGTGGCGGTGCTGGCTGGACACGATCGACTCCTTGGGTCGCTGAGCGGCTGAGGTTTCTGCCAGGCTAGGCGGGCATGCTTTTCATGGCATCTCAGGTGACACGTGGCGAAACATTGCGTGTACGAGTTCTTCCTGCGCGGCTGGGGCGGCACGGCGAAGCGAACCGGTGAAGGCCTCTTCCGAGGCTGGGGCGATCGGATAGGCTGAACAGACAAGAGGAGGAAACCGTGGAGCACGACCGCCGACCCGATGAGGGCGAGATCCGCCGCGCAGCCGGGGCCGACGCACGGGATTCCGACCGCGCATCCGACATGACCCAGACGTTCGGCCATGATTCCGATCTGTCGTTCGTCCCGTTCGGCAGCGAACTGGCCGACGCAGAGCTCGACGCGATCGATGCCCTGCCGTCCGGTGCCGCTCTGCTGCTCGTGCGTTCCGGACCCACCGCCGGCGCCCGCTACCTCCTCGACTCCGACGTGACCACCGTCGGGCGTCACCCCGAGGCCGACATCTTCTTCGACGACGTGACCGTCTCGCGTCGGCACGCGGAGATCACGCGCAACGGCACGTCGTTCGAGCTCGTCGACCAGCGCTCGCTCAACGGCACCTACGTCAACGGCGAGCGGGTCGACCGCGCCACGCTCACCAACGGCGCCGAAGTGCGGGTCGGCAAGTTCCGCCTCAACTTCTTCGTCTCACCGGCCGACCTTACGCAGGCAGCGGAGGCCTGATGCCCGCGGCATCCGCCCGTGAGCGGGCGTCGTCCGCGGGTCTTCTCAGCATCGGTCAGGTTCTCGCCCGGCTGTCGCCGGAGTTCCCGTCGCTGACCTCGAGCAAGCTGCGCTTCCTCGAGGTGCAGGGGATCGTGACGCCGCTTCGCACCGAGTCCGGCTACCGCAAGTTCTCGCAGGACGACCTCGAGCGCCTGCGCCTCGCGCTCACGCTGCAACGCGACCACTACCTGCCGCTGTCGGTGATCCGCGAGTACCTCGAGGACGTCGACGCCGGACGCGACCCGGCGACCCCGACTGCCGTGCCGCCGCCGTCGATCGTGCCCGCACCGCGCCGGTACCGCCGCGAGGAACTGCTCTCCGCCGCGGGCGCCGCGCCGCAGCTGCTCAACGACGCGATCAGCACCGGGATCCTCGCGGGAGCCGAGAGCTACACCGAGCAGTCGGTCACGCTGCTGCGCGCCCTCGTGGCGCTGGACCGTCACGGCATCGAGCCGCGACACGTCAGGGCCCTGCGCCAGAGCGCGGAGCGCGACGTCGCGCTGGTCGAGTCGGCTCTCGCTCCGCTGCTGCGCCGGACGGATGCCTCGTCCCGGGGCCGCGCCGGCGAGCTCGCGCCCGAGCTCGTCCGCCGGCTCGACGACGTGCGGGCCATGTTCGTGCGCAGCGCGCTGGACCGCATGCTCTCCTGACGCCCACGCGACGGACGTCGCCGGGCGAAGCCGCGCGCGACACGCCGACCTCCGAACAGCGGATGTCGTTGCCGCGAGGGGGAGGCTGATCTAGCGTTGAGGTATTCGATCCGGAGGGGGGAACGAGCATGACCGGAGATGCTGCTGAAGGCGAGCGTTTCGGTGCAGACCTCCTCTTCACGGACGGCCTGCCCGCGATGGACGACGAGGTCGGGTACCGCGGGGCGGTCGCCGCCCGCGCCGCCGGCATCACGTACCGTCAGCTCGACTACTGGGCCCGCACCGAACTGGTCGAGCCGACCGTGCGCGGCGCGAGCGGCTCCGGGTCGCAGCGTCTGTACGGCTTCCGCGACATCCTCGTGCTCAAGCTCGTCAAGCGTCTGCTCGACACCGGGATCTCGCTCCAGCAGATCCGCACCGCCGTCGACCAGCTCCGTGCCGCGGGCATCCGCGATCTCGCCGGCACGACCCTCATGAGCGACGGCGCGTCCGTCTACCTGTGCACGTCCAACGACGAGGTCATCGACCTCGTCAGCCGGGGCCAGGGCGTCTTCGGCATCGCCGTCGGCAAGGTGCTGCGCGAGGTCGAGTCCGAGCTCGTCGAGTTCGAGGTCGAGAAGCCCGACGCCATGGACGAGCTCGCGGTGCGCCGCGCCGCCCGCACCGCCTGACGCGCGACGGCCCGGCTCAGCCGCGCACCGCTTCGACGCCGGCGGTCGCCGATGCGCCGACGGTGAGCGCCTGAGCGAGATCGGCGATGAGGTCGGCGGGCTCCTCCAGTCCGATCGACAGCCGCACGAGCGCATCCGAAGGCTTGGCCTCCGACGCGACGGGGCGGTGGGTGAGCGCCGCGGGGTGCTGGATGAGCGAGTCCACGCTGCCGAGCGACACCGCGTGGGTGAACAGGCGGACGGATGCCGTGAGCGCGGCCGCCGCATCGAAGCCCTCGGCCAGTTCGATCGCGATCATCGCGCCCGGGCCGTCCTGCTGCGTCCCGACCAGCCCGAGCGGGTCGCTGGAAGAGAACCCGGGGAAGTGCACGCGCGAGACCTCGGGGCGCGTCGTCAGCCACTCCGCCACCGTGCGGGCCCCCGCCTGCTGCGCGCGCATCCGCACCGGCAGCGTCGCGAGTCCCCGGTGCAGGAGGTAGGCCGCGAGAGGATGCATGATCGCGCCGGTGATGGCGCGGGTGCGGCGAAGAGCTGCGGCCGTCCGCGCGTCGCAGGCGACCACGCCGCCCACCACGTCGCCGTGCCCGCCGAGGTACTTCGTCGCGCTGTGCAGCGAGAGCGATGCGCCGAGGTCGAGCGGCCGCTGCAGCACCGGCGTCGCGAACGTGTTGTCGACCAGCACCGGCACCGAGCCCGCCGCGGCCACGACGGCGGCGATGTCGACGAGGTCCAGCGTCGGGTTCGCCGGCGTCTCGAGCACGACGAGCGCGGTGTCGCGGCGGACGGCGGAGGCGACGGCATCCGGAGCGCAGTACGTCGTCTCGACGTCGAGCAGGCCCGACGCCAGCAGGTGGTCGGTGCCGCCGTAGAGCGGGCGGACGGCGACGATGTGCCGGCGCTTCGACTCGTGCGCCATCGCGAGGATCACCGCGGTGACGGCCGCCATCCCCGACGAGAACGCCACGGCCTCCTCGGCGTGCTCGAGTCGTGCGAGCGCCTCCTCGAACCGGGCGACCGTCGGGTTCCACAGCCGGGCATAGACGTGGGACCCGCCCTCGAACGGATGCCCGCCGGTCGCGAGCACCTCGTACGACATGCCGCCGAGCTCGATGCCCGGAAGCGGGTTCGTCGACGAGAGGTCGAGGGGGAGGGCGTGGACGCCGAGGCTCGCGAGGTCTTCGCGGCCGGCGTGCACGGCAAGGCTGTCGGGGTGCAACGTCATCGGTGCCATGGCGATATGGTCAGCGAGTTCGCCGCGAAAGGCAAATCGTGTTCAGCGCGGCGTGCACAAAGCGTGCAGACTGATCATCTGCTGAGCAGACTGATCAGCAGGCGGATGCCGCGGGCCCCGGCATCCGTCCCGAGAGGGTCAGGAGCGGGTGTCCTCGGGGACGGGGATGCGGCCGGTGCGCATGACGCGGTCGAGCAGCGAGTCGAAGTCGGCCGCGAGCTCCTGCGCGGAATCGCCCGGCCAGATGTGCAGGGGCTTCGCGGCGCCCTGCGCCTGCTGCAGCGACGTGCGCTCGGGCAGCTGCGGCGAGAGCACCAGCGGGCCGAACATGTCGCGCAGCTCCTTGATGCGGAACTGGTGCTCGATGGACTGCGGGCGCACGCGGTTGACCACGATGCCCAGCGGCTGCAGACGGGGGGAGAGGCCGCGGCGGATCTCCTCGATGGCGCGCAGGGCGCGGTCGGCGGCGGCCACCGAGAACAGGCCCGGCTCGGTGACGACGATCACGCGGTCGGAGGCCGCCCAGGCCGTGCGCGTCAGCGCGTTGAGTGACGGGGCGCAATCGATCAGCACGAGGTCGTAGTCGGCCTCGATGGTCGCCAGGGCCTCTTCGAGCTTCCAGACGTCGCGCACGCTCGGGTGCGGGCCGTCGAAGTTGATCGCGGACGGGCTGCCGATCAGCACGTCGATCGTGCCGGGATGCACCTTGGCCCAGCCGCTGGAGGTGATGGCCTGGCGGACCGTCTTCTCTTTGGGATTCCCGAGGACGTCGGCGACGTTGAGGCGCCCGGCGACCTGGATGTCCATGCCCGTCGAGACGTCGGACTGCGGGTCGAGGTCGACGACGAGCGTGCGGACCCCGCGGGCGAAAGCCGCCGACGCGAGTCCGAGAGTCACGGTCGTCTTGCCGACTCCACCCTTGAGCGAGCTGACGGATAGGACGTGCACAAGGCACCACGTTACCGTCCCCTAGGCTGAGAGCACACTCAGCCTGATTATTCAGGGGCCCGCCTGCGTCGCCGCACACGGAGGTCGAATGTTCCGCAAGATCCTGGTCGCGAACCGAGGCGAGATCGCCATCCGCGCATTCCGCGCCGCCTACGAGCTCGGAGCCCGCACCGTCGCGGTGTTCCCCTTCGAGGATCGCGGGTCGCTGCACCGCCAGAAGGCCGACGAATCGTACGAGATCGGCGAGAAGGGGCATCCCGTCCGCGCCTATCTCGACGTGGACGAGATCGTGCGGGTCGCCAAGGAGGCCGGCGCCGACGCCATCTACCCGGGCTACGGCTTCCTCTCGGAGAACCCCGAGCTCGCCGAGAAGGCCGCCGCGAACGGGATCGCCTTCATCGGACCCCCGTCCCACGTGCTGGAGATGGCGGGCAACAAGGTCACCGCGAAGCAGCACGCCATCGCCGCCGGCGTGCCGGTGCTGCGCTCGACCGAGGCATCCGACGACGTCGACGAGCTGCTCGGCCAGGCCGACGACATCGGATTCCCCATCTTCGTCAAGGCTGTCGCCGGAGGCGGCGGGCGCGGCATGCGCCGCGTCGAGCGGCCCGAGGAGCTCGCACCCGCCCTCGCCGAGGCCATGCGCGAGGCGGGCAGCGCGTTCGGCGACGCCCGCGTCTTCCTCGAGCAGGCGGTGCAGCGGCCGCGGCACGTCGAGGTGCAGGTGCTCGCCGACGGCACGGGCGAGACCGTCCATCTCTTCGAGCGCGACTGCTCGGTGCAGCGCCGTCACCAGAAGGTGATCGAGATCGCGCCTGCGCCGAACCTCGACCCCGCTGTGCGCGACGCGCTCCACGGGTACGCGGTGGCGTTCGCGCGCTCCATCGGCTACGAGAACGCCGGCACCGTCGAGTTCCTGCTCGAGACGGCCGGTCCGCGCACCGGCGAGGTCGTCTTCATCGAGATGAACCCGCGCATCCAGGTGGAGCACACCGTCACCGAAGAGGTGACGGACGTCGACCTCGTGCAGTCGCAGATCCGCATCGCGGCGGGGGAGACCCTCGCCGACCTCGGCCTGACCCAGGACCGCATCCAGCTGCGCGGCGCGGCACTGCAGTGCCGCATCACCACGGAGGACCCGGCGCAGGGCTTCCGCCCCGACACCGGGCGCATCACCACGTACCGCTCGCCCGGCGGCGCCGGGATCCGCCTCGACGGCGGCACCACGGCCGCCGGCTCGCAGATCAGCCCGCACTTCGACTCGATGCTCGCGAAGCTCACCTGCCGGGCACGGGACTTCCCCGCCGCCGTCGCGCGCGCGCGCCGGGCGCTGGCGGAGTTCCGCATCCGCGGCGTCGCGACCAACATCCCGTTCCTCCGCGCGGTGCTCGACGACCCGGCGTTCGTCGCGGGCGACGTCAGCACCTCCTTCATCGACGAACGGCCCGCGCTGCTCACGAGCAACCCGTCGCGCGACCGTGCGACGAAGCTGCTGAACTGGCTGGGCGACGTCACGGTCAACCGCCCGTACGGCGAGAAGCCGCTGTCGGTGTCGCCGGGCAGCAAGCTGCCCGAGATCGACCTCGCCTCGGCCCCGCCCGCAGGCACGCTCGACCGCCTGCGCGAGCTCGGGCCGGAGGGCTTCGCGAAGGCGCTGCGCGAGCAGCGCAGCCTCGCGGTCACCGAGACCACCTTCCGCGACGCGCACCAGTCGCTGCTGGCCACCCGCGTGCGCACGCGCGACCTCGTGCGCGTCGGGCCGCACGTCTCGCGCATGACGCCGCAGCTGCTGTCGGTCGAGGCGTGGGGCGGGGCGACCTACGACGTCGCGCTGCGCTTCCTCGCGGAGGACCCGTGGGAGCGCCTGGAGGCCCTGCGCACCGCGATGCCCAACATCCCGATCCAGATGCTGCTGCGGGGCAGGAACACGGTGGGCTACACCCCTCGGCCGGTCGAGGTGACGGACGCCTTCGTGCGCGAAGCCGCGGCCACGGGGGTCGACATCTTCCGCATCTTCGACGCGCTCAACGACGTGTCGCAGATGCGGCCCGCCATCGACGCGGTGCGCTCGACCGGCACCGCGCTGGCCGAAGTCGCCCTGTGCTACACCGCCGACCTGCTCGACCCGTCGGAGAAGCTGTACACGCTCGACTACTACCTGCGCCTGGCCGAGCAGATCGTGCAGTCAGGGGCGCACATCCTCGCCATCAAGGACATGGCCGGGCTCGTCCGGCCGGCAGCGGCGGCGAAGCTCGTCAGCGCGCTGCGCGAGAACTTCGACCTGCCGGTGCACCTGCACACCCACGACACCGCGGGCGGCCAGCTCGCGACGCTGCTGGCGGCGAGTGCCGCGGGAGTGGATGCGGTGGATGCCGCGGCAGCGCCCATGTCGGGCACCACGAGCCAGCCGTCGCTCTCGGCCCTCGTCGCGGCGCTCGCGCACACCGACCGCGACACCGGGCTCGACCTCCAAACCGTCAGCGACCTGGAGCCGTACTGGGAGGCCGTCCGGCAGCTCTACCGGCCGTTCGAGTCGGGCCTTCCCGCGCCGACCGGCCGCGTGTACCACCACGAGATCCCCGGCGGTCAGCTCTCCAACCTGCGCCAGCAGGCGATCGCGCTGGGGCTGGCCGACGACTTCGAGCTCATCGAGGACATGTACGCCGCGGCCGACCGCATCCTCGGGCGCATCCCGAAGGTGACGCCGTCGTCGAAGGTCGTCGGCGACCTCGCGCTCGCCCTCGTCGCGGTGCGCGCGGACCCCGCGGACTTCGAGGCGAACCCCCAGGGCTACGACATCCCGGATTCCGTCGTCGGCTTCATGGCGGGCGAGCTGGGCGACCTGCCGGGCGGCTGGCCCGAGCCCTTCCGCACGAAAGTGCTCGAGGGGCGCACGATCTCGATCGACGTGCCGCCGCTGACCGACGAGGAGCGCGACGGCCTGGCCGGAGACGCGGTGAGCCGCCGGCGCACCCTCAACCGGCTGCTGTTCCCCGGCCCTGCCCGCGAGTTCGAGAAGAACCGCGAGACCTACGGCGACCTCACCGCGCTCGGCACCCCCGACTACCTGTACGGGCTCAAGCCCGGCGAGGAGCACGTCGCCGAGATCGACCCCGGCGTGCAGCTGTACGTCGGACTCGAGGCGATCGGTGAAGCCGACGACAAGGGCATCCGCACCGTCATGACGACGCTCAACGGCCAGCTGCGGCCGGTCTTCGTCCGCGATCGCAGCATCAAGGTCGAGACGCGCCAGGCGGAGAGGGCCGACACGTCGAAGCCGGGGCAGGTCGCCGCGCCGTTCTCTGGCGTCGTCACCCTCAAGACGGGCGTCGGCGACAAGGTCTCGGCGGGTCAGCCGGTCGCGTCGATCGAGGCGATGAAGATGGAGGCGGCCATCACCGCACCCATCGACGGGGTCATCGAGCGCCTCGCGATCGCCGAGACGACGCAGGTCGATGCCGGCGACCTTTTGGTCGTGATCCGCCCCTCGCAGTAGCCTGGAAGGCGGCATATGCCCGTATGCGCCGTTCCGCCCTGCCCAGGAGTACCGCCCAGTGACGCCCGACCGCAACGACCACACGCACGACGAGCCTGAGAACGGCGTGCTCTCCGACACGGGGAGTCTCGACACCACAGGCCTCGGCATCCTCGGCGGTGGGACGGCACAGGTCAACGTCGAGCTGCCGACGGAGTCCGAGGACGACCTCGACGACGACGCGGTGATCGACGGCGAGGTCCCCTTCGTCATCGAGATCCCGGCCGACGCGGACCTGCCGGTCATCATGCCGGTCGCGGTCGAGGAGCCCGGCACGCACACCACCGAGGCCGAGATCGTGGACGACACCGCCGACCTCGAGGAGTGGACCGTGGAGGGCGAGGGCTTCGGTTCGGAGGCTCCCGCGGAGGACGTCGCGGATGCCGACATCGTGGAGTACGAGGCATCCGTCGTCGCGCACGACTCCGCCGCCGAGCCCGAGACGTACGGCGAGGGGGAGGGTGAGCCTGTCGCCGACGAGCACCACGCCGCGGAGTACCTCGACCCTGAGCCCGAGGTGCAGGACGAGCCCGCGGCCGACGCGCACGCCGAGCCCGAGCCTGTGTTCGTCGCCGAGCCCGAGGTTCACGTCGAGCCCGAAGTTCACGTCGAGCCCGAGCCCGAGGCGGCGCCGGTGCCGGACGATTCCCACACCCCGGCCGAGGACTTCCCGGTGGACTTCGAGGACGTGGAGTTCGAGGACGCCGACTTCGACGGGGAGTTCGACCCCGCCGAGTTCGAGCTCGTGCTCGACGACGACGGCGCAGAGGCCGCTCTGGCTGACGCCGCCCTGGCGGAGAATCCCGCCGCAGGAGACGATGTCATCGCGACCGACGACACCGCGGAGGACCCCATGACTGCGAAGACCCCGGCCGACGACGCGAAGGATGCCGCGCCCGGTGCGGCGTCCCCGGCGACCCCTCCCGCCGCGCCGTCGGTTCCCGCCGCCGCTGCGGCGGCCGCGAGCCCGGCGACGGGGCCGGTGTCGAGCCGGCGTCGGTCGACGCACGGCACGGGCGCGCAGCCGGTCGTTGATCGCTCGGCCGAGCGCGCGGTCGAACGCTCGGTCCCGCGCGCCGACGTGGCGCTCGCGTCGAAGCGGCTCGGCGAGCTCGAGTCGAGCCGCGAGACCGCGGACCTGCTCACCGCCGACCGACTGCTCGACCCGCATCAGGTGGTGCGTCCCGAGCCCGAGGGTGCCTGGCAGCAGTTCGTCTACTCGATCTCGGGCCGGCGCATCAACCTCGGCGACAGCAAGCGCGCGCGGGCGCGCAAGGAGCTCGACCGCCGCATCGCCGCGCCGCTGCCCGGTGGCGCGCGCTTCGTGCCGGTGGTCTCGCGCAAGGGCGGCGTCGGCAAGACGACCGTGACCACGCTGCTCGGCATGGCGCTCGCCGACGCCCGTGACGACCGCGTCATCGCCGTCGACGCCAACCCCGACCGCGGCACCCTCGCCGAGCGCATCACCCGCGAGAGCGGCAAGACCGTGCGCGACCTGGTGCGCATCCGCGGCGAGGTCGTGGGCTTCAACGACCTCTCCAACATGGTGGCCCGCGACGAGACCAGGCTCGACGTCGTCGCCTCCGACGCCGACCCGCGCGTCTCGGAGGCGTTCAACGACGCCGACTACCGCGACGTGGCGAGCCTCGCCGCGCACTACTACTCGGTCGTCCTCACCGACACCGGCACGGGCATCGTCCACTCCGTCATGGAGGCCACGCTCGATCTGGCCGACCAGCTCGTCATCGTGGCGGGCCTCAGCGTCGACGAGGCCCGGCTGGCGTCCGAGACGCTCACGTGGCTCGAGACCAACGGGCACTCCGAGAAGGTGCGCAACGCGGTGGTGGTGCTCAACAGCGCCCGGCCGGGGCATCCGCTCGTCCAGCTCGACGAGCTCGAGACGCACTTCCGCACCCGCGTGCGCGCGGTGGTGCGCGTGCCGTACGACGCGCACATCGCGGCAGGCAGCGCCATCGTGTTCCGCGAGCTGCAGCCGGCGACGCGCCTGGCAGCCCGCGAGCTCGCCGCGATCGTGGTCGAGGGTCTCCGTTCGCTGCGGCCGGCGGCCTGAGCGCAGATGGCCGTCCGTCCGATCCGCCTCTTCGGCGACCCTGTCCTGAAGTCCGTCAGCGCCCCCATCGATGACATCGACGACGGCGTTCGCGCCCTCGTGCGCGACCTCGTCGACACCGTCGAGCTGCCCGGGCGCGCCGGTGTCGCAGCACCCCAGATCGGCGTCGGCCTCCGCGCCTTCAGCTACAACATCGACGGCGACATCGGGTACGTGCTGAACCCCGTGCTTGTGGAGGTGTCGGGCGAGCCCGAGCCCGTCGGCGAGGGATGCCTGTCGGTGCCGGGCCTGTGGCATGAGGCCCTCCGCTACCCGTGGGCCAAGGTCGTCGGCATCGACCTCGACGGCGGCGAGGTCGTCATCGAGGGGGAGGGGCTGCTCGCGCAGGCGCTGCAGCACGAGACCGACCACCTCGACGGCACGCTCTACATCGACCGGCTCGCGCCCGAGCACCGTCGCGTCGCCATGCGCGAGATCCGCGAGTCCGACTGGTTTTGACGCGGTGCGAATCAATGCGACGAAGGAGCGTTGATGCGTGCCGGGTCAAGATCGAGTAGGCGAGGAACGAGCCGTATCGAGATCCCGCCGGACGGGTCGAGCCGCTAGGCCGTCAGGATGACCTTGAGCGCCTTGGTCTCGGCCGCGCGGCCGAACGTGTCGTAGGCGTCCATGATGTCCTCGAGCGAGAAGCGGTGGCTGATGAAGCCGCCCACAGCGAGCCGTCCCTGCGCGAGCAGCTTGATGAGCATGCGCGAGGTGTCGGTGTTGACCAGTCCGGTTGTGATCGTGAGGTTCTGGATCCACGCCGACTCCAGCGGGAAGCTCACGGGCTTGCCGTGGACGCCGACGTTCGCAACGTGGCCACCCGGCCGCACGATCGCCAGGCACATGTCCCACGTCGCCGGCACCCCGACAGCCTCGACGGCGACATCCACGCCGAGCCCGTCCGTGAGAGCCAACACCTGCTCTTTCCAGTCCTCGTCCGACGCGACGACGCCGTCGCTCGCGCCGAAGCGCCTCGCCTGCTCGACCCGGTTGGCGTCGATGTCGATCGCGATGACCCGGCTCGGCCCGTAGAGCGAGGCTGTCGTCATCGCGGCGAGGCCGACGGGGCCGGCGCCGATGACCGCGACGACATCACCGGGCTCGACGGCGCCGTAGCGGATGCCGATCTCATGCCCGGTGGGCAGGATGTCGCTGATCATCGCGGCCTCTTCGGCGGCAACCCCTTCGGGCACCTTGTGCAGCGAGGTCTCGGCGAAGGGCACCCGCACGTATTCGGCTTGCGTGCCGTCGATGAGGTGACCCAGGATCCAGCCGATTCCCGACGCACCTTCGTCGGCGAGGCAGTGGGAGTACATTCCCTCGAGGCAATAGCCGCACTTTCCGCACGCGGAGATGCACGAGATGATGACGCGATCGCCGACGGCGATCTCGGTCACAGCCGCACCGACCTCGGTCACCACGCCGACGCCTTCATGGCCGAGGATGCGCCCGGATTCCACCGTGGGAACGTCCCCCTTGAGGATGTGCAGATCCGTTCCGCAGATCGTCGTCGTCTCGATCTTCACGACCGCATCCGTCGGCTTCTGAACCTGGGGCGCAGGTCTCTCCTGCCAGACGATCGATCCCGGACCTTGATACACCAGTGCTTTCATGTCTGCTCCTTGGATGTCCCCGCACAGGGCCGGGATACTCATCGTCCGCTTCGCGGCGAGTCCTCGGCAGGGACCTTCGACCTGCGGTGACTCCTGGGCCACAGACGGCACAGGGACGCACGAAGAAAGCGAATGCCGGGAGCCCCGGCATCCGCTCTCTTCGTCGTTGATCAGCTCAGCGACACGTTCGATGTGCTGACCGGCACGGCGTAGAGCTCCTCGATGTCGGAGGCGAAGTCCGCGAGGATCACGTTGCGCTTGATGCTCATCTTCGGCGTGAGGTGTCCGCTGGCCTCGGTCCACTCGCTGGGGAGGATCGTGAACTTGCGGATGGACTCGGCGCGCGAGACGAACTTGTTCGCGTGGTCGATCGCCCGCTGCACCTCGGCGCGGACGGCGTCGTTCTTGGCGGCGTCCTCGAGGGACATGTCGGCGGGCAGGCCGTTGTTCGCCAGCCAGGCCGGCAGCATCTCGGGGTCGAGGGTGACCAGGGCCGCGATGAACGGCTTCTGGTCGCCGACCACCACGACCTGGCCCACGATCGGGTTGGCGCGGATGGGGTCCTCGAGGGCGGCGGGGGCGACGTTCTTGCCGCCCGCCGTGACGATGATCTCCTTCTTGCGGCCGGTGATCGTGAGGAACCCCTCGTCGTCGAACGAGCCCAGGTCGCCGGTCTTGAACCACTCGCCGTCGAAGGCGGCCGCGGTCGCCTCGGGATTGCGCCAGTACTCCTTGAAGACGTTGATGCCGCGGACCTCGAGCTCGCCGTCGTCGGCGAGCCGCATGCCGACACCGGGGAGCACCGGGCCCACCGTGCCGATCTTCGACTTCGTCGCCAGGTTCACGGTCGCGGGCGCCGTGGTCTCGGTGAGGCCGTAGCCCTCGAGGATCGTCACGCCGAGGCTGTGGAAGAAGTGACCGAGACGCGGTCCGAGCGGTGCCGAACCCGACACCGCGTAGACCACGCGGCCGCCCATCGCGGTGCGCAGCTTGCTGTAGACGAGCCGGTCGAACAGCGCGAACTTGATCTTGGTGCCGAGGGGCACCTTCTTGCCCTCCTGCTGCAGACGCGAGTGCTCGATCGCGGTGTGCGCGGCGGCGCGGAAGATCTTGCCCTTGCCGCCCGCCTCGGCCTTCTGCTCGGCCGAGTTGTACACCTTCTCGAACACGCGCGGAACGGCGAGGAGGAACGTGGGCTTGAACGACCCGAGCGCGGGCAGGAGCTGCTTGGTGTCGGGCTGGTGGCCCGTCTTGACGCCGGCGTGGATGTCGAGGATCGAGATGAAGCGCGCGAAGATGTGCGCCGTCGTGATGAACAGCAGCGTCGATGCTCCGGGCACCTCGACGACCTCGTGCAGCGCCTTGGCCGAGTTGCGCGTGAGCTCGACGAAGTTGCTGTGGGTCAGCACGCAGCCCTTCGGGCGCCCGGTCGAGCCGGACGTGTAGATGAGCGTGGCGATGTCGGCGCCGTTGGCGATGTTCCGCCGGCGCTCGATCTCGTCGTCGGCCACGGAGGCGCCCTCGGCGATGAGCGTGTCGAGGTCACCGGCCTGCATCTCCCACGCCGAGCGCACGAGGGGCAGCTCCCCCTTCACCTCGGTGAAGCGGGCGGTGTGCTCGGGGCTCTCGGTGATGATGGCGACGGCGCCGGAGTCGGTGAGGATCCAGGCGATCTGCGACGCCGAGCTCGTCTCGTAGACGGGGACCATCACGGCGCCGGCATAGAACAGCGCGAAGTCGACGAGCGTCCACTGATAGGTGGTGCGCGCGACGAATCCGACCTTGTCACCCGGCTGGATGCCGCCGGCGACGAAGCCCTTCGCGAGGGCGACGACCTGCTTCTGGAACTCCGACGCGGCGATATCGCGCCAGCCGTCGCCCTCGGGGACGGCGAAGAGCGCGAGGCCGGGCGTCTTCTTGACACGCTCGACCAGCAGGTCGGTGACGTTCGCCTGCGGATCGGCGGGGACGATGGCAGGGACTTCGAATTGGACCACGGCAGCTCCTTCGGTACCGGATTGCGGGAATCTCGGGTGGGTCTGAGCAGAGTCTAATCGGCTGTCACATCCGACTCACCGGCGGATGTGGACAGCGCCGCCTGGATAGACTTCAAGGCGCCGTCGCGGGCGCGCCGGCCGGAGAGGGAGACTGTGCTCAAAGTCGGCATCGACATCGGCGGGACCAAGATCGCGGGAGGCGTCGTCGACCCCGACGGGCACATCGTCGAGAAGGTCCGCGTCGACACCCCCGCCGACACCGCAGCACTGGCTCAGGCCGTCATCGACATGGCTCGCCACTTCCGCGCCGGCCACGACATCGCCGCCGTCGGCGTCGCCGCGGCCGGCTTCATCGACCGCCGGCGTGCGACCGTCATCCACGCGCCCAACATCGCGTGGCGCAACGAGCCGCTCAAGGCCACGCTGGAGGCCGGCATCGGCCTGCCCGTCGCCATCGAGAACGACGCCAACGCGGCCGGCTGGGCCGAGTACCGGTTCGGCGCCGGCCGGGACGTCGGGCACATGGTCATGCTCACGATGGGGACCGGCGTCGGCGGGGCCATCGTCCTCGACGGCGAGCTCTTCCGCGGCGGCCACGGCATCGCGGCGGAGCTCGGCCACATGCGCTTCATCCGCGGCGGCATCCTGTGCGGCTGCGGACAGAGCGGATGCCTCGAGCAGTACGCGTCCGGACGCGCCCTGCAGCGCGAGGCCAACGACATCGCCGACGCCGGCGGCATCGGCGACGCCCTCGCGCGGCTGCGGTCGGAGAAGGGCTCGATCTCGGGCCCGGCCGTCTCCCGGCTCGTGCTGGCCGGCGACCCCGGGGCCATCGAGGCGCTGCGGCGTGTGGCGACGGCTCTCGGCGAGGCGTGCGGCGGGTTCCAGGCCGTCCTCGACCCCGAGCTGTTCGTCATCGGCGGCGGCGTCGCGCAGCTCGGCGAGGACCTGCTCGCGCCGGTCCGCCTCGCCTACGAGACGTCGCTGCCGGGGTACGGCGACCGCCCCGTCGCGCAGTTCGCGATCGCCCAGCTCGTCAACGACGCCGGGCTCATCGGCGCAGCCGACCTGGCCACGCCGGAGGGCTGAGCGCGCGATGTTCTACTGGCTGATGAAGTACGTGGTGATCGGACCGATCGTCAAGGCGATCTGGCGCCCGTGGATCATCGGCCGCCGGAACGTCCCCGCCGAGGGTGCGGCGATCCTCGCGAGCAACCATCTGTCGTTCGTGGACTCGGTGTTCCTGCCGCTCATGATCGACCGGCCCGTCGCGTTCCTCGCCAAGAGCGACTACTTCACGGGCAAGGGCCTCAAAGGCTGGGCGACCCGCATGTTCTTCAAGGGCACCGGCCAGCTGCCCATCGACCGGTCCGGCGGCAAGGCATCCGAGGCATCCCTCAACACCGGTCTCCAGGTGCTCGGACGCGGCGATCTGCTCGGCATCTACCCGGAGGGCACCCGCAGCCCCGACGGCAAGCTCTACCGCGGCCGCACCGGCATCGCGCGCATGGCGCTGGAGGCGCACGTGCCCGTCGTGCCGGTGGTCATGGTCGACACCGACACGATGATGCCGATCGGCACCACGGTGCCGCGCATCGTGCGCGTGGGCATCGTGATCGGCGAGCCGCTGGACTTCTCACGCTTCCAGGGGATGGAGGGCGACCGGTACATCCTGCGCTCCATCACCGACGAGATCATGGTGGCCCTGCAGCGGCTGGGGGAGCAGGAGTACGAGGACGTCTACGCCTCGACGGTGAAGGACCGGCTGTCGACGCGCACGCGGACCGACGCCCGATAGCCGCGCCCTGACGCCTCGGCGAACAGCGCGTCACAGCGCACCGGGGCGCCGCGCCCCGCGGCTAGAATCGAGGGATGCTTCAGCAGCTCGATGCCCTCGACCACTGGCGGACCCTGCCCATCAAGCAGCAGCCCGCGTGGCCCGACGCAGAGGCGGTGGCTGCGGTGTCCGCTGAGCTGGCCACGCTGCCCCCGCTCGTCTTCGCCGGCGAGGTCGACAACCTGCGCGACCGGCTCGCGCGCGCCGCATCGGGCAACGCGTTCCTGTTGCAGGGCGGCGACTGCGCCGAGACCTTCGCCGGCGCCACGGCCGAGCAGATCCGCAACCGCATCAAGACGGTGCTGCAGATGGCGGTCGTGCTCACGTACGGCGCCTCCATGCCGATCGTGAAGATGGGGCGCATGGCGGGTCAGTTCGCCAAGCCCCGCTCGAGCGACACCGAGACGCGAGGCGACGTCACCCTGCCGGCGTACCGCGGCGACATCGTCAACGGCTACGACTTCACCGAGAACTCGCGGCAGGCCAACCCCGAGCGGCTGCTGAAGGGGTACCACACGGCGGCGTCGACGATCAACCTGATCCGCGCCTTCACCACCGGCGGCTTCGCCGACCTCCGCGAGGTGCACTCGTGGAACAAGGGCTTCGCGCAGAACCCGGCCAACCAGCAGTACGAGCGCCTCGCGACCGAGATCGACCGGGCCATCAAGTTCATGGAGGCTGCCGGCGCCGACTTCGACGAGCTCAAGCGCGTCGAGTTCTACACCGGCCACGAGGGCCTGCTCATGGACTACGAGCGCCCGATGACGCGCATCGACTCCCGCACGAACACGCCGTACAACACGTCGGCGCACTTCCTGTGGATCGGCGAGCGCACCCGCGAGCTCGATGGCGCTCACGTCGACTACTTCTCGAAGATCCGCAACCCGATCGGCGTGAAGCTCGGCCCGACGACCTCGCCCGAGACGACCCTCGCGCTCATCGACAAGCTCGACCCCGAACGCGAGCCCGGCCGGCTCACGTTCATCACGCGGATGGGCGCCGGCAAGATCCGCGATGCGCTGCCGCCGCTGCTGGAGGCCGTCAAGGACTCCGGAGCTGTGCCGCTGTGGGTCACCGACCCCATGCACGGCAACGGCATCACCACGCCCACCGGCTACAAGACGCGTCGCTTCGACGACGTCGTCGATGAGGTCCGCGGCTTCTTCGAGGCGCACCGCGCGGTCGGCACGTTCCCGGGCGGCATCCACGTCGAGCTCACCGGCGACGACGTCACCGAGTGCCTGGGCGGCTCCGAGCAGATCGACGAGGCGACCCTCGCCACCCGCTACGAGTCGCTGTGCGACCCGCGCCTGAACCACATGCAGAGCCTGGAGCTCGCCTTCCTCGTGGCCGAGGAGCTCGAGAAGCGCTGACCTCGCGCCGCTGACACGACGACGATCCCGGATGCCTCTCGCCGTGGCATCCGGGATCCGTGCTGTCGGCCGGGTGGGGGTGCGCGGCGGCTCAGCCGGTGACGGTGAGCTGGATGTACACGCGCGTGCCGCGGACCCGGAACTCACCGGCGGCGGGATCGGATGCCGTCACCTCGGTGATGTCGTCGGGCACGACGCCGAAGAACGCCGCGTAGTCCACCTGGAACCCGGCTCCCTCGAGCTTCTCGATCGCCTCGTCACGGCTGTCGCCGACGACGTTCGGCACCTCGAACAGCGGGGGACCGGTCGACACCACGAGCGTGACCATGTCGTTCGGCTGCCACGAGCGTCCTTCGGGGCCGCTGACGCGGATCACGCGGCCCTCCTCGATCGCGTCGCTCGCCTCGGTCGCACTCTCGTCGGCCACGACGAGCCCGACACCCTCGAGCGCGCTCCGCGCGGAGCCCTCGCTCTGATCCACCACGTCCGGGACCGGTCCGACCGAGACCGAGAGCCGCGCGGTGTCGCCCTGGTGCACGACGCATCCCTCGAAGCAGGCGACGTCCTGCGAGCCGTCCTCCGGCGCTCCGGCCGGACGGATCGAGACGTTGACGACCGTGCCGGGAGCGTCGTCGGTGAAGAACTCGGAGTTCTCGTCGACCGTCTGGACGGACTGCTCGCTCAGCACACTGCGGGCGTCGGTCTCGGACATGCCCGCGAACGACGTGAACGTCGCCTCGGCCGGGCCGAGCGAGACGAAGACGTTGACCTGGGCCTCGCGGTCGACGCGCGAGCCCTGCGGCGGATCGGTGCGGATGACGAGACCGGCGGCGACGTCGAGGCTGCTCTCACCCTGCTGCACGGCGACGAGCGTGTCCTGCTGCAGGCGGGCGGATGCCTCTTCATACGTCATGCCGGACACGTCGGCGACGGCCACGAGCGACCCGGGACCCGACCCGAAGTACCAGCCGAGCCCGCCGGCGAGCGTCGCCAGCAAGAGCACCGCGATCAGGAGCCAGGCGCCGCGCGTGCGCCGGCGCTGGGTCGCCCGGCGCAGGCGCCCGGCGTTGTCGACGTCGCCCATGGCGGTGGTGGGTCCGGTCGGCGTGCCGGGCAGGACCGCCGTGAGCTCGCCCGTCGAGGCGCCGTCGTCGCGCACGATCCCGATGGGGCCGGTGCGGGCGACGACGGGCGCGACGCCGAGCTCCCGCTCGATCTCGCGCAGGCGCTGCAGCATCTCGCGCGCGTCGAGGGGGCGGTCGTCGGGCGACCTCTCGGTCGCCCACAGCACGAGCTCGTCGAGCGGCTCGGGAACGCCCGGATTCTTCACGCTCGGGCGGGGGACCGAGTCGGTCGCGTGCTGGAAGGCGATCTGCATCGGCTGCTCGCCCTTGTAGGGCTGCTCGCCGGTGAGCATCTCGTACAGCATGATGCCGATGGCGTAGATGTCGCTGCGCGCGTCGGCGGTGCCGCGAGTGACCAGCTCGGGGGCGAGGTACGCGATCGTGCCGAGGAGCTGGGCGCCCGAGGCGGTGTTGGCCGTCGTGGCGCGAGCGAGCCCGAAGTCGCCGATCTTGATGCGGCCGTCCTCGGCCAGCAGGACGTTCTCGGGCTTGACGTCCCGGTGCACGATGCCGGCCTTGTGCGCGGCGGCGAGGCCCGACAGCACCGCGTCGAGGATCGAGATCGCCTGCGGGACGGTCAGCCGGCGCTGCTCGCGCAGGAGCTCGCGCAGGGTGATGCCCGGCAGGTACTCCATGACGAGGTACGCCATGTCGCCGTCCTGGCCCTGGTCGAACACGTTCACGACGTTCGGATCGGCCAGTCGGGCGGCCGCGCGGGCCTCCTGGATGAACCGGCTCTGGAACACGGTGTCGTCGCTCAGATGCCCGTGCATCACCTTGAGGGCGACGCGGCGCTCCAGCCTCAGGTCGGTCGCGACGTACACGGTGGCCATGCCGCCGCGTGCGATGCGAGCACGCACCCGGTACCGGCCGTCGACCAGACGGCCGATCAGCGGGTCCGTCTGCTGACTCGTGCTCACGCTGAGAGTCTACGGACGCGCACCTGCGAGCCGGCGGAGCGCCTCACCCTGCGACCGTACCGTTACCGACGGTTCGGCGGGCGCGGGCCTCACCCGAGGGCGGCGAGCCACGAGAAGGCGGGCGCCTCCCACTGGGCATACGCGTCGGGGTACGCCGAGATCTGCACGGCCTGCGCGGCCTGGGCGAACGACATGCCCTCCCAGCCGGGGATGTCCAGGAGACCGCGCGTGCGCGCGCCGTTCGGGTCGCCCGCGCCGCCGAAGAAGACCCGCGTCGCGCGCGCCGCGTCCTGCACCTCGGCCGCGGTGCCCCAGCCGTAGCTGGGACGCTGCTGGAAGAGCCCCAGCGAGTCCCGGTCGCCCCACGTCA
The DNA here is from genome assembly GCF_055329545.1 of Microbacterium sp. ZXT2-5. NCBI lineage: Bacteria > Bacillati > Actinomycetota > Actinomycetes > Micrococcales > Microbacteriaceae > Microbacterium > Microbacterium sp. ZXT2-5. Next base: position 742,718 of record NZ_JBUZWD010000002.1, on the reverse strand, counting down.
CGTTGCGCAGCGAGGACTCCTGCATCGCGGTGCCGAGCGCGATCGCGATGGCGCGGTCCGAGGCGCCGAGCTCGCGGCCGATCCGCACGATGAGGTGCGCGTTGGCTGCCTGCTCGGACGTCAGCCCGGGGACGGACGGACCCGATGCCGGGATCTTCAGCGTCTGGCCGGGGTAGATGATCGACGCCCGGCTGAGGCCGTTGGCCGAGAGCACCGCGTCGACGGAGACGCCGTGGCGGCCCGCGATCGCGCTGACGGTGTCGCCCGCGGCGACGGTGTACGACCCGGCCGCGGCGCCCGGGGCCGGAGCCGGAGCAGGGGAGGGGGCGGATGCCGCCGGCGCCGACGCACCCGGGATCGAGATCGTCTGTCCGGGGTAGATGATCGACGACCACCCCAGGCCGTTGGCCGACAGCACGGCGCCGACGGTGGCGCCGTGCCGCCGGGCGATGGAGCTGACGGTGTCGCCGGCGGCGACGGTGTACGCGCCGGCTGCGGGTGCGGCCGGCGCCGGCGTGGTCGGTGCCGGCGCGGGGCTCGCCGTTCCGGTGAGCTTCAGCACCTGACCCGGCTGGATGATCGACGACCAGCCGAGTCCGTTGAAGGCGAGGACATCGGCGACCCTCAGGCCGAAGCGCGCGGCGATCGCGCTGACCGTGTCGCCCGGCTGAACCGTGTAGGTCGCCGACGCCGCGTGGGTCGGGCGCACGGAGGCGGTCACGCCCACCGCGGCGGAGAGGGGGGTCGGCAGTGCGCGCACGGTCGCCGGCGCGCCGGGTCCGTGCAGCGTCGCGGGGAGGGGGCCGCGGGAGGCGGCATCCGTCCCCACGGCGTGAGCCGGAGCGCCCGAGAGCGCGAGGGCGATCGAACCGACGACGGCCGCCGAGACGCCGACGGGGATGCCGCGCGAGGCGGCGACGCCCTGGTGGACCTGGTTGCTGGTACTCCGGACTGATCGCACGAGACTCCCCCTCCGTCGACTCCGAAAACGCTGTCACGGATGTTTATTGGTGTCAACGCCTGTGAAAAAAGGGGCTTGTGTGACTGATGGGACAGGAGTCGCCGGATCCGGCCCGCGCGCGATCTGGGATAGTTGCATTCGTGACCGCTGACGACTCTTCGCGTTTCGAGACCGATTGGCTCACCCTTCCTGAGCTCGTGGAGGTGCTGGGCGAACCCCTGGGCCGGGTGCGCCGGCTCCTCGACGAGTCGCACCTGGTGGGCTCGCGCCGGGACGGCGTGCTCAAGGTGCCGGCCGTCTTCGTGGTCGATGGGCACCCGCTGTCGTCGCTGCGGGGCACCGCGATCGTGCTCCACGACGCCGGCTTCTCGGACGACGAGGTGATCGACTGGCTTCTGACGCCGGAGGAGACCATCGGCGCCGCGCCGATCGAGGCGCTCCTGGCCGGTCGCAAGAGCGAGGTCCGCCGGGTCGCCCGCACCCTCGCCTGATCGGGGGCGTCTCCGCCGGGGAAGAGGCGGGCCTCAGGTCGTCCGGACGGTCGCGGCGTGTGCCAGGTCGCGCAGCGCACCCACCGCCGCGTTGCCGAGGCGGGCGCCCGAGAGCGCGCGGTCGGCCTCATGGGCGTATTGCGCGATGAGCTGCTCGACCCGGTCCAGCGCGCCGGTGTCGACGATCGTCTGCTGCAGCGAGGCGATCTGCTGCGCGTCCAGCCCGGGATCGCCCACCATCTCGTCGAGGATCCGCCGTGCGGGGGCCGCCAGGGCCTCTCGCGCGTAGGCGATCAGCACCGTGCGCTTGCCCTCGCGCAGGTCGTCGCCGGACGGCTTGCCGGTCGCGGCCTCGTCGCCGAACACCCCGAGCACATCGTCGCGCAGCTGGAAGGCCATGCCGAGCGGATGCCCGAACGCGGCGAGGGCGGCCTCCTGCGCGGCATCCGCCCCGGCCAGCGCGGCACCGATCGCGAGCGGCTGCTGCACGCTGTACCGCGCGGACTTGTACGACGCGACGCGCAGCGCGCGCTCCGCGTGGCGGTCGTCCGGCTCGCTCACGAACGCCGACTCCTCGGCGATGTCGAGGAACTGCCCGAGCGTGACCTCGCGGCGCATCAGCGCGTACTGGCGGCGGGCGGCGGCGGCGCGGTCGGGGGAGAGCCCGGTCAGGCCCTCCTCGAGGAGGTCGTCGCTCCACGCCACGAGCAGGTCGCCGACCAGGATCGCCGCCGAGCGGCCGAAGTCGTCCGCGTCGCCGGCCCAGCCGGCGCGGCGGTGGCCCTCCTCCAGCGCGCGATGCGCGGACGGGCGGCCGCGGCGGGTGTCGGAGTTGTCGATGAGGTCGTCGTGCACGAGCGCCGCGGCGTGGAAGACCTCCAGTGCCGCGGCGGCCGCGAGCACCGGCTCGGGGGCGTCGCCCGCGGGTGACGCCGCTTCCTCCACCGCCCTCCACCCGGCGATGCAGAATCGGCCGCGCAGGCGCTTCCCGCCCGTCACCGCATCGGCGGCCGCATCGACGAAACGGGCGGCCTCGGGGCCGGCGTCGGCGACATCCTGTCGCCTGACCGTGACGAACATGTCCACTCGCTGGGAAATGGCTTCGATCGGCTCTGCGAGGGCGGACACGGGCCTAGCCTAGTGACGAAAGGCACGCGTACAATCGAGCCACCGAAGTACAGAGGGGGATGCATGCCACTCTCCGAACAGGAGCAGCGCCTGCTGGACGAGATGGAACGCCATCTCATGCGCAACGACGCGGACGTCGTCAGCGCGCCCCGCGGCGGACGCTCACTGAGCTATCGCAACATCGTCTACGGCACGATCCTCGTGCTGCTCGGCCTCGGTGGGCTCATCGTCGGCGTCTCGCAGCAGCTGATCGTCGTCGGCGTCATCGGGTTCGTCGTGATGCTGGGCGGCGTGATCCTCGCGATCACCCCCGGCCGCGGTCCCGGCAAGGCGCGCGTCGAGCCCGAGCGGCCCCCCAGAGCGCAGTCCAACTCCTCGTTCATGGATCGCATGAACGATCGCTGGGACAGGCGGCAGGAGGAGCGCTGAGCGTCCCCGCCGCCTGAGCAGCAGAACAAAGCACCGACCTTCGGGTCGGTGCTTTTTTTCGTGCCCGCAGGCACCCCGAGCGGTGCCGAGTGGGGGCGGCGGAGAACCGGTAGCGAGAAATGGTGGTCAAGTGGAGGAGAGTGGAGTAAAGTGGCGGACATCCCGGGGGGCCGGATTGAAGGGGGTGTGATGTACCGATGCTTTTGGGTACCCACACACCCAAGCTGGATGACAAAGGGCGCGTCATCCTCCCGGCCAAGTTCCGCGACGACCTTGGTGGGGGTGTCGTCGTGACGCGCGGACAGGACCGCTGCCTGTACGTGTTCAGCGAGAAGGAGTTCGAGCGGGTGCATGACCGCATCCGCGAGGCGCCGCTCGCGAACAAGCAGGCGCGCGACTTCCTGCGCATGTTCCTCTCGGGTGCCAGTGCCGAGAAGCCCGACGGTCAGAACCGCATCACGATCCCACCTCCGCTGCGCGCATATGCCGGCCTGGAGCGCGACCTCGTCGTCACCGGCGTGGGCGCTCATGCCGAGATCTGGGACGCCGCTGCGTGGAACACCTACGCAGAGGCCAACGAAGAGAGCTACGCCGAGCTGGAGCAGGAGGTGATTCCGGGCCTGTTCTGAGGCTCACGTCGCCTGAAGCCCGACTCCCAGCCGCTCCCGCCCTGACGCCACTTCCCCGGTGCCAGGTCAGAGCGGATGGGGATCAGGCTCCAGGGGACGGGATCCGCGGATGCCCTGTCGATCATGAACCTGCGCGACATCCACACCCCGGTCATGCTCGAGCGCTGCATCGAGCTGCTCGCCCCCGCCCTCAAGCGGGACGGCGCGGTCTTCGTCGACGCGACCCTCGGCATGGGCGGGCACTCCGAGGCGTTCCTCGAGCGGTTCCCCGGGCTCCACCTGGTCGGACTCGACCGCGACACCGACGCGTTGCGCATCGCGGGGGAGCGGCTCGCCCGCTTCGGCGACCGCGTGCACCTCGTGCACACCGTCTACGACGGGATCGCGGATGCCGTCGCCTCGGCCGGCTTCGCCGCAGCCGACGGCATCCTGTTCGACCTCGGCGTCTCGTCGCTGCAGCTGGACGTGGCCGATCGCGGCTTCGCCTACGCGCAGGACGCGCCGCTGGACATGCGCATGGACCAGTCCGCCGGCACCACCGCGGCCGAGGTGCTCGCGACCTACGGCGAAGGCGACCTGCGCCGCATCTTCGAGCGGTACGGCGAGGAGAAGCTCGCCGGACGCTACGCCCGCGCCATCATCGCCGCCCGCGCGGAGGCGCCGATCGAGCGCTCCGGCCGGCTGGTCGAGATCCTCCAGGCGGCGACGCCGGCGGCCGCGCAGCGCACCGGGCACCCCGCCAAGCGGGTCTTCCAGGCGCTGCGCATCGAGGTCAACCGCGAGCTGTCGGTGCTCGAGCGGGCCGTCCCGTCGGCGCTCGGCATCCTGCCGGTCGGCGGCCGCATCGTCGTGCTGTCGTACCAGTCGCTCGAGGACCGGCTCGTCAAGCGCGCCCTCGCGGATGCCTCGGCCTCGACCGCGCCCCGAGGCCTGCCGGTCGAGCTCCCCGAGCACGCCCCCAGGTTCCGGCTGCTCGTCAAAGGCGCCGAGCTGGCCACCGACGAAGAGCGCGCGGTCAACCCGCGCGCGACGCCGGTGCGCCTGCGTGCCGCCGAGCGAGTGAAGGAGGACTCATGAGCACCGCGAACGCCCTCGCCGCTCCCGCGCGGACCAGGGGTGCCGTCGCGCCGGATCGCGTCGGCGACCCGCGCCGCGGACTGCGGGTCGTCGAGGCTCCCGCCCGGCGCCGCCGCCCGAAGCTCCTCTACGGCGTCATCGCGGTGCTCGGGGCGTTCCTCATCGCCGGCGCGCAGATGGCGCTGTCGATCATGACGACCCAGGGGACGTACGAGATCGCCGCCCTGACGAGCCAGCAGCGCGACCTGACGTACGAGAAGCAGATCCTCTACGACGACGTCGCGGGCCTCAGCTCGCCGCAGTACCTCGCGGCCAACGCCGCCGCGCTGGGCATGGTGATCAATGAGGCGCCGAGCTACCTGCGGCTGAGCGACGGTGCGATCCTCGGGCCCTCGGAGGTCGCGATGGGGGCCTCGTCGGTCGACGCGATCGGCCGCGGCGCGGTGCCCAACGCCCTCATCACCGACACACCGCTGGTCACCGTCCCCGACGCCACCATCGACGGCGTCCCGGTGCAGACGGCGGGTCCCGGCGACGCCGGTGTCGGCAACACACCGCCGCCGATCACCGAGGGACTGCCGGTCCCGAGCACACACTGAACCCGGACACACCCCACGGCGATCGAGACCGAGACGACGACTCACGCAGATGACGACACGCAGCACGAGAAGCCCCCGCCGCCGGACCGTCGTGGCCCTCGCCGTCGTCCTCGCCGTCCTCGCCGGCTTCATCGTGCGCCTGGTCGACATCCAGGTCGTCAACGCCGACGAGCACATCCAGGACTCGCTGGACACGGCGTTCGCAAGCTCCCAGACCCTCTACGGGACCCGCGGGCAGATCGTCGATGAGAGCGGGCAGACGCTGGCCGGCAGCATCCTCCGCTACGACTGCCAGCTCGACCCCCTGCTGATCACGCAGATCGACGCCCAGGTGCTGGAGGGCGAGTCCGACGCGCCGCTGTGGGGGGACCTGTCCAGCGACGTCGCCCGCATCACCGGGCAGACTCCGGAGGAGGTGCGCGAGATCGTCGGCACCGCCCTGGCCGCCGACCAGTACTCGCGCTACGCGCAGCTGAAGAAGGGCGTCTCGACCGAGCAGTTCCGTGCCCTCGCCGACCTCGAGGCGCCGTACATCACGTGCATCTCCCACCCGGCGCGCGCCTACCCCGACGGCGCCGTCGCGGGCAACCTCGTCGGGTTCATGGGCACCGACGGCGAGGCGCTCGAGGGACTGGAGAAGTCGCAGAACGACTGCCTGGCCGCCGAGAACGGCAGCCGCAGCTACGAGAAGGGCAAGGACGGCGTCGTCATCCCCGGCACCGAGACCGAGGTGCCCGCGCAGGACGGCGGCACGCTGCAGCTGACCATCAACCGCGACCTGCAGTGGTATCTGCAGCAGCTCATCGCCGAGCAGACGCAGAACATGGCCGCCCAGCACGGGTCGGTCCTCGTCTACGAGGTGAAGACCGGCAAGGTGCGTGCGGCGGCGGAGTACCCGACCGTCGACCCCAACGACGTGGACGCCACCGATGCGGAGGACCGGACCAGCGAGATCTTCCGCGGCTCCTTCGAGCCCGGGTCGACGTTCAAGGCGCTCACCGCCGCCACCGTCATCGACGCCGGCGGTCAGACGCCGCATTCCACGGTCACCGCCGCGGGGCTGGAGACATTCCCGAACGGTGCGCGCGTGCGCGACGCGTTCCAGCACCCCGCGAACCTCTACACGCTGACCGGCGTGCTCATCGACTCCTCGAACGTCGGCATCTCCAAGTTCAGCGAGCGGGTCGACAACCAGACGCGCTTCGACTACCTGACGCGCTTCGGCATCGGCGCCGGCACCGGCTCGACCTACCCGCTCGAGGGCAACGGGCTGATCCACCCGGTGTCGGAGTGGGGCGCGCAGACGGCGTACAACACGTCGTTCGGGCAGGGCGTCACGACCACGATGCCCGAGCTCGCCCGGGCCTACGGGGCGATCGTGAACGACGGCGTGATGATGCCGCTGACGATCGTCGAGTCGTGCACCCGGCCCGACGGCACCGTGGTGACGCCGGAGCTCGCCGAGCCCGAGCAGGTGATCAGCGAGACCACGTCGGCGCACATGCGCGAGATGCTCGAGAACGTCTTCCTGCAGGCGCCGTACGCCAAGACGGTCGAGATCCCGGGCTATCGCCTGGGCGGCAAGACGGGCACCGGTGAGAAGCCCGACCTCGTCAACGGCGGCTACAAGGCGGGTGTCTACTACACGACCATGGTCGGGTTCGCGCCCGCCGACGATCCCGAGTACGTGGTGGTCGTCACCCTCGACGAGCCGACGAAGGTAACATCGTCTGCGGCCAATGCGACCGCGTTCCAGAAGGCCATGACCCAGGTTCTGAAGACGTATCGCGTCATGCCCTCGACGTCGTCGCCGGAGCTGCTGCCCAAGTTCGGGTAGTCCCGTGCCGGATTCCAGCTGAGGGCCGGAGTACTCCCCACATGATCGCGCTCACCATCGCCCAGATCGCCCACGCCGTCTCGGGCGAGCTTCATCTCGCCCCCGGCGCCACCGCCGACACCGTCATCTCGGGGGCCGTCGACACCGACTCCCGGCTCATCGAGGCGGGCGGCGTGTTCGTCGCGAAGCCCGGCGAGGAGACCGACGGCCACCTGTTCGTCGATGCCGCCGCCGGGAAAGGCGCGGCCCTCGCGATCGTGGAGCGGACGGTCGAGGCTCCGGTGAGCCAGATCGTCGTGGCCGACGCCGTGGAGGCGCTGGCCGATCTCGCCCGCGACGTCGTGAAGCGGGTGAAGGATGCCGGTGACCTCCGCGTCGTCGGCATCACGGGGTCCAACGGCAAGACGACGACGAAGAACCTGCTCGCCCGCATCCTGGAGGGGGAGGGCGAGACCGTCTCGCCGAAGGCGTCGTTCAACAACGAGGTCGGCGCGCCCCTGACCATGCTCCGCGTGACCGCGTCGACGAGGTACCTCGTGAGCGAGTTCGGGGCGAGCGGCCCCGGCGCCATCGCGCGCCTCGCCGGCCTCGTCGACCCGGACGTCGCCGTCGTGCTCATGGTCGGGATGGCCCACGCCGGCGGGTTCGGCGGGATCGAGGGGACCTTCCACGCGAAGTCCGAGCTGGTGAAGTCGCTGCGGGCGGGCGGCGTGGCCGTCCTCAACGCCGACGACGCCCGGGTCGCCGCGATGGCGCCCATCGCGTCCGAGGCGGGTGCGGGTGTCCGCTGGTTCGGCCGCGGCCAGGGTGCGACCGACGTGCGGGCGGACGACGTCGTGGTGACGGCATCCGGAACCTCGTTCACCGTGACCGCCGACGGCGTCTCGCTGCCGCTGCGACTGCGGGTGCTCGGCGAGCACCACGTGATGAACGCGCTGGCCGCCATCGCCGCGGCCACGACGCTCGGCGTGTCCCTCGCCGACGCCGTCGCGCGCCTGGAGACGGTCGAGATCGCCGAGCGCTGGCGGATGCAGCCGCTGGGCTCGGACCGCGTGCGCATCATCAACGACGCCTACAACGCCAGTCCCGACTCCATGGCGGCAGCCCTGCGCACACTCGCGCAGATCACCGGTCCGGGCGAGCGCACGGTGGCGGTGCTGGGCGCGATGAGCGAGCTCGGCGAGTACTCCGAGGAGGAGCACGACCGCGTCGGGCTGCTGGCGGTGCGCCTGGGCATCCAGCGGATCGTGGTGGTGGGCGACGCGGCGCGCCGCATGTACCTCGAGGCCGTCGCGCAGGGTTCGTGGGACAACGAGGCGGTCTTCTTCTCGACCGCCGACGAGGCGTTCGACTACCTGCGGGGCGAGCTGCGCGAGGGCGACCGCGTGCTGGTGAAGTCCTCCAACTCGGCGGGACTGCGGTTCCTCGGCGATCGTCTGGGAGAATCGTTCTCGTGAGATCACTCCTTACCGCGGCAGCGATCTCGCTGGCATTCACCCTGTTCCTCACGCCGGTCTTCCTCCGGCTGTTCCGCCGATGGGGCTGGGGCCAGGTGATCCGGACCCCGGAGGACATCCGCAACCCCAATCACCAGACCAAGCGCGGCACGCCCACCATGGGCGGGACGATCTTCATCGTCGGAACCATCGTCGGATACCTCGTCGGCGGCTTCGCGGGCAACAACCCGCCCACGATCTCGGGTCTGCTGGTGATATGGATGATGGTCGGCCTCGGCGCGGTCGGCTTCATCGACGACTACATGAAGGTTCGTCAGCAGAAGTTCATGGGACTGAGTGGCTGGCGCAAGATCCTCGGCCAGGTGATCGTGACGGTGCCGTTCGGCATCGTGGCGCTCAGCTTCCCCAACCAGTACGGGCAGACCCCCGCCTCGCCCTACATCTCCGTCTTCCGAGACGTGCCCGTGCTCTCGTTCATGGCGCTCGGTCTCATCGTCGGCTGGATCCTCTACCTCGCCTGGGTGTCGTTCATCGGCGTCGCCTTCTCGAACAGCACCAACGTGACCGACGGGCTCGACGGGCTCGCGGCCGGCTCGGGCATCTTCGTCGCGGGCGCCTACAGCCTGATCGCCTTCTGGCAGTTCAACCAGGCCTGCTGGGGAGGCGAGGCGCTGTCGGCTGCGGCGAAGGCCGCGTGCTACCCGACGCGCGACCCCTTCGACCTGGCCATCGTCTCCGCGTCGTTCGTCGGCGCCCTGGTCGGCTTCCTGTGGTGGAACGCGCCCAAGGCGAACGTCTTCATGGGCGACGTCGGATCGATGGCGATCGGCGGGGTCCTGGCCGCCATGGCGATCCTGACCCGCACCGAGCTGCTGGCGGTCCTCGTCGCCGGCGTCTTCGTCATCGCCCCCGGCTCGGTGATCCTCCAGCGGCTGTACTTCAAGATCACCCGCGGCAAGCGGCTCTTCCTGATGAGCCCCTTCCACCATCACCTCGAGATGCGCGGCTGGTCCGAGGTGACCATCGTGGTCCGCATGTGGATCATCGCCGGCCTGCTCGCGGTGTCGGGTGTCGGATTCTTCTACGTCGAATGGCTCTCCCGCACATGACCTCGGAACGCCTGGCCACCCTGACCAGCTGGAACGCGGACTGGAAGGGGCTGCGGGTCGCCGTGCTCGGGCTCTCCGTCACCGGCTTCTCGGTCGCCGACACGCTCGCCGAGCTGGGCGCCGACGTCCTCGTCGTGACCGAAAGGGCCGACGAGGAGTACGAGCGCCTGCTGCCCGTCATCGGCGCCCGGCTCTGGACCGGGCCGCTCGGCTCCGTGCCGGCCGAGCTCTCCGGGTTCGAGCCCGACGTCGTCGTCGCCTCGCCGGGCTTCTCGCCGCGGCATCCGGTCATCACGTGGGCCCGCGAGCGCGACATCGCGCTGTGGGGCGACATCGAGCTGGCATGGCGCGTCCGCGACAAGGTGCTGCGCGCGGACGGCACGCCGGCGGACTGGATCCTCGTCACCGGGACGAACGGCAAGACGACCACGACGCGCCTGACGGCCGCCATGCTCGTCGCCGGCGGGCTGCGGGCGGCGCCGGTCGGCAACATCGGCACGCCGGTCCTCGATGCGGTGCGCGACCCCTCGGGATTCGACGCGCTCGTGGTCGAGGTCTCGAGCCACCAGCTCTGGTACCTGGGTCTGCAGAGCAGTCCCGAGCCGGTCTCGCCGCACGCGGCGGTGTGCCTGAACCTCGCCGACGACCACCTCGAGTGGCACGGCTCGTTCGACGACTACCGCGACGCGAAGGCGCACGTCTACGACAACACCCGCGTCGCGTGCGTGTACAACAAGGCGGATGCCGCGACCAGGCGCATGGTCGAGGACGCCGATGTCATCGAGGGCGCGCGGGCCATCGGCTTCGATCTCGGCGTGCCCGGCCCGAGCGACCTCGGCGTCGTCGAGGACATCCTCGTCGACCGCGCCTTCCTGGAGGACCGGCACAAGAGCGCACTGGAGCTGTCGACGGTCGACGAGCTGACGCAGCTCGGGCTGGCGGCACCCCACATCGTGGCGAACATCCTCGCCGCCGCCGCGCTCGCGCGCTCGCTGGGCGTGCCGCCGCTCGCGATCCGCGACGCGCTGCGCGGCTTCCGCCTCGACCCCCACCGCATCGAAGTGGTCGCCCGGCACGCCGGCATCACCTGGATCGACGACTCGAAGGCCACGAACCCGCACGCCGCCGCGTCGTCGCTCGCGGCGTATCCCGGTGCGGTGTGGGTGGTCGGCGGCCTGCTGAAGGGCGTCGACATCTCGGCTCTCGTCGCCGGCAGGGGCGCCGGAACGAAGGCGGCCATTGTCATCGGCCTCGAGCGGGCGGAGGTGGTCGCCGCGTTCGAGCGACACGCGCCGGCGGTGCCCGTGTTCGAGGTCGAGGCCGATGAGACTGAAGAGGTCATGGCGCAGGTCGTCGAACTGGCGGCGGCGGTGGCGCGCGACGGGGACGTGGTTCTCCTCGCTCCCGCCGCAGCATCCTTCGACCAGTTCACGTCATACGCAGACCGCGGCCGCAGGTTCGCCGCCGCGGTACGGGATCGGATCGGGACAGGGGAGACGGGTGACCACGACGCAGCCGCCTCGGACCCGGCCGACCCGGACGGGTCCGACACCGACGAGCGCCGAGGACACTGACTCCGCGCGCCGCGGGCTCGCCGCGCGGGTCTCCCTCGGGCGCATCTTCGCCCCGGTGCCGAGCGAGTTCCTGCTCATCGCGTCCACGACGCTGCTGCTGACGGTCTTCGGGCTGGTGATGGTGCTGTCGGCGACGTCGGCGATCGCGACCGCGCGCGGCGTGGCGCCGTGGGAGGACGTCATCAAGCAGGTCGCCTTCGCCGCGATCGGCATCCCGCTCATGCTCATCGCCAGCCGGCTGCCGCTGACCTTCTTCAAACGGGTGGCCTGGCCGGCCCTCATCGCGGCGATCGCGCTGCAGCTCCTGGTGTTCACGCCGCTGGGCATCGACATGGACGGCAACCGCAACTGGATCAACGTCGGCGGCGTGCAGGCGCAGCCGTCGGAGTTCCTCAAGCTCGCCCTCGCCCTGTGGGTGGCGTTCGTGCTGTTCCGCAAGCGCACGCTGCTGGCCGACTGGCGCCACGTCTACATCCCGCTCGTGCCGGTGGCGGGGCTGGCGATCGCGACCGTGATCGCGGGCCGTGACCTCGGCACCGCGATGATCCTCGTCCTGGTGGTGCTCGGCGGGCTCTTCTTCTCCGGCGTGAAGCTGCGCGTGTTCATCCTGCCGATGGTGGCCGCGGTCGGCTTCGTCGCGTTCTACTTCCTGACGAGCCCCGACCGCATGCGGCGGTTCATGAGCTTCCTCAACCCCAACTGCCTCGACGACTACTTCAACGACTGCTACCAGCCGCTGCACGGCATCTGGGGTCTCGCCAGCGGCGGCATCTTCGGGCTCGGGCTCGGCAACTCGCGCGAGAAGTACGACTGGCTTCCCGCGGCGGCCAACGACTACATCTTCGCGATCGTCGGCGAGGAGCTCGGGCTCATCGGCTGCGCGGTGGTGCTGACGCTGTTCGCCCTGTTCGCGGTCGGCGCGTTCCACATCATCCGCAAGACGGACGACCCGTTCGTGCGCATCGCCGCCGGCGGCATCACGGTCTGGATCGTCGGCCAGGCGCTCATCAACATCGGCGTGGTGCTGCGTGTCTTCCCGGTGCTGGGCGTGCCCCTGCCGTTCATGTCGCAGGGCGGCACGTCGCTGCTGTCGGTGCTCGTGGCGGCCGGCGTCCTGCTGGCCTTCGCCCGCACCCTGCCGGCCTCCGTCGCGCGACGCGAGGCGCGCATCGCCGAGGTGCGCGCCGCGCGCGAGCGGGCGAAGCTGCGCGCCGTCCGCTGACCGCGATCGTTGCCGCCGGCCTCGGGCGCCCCCGGTCTCTTCTCCCGGGTTTGGGGCGCGCCCCGTGCGCTCGGGGCGCGCGAGGTGCGCCCCGAACGGACGCGGTGCGCCCCGAACCTGGAAGGACCGAGCCGGGTAGGCTCGGGGAGTGACGACGTACCTCCTGGCCGGCGGCGGCACCGCCGGACACGTGAACCCGCTCCTGGCGGTCGCCGATGCACTGCGCGCCCGTGACCCGGAGGCCGTGGTGCTCGTCCTCGGCACCCGAGAAGGGCTCGAGGCGCGCCTCGTGCCCGAGCGGGGCTACGAGCTGCTGTTCGTCGACAAGGTGCCGTTCCCGCGGCGCCCCGACAAGGCCGCCGCAGCCTTTCCGGCGCGGTTCCCGCGCGCGATCGGACAGGTGCGCGCCCACATCCGCGCACGCGGCGTCGACGTCGTCGTGGGCTTCGGCGGCTACGCCTCGGCACCCGCCTACGTCGCGGCGCGCCGTGAGCGCGTGCCGTTCGTGGTCCACGAGGCGAATGCGCGCCCGGGACTGGCGAACGTGCTCGGCGCCCGCCGGGCCGCCGGCGTCGGCGTGGCCTTCGAGGGCACCCCGCTCAAGCGATCGCGGGTGGTGGGGATGCCGCTGCGCCGCGAGATCGTCACTCTCGACCGCGCCGCACTCCGCGCCGAGGCGGCCGCCCACTTCGGGCTCGACCTCGCCCGGCCCGTGCTGCTGGTGTTCGGCGGGTCACTCGGGGCTCAGCGTCTCAACGAGGCCTTCGGCGAGGGCCACGGCACCGCCTGGCGCGACGTCCTCGACGCCGGCTGGCAGCTGCTGCACATCACGGGGGAGCGTTCCGAACTCTCCGACCCCGGTGTGCCCGGCTACGTCGTGCGCCGCTACGTCGACCGCATGGACCTCGCGTTCGCCCTCGCCGACGCGATCGTGTCGCGCGCGGGCGCCGCGACCGTCAGCGAGATCAGCGCCCTCGGCATCCCGACGGTCTACGTGCCCTACGCCGTCGGCAACGGCGAGCAGGCGCTCAACGCGTCGTCCGCCGTCCGCGCGGGCGCGGCCGTGCTGATCCCGGATGCCGACTTCACGGGCGATCGCGTCCGCTCCGAGGTCATCCCCCTCCTGGGCGACGACGCCCGGCGTGCGGCGATGACGGCGGCCGCGGCATCCGTCGGCACGCGCTCGGGGACGCAGAACGTCGTCGCGATGATCGACGCCGCACTCCGGGGCTGACGAGGACCTCCGAGCCGGGGACGGTCAGCGCGCCCTGCCCGAGGCACCGGCCGCCCAACTTAGGATTGGACGGTCATGATCAGACCCGATCTCACCCTCCCCATTCCCGACGACATCTCCGCGGCCCACTTCATCGGCATCGGCGGATCCGGCATGTCGGGGCTGGCCCGCATGTTCCTCGAGCGCGGCATCCGCGTGTCGGGGTCCGACCGCGCCGACAGCGCGGCGCTTCGCGAGCTGGCCGGACTCGGAGCCACGGTGCACGTCGGGCACGACGCGGCGAACCTCGCCGACGACGTCGACACCGTCGTGCACACCGGTGCGATCTGGCCCGAGAACCCGGAGTTCGTGCTGGCGAAGCAGCGCGGCCTGCACGTCATCCACCGCTCCCAGGCGCTGTACTGGCTCATCGGCGGGCGGCGCCTCGTCTCGGTCGCCGGAGCCCACGGCAAGACGACGTCGACGGGCATGATCGTCACGGCCCTGCACGACCTCGGCGTCCAGCCGACGTTCGTCAACGGCGGCGTCATCGCCCAGCTCGGCGTGTCCAGCGGCAGCGGCTCGGACGACCTCTTCGTCATCGAGGCCGACGAGTCCGACGGCACGTTCCTGCTCTACGACACGTCGGTCGCGCTCATCACGAACGTCGACCCCGACCATCTCGACCACTGGGGCACCCGCGAGGCGTTCTACGAGGCGTTCGCGCGCTTCGCCGACGAGGCGCGCGAGGCCGTCGTGATCTCGTCCGACGACCCCGGTGCGCAGCTGGTCGCCGCCCGCCTCACGCACGCGCACGTCGTCACGTTCGGCGAGGCCGACGACGCCGCCGTGCGCGTGAGCGACGTCGTCACCGACGGCCCCGTGGCGTTCCGCGTCACCTACGACGGGCGCACCGTCGACGCGCAGCTGCCGGTCCCCGGCGCGCACAACGCGATCAACGCCGCCGGCGCCGTCGCGGTGCTGCTGACCCTCGGCCACGACCTCGAGCCGGCCGTCCGTGCCGTGGAGGGGTTCGCGGGCACGGTCCGCCGGTTCGAGCTGCACGGCGTCGAGCGCGGCGTCAGCGTCTTCGATGACTACGCCCACCACCCCACCGAGGTCGCCGCGGCGCTGGCCGCCGCACGGACGGTCGTCGGCGACGGCCGCATCATCGCGATCCAGCAGCCCCACACCTATTCGCGGACGCAGGAGATGTACCGCGAGTTCGCCGAGGTGCTCGAGCGGTACGCCGACCACACGGTCATGCTCGACGTGTACGGGGCGCGCGAGGACCCGGTGCCCGGCGTGACGGGCGAGCTCGTCAGCGGCGCGTTCGCCGACCCGTCGCACGTGCACTTCGTGCCCGACTGGCAGCAGGCGGCCGACTACACGGCGTCGGTGGCCCGCGACGGCGACTACGTCATCACCCTGGGCTGCGGCAACGTCTACCAGATCATCCCGCAGGTCCTCGAGGCTCTCGGCCGCACGCGCACGGGGGAGTAGCAGCCGATGCGCCGTCCGTCGCCGTTGCCGCAGCCGCCGGTCGCCTCGCGCACCCCTGCGCAGCCGGCCGCGCCGGCGCGCCGGTCGCGCGAGCGGGCCGAGGCGGCACCGGCCGCAGCCGCCCCCGAGGATCACGCCGGCACCGGCGTGGACGAGGGCGCGCCGGCGCCCGTCATCCCGCTCGCGGCACCGACGCCCGCCGCGCCCGGGTCCAGCCCGGACGTCGGCGGCGAGGCCGCCGATCCGGCGGAGGCGGCCGAGGTCGGCTTCCGCGAGGTGTGGAGGGCGGCGCACGCGCGACGCAAGGCGTTGCGCGCCGAGATCCGCCGCTTCACCGCGCGCCAGCGACGTCGCCGCATGATGTGGGTCGGGGCCGCGGCATCCGTGCTGGTCCTCGCGCTCGGCACCCTCGGTGCCGCCTACAGCCCGCTGTTCGCCGTCGAGGAGATCACCGTCACCGGGGCGCAGCAGCTCGACGTCGCCGCGGTCGAGACGGCCCTGGCCGGTCAGCTGGGCACGCCGCTTCCGCTGGTGGACGAGAGCGAGGTCAAGGCGGAGCTCGTCGCCTTCCCCCTCATCGAGACGTACGCCCTCGAGGCGCGTCCGCCGCACGAGCTCGTCGTGCGCATCGTCGAGCGCACGCCGATCGGGCTCATCGAGACGCGCGCGGGATACACGCTGGTCGATGCCGCGGGAGTCGCGCTGTCGACCACCGCCACGCCGGCGGCGGGGACGCCGCTGCTGTCGATCGAGGGCGGCGTCGACTCCGACGCGTTCGCCGCGGCCGGACAGGTGATGCGCTCGCTCCCCGCCGACATCCGCGCCCAGGTGACCGAGGTCTCGGCGACCACCCCGGACGACGTGACCCTCGCGCTCGGCGGCTCCAACGCGCAGATCGTATGGGGAAGCGCCGCGGACTCGGCCGAGAAGGCCGTGAACCTCGCCAAGATGATGGCCGCCCGGCCCCCGGCGGAGGTCTCCACGTACGACGTGTCGTCGCCCGACGTCGTCGTCGTCCGCTGATCGAGGGCGTCCCCGCGAAAGTTCGGGACCGGATGCCGCGACACGCCGATCCGCTCCCGGCGCGGGGGCGGCGTCCGCATACTTTCGAGTCGAGGAATTGCATACCGGGCAATTCTTTATACCTCTACTAGAGGTTGAAGGTTTAGAAGGTCCAGGGCTACGGAGGCCGGCATGAGCCAGAACCAGAACTACCTCGCCGTGATCAAGGTCGTCGGCGTCGGCGGCGGTGGTGTCAACGCGGTCAACCGCATGATCGAGCTCGGCCTGCGGGGCGTCGAGTTCATCGCCATCAACACCGACGCCCAGGCGCTGCTGATGAGCGACGCCGACGTCAAGCTCGACGTCGGGCGCGAGCTCACGCGCGGGCTCGGCGCAGGCGCCGACCCCGAGGTGGGCCGTCGGGCCGCGGAGGACCACGCCGAAGAGATCGAGGAGGCCCTGCGCGGCGCCGACATGGTCTTCGTCACCGCGGGCGAGGGCGGCGGAACCGGCACCGGCGGCGCCCCCGTCGTCGCGAAGATCGCGAAGTCGATAGGAGCGCTCACGATCGGTGTCGTGACGAAGCCCTTCTCGTTCGAGGGTCGTCGCCGCCAGCAGCAGGCCGAGACGGGCGTCTCGCGCCTGAAGGAAGAGGTCGACACCCTCATCGTGGTGCCGAACGACCGCCTGCTCGAGATCAGCGACCGCGGCATCTCGATGATCGAGGCGTTCGCCACGGCCGACCAGGTGCTCCTCGCCGGTGTGCAGGGCATCACCGACCTCATCACCACGCCGGGTCTGATCAACCTCGACTTCGCCGACGTCAAGTCCGTCATGCAGGGAGCGGGGTCCGCCCTCATGGGCATCGGCTCGGCGCGGGGGGCGGATCGCGCCATCAAGGCCGCCGAGCTCGCCGTGGAGTCTCCGCTGCTCGAGGCGTCGATCGAGGGTGCGCACGGCGTGCTGCTGTCGATCCAGGGCGGATCGAACCTCGGCATCTTCGAGATCAACGATGCCGCCCAGCTGGTGAAGGAGGCCGCGCACCCCGAGGCCAACATCATCTTCGGAACGGTCATCGACGACACGCTCGGCGACGAGGTGCGCGTCACCGTCATCGCCGCGGGATTCGACGGCGGCGAGCCGCAGACGCGCATCGAGCCGATCACGGCCGCCCGCGTGGTCTCCACGCCCGCGATCCCCGTCACCCCGGCCGAGGAGGCGGCGAAGGACCACCGCGAGACGACCGAGCAGGCGCCGGTGCCCGTCTCGGTGGGCGCGGTCACCGAGTCGTCGTACGACACGGCCTTCGGCGACGACGACCTCGACATCCCCGACTTCCTGAAGTAAGCCCTGCGGCGCGCTCAGGACAGGCTCAGAAGGTGATGGGAGATCTCCGGGCGCGCCTCGCGGCGGTCGACGACAGGATCGCGGATGCCGCGCGCGCGGCCGGTCGCGATCCCGCGGCGCTGACCCGCATCGTCGTCACGAAGTTCCACCCGGCGTCGCTGGTCGCCGAGCTGCATCGGCTCGGCGTCCGCGACGTGGGGGAGAACCGCCAGCAGGAGCTCAGCCGCAAGGTGGCCGAGGCCGGCGACCTCGACGGCCTGCGGTGGCACTTCATCGGGCAGGCGCAGACCAACAAGGCGCGGGCGATCCGGGCCGCGGCATCCGTCGTCCACTCCGTCGACCGTGCCCGCCTCGCCGACGCGCTCCACGCCGCCGCAGAGCCGGGGGAGCCGGCGCTGGACGTGCTCCTGCAGGTCAACCTGACCGACGATCCGGGGCGCGGGGGCGTGGCCCCGGCGGAGCTGGAGTCGCTGGCCGCACACGCCGCCGGGCTGCCGTCGCTGCGCGTGCGCGGGATCATGGCCGTCGCCCCCCTCGACGAGCCGCCCGCGCCCGCGTTCGAGCGTCTGCGCGGCCTCGCCGAGACGCTGCGCACCGTGGTGCCCGACGCCGGCTGGATCTCGGCCGGCATGACCGCCGACTTCGCCGAAGCCATCGCGGCCGGCGCGACACACCTACGCATCGGCTCGGCAATCACGGGCCCCAGACCACAACGCGGTTAACCTCGGAACAGATGAGCACTACGGAGGATCAGATGTCGAACCCGCTCAAGAAGACCATGGTGTACCTCGGACTCGCGGACGAGGAAGAGGTCTACGAAGAGCCGGCCCCGCAGCCCCGTGCTCGCACGTCCGAGAAGGCGGTCGAGAAGCCGGCCGCCCCGGTGACGCCGATCCACCGCCCTGCCGTCGTGCGGCAGCCGGCGCCCGCGACGATCAACGAGATCCTCACCGTGCACCCGAAGCAGTATCGCGATGCGCAGATCATCGCCGAGAACTTCCGCGACGGCATCCCGGTGATCATCAACCTCTCGCAGATGAGCGATGCCGACGCGCGCCGCCTGATCGACTTCGCCAGCGGACTCTCGCTGGGGCTCTACGGGCGCATCGAGCGCGTCACGAGCAAGGTCTTCCTGCTGTCGCCCGAGAACGTCGCCGTGTCGGGCGATGGGGCGGTTGCACAGGCGGATCCGGAGTCGGTTCCCTTCGCGCAGCCGTAATCTGGCTACGTGGCAGTCGTCCAACTCATCGCAGCGATCCTCAACCTCGCGCTGCTGCTCTATGTCTTCGTGTTGCTCGCCCGGCTGATCCTCGACTGGATCCCGTTCTTCAATCGGGAGTGGCGCCCTCGCGGCGCCGGCCTGGTGGCCGCCGAGATCGTCTACACCGTCACCGATCCGCCCATCAAGCTGTTCCGCCGCTTCATTCCGCCGCTCCGCGTGGGCGCGATCGCGATCGACTTCGGATTCGCGCTGACGATGCTGCTCGTGTTCATCCTGCTCAGCGTCACGCGCACCGTCGCGGGCTGAGCCGAAGGGCGGCATCCGACGCGCCGGTGCCCTTCGACACTCTCCGGACCGGTGACTATGCTTGCCTGATACGCACCGCCGTCCACCGGCGGTCGGCCCCGACATCGGCCAGCGACCAGAGCGCTCGAAAGAGGAATCACCATGGCATTGACCCCCGATGACGTCGTCACCAAGCAGTTCCAGCACGTCCGCTTCAAGGAGGGCTTCGACCCGGACGAGGTCGATGACTTCCTCGACGAGATCGTCGTCGAGTGGCGCAAGGCTCTGGCTGAGAACGAGGAGCTGAAGGCCAAGCTGGCGGCGTACGAGTCGGGCTCCGCTCCCGCGCCGGCCGCCGCCCCGGCCCCTGCCCCCGTCGAGGCCGCTCCTGCCGCCGCCGCCACCGCCGGCGGCCCCGCCGCGAGCGCCGGCATCATCGAGCTCGCGCAGCGTCTCCACGACGAGCACGTCGCCGAGGGCATCGCCCAGCGCGACCAGCTCATCGCCGACGCCAAGGCGCAGGCCGCCTCGATCGTGTCGGAGGCCGAGACCCGCGGTCGCGAGGAGGTCGCCCGTCTCGAGCGCGAGCGCACCAACCTCGAGGGCCGCATCTCCGAGCTGCGCAACTTCGAGCGCGACTACCGTGCGCAGCTCCGCAGCTACATCGAGGGCAAGCTGCGCGACCTCGAGACCACGGCGACGACGTCCGGCGCACAGCCGGTCTCGGCGCTCGGTCTCTAGGCCCGGTCCTTGACGGGCCGACCTCCCCTTCGTCAGGCGGCGGCCGGCACCATCATCGCGACTCTCGCGGTGCTGGTGCTGGCCGCCGACCAGTTGGCGAAGCAATCCGCTCTGCAGAACCTCCCGTACCAGGAGCCGGTGCACGTCATCGGCGACTTCCTGATCTTCTACCTCACGCGCAACCCGGGCGCCGCCTTCTCGCTGGGCGCCGAGGTCACGTGGATCTTCACCATCGCCCTGGCCGCCGTCGCCGTCGTGATCGGCTGGCTCGCGGCCACGCGGGTGCGCTCACGCCTCTGGGCGGTCGCGCTGGGACTCCTCCTCGGCGGCGTCCTCGGCAACCTGACCGACCGTCTGCTGCGTGAGCCCGGTTTCGCCGTCGGGCACGTCATCGACTTCATCAACACGCCGTGGCTCTGGTTCTTCCCGGGGATGTCGCCGGCGATCTACAACATCGCCGACATCTTCATCGTGTCGATGATGATCGGCGTCGCGATCCTCGTGGTGGTGGGCCTGCACCTCGACGGCACGCGCGAGCCGCGCCGCGGGGCCGCTGCGGCCGATGACGAGCAGGCGGATGCCGCGGCATCCGGCTCTCCCGAGGACTGACGTGGAGTCGCGCAGCCTTCCCGTGCCCGACGGCCTCGACGGCGCCCGCGTCGACGCCGCGCTTGCCAAGATGCTCGGCTTCTCGCGGACCTTCGCGGCCGACGTCGCCGAGGCCGGCGGGGTGTCGATGGACGGCCGCACGCTCGCGAAGTCCGACAAGCTGCGCGGCGGCGCCTGGCTGGACGTCTCGTGGGCGCCGAAGGAGGAGCCGCGGGTGGTGCCCGTCGAGGTCCCCGACCTCGGCATCGCCCACGACGACGACGACATCGTGGTGGTCGACAAGCCGGCCGGCGTCGCGGCCCATCCCTCGCTCGGGTGGGAGGGGCCGACGGTGCTCGGCGCCCTCGCCGCGGGCGGCTTCCGCATCGCCACGACGGGCGCGGCCGAGCGCCGGGGGGTCGTGCACCGCCTCGACGTCGGCACCAGCGGGCTGATGGTCGTGGCCAAGACCGAGCGCGCGTATGTCGCGCTGAAGCGGGCGTTCAAGGAGCGCGAGGTCGAGAAGATCTACCACGCGGTCGTGCAGGGCCACCCCGACCCGCTCGTCGGCACGATCGACGCGCCGATCGGGAGGCATCCGTCCCACTCCTGGAAGTTCGCGGTCACACCCGACGGCAAGGACTCCATCACCCACTACGAGACGCTCGAGGCGTTCCCGGGGGCGTCGCTTCTGGAGATCCACCTCGAGACGGGGCGGACGCACCAGATCCGCGTGCACATGGCCGCGCACCGGCATCCGTGCGTCGGCGATCCGCTGTACGGGGCGGACCCGACGATCTCGGCCCGGCTGGGGCTCACGCGCCAGTGGCTGCACGCGCGCGAGCTGTCGTTCGTCCACCCGGCGACCGGCGAATGGGCCACCTACACGTCGGAGTACCCGGCCGACCTGGCGCACGCGCTGGACGTGCTGCGCGGCGACTGAGCCCGGGGCCGTCGAGCACGGAATCGGACATTTCGTGCGACACGCGGCGAACGGATGCCGCGGCCCGGCGTGTCGGCGGAACCCTCCGATTCCGTGTCAGCGGCCGCCCTCGAACCGGGCGACGTCGTCGTCGGTCAGCGCAGACTCGATGCGCCGCCGCATGTCATCCTGCTCGAACGCCGGCAGGGCGCCCAGGTCGTACCAGCCGACTTCGGTCATCTCGCCGTCGACCGGGAACGGGTCGCCCGACACCCAGCGGCAGCGGAAGGTCAGATCCAGGTAGTCGCTCTGGTCGCCGTTGCTGTAGGTGATCCGCGGGATCTGGTGCACCCACGCGAGGCGCTCCACGCGGCAGCGGACGCCGGCCTCCTCGAGGGTCTCGCGGACGGCGGCGTCGGCGGGCTCCTCGCCGGGGTCGACGATGCCCGTGACCGGCGTGAGATGGCCGTTGTCGCTGCGGCGGCCGAGGAGCACGCGGTCGTCGCGGAGCACGACCGCCGTCACGCCGACCAGCGGCAGCGGGTCGGTGCCGATCTTGCGGCGGAGGTCGAGGACGAAGTCGGGGGTGGGCACGCACCCACCCTAGGCGCGGATGTCGGAGCCGCCGGTCAGACTGGGGGCATGGCGATCGAGGTGCGGCCGGCGACGGTGTTCGAAGACGTCGCGACGCTGGTGGGCCCCAAGAACCCGCAGTCGAGCGTGTGCTTCTGCCTCAGTTACCGCATCCCCTCGAAGGAGAACGTCGCGCTCAAGGGCCCGGAGCGGGCAGACCGCGTGCGCCGGCTCATGGCGGAGGAAGGACCCATCGGCGTGCTCGCGTACGACGGCGACGAGCCGGTCGGGTGGGCGGCCGTCGCACCGCGCCGCCGGACGCACTTCGCCACCTTCCGCAAGATCCCGCACGTCGACGACCTCGACGTGTGGTCGCTGTGGTGCTTCCGCGTGCGCCCCGGGCACCGCAAGAAGGGCGTCATGCACGCCCTCATCGACGGTGCGGTGGAGTTCGCCCGTGCGCAGGGCGCCCCGGCGATCGAGGGGTACCCGGTCGACAACGGCGGCCAGAAGGTCGACCTCACCATGGCGTACGTCGGAACCCGCGGCCTGTTCGAGAAGGCAGGCTTCGCCAAGGCGGCCGACACCGCGTCGGTGCTCTCGGGGTTTCCGCGCGTGCTGATGCGACGCGACCTCTAGCGTGGACGCGTGAACGACCTGCTGCGCCGGCGCTTCGAGCGCTCGAACACCCTGTACCTCGAGTTCCTCGACACCGTGCCCGAGAGCCGCCTCGGCTCGAGGCTGGCCGACCTTCCGTCCGACACGATCGGGCATCAGCTGTGGTGCGTGCTCGGCGCGCGCGAGAGCTACCCGCGCGCGGCGAAGGCGGGCCAGTGGCAGGGCTTCACGAGCCCCGTCACGGCGGAGCAGACGACGGATGCCGGGGCCCTGCGATCCGCGTTCGTCCAGACTGCCGCCGACCTCGACGCGTGGATCGCCGGCCTCGCCGCCGACGACGAGGAGTCCCTGCGGTACGTGCTCGCCCTCCTCGAGCACGAGACGCAGCACCAGGGCCAGCTCATCCGCTACCTGTACGGATTGGGCATCGACCGTCCGCACACGTGGCAGCAGCAGTACGCCCTCGACGAGGAGTTCTGACGCGGGGCGACCCTCACCCTCCACTCGAGGGTGAGGCGTATCCGCCGGGCGGCTCGCGGACCCGCCGACAGCGGCCCGCCCATGTCGGCGCCGGTTCGTAGACTCGTTGCGTGGCATCCGACTCCTTCGTTCATCTGCACGTCCACAGCGAGTACTCGATGCTCGACGGAGCCGCCAAGATCGGCGCGATGACGCAGGCGGCAGCCGACTACGGCATGCCCGCGATCGCCGTGACCGACCACGGCAACACGTTCGCCGCGTTCGAGTTCTACAACGCGGCCAAGGCGGCCGGGGTCAAGCCGATCATCGGGCTCGAGGCGTACGTCACGCCCGGCACGCACCGCAGCGACAAGTCGCGCGTCGCGTGGGGCACACCCGAGCAGAAGAGCGACGACGTCTCGGGCTCAGGCGCCTACACCCACATGACGATGTGGAGCCAGAGCACCGAGGGCATGCACAACCTCTTCCGGCTGAGCTCGCTGTCGAGCATGGAGGGCTACTACTTCAAGCCCCGCATGGACCGGGAGCTGCTCGAGACGTACGGCAAAGGGCTCATCGCCACGACGGGATGCCCCTCCGGCGAGGTGCAGACGCGTCTGCGGCTCGGCCAGTACGACGCCGCCCGCGCGGCCGCCGCGGAGTTCCAGGACATCTTCGGCAAGGAGAACTACTTCGCCGAGATCATGGACCACGGGCTGTCCATCGAGCGTCGCGTGATGACCGACCTGCTCCGGCTGGCCAAGGACCTCGACATCCCCCTGGTCGCGACCAACGACTCCCACTACACGCACCAGCACGAGGCGGACGCGCACGCGGCCCTCCTCTGCGTGCAGTCCGGCTCCACGCTCGACGACCCCAACCGCTTCAAGTTCGACGGCGACGGCTACTACGTCAAGACCGCGCAGGAGATGCGGCAGATCTTCCGCGACCACCCGGAGGCCTGCGACAACACGCTGCTCATCGCCGAGCGGTGCGAGGTCGAGTTCAACACGTCGGCCAACTACATGCCCCGCTTCCCGGTGCCCGACGGCGAGACCGAAGACAGCTGGCTCGTCAAAGAGGTCGAGGCGGGGCTGCACTACCGGTACCCCCAGGGCATCCCCGACCGGGTGCGCAAGCAGGCCGAGTACGAGACGGGAATCATCCTCCAGATGGGGTTCCCCGGCTACTTCCTCGTCGTCGCCGACTTCATCAACTGGGCCAAGGACAACGGCATCCGCGTGGGTCCGGGCCGCGGTTCCGGAGCCGGGTCGATGGTCGCGTACGCGATGCGCATCACCGACCTCGACCCGCTCGAGCACGGACTGATCTTCGAGCGCTTCCTCAACCCCGACCGCGTCTCGATGCCCGACTTCGACGTCGACTTCGACGACCGTCGCCGTGGCGAGGTGATCGACTACGTCACCGAGAAGTACGGCTCCGAGCGGGTTGCGCAGATCGTGACCTACGGGACGATCAAGTCCAAGCAGGCGCTGAAGGACGCCGGCCGCGTGCTCGGCTTCCCGTTCAGCATGGGGGAGCGGCTCACCAAGGCGATGCCCCCGGCCGTCATGGGCAAGGACATGCCGCTGAGCGGCATGTTCGACCCGCAGCATCCGCGGTTCAAAGAGGCCAGCGAGTTCCGTGCCCTCATCGACACCGACCCCGAGGCCAAGACGGTCTTCGATCGCGCGCTCGGTCTGGAAGGGCTGAAGCGGCAGTGGGGCGTGCACGCGGCGGGCGTCATCATGTCCAGCGAGCCGCTCCTGGACATCATCCCCATCATGCGCCGCGAGCAGGACGGCCAGATCGTCACGCAGTTCGACTATCCGTCGTGCGAGACGCTGGGCCTGATCAAGATGGACTTCCTGGGGCTGCGCAACCTCACGATCATCTCCGACGCGCTCGACAACATCCGCATGAACAGGGGCGAAGAGCTCGACCTCGAGCATCTCGCCCTCGACGATCGCGCCGCGTACGACCTGCTCACGCGGGGTGACACCCTCGGGGTGTTCCAGCTCGACGGCGGGCCGATGCGGTCGCTGCTGCGCCTGATGAAGCCCGACAACTTCGAGGACGTCTCCGCCGTCATCGCGCTGTACCGGCCCGGGCCCATGGGCGCGAACTCGCACATCAACTACGCCCTGCGCAAGAACGGCCAGCAGGAGGTGACGCCCATCCACCCCGAGCTCGAGGAGCCGCTGCGAGAGATCCTCGACATCAGCTACGGCCTGATCATCTACCAGGAGCAGGTCATGGCGATCGCCCAGAAGGTGGCGGGCTTCTCCCTCGGACAGGCCGACATCCTCCGCCGCGCGATGGGCAAGAAGAAGAAGTCCGAGCTCGACAAGCAGTACGAGGGCTTCTCCGGCGGCATGAAGGAGCGCGGGTTCGGCGACGCCGCGATCAAGGCGCTGTGGGACATCCTGCTCCCGTTCTCCGATTACGCCTTCAACAAGGCGCACTCGGCCGCCTACGGCCTGGTGTCGTACTGGACCGCGTACCTGAAGGCGCACTATCCGGCCGAGTACATGGCCGCGCTGCTGACGAGTGTGGGCGACTCGAAGGACAAGATGGCCGTGTACCTCAACGAATGCCGTCGCATGGGCATCAAGGTGCTGCCGCCCGACGTCGGGGAGTCGATCCGGTACTTCGCGGCCGTCGGCGAAGACATCCGCTTCGGGCTGGGCGCCGTCCGCAACGTCGGCACCAACGTCGTCGACGCGATCGTCGAGGCGCGGGCCGATGCGCCGTTCACGTCGTTCCACGACTTCCTCGCCAAGGTGCCCGTCCCCGTCGCCAACAAGCGCACGGTGGAGTCGCTCATCAAGGCGGGGGCGTTCGATTCGCTCGGTTCCACCCGCCGCGCGCTCATGGAGATCCACGAGGACGCCACCGAGGCGGCCGTGCTCGACAAGCGCCGCGAGGCCAACGGCGAGGTCGGCTTCGACTTCGACTCGCTGTGGGGCGAGGACGAGCCGCAGCAGGCGGCGAAGGTCCCCGAGCGTCCCGAGTGGACCAAGAAGGACAAGCTGGCGTTCGAGCGCGAGATGCTGGGCCTGTACGTGTCGGACCACCCGCTGGCCGGGCTCGAGATCCCCCTCGCGAAGCACGCCTCCACGAGCATCCACGACCTCCTCGCCTCCGAGGACATCGGCGACGGCGACCAGGTCACGGTCGCGGGCCTGGTCACGAGCGTCCAGCATCGCGTGGCCAAGCAGAGCGGCAACCCGTACGGCATGATCACCGTCGAGGACTTCGACGGCGAGATCACCGTCATGTTCATGGGCAAGACCTACACCGAGTTCCAGCACATGCTGCAGGGAGATGCGATCCTGGTCGTGCGGGGACGGGTGTCGCGCCGCGACGACGGCATGAACCTGCACGCGCAGTCGGCCTTCACGCCCGACCTCGGGTCGCTGGACGAATCCGGCTCCCTCGTGCTCGTCATGCCCGAGAGACGGGCGAGCGAGGACGTGATCGGCGAGCTGCTGCAGACGCTGCAGCGTCACGGCGGCGATACGGAGGTATCGCTCAAGCTGCACAGCGGCAGCGTCGCGAAGGTGTTCGAGGTGCCCCACACCGTGCGGATCACCCCGGACCTCTACGGCGAGCTCAAGGGCCTGCTGGGGCCGCAGTGCCTGGGCTGAGCTCCCGCCCGCGTTCGAGCGTCCGTGATGTGGCCGTGGATCGCGTGGTCTCATCGCGGTCTCATGCGCGCTGAGTAAAATCGGCTCGACGCGGGCCTCGCGGGCCCGCCGGAAGGAACAGACATCGTGACGGACGAGAATCAGAACGTGCAGGTCGACAGAACGGCAGCCGACGAGCCGCAGTACGGGGTGGGTCCGTTCTCGATCCGGGAGGTCGCACTCGTCGGCACCTGGCTCGTCGCGTTCGTCGTCTCGTTCTTCCCCATCATCGGCGAGCTCGGCGAGGGGCCGTCGGTGTGGACCCACGGGATCGACTGGGTGCTGACCATCGGCCTTCCCACCGTGGCGGTCTTCCTCATCGTGCTGCGCCGCCTCTCCCCGCAGGGCATCCGCCGCGTCGGCTCGCTCGGCATCGACCAGTTCGCGTCGGTGGCCTTCTCG
Organism: Microbacterium sp. ZXT2-5; assembly: GCF_055329545.1. Taxonomy (NCBI): domain Bacteria; kingdom Bacillati; phylum Actinomycetota; class Actinomycetes; order Micrococcales; family Microbacteriaceae; genus Microbacterium; species Microbacterium sp. ZXT2-5. Next base: position 715,641 of record NZ_JBUZWD010000002.1, on the reverse strand, counting down.
GTCGCCGCCGTGACGTGGCTGAACATCCTGTGGCACTCCTTCGTCTCCCTCGCCGAAGAGCGCTTCTTCATCGCGACGTGGGTCGTGTGGGTCGAGTTCTTCCTCATGCTCGCCGGTGTGGTGCTGACCGTCGTCGCGCCGTTCATCGCCCCGTTCGCCCAGGACTTCCAGGGGCGCCCCGAGGCTCCGGCGCACCGCAACGCGCGGCAGGTCCGTCCGGTCACCCCGCGTCCGCCCGTCGAGCGCCCCGAGCGGGCGCCCGAGCAGCACGAGCCCGCCCCGTACGAAGCGGCGGCCGCCGCGCCGTACCCGCCCGAGGCGGCGCCCTCCGCGTCCGAGGCGGCTCCGGCGGCGAACGAGCCGGCTCCGGCGTACGTGCCCGATCGCGAGGATGCGGCCGGCGCCCGCGGTGCCTCGAGCGCCGAGGCCACCACCACGGTGATCCCGGTCGATCGCGAGACGGATGCCGTCGCCGCGGACGACGCCGCCGCCGCGGACACGGCGCCCACCGTGGCCGAGCCGGTGCAGACGCGCGAGTCGTTCGAGCACGTCGAGAACCCGAGCTCCACGGTCGAGCCGGCGGCCGCGACGACGCCGCAGAGCCAGGCCTTCTGGGCGCTCGTGCCCGAGGAGCGCGACGTCGTCGACGAGATCGGCATCCCGGTGTTCCGCATCGGCCCGACCGCGTGGGCCCTCGTGATCGAGGACCGCGGTGACGCGTTCGTCGTCCGTCACGAAGACGGCCGCATCGGCTACCTGCACGACGTCTCCGGCGTCACGCGGGGCTGACGGCGCGACGACCGATCCCGCGGCGACCGCGCGATACCGTAGAAGGATGCTCCGGACGATCGACCTGCGGGGACGCACGCTGTCTCCCGCGGAACTCCTCGCCACCGTTCCCCGCGCCGCCGCCGCCCGCGAGGAGGCGCTCGCCACCGCGGCGCACATCGTCGACGACGTCGCGGCGCGCGGCGAAGCAGCTCTCCGCGAGCAGGCCGAGCGCTTCGACGGGGTGGCCGGCCACGACCTCCGGGTGCCGGCGGAGCACCTCGACGAGGCGCTCGCGGCGCTCGATCCCGCCGTCCGCGCGGCACTGGAGGAGGCCATCCAGCGCGTGCGGGAGGCATCCGCCGCGCAGGTGCCGTCGCCCTCGGTGACCGAGCTCGGCCCGGGCGCACGGGTGACGCAGCGGTGGCAGCCGGTCCGCCGCGTCGGCCTCTACGTGCCGGGCGGCAAGGCGGTCTACCCGTCGAGCGTCGTCATGAACGTCGTCCCCGCGCAGGTCGCCGGCGTCGCCGAGATCGCCCTGGCCTCGCCGCCGCAGCGCGGATTCGGGGGCCGCGTGCACCCGGTGATCCTGGGGGCCGCGCGCCTCCTCGGCGTCACCGAGGTCTATGCGATGGGAGGCGCCGGCGCGATCGGCGCGCTGGCGCACGGCGTGCCGGCGCTCCGCCTCGAGCCCGTCGACGTCGTCACCGGTCCCGGAAACAACTTCGTCGCCGCCGCCAAGCGCGCCGTGGCGGGCCTGGTCGGGACGGATGCCGAGGCCGGCGCCACCGAGATCCTCATCGTCGCGGACGACAGCGCCGACGCCGACCTCGTCGCCGTCGACCTCATCAGCCAGGCCGAGCACGACGAGCAGGCCTCTGCCGTGCTCGTGACCACGTCGGAGCGCCTCGCGCAGGACGTGGTCGCCGCGATCGCGCCGCGCGCAGCGGCGACCCGCCACGCGGAGCGTGTGGCGGCCGCGCTCGGCGGACCGCAGTCCGCGATCGTGCTGGTCGACGACCTCGCCGCCGCCACCGCGTTCAGCAACGCGTACGCCCCCGAGCACCTCGAGCTGCACGTGACCGACCCGCGCCCGCAGGACTTCGTGCACGCCGGGGCCGTCTTCGTGGGCGACGACTCGCCGGTGAGCCTCGGCGACTACCTGGCGGGGAGCAACCACGTGCTGCCGACCGGCGGGCAGGCGCGCTACTCGGCGGGGCTCTCCGCCGCCACGTTCCTGCGCCCGCAGCAGGTGATCGAGTACGACCGCGGCGCGCTGGCGGCCGTCCGCGACGCGATCGTCACCCTCGCCGAGGCGGAGGCGCTCCCCGCGCACGGCGAGGCGATCACCGCGAGGTTCGGCGCTCGACAGGGCCAGGAGCCCGTCGTCGAGGACCCGGCGTAGGCTGTCTGCACCATGCACTGCCCCTTCTGCCGTCACGCCGATTCGCGGGTGATCGACTCCCGCACGAGCGACGACGGGCTCAGCATCCGTCGCCGTCGTCAATGCCCGCAGTGCGGGGGCCGGTTCACCACCGTCGAGACGGCGAGCCTGAACGTCATCAAGCGCTCCGGCGTGATCGAGCCGTTCAGCCGCGAGAAGGTCATGTCGGGGGTCCGCAAGGCCTGCCAGGGCCGCCCGGTGACCGAGGCCGACCTCGCGGTGCTCGCGCAGACCGTCGAGGAGAGCATCCGCCAGACCGGAGCGTCGCAGCTGGATGCGAACGAGATCGGGCTGGCCATCCTGGGTCCGCTGCGCGACCTCGACGAGGTGGCCTACCTGCGCTTCGCGAGCGTCTACCAGGCGTTCGACTCGCTGGAGGACTTCGAGTCGGCGATCGAGCAGCTCCGCGTCGACCACGGACGCGCTCCCGCGCGCGCCGAGGGCGTCGCCGGGGACTGACCGCCGAGGCCCGGAGTGCCGAGCCGATAATCTAGGGGGGATGTATCCCCTCCTCTTCCGCACCGTGCTGTCGCGCATGGATCCCGAATCCGCCCACCACGCCGCGATGCGGGTCATCCGGGTGCTCGGCGTGCCGCCGTTCTCATGGGCCGCCCGTGCGGTGACGCGCCCGGCGCCGGAGCTGGCCACCACCGCGCTCGGCCTCCGGTTCGACTCGCCGTTCGGCGTGGCCGCCGGATTCGACAAGGACGTGAAGGGCGCCGCGGGGCTCTTCGCGCTGGGATTCGGGCACGTGGAGGTGGGCACCGTCACGGCCATCCCGCAGGAGGGCAACCTGCGACCCCGGCTCTTCCGACTCATCCCCGACCGCGCCGTCGTGAACCGCATGGGGTTCAACAACCACGGGGCGGAGGCGGCCGCGGACCGCCTGCGCAAGCTGCGTGCACGCAGGCGCCGTGGCGTGATCGGGGTCAACATCGGCAAGAGCCGCGTGGTCGAGGTGGCCGACGCGACCGCCGACTACGTGCGCAGTGCGACGCTCCTGGCTCCGCTCGCGGACTACCTCGTCGTGAACGTCTCGTCCCCGAACACGCCCGGCCTGCGCGGCCTGCAGGCCGCCGAGACGCTGCGTCCGCTCCTGGAGGCGGTCCGCGAGGCGGCCGGCGCGACCCCGCTGCTGGTGAAGATCGCCCCCGATCTGCCCGATGACGAGATCGTCGCGATCGCCGGGCTCGCCGTGGACGCGGGCCTCGCCGGCATCATCGCCACCAACACGACGGTCTCGCGCGACGGGCTGATCACAGACCCCGGGACGGTCGCCGCGGCGGGTGAGGGGGGACTGTCGGGTGCGCCGCTGAAGGTGCGCTCACTCGAGGTGCTGAGGCTGCTGCGTGCGAGCGTTCCCGCGGCCTTCTGCGTCATCTCGGTCGGCGGCGTCGAGACGGCCGCCGACGTGCAGGAACGGTTGGATGCCGGTGCCACGCTCGTGCAGGGCTACACGGCGTTCCTCTACCGCGGCCCGCTCTGGGCTCGTCAGATCAACCGCGGGCTCGTCGGGCGACGCTGAGCGCGCTGGGCGGGCTGGGCCGGGGAGGCGCCTCGCTCAGGCGGGCTTCTGGCCGCGCTTGACCTGCGGCTTGGGCAGGCGGAGGAAGCGCATCTGGACGGTGCGCATCGCGGCGTACCAGCCGAGGCCCTTCTCCATCTTGTCGGCGCCGAACTTCTTCTTCACGGCGCGCTTGACCGAGATCGAGGTGATCACCATGTCGCCGATGACGAAGAGGATGAAGATCCACAGACCGACGAACGCGTAGTACTGCAGCGCGGCGATGGGCAGGAACGTGGCGAGGATGACGAGCACCATGGCCGGCATCACGGCCTCACCGAGGTGCCATCCGGCGTCCACCCAGTCGCGGGCGAACTTGCGCTGGGCGCCCTGATCGCGCGCCGGGAGGTAGCGGGGGTCGCCGGCCGCCATGCCGAGACGGGCCTTCTCGCGCTGGGCGGCGAGGTCCGCGCGGGCGCGGGCCTTCGCCTCCTTCGTGTCGGGCACGAGCGGCCGCTTCCGGGCGGCCTCCCGCTCGGCGCGGGACGGCGTGGCGCGGCCCTTGCCGGCGGGCGTGCCGTTCAGGACGGTTCCCTCGCTGGGAGCGTCGTTCGGAACGGGGGCGGAGTTCTTGGCCACGGATCATCCTCGAGTGCGGAGAAGGGGTGCACTTAAGATTACCCGCATGACCTCTGAGCTCTCCCGACAGGATGCTGTGCGTGACGCGGCGGCCTCCGGCATCCCCTCCGCCCTGGCCGATCTCGGCACCCTCGTGCGCATCCCCTCCATCGCCTTCCCCGGATTCGACCCGGCAGCGGTGCAGCGCAGCGCCGAGGCGGTGGCCGAGCTCGTTCGCGAGACCGGGCTGTTCGAGACCGTCGAGATCCGCCGCGCGACCATCCCGGAGACGGGGGAGCAGGGCAACCCCGCCGTGCTGGCGACGCGCGCGGCCCGCAACGGCCGCCCGACGATCCTGCTCTACGCGCACCACGACGTGCAGCCCGTCGGCGACGAGGCGCTCTGGGAGTCGGCGCCGTTCGAGCCCACGGTGCGCGGCGGCCGTCTCTACGGGCGCGGCGCCGCCGACGACAAGGCCGGCATCATGGCGCACGTCGCCGCGCTCCGCGCGCTCAAGGAGGCGCTGGGCGAGGACTTCGACCTCGGGGTCGCACTCTTCTTCGAGGGCGAGGAGGAGGCGGGATCCCGCTCCTTCGCCCAGTTCCTCTCGGACAACGCCGCCGCCCTGCGCGCCGATGTGATCGTGGTGGCGGACTCCGGCAACTGGGACGACAAGACGCCGGCGCTCACGGTGTCGCTGCGCGGCAACACCCGGTTCACGCTGCGCGTGCGCACGCTCGAGCATGCATCCCACTCCGGGATGTTCGGGGGAGCGGTGCCCGACGCCATGATGGCGACGGTGAAGCTCCTCGCGACGCTCTGGGACGCCGACGGCGCGGTCGCCGTCGCGGGCCTGACCGAGCGGGATGCCGAGACCCCTCCGTACAGCGAGGAGACGCTGCGCGACGAGGCGGGCCTTCCCGACGGCGTCTCGCCCGTCGGCCGCGGAACGATCCTCGGCCGCATCTGGAACAAGCCGTCGATCACGGTGACGGGCATCGACGCGCCGAGCGTCGTGAACGCCTCGAACACGCTCACGCCCGAGGTCTCGGTGGTCATCAGCGCGCGCATCGCCCCTGGGCAGCCGGCGCGCGAGGCTTACGCCGCCATCGAGGCGCACCTGCGCGCACACGCGCCGTTCGGCGCGCAGCTGGAGTTCAGCGACCAGGACTACGGAGACGCCTTCCTCGTCGACACGAGCGGCTGGGCCGTCGCGGCGGCACGCGAGGCACTCCACGAGGGCTACGGGGTCGCGCCGGTCGACATCGGCGTGGGCGGGTCGATCCCGTTCATCGCCGACCTCGTGCGCGAGTTCCCTGGTGCGCAGATCCTCGTCACCGGCGTGGAGGACCCGCACTCGAAGGCGCACAGCCCCAACGAGTCCCTGCACCTGGACACGTTCCGCAACGCGGTGCTCGCGGAGGCGCTCCTGCTGGAGAAGCTCGACGGCCGGACCCCGCACGAGGGGTAGGCCGTGGGCCGCCGCACCGCAAACCGGGGTCGCGGAGCCTCCTCCCGGCGGGCGCGCGTACAATCGAGGCATCCCGCCGCCGATCGCCTCGGCGGCCCGTCCGGAGGAGTGCCATGACCGACACCGCACTGACGACCGAGCAGACCGCCCGCGACCACGGTGTGCTGCTGACCGATGCCGCCGCCGGAAAGGTGAAGAGCCTGCTCGAGCAGGAAGGACGCGACGACCTGCGTCTGCGCGTCGCCGTCCAGCCGGGCGGATGCAGCGGCTTGATCTACCAGCTCTACTTCGACGAGCGCTATCTCGACGGCGACAAGACGGTGGACTTCGACGGCGTCGAGGTCATCATCGACGACATGAGCGTCCCGTACCTCGACGGCGCCACCATCGACTTCAAGGACACGATCTCGGAGCAGGGCTTCACGATCGACAACCCGAACGCCGCCGGCTCGTGCGCGTGCGGCGACAGCTTCCACTGAGTCAGCGCCGACCGACGGTCGGCTGAGGATCCGAGCACTTCGCGGCGGGTCCGGTGCGCCTTTTTATGGCGCCCGGGCCCGCCTTTTTCGTCTTCGCACGCCGATTCAGCCTGAGTGAATGGCCTGAATGGCCTGGGCGCTTGCCCTAGACTTGCAGGAGTCCTGTTCGTGATCGGAAAGGTGCAACGTGCCTTCGAAACGCCGTATCCGCTGGGCCGTTCTCCCGCTCGGGATCGCGGCGGCTGCAGTCCTCGCCGGATGCACCCCGACCGAGCTCAACGGCTTCCTGCCCGGGTTCACCGAAGACGGCCAGGCGGCCACGAACCGCACCGACATGGTGAGCGGGCTCTGGGTCAACTCGTGGATCGTGCTGCTCGTCGTGGGCGTCATCACGTGGGGTCTCATGGGCTGGGCGGCGATCGCGTACCGGCGTCGCAAGGGCCAGATGGGACTTCCGGTCCAGCTGCGCTACAACATGCCCATCGAGATCTTCTACACGGTGGTGCCGCTCATCCTCGTGATCGGGTTCTTCGCATTCACCGCGCGCGACCAGACGATCCTCGAGACGCAGTACGACGACCCGGACGTCGAGATCACGGCGATCGGCAAGCAGTGGTCGTGGGACTTCCAGTACGAGGGCGAGTCCGAGGACGACACGGTGTGGACCATGGGCGTCCAGGCCGAGACCGACGAGCGCGGCGACGTCGTCAGCGACCTGCCGACACTGGTCCTCCCCGTCGACCAGACGGTGAAGATCAAGCTCCAGTCGCGCGACGTCATCCACTCCTTCTGGATCATCGACTTCCTGTACAAGAAGGACATGTACATCGGGAAGGACAACTACTGGTCCTTCACGCCCACCCGCGAGGGCAGCTACGCCGGCAAGTGCGCCGAGCTCTGCGGCGAGTACCACTCCATGATGCTGTTCAACGTGGAGGTCGTGAGCGAGGCCGAGTACGACGAGTACCTCGCGACGCTCCGCGACGCCGGCCAGACCGGCGACATCAACGACGCCTACGACCGCCTCCAGAACCTCCCGGGCACGGGATCGGGCGAGGCGTCCGAGGAAGAGGGAGACAACTGATCATGGCGACGACGCTTCCGCTTCAGGAACCGACGCAGGGTCGCCCGACCACCCTGCCGCCGCGTCAGGCTGCGCTGCTCAGCGCCACGCGCGTCGAGGACAAGGGCAACATCATCGTCAAGTGGATCACCTCCACCGACCACAAGACGATCGGCTACCTCTACCTCATCTCGTCGGTCCTGTTCTTCCTCCTCGGCGGGGTGATGGCGCTGATCATCCGCGCCGAGCTGTTCGAGCCGGGGATGCAGATCATCCCGACCAAGGAGCAGTACAACCAGCTGTTCACCATGCATGGCACGATCATGCTGCTGATGTTCGCGACGCCGCTGTTCGCGGGCTTCGCCAACGCGATCCTGCCGCTGCAGATCGGCGCCCCCGACGTCGCCTTCCCGCGCCTGAACGCGTTCGCATTCTGGCTGTTCCTGTTCGGCTCGACCATCGCGGTCGCCGGCTTCCTCACCCCGCAGGGCGCCGCGTCGTTCGGCTGGTTCGCCTATCAGCCGCTCGCGAACGCCTCGTTCTCGCCCGGCGCCGGCGGCAACCTCTGGATGCTCGGGCTCGGCATGAGCGGCTTCGGCACGATCCTCGGTGCCGTGAACTTCATCACGACGATCATCACGATGCGCGCGCCCGGCATGACCATGTGGCGGATGCCGATCTTCTCGTGGAACACGCTGGTCACCAGCATCCTGATCCTGATGGCGTTCCCCGTGCTCGCCGCGGCGATCCTGGCCGCCGCCGCCGACCGCGTGCTCGGCGCCCACATCTACGACCCGCAGAACGGCGGCGTGCTGCTGTGGCAGCACCTGTTCTGGTTCTTCGGCCACCCCGAGGTGTACATCATCGCGCTGCCGTTCTTCGGCATCGTGTCGGAGATCTTCCCGGTCTTCAGCCGCAAGCCGATCTTCGGCTACAAGACGCTCGTCTACGCGACGATCGCCATCGCGGCGCTGTCGGTCGCCGTGTGGGCGCACCACATGTACGTCACCGGTGGAGTGCTGCTGCCGTTCTTCGCCCTCATGACGATGCTCATCGCGGTGCCCACGGGCGTGAAGATCTTCAACTGGATCGGCACGATGTGGCGAGGCTCGGTGACGTTCGAGACGCCGATGGTGTTCGCGCTCGGCTTCCTGGTGTCGTTCGTGTTCGGCGGTCTCACCGGCGTCATCCTGGCGTCGCCGCCGCTGGACTTCCACCTGTCCGACTCGTACTTCGTGGTCGCGCACTTCCACTACGTCGTGTTCGGCACCGTCGTGTTCGCGATGTTCGCCGGCTTCTACTTCTGGTGGCCCAAGTGGACGGGCAAGATGCTGAACGAGCGTCTGGGGTACGTCCACTTCTGGATGCTCTTCATCGGGTTCCACATGACCTTCCTCATCCAGCACTGGCTGGGCGTGGACGGCATGGTCCGCCGCTACGCCGACTACTCGGAGGCGGACGGCTGGACGTGGCAGAACCAGGTCTCGACGGTCGGCGCCATCCTCCTCGGCGCCTCGATGATCCCGTTCCTGTTCAACGTGTGGATCACCGCCCGCAAGGCGCCGAAGGTCACCGTGAACGACCCGTGGGGCTACGGGGCATCGCTCGAGTGGGCGACCTCCTGCCCGCCGCCGCGCCACAACTTCACGTCGATCCCGCGCATCCGCAGCGAGCGTCCCGCGTTCGACCTGAACCACCCCGAGGCGGGCATCCCCGTGGGCGTCGGGCCGGCCAAGGACGCTCCCGAAGCCCCGACTGTCGACCTCGCCGAGGGAGAGGTGAAGTAAGTGCGTACCAACGCCGGACTCTGGTGGCTGCTGTCCGCCTTCTTCCTCGTCGTCGCGGTGGTGTACACCGCGTGGAACCTGCTGTCGCACTGGGACACCAACGCCACCGGCGGCCAGCAGATGTGGGAGACGGTCACCCTCTCGATCGAGTGGGTCGGCAGCATCGCCCTGCTGTTCACCGCCTTCATGGCCGCGCTCATCGCGTTCTACGTGGGCAAGGTGCACAAGGCGCAGGGCGGTGAGCTGCCCGAGGACCTGCTCACGGCGGACATCGACGACGGCGACCCCGAGCTCGGCGAGTTCAGCCCGTGGTCGTGGTGGCCGATCGTCCTGGCGTTCTCGGCGGCTCTCGCCATGATCGGCCTCGCGGTGGGCGCCTGGCTCATGCCGATCGGCATCGCGGTCTTCGTCGTCGCGATCGTCGGCTGGGTCTACGAGTACTACCGCGGCTACTTCGCCCGCTGATCCGGGATCAGCCGAACTGAGCGACTTCTCGCGCGACGTACGCGGGGTTCCGTCACCGACGGGACCCCGCGTACGGCTGCATGCGGCCGCATACTCGGACATCGGCCCGCATCGGGCGGTGAACCAGGATGCGGCGTTCACGGCCCCCTGGGGTGCTGCCGTGGCGGACGGCGTCGGCGGCGGCCCCGCAGGCGACCTCGCCTCGGCCGCATTCGTCCACCGGCTGGCCGCCGGACGCGTCGGCGCTGTGGAGCCGGAGGCGCTGGCGACGAGCGTCCGGGCGGCGAACTGGGACCTGCGTGCGCACGTGGAGCGGGACGTGACCCTCAGCGGCATGGCCACCACATTCACCGGACTGTTCGTGTCGAGTGCCGGGGATCTCCTCCTGGCGCACACGGGCGACTCCCGTGCGTACCGGCTTCGGGACGCGGCGCTCGTGCAGCAGAGCCGCGACGACTCGCTCGTCCAGGCGCTGCTGGAGCAGGGGCTGGTGTCGGCGGAGGACGCGCTGGCGCATCCGCACCGGAACATCATCACGGCGTCGCTGGGCGGCAGGGAGCGCGACGCGGCCAGTGTCGACGTGCACGAGGCGCGCATCGGCGACAGGTGGATGCTGTGCAGCGACGGGCTCACCGACTACGTTCCCGAGGCCGAGATCCACGCGATGCTCGCCTGGCATCCCGACCCTGCTGAGGCCGCACGTGCGTGCGTGGAGCTGGCGCTGACCGCCGGAACGCACGACAACGTGACGGTCGTCGTGTGCGACGTGCTCCCGGAATCCGGGGCCGATGCCGGCGAGACGGCGGGCACGGCGTTCTACGGGTCCGCCGCCGTGCGCTTCATGGAAGGGCTGTAGGACGAGCCGCTACCCGGGGAGCGGTACGCTCAGCCGGCCACGGGCGCGCGCACGACCATGACCTGCGCGTCGAAGACGCGGGGGAGCGGGCCTTCGTCGTTCTCGACGGGCTGTCCTTCGCGGACCCAGTACTCGTAGCCGCCGATCATCTCCCTGACGCTGTACCCGAGCTTCGCGAACTCCACCGCGCCCTTCGCTCCGGCGTTGCAGCCGGGGCTCCAGCAGTACACGACGACCGGTGTCGACGCGTCGATCTCCTGCGGAGCACGCTCGGCGATCTCGCGGTAGGGCATGTGGACGGCCCCGGGAACGCGTCCCTGCGCCCACGCCTCGTCGCCCCGCACATCGACGAGCACGAACTGCTCGCCGGCCTTCTGGGCGGCGTACACGTCGGAGGCATCGGTCTCGAGGGCGAGTTTGGCGGAGAAGTACGAGAGCGCGTCGATCATGCTTCCACGCTAAGGCAGGCACGCCGCGGCGGCCGTCCGGACGTCGGACACCGGCCGTGCGATTCCTGCCGTTCGAGACGAGGTGGAGTCGTCGCGCACCTATCAGGCCGACATGACGGATGCCCCGGCACGATCTGGGCGATCGTGCCGAGGCATCCGTCGGCGAAGCGTCGAGCTCTACGCGCCGGGCTCCTTCTCGCGGTTGCGCGGCGCCTTGGTGCCTGCATCCGGCTCGGGGACGATGACGTTCGAGGGGCGCACCGGGATCTCGCCGTGCTTGCCGTCATCGATCGGCTTGTGCGGGGCATCCGGCACACCGGCGCGCTCGTGGGCGCCCTGCAGCTCGAGGTCTTCCTCCGCCGCGATGTGCTCGAGATCGTGGTGCTGGTGGGCCAGCGCCGCGTCCAGCTCGCTCTGCGTCACCGGGGTGAGGCGGTCCTCGAAGAACCAGCGCGAGATGGACGCGCGGAGGTTCTCGTGCCACGGAATGCGGCCCTTGGCGTTCGGACGCACGACGAGCGGCTCGTAGGAGTCGAAGTCGGCGAGCTTGAAGCGCTCGTACTCGTCGACCGGCTGGTGCACCTCGATGTACTCGCCGCCCGGGAGGCGGACGATGCGGCCCGACTCGTAGCCGTGCAGCACGATCTCGCGGTCCTTCTTCTGAAGGGCGATGCAGATGCGCTTGGTGACGAAGTACGCGATGATCGGGCCGATGATCAGCAGCACCTGGAGGGTGTGGATGACACCTTCCATCGTGAGCCAGAAGTGCGTGGCGATGATGTCGGACGACGCCGCCGCCCACATGACCGCGTAGAACGTGACACCGGCCGCGCCGATGGCGGTGCGGGTGGCCGCGTTGCGCGGGCGCTGGGCGATGTGGTGCTCGCGCTTGTCGCCGGTCACCCACGCCTCGATGAAGGGGTAGATGATGACCAGCACCAGGAAGATGCCGATGATGCCGAGCGGAACCAGGATGTTGAACGACCACGTGCGGTCGAGGAAGACGACCTCCCAGCCCGGCGGGATGAGGCGCAGCATGCCGTCGGCGAAGCCGATGTACCAGTCCGGCTGGGTGCCGGCGGACACGGGGGACGGGTCGTAGGGCCCGTAGTTCCAGATCGGGTTGATCGTGAACAGCGACGCGATGAGCACGATCACGCCGAACGTGATGAACAGGAAGCCGCCCATCTTCGACATGTACACGGGCATCATCGGGTAGCCGACGACGACGCTGTTGGTGCGACCGGCCCCCGCGAACTGCGTGTGCTTGTTGATCACCATCAGCATGAGGTGCACGACCAGCAGGGCCACCAGGATCGCCGGCAGCAGCAGGATGTGCAGGGTGTACAGGCGTCCGACGATGGCGGTGCCGGGGAACTCGCCGCCGAACAGCAGGAACGAGGTCCACGTGCCGATCAGCGGGATGCCCTTGACCATGCCGTCGATGATGCGCAGGCCGTTGCCCGACAGGACGTCATCGGGGAGCGAGTATCCGGTGAAGCCCTCGCCCATCGCCAGGACGAACAGGACGAAGCCGATCACCCAGTTGAGCTCGCGCGGCTTGCGGAAGGCGCCGGTGAAGAACACGCGGAGCATGTGCACGCCGATGCCGGCGACGAACACGAGCGCGCCCCAGTGGTGGATCTGGCGGACGAGGAGGCCGCCGCGCAGGTCGAACGAGATCTCGAGCGTCGAGGCCATCGCCGCCGACATCTCGATGCCGCGCATGGGCAGGTACGCGCCGTCGTAGTGCGTCTCGGTCATCGAGGCCTGGAAGAAGAACGTCAGGAACGTTCCCGAGAGCAGGACGACGACGAACGCCCACATCGCGATCTCGCCCAGCATGAACGACCAGTGGTCGGGGAAGATCTTGCGTCCGAGCTCCTTCACGAAGCCGGAGAGGCTCGTGCGCTCGTCGATGTAATTGGCGGTGGCGCCGATGAAGCGGCCGCCGAGAGGCTTGTCGCGCCCGTTCGAGGAGACGGGAGCGCCGGGAGCCTCAGGCTGGGTGACGGTTGGGGTGCTCAATGACGCTCCCAGAAGCTCGGGCCGACGGGTTCGGTGAAGTCGCTGCGCGCGACGAGGTAGCCCTCATCGTCGACGGTGATGGGCAGCTGCGGCAGCGGGCGGGCGGCCGGGCCGAAGATGACCTTCGCCTGGTCGGTCACGTCGAACTGCGACTGGTGGCAGGGGCACAGCAGGTGGTGGGTCTGCTGCTCGTACAGCGCGACCGGGCATCCGACGTGCGTGCACACCTTGGAGTAGGCGACGATGCCGTCGTACGACCAGTCCTTGCGGTCCTCGGGCTCGGTCAGCTGCTCGGGGAGCAGACGGACGAGGAGGACGAGGGCCTTCGCCTTCTCTTCGAGGTAGCCCTCGCTGTGCGACAGCTCGGCCAGCGCCTCGGGGATGACGTGCACGGCGGAGCCGAGGGTCAGATCGGCGGCGCGGATCGGCTCGCCGGTCGGGTCGTGCGCGAGACGCATTCCCTCGGTCCACATGGTGTGCTCGAGGAGGAACACCGGGTCGCCCGCGTGCGGGTGCTCGGGGGAGCTGAAGGGCGCGAGGCCGCGGAACAGCACGACACCGGGCACGATCGAGGCGGCCAGCGCGGCGAACAGCGAGTTGCGGATCATGACCCGGCGACCGAAGCCCGAGTCGGCGTCGGCGTCGGCGAACGCCTGGATGGCGGCCGCACGCGTCGTGTCGCGTCCGCGGGTCGCGTGGCGGGGCTCGACGAACTCCTTGTCGGACATGACGGCCTTCGACCAGTGGATCGCGCCGATGCCGATGGCCAGCAGCGCGAACGCGATGCCGAGACCGATGAAGAGGTTGTTCGCGCGGATGTCGACGATCCGCCCGCTCTCGATGGGGAACAGCATGTAGGCGGCGACCGCCCAGATGCTGCCCGCGATCGACAGGTAGAACAGGGTGTAGACCGTGCGGACCGCGCGCTTCATCGAAGCGGGGTCCTTGTCGGTCATCCGCTCGCGGTGCGGGGGGAGGCCAGGGTTGGTGACCGGGTCGGGGACCGCGACGGCGAGCCCGGGGGAGGGCTTCCAGGTAGCCCTCTCGTGCTCGAGCGGGTCGTCCACGTGGGCCATGCTGCTCCTCGTCAAGTGTTGCTGTGGTGTTCGTCGATCAGTTGGACTTCGCCGTGATCCACACGGTGATGGCGATCAGCGAACCGATCCCGAAGATCCAGATGAAGAGGCCCTCGGAGACCGGGCCGAGCGAGCCGAGCGAGAACCCGCCCGCGGACTCGTTGTCCTGCAGGTAGAGCAGGTAGGTGATGATGTCGCGCTTCTCTTCGGTGGTCAGCGTCATGTCGTTGAACACCGGCATGTTCTGCGGACCGGTGACCATGGCCGCGTACATGTTGAGAGGCGTCGTGGTGTGCAGTGCCGGGGCGTACTTGCCCTCGGTGAGCGCACCGCCGGCGCCGGCGACGTTGTGGCACATCGCGCAGTTGATGCGGAACAGCTCGCCGCCCTCGGCCGCGTTGCCCTCGCCGTCCAGGACCTCCTCGTCGGGGAAGGTCGGTCCGGGTGCGATCGACTGGATGTAGGCGCCGATCGCCTCGATCTGCTCGTCGGTGAACTGCACCGGCTTCTGCGGGGCCTGCGGCCCCTGCGCCTGCAGCGGCATGCGGCCCGTGCTCATCTGGAAGTGCACCGCCAGCTCGCCGACGCCGTAGAGCGACGGGCCGTCCTCGGTGCCCTGCACGTCGAGCCCGTGGCAGGTGGCGCAGTTGGCCTGGAACAGCCGCTCGCCGTCCTCGACGGTCAGCGCGGAGTCCACCGCGGTCTCGGTGGTCGTGGCGGCCATCGCGGCGGAGGCGCCCGCGTAGACGCCGCCGGTGATGAGCAGGCCGATGCCGATGAGCGCTGCGGCGGCCCAGGGGCTGCGGCGGCCTTTCGAGCGGCGCGTGGTCTCTCGTGCCATGTCGGGGTTCAGCTCCGCTCTCACTTGAGGAAGTAGATGACGAGGAAGAGGGCGATCCAGACGACGTCGACGAAGTGCCAGTAGTACGACACGACGATCGAGGACGTCATCTCTTTGCGCCCGAAGTTCTTGACGGCGTACGCGCGCCCGATGACGAGCAGGAACGCGATGAGGCCGCCGGTGACGTGGAGGGCGTGGAAGCCGGTGGTCAGGTAGAAGGCGGACGCGTAGGCGTTGGCCGTGATGGGCATGCCCTCGGCGACGAGCTGTGCGTACTCCCACACCTGGCCCGAGACGAAGATCGCACCGAGTGCGAAGGTCAGCCAGAACCACTCGACCATGCCCCAGCCCAGCCAGCCGCGCTTCTTGGTCGAATACGGCTGGAAGCGCTCGGCGGCGAAGACGCCCATCTGGCACGTGACGGACGACAGCACGAGGATGATCGTGTTGACGGTCGCGTACGGGATGTTCAGAAGCTGCGTCTCTTCCGCCCACAGTTCGGGGGAGGTGCTTCGGAGGGTGAAGTAGATCGCGAACAGGCCCGCGAAGAACATCACCTCGCTGCCGAGCCACACGATGGTGCCGACAGCGACCGGATCCGGCCGCTTGACGGACCGCATGGCCTGGGAGTAGGTCGCTGTGGAGGTCGTCACGCTCCCCATTATGGCCGATTCGGGACGCAGAGTTCCGCACCGCGGACCATCTCTTCGGCCGGATGTGAAGTTAGGAGAACCTAAGAGTTCCCTGCGACTCTGCCTTGAACACGTGGTGAAGACGCGGAATCGGCGCCGCCGGGACGCCGTGTCACGAAAAGGTTCCGATTCACGGGCCCGGCTAGGCTTCTTCGTTATGGCGGAGTTGTACACCTGGCCGGCGATCCTGACCGCGCTCCTCGAGCGCCGCGACCTCAGCGTGTCGGAGTCGACGTGGGCGATGCGGCAGATCATGTCGGGCAGTGCGACGCCCTCGCAGCTGGCCGGCTTCCTGATCGCGCTGCGGGCGAAGGGCGAGACGGTCGACGAGATCGTGGGCTTCCGCGACGCGATCCTCGAGGCGGCCCTCCCGCTCCCCGTCGACGCCGCGGTGCTCGACATCGTCGGCACCGGCGGCGATCGCTTCGGCACGGTGAACGTCTCGACCATGGCCGCACTGGTGGCCGCGGCATCCGGCGTCCCCGTGGTCAAGCACGGCAACAAGGCGGCGAGCTCGTCGTCGGGCTCGTCGGACGTTCTGGCCGCCCTCGGGGTCGACCTCGCGCTCCCGCCCGAGGCGGTGGCCGAGACGCTGTCCCGCGCGGGCATCACGTTCGCGTTCGCGGCGGCCTTCCACCCCGGCTTCCGTCACGCCGGCGCCACGCGCGCCGAGCTGGGCGTGCCGACCGTGTTCAACTTCCTCGGCCCGCTGTGCAACCCGGCGCGGGCAGAGGCCAACGCCGTCGGCGTCGCGCACCTCGACCGGGTGCCCCTCATCACGGGCGTCTTCCGCACCCGGGGCGCCACGGCGCTCGTCTTCCGCGGCGACGACGGGCTGGACGAGCTCACCACGACCGGCCACAGCCGGCTGTGGGAGGTCAGCCGGGGCGACATCCACGAACACGACCTCGACCCGCGCGATCTGGGCATCCCGCTCGCCGACATCGACGACCTGCTCGGCGGCGACCCGGCGCACAACGCGAAGGTGGTTCGGCGCGTGCTCGACGGCGAGGCGGGCGCCGTGCGCGACATCGTGCTGCTGAATGCCGCCGCCGGAATCGTCGCGTACCGGCTGTTCCGCGATGCGACGCAGGTGCAGCGGCCCATCCTGGAGCGCCTGGCCGAGGCCCGGGACGACGCCGCGCTGGCGATCGACAGCGGCGCCGCGACGGCGACGCTCGACCGCTGGGTCGAGGCCACGCGGTCGTTCGCGGCCTGAGCCCCGGCGCGACCCCTCCCGGCGCGTGGTCTTCCGCGGCGCGCGGCGTCCCCGCTAGCGTGTGGCGCAAGACGTCCCGTTCCGAGGAGGCAGCATGAGCCAGGTTGAGCCCCGCACCGCCGACGTGATCGAGCCCCCCGAGAAGAAGGTCGGCCTCGTGAAGGCCGTGGGCATCCTCGGAATCGTCGGCGGCATCCTGCTGATCGTCGTGGGCATCATCGCCTGGATCGGCGTCACCACCCAGCTGACGGCCGAGAACATCACGATCCCCGATGACGCCGCGGCGTTCCAGGGGCAGCAGGTGACGGGGCCCTTCACCGCCTATGTGCAGGCCGACATCATCAACCAGCACGCGCTGGAGGCGTCCGGCGGGAAGACCTACGCCGAGCTCGACCAGGACGACCCGGTGCGCGCGACGGTGATGCAGGCGTCCTTCCTCCGGGCGTCGCTCTTCACCTCCGTGGTCGCCTACGGGGTCGCGCTCTTCGCCGCCGGCATGGGAGTGCTGGCGATCCTGTTCGGGTGGGCGATCCACCGCCTCGCCGACGTCCCCGTCGTGATCAAGCGGGCGAATGTCGTCTGACCTCGCCCGCAGCCACGCGTGAACCCGCACGACGCGCTCACCGAGATCGCGACGCTGCTCGAGCGCGAGCGGTCGTCGAGGTACAAGTCCAAGGCGTTCCGGGCCGCAGCCGACGCGATCGCGGGGCTGAGCGACGAGGAGCTGCGGGATGCCGCATCGCTGCGCCGGCGCAAGGGCATCGGCGAGTCCACGTTCGCTGTCATCCAGCAGGCGCTGTCGGGCGAGGTGCCCGGGTACCTCGCCGACCTGCGGGAGCGCGCCGGGGTGCAGCGGACGTCGTCGCTGCGGCCCCTGCTGCGCGGTGACCTGCACTCGCACAGCGACTGGTCCGACGGCCTCACCTCGATCGACCTCATGGTGGCGGCCGCGCGGTCGCTCGGGCACGAGTACCTCGCCCTGACCGACCACTCGCCCCGGCTGCGGGTAGCGAACGGACTGTCGCCCGAGCGCCTGCGGGCGCAGCTCGAGGTCGTCGGGGGGATGAGCGGGGACGGGTTCACGCTGCTGTCGGGGATCGAGGTCGACATCCTCGAGGACGGCGCGCTCGACCAGGAGCCGGAGCTGCTGGGAGAGCTCGACGTCGTGGTGGCCTCGGCCCACTCGAAGCTGCGCATGGAGCGCGCGCCGATGACCAGACGCCTGGTCGCGGCGGCGCGCAACCCGCACGTGGACGTGCTCGGGCACGTCACCGGGCGTCTGGTGGAGGGCTCCCGCGGCACGCGCCCGCCCTCGACGTTCGATCCCCGCGCGGTCTTCGAGGCGTGCGCCGAGCACGGCGTCGCCGTGGAGATCAACTCGCGCCCCGAGCGGCAGGACCCGCCGGATGAGCTGATGGCGCTGGCGCTGGAGATCGGATGCCTCTTCTCCATCGATTCGGACGCCCATGCGCCCGGGCAGCTCTCGCTGCTGGACTACGGCGCCGAACGGGCGGAGCGGCTGGGCGTACCCGCCGAGCGCATCGTCACGACGTGGCCGCTGGAGCGGCTGCGCGCGTGGACGGGCCGCGACCGCTGACGACAGCCCGACTGCTGCCTACAGCGCGTCCAGGGCGTCGACGATGCGCGTCATCGCGCCGGTGAGGGCCCACCGCTCGGCCAGCGCGGCGGCATCCGCTCTCGCGCTGTCGTCCAGGGGGCGCAGACGGGGATCGGGGACCTCGAGCGGCAGGTCGCGGACGACCGCGACCACCTGTGGTGCGACGGCCAGATAGGGCAGACCCGCCAGCACCTTGGAGCGCACCCCCGCCGACATGCCCTCGCCCGCCTGCGCGGCGGCGATGATGCCCTCGAGATCGCCGTGGGTGGCGAGCAGGCCGGCCGCGGTCTTCTCGCCGATACCGGCGACGCCCGGCAGCCCGTCCGACGAGTCGCCGCGCAGCGTCGCGTAGTCGGCGTACTGCGAGGGGAGGACGCCGTACTTCGCCACGACCGACGCGTCGGTGAGCACTTCGAGGTTGCTCATGCCCCGGGCGGTGTAGACCACGCGCACGTCGCGTCCGTCGTCGACGAGCTGGAACAGGTCGCGGTCGCCCGTGACGATGTCGACGGGCATCGCCGCGGTCGTCGCGAGGGTGCCGATCACGTCGTCGGCCTCATGCGCCGGCGCGCCGACGATCCGGATGCCGAGGGTGTCCAGCGCCTCGCGGATCACCGGCACCTGCACCTCGAGGGGGTCGGGGACGACCTCGACGTCGGGCCCGCCGGCGACGACCTCGGCGACGCGGTGCGTCTTGTAGGTGGGGATGAGATCGACCCGCCACTGCGGCCGCCAATCGTCGTCCCAGCAGGCGACGAGGTGGGAGGGGCGGTAGGTGGACACGAGCCTCGTGATGATGTCGAGGAAGCCGCGCACCGCGTTCACGGGCGTGCCGTCGGGCGCCCGCACGGTGTCGGGGACGCCGTAGAACGCGCGGAAGTACAGCGAGGCGGAGTCCAGCAGCATGAGGCGTTCTGTCACGCGTTCATCCTGGCACGCGGGTCCGACGGCGCGCCCACCGGGCCGAGGCACGCGTCGTTCACCCGCCGGACGTCCGTCGGTCGCCTGCCGGCACCCGTCGCGTTCACGTCTCGCGCCCACCGTGGGGAGACAGCGGTGAGAGGAGACGCCATGGGCCGCGAGGACGTGCTGGCGTGGGTGGAGTCGCCGCTCCAGCTCATCGGCGCCGCCGAGTGGGCCGCCGCGCATCGCACGGCGGTCCCGGTCGCCGGGCGCCTCACGGCGCAGATCTCGGCGACCGCCGACGAGCTGCTCGCCCGTGGGGCCGCGTTCGGCGAGCTCGCGCCCTACCTCGGCATCCCGTGGAGCCTGCTCGCCCGCCATGACCACTGGCTCGTGGGCGACGGCTTCTCGGGGCAGTTCCGTCTGGCCGCCGCCGTCCTGCGGCCGCGTCGGATCACGTTCCTCGACGACGGCGGACTCGCCGTCGCGTTCGCCGACACGCTCTTGGGCCGGCGCCCGTACGCGCGGCCGCACGTCGACGAGCGCGGTCTCACGACGATGGTCGCCCCGCTGGCCGCGGAGCTGGTGCACCGTCGCGCCGCGGCGCGGCGGGTGAGCGTGTTCACCGCCTTCGACCTGGGCGCGGACCGCTTCGACGCGCTGGCCGACCGCGGCTTCGGCATCCGTCGACACGATTTCTCCTGGACGCGCGCGACGGCGCCCGCCGCGCCCGAGCTCGGGCCGCGCATCGTGCTCGGCAGTGCGCTGCCGGTCGACGGCCGCATGATGCTGGTGGACTACCTGCGCTGGGTGCGGGATGCCACGGCCGGCGCCGCGGTCTATCTGCCGCATCGCCGCGAGACGCAGGAGCAGCTCGACGCCGTCGCGACGCTGCCCGGAGTGCGGATCCATACGACAGGGCTGCCGGTCGAGCTGGTGCTCGCGGGCGCCCGCGAGGCGCTGGACGTCCACACGCTGCCGTCGAGCACCGCTACGACGCTTCCGCTGGTGCTGGCGGGCACGGGCGCCGTCGTGCGCACGGGCGCCGCGCGGCCCTCCGCGCGAAGGGCGGCCGCATGAGCGAGGCCGTCGCGATCATCCCCGCGCGGGGCGGGTCGAAGGGCATCCTGCGCAAGAACCTGCAGCGCGTGGGCGGGGTGCCGCTGGTGGCGCGCGCCGTCGACGCCGCTCGCCGATGCCCCGCCATCGACCGCGTTGTGGTGACCACCGACGACGCCGACATCGCCGCCGTCGCCGCCGAGTGGGGCGCCGAGATCGTCGAGCGCCCCGCCGACCTCTCGGGCGACGGGGCCGGCTCCGAGAGCGCGCTGCTGCACGCGCTCGATGTGCTCGAGGCGCGGGGGGTGGATGCGGGGATCGTGGCCTTCCTGCAGGCGACGTCGCCGTTCCTCGACGTCGATGCGCTGACCACCGCGGTGCAGCTGGTGCGCTCCCGCCGGCGCGACAGCGTCTTCTCCGCGGTCGAGACCTACGGGTTCCTGTGGCGGAAGGGCGGCGGGGGCGCGGCCGAGGCGATCAACCACGCCGCCGACGTGCGCCCGCGCCGCCAGGACCGCGATCCGCACCACCTCGAGACGGGCGGCTTCTACGTCCTGCGGGCCTCCGGTCTCCGCGCCGCGCGCCACCGCTTCTTCGGCAGCATCGGCATCGTCGAGGTTGACCCGCGCACGGCGATCGAGATCGACACCCTCCAGGAGCTCGAGACGGCCCGCGCGGTCGCCGGCCTGATCGACCGGGCGCCCGACGGCCACGGTGCGGCGATCGCCGCCGACGCCGTCGTCACCGACTTCGACGGCGTGCACACCGATGACCGGGTGCGGGTCGATCAGGACGGCATCGAGTCGGTCGCCGTCAGCAGGTCCGACGGCATGGGCGTGTCGCTGCTGCGTGCGGCCGGCATCCCCTTCCTCATCCTCTCCACCGAGGCGAACCCGGTCGTCGCCGCGCGCGGCCGCAAGCTCGGCGTCGAGGTGCGGCATGGAGCGGCCGACAAGGCGGCCGTCCTGCGCGACTGGGCGGCGGGGCGCGGCATCCCGCTCTCCCGCATCGCCTATCTCGGCAACGACGTCAACGACCTCTCCTGCCTCGAGCTCGTCGGGTGGCCGGTCGCCGTCCCCGACGCGCACCCGCTCGTGCTCTCCGCCGCGCGCGTCGTCCTCGACCGGCCCGGGGGCTCCGGCGCCGTCCGGGACCTCGCCGAGCGCGTGCTCGCCGGACGCAGCCCCGCGACGCCCGCAGGAGCACCCCGACAGGTCCACGAACACGCCGCCGATGCGGCATCCGATCACCCCACCGCACCACTGGAGGCCTCATGACCGTCACCATCGGATCCCGCGTCGTCGGGGGCGGACGCCCCGCCTACGTCATCGCCGAGATCGGACTGAACCACAACGGCGACGTCGAGCTCGCCAAGCGGCTCATCGACGTCGCCGCCGACGCCGGCGCAGACGCGGTGAAGTTCCAGAAGCGCACCCCCGAGATCGCGACGCCCGAGCACATGCGCGACGTCGCCCGCGAGACCCCGTGGGGCACGATGTCGTACCTCGAGTACCGCCGGCGCGTGGAGTTCGACCGGGATCAGTACATCGAGATCTCCGATCACGCGCTGCTGCGCGGCCTCGAGTGGTTCGCCTCGCCGTGGGACGTGCCGAGCATCGCGTTCCTCGAGGACCTCGGCGTCGTCGCCCACAAGGTGGCGTCGGCATCGGTGACCGACCGCGAGCTGCTGGAGGCGCTGCGCGACACCGGCAAGCCCGTGATCCTCTCCACCGGCATGTCGACGATCGAGCAGATCGACGCGGCGATCGACATCGTGGGAACCGACCGCCTGCTGCTGATGCACGCCACCTCGACCTACCCGATGGAGCCTGCCGAGGCGAACCTGCGCATGATCCCGACGCTGCGCGACCGGTATCCGGGCGTCCCCGTCGGGTATTCGGGGCACGAGCGCGGCCTGCAGATCTCGCTCGCCGCGGTCGCCCTCGGCGCGGTGGCCGTCGAGCGGCACATCACCCTCGACCGCACCATGTGGGGCTCGGACCACGCGGCGTCCCTCGAGCCGACGGGCCTCGCGCACCTCGTGCGCGACATCCGCGTCATCGAGGCCGCGCTCGGCGACGGCGTCAAGCGGGTGTACCCCGGCGAGCTCGCGCCGATGGCGAAGCTGCGCCGCGTGCCGGCGTGACGGCGACGACCGGCGACGGCGCGCGGCTGCGGATCGTCGCGATCGCCGACACCGACTCGTACGTGAAGTGGGCCGCGGCGCTGCTCGGCGGCGTCGCGGACCGGTGGGATGCCTCGCTCCTGGTGCTCGAGACGCCGCTCGTGGTCAGCGCACCGCAGCTGCGCGCGGCGCTCCGGGGCAGCGGCCTGGATCGTGACCGGGTCGAGCGCGTGACGTACGACGGGCTCGCCGCGCGGCTGTCGGAGCTGCGCGCCGACGTCGTCGTCCTCGGTGCGCGCGGGCCGCTCGTCCGTGTGCTCGCCCGGGATGTCGCCGCCCTGGCGCCGCGTCCTGTCGTGGTCACGGGGCTGCCCGGGATCGCGATCCCCGCCACGCGCAAGGCCGTCGTGTACCGCCTGCAGTGCGACCTGTTCGTGATGCACTCCCGACGCGAGCTGCGGGAGTTCGCCGCCCTGTCGGCACGCACCGGCTACGCGCACCGCTACGCCCTCGCGACGCTGCCGTTCGCACGCGGCGCGGCGGTGGCGGGGACAGGCGCGCGCGACGAGCGCGGGGCGACGGGCGGCACCGACCTCGTCTTCGCCCCGCAGGCCAAAGTGCCCGCCGGCCGCTCCGACCGACTCGGGATCGCGCGGCTCATGGTGCGGGCGGCCGTCGCCGATCCGTCGCGGCGGGTGGTCGTGAAGCTGCGGGCCGCGAGCGGGGAGCACCAGACCCACCTCGAGCAGGACGGATACCCCGAGCTGCTCGCCTCGCTGGGGCCGCTGCCGCCCAACCTCGTCACCTCGACGGGCCCGATGGGGGAGGCGCTCTCGACGGCCGAGGGGCTCGTGACGGTCAGCTCGACCGCCGCGATCGAGGCGGTCGCCCGCGGCGTCCCCGTCATCGCGCTGGACACCTACGGAGTGTCGCCGCAGCTGATCAACGAGACGCTCGCCGACGCGGATCTGCTGGCCTCCGAGCACGACGTCGTCGCGCGGCGGTTCCGCCATCCCGACCCGGAGTGGCTCGACGACAACTACTTCCACGATCCGGCCGAGGACGACTGGGCCGACCGGGTCGAGGAGCTGGTCACGGCGCGCCGGTCCGGGATGCTGCCGGGGCGCGCCGCCTTCGCACGGCGCGGCGGCGCCCTCCGAGACGCGTGGGAGCGCAAGGTCGCCCTCGGACGCAGCGACACCTCTCCGGCGGGTGCGGTCGCCCTCGTCATCGGCGTGCCGCTGCGGGCGCTCGCGCGCCTCGCCGGCCGGCTGCGCGCTGCGATCGGGTTCGGCGCTCAGCAGCCCGCCGCGGAGGAGTCCTCGGCGCACGTCCGGTCGACGAGCGCCGTGCGCGCCTCGACGATGCGGACGCCGTAGCCCGGCCCGGCCGCGCGGACGACACCCGGCACGGCGTGCCACGCGCCGCTGCCGAAGTCGACGGATGCCGCGTACTCGACGGTCACCGACACGTCGTAGGTGCCGCGCTCCCGGTACACGTGGCTCGTCGCGGTCGGCGTGAACTGCCCCTGTCCGAGCGACGTCCACGACGCGCCCCCGGTCGTGGAGCGTCCGACGGTGCCGTCGCCGTGGTCGAACACGTACGCGGTCGGCAGGAACCGCACCGTCACGTCCCAGCCCAGCACGGTCCCCGGGATGCGCTCCTCGGATGCCGTCGCCAGCAGGTTCGTCGGCATGCCCACGACCCCGAAGCCGGCCGGCTCGCCGCCGAGCGTCGGCGGCGAGGGGCGGAACGACGCGAGATCGGCGAGCGTCACGTCGGGGATCCCGACCACGCTGTACTCGATGCAGCGGTTCAGCGGCCCGCAGTCCTCGGGAGGCGCGGGGGATGGCGTGAAACCCGCTCCGTCCCGATCCTCCTGTGGGTTGCTGCCTGTCCCATCCGTGCCCGGCCTGCTGGCATTGCCTGACACCACCACCTGTTCGTCCGTGGCATAAGAGCAGAGGCCCGCCTGCAGTTGTGCAGCTGTGCACTGATTAGCCGAGAATGCCGCCGTGTTAGGCAAGAGCATCGTTGCCGCCAACAGTGCCACTACCCTCAGCATGTCTGAGTACTTGCCACTACGCTGCGGGTGATCGCCAAGTCGCCCCCCAGGTCCGCAAACTCGACGTCTAGAGCGAGGATGTCGGGGCGGTCAGTCGGGGTGACGTCGTTGCTCTCGGCGTCGATAACGCGCGACATAGTGACGTCGAGACAAACGACGGCATTAATCCGCTCCATTTCATGTGACGTGCTGGTTCCAGAGAAGCGCATCACCGTCGCCGGGCCTTCGATCTTGAGTGAGCGTTGAGCGAGCGTCTCTTGCGTCTCCAACTCGGATTCGAGGGCTTCGCCGATAAGAAAGTCGGTCGGTGCTGGGGCAGCGTTTGGATCGTCGTGACTTGCGTTCAGCGCATCCACGTACGCCCGGTAGGTCTCCTCGGCGGCGGCGAAGGCTTCTTCCTCGCTGGAGAAGGCCGCCGTGGGGGTAGGGGTGGCCGGCTCGGGGGTCGTGCACCCGGACAGGGCGAGCAGCACCGCAGTGCCGATGACTGCGAGCGCGCGATTCCTCACGCCCCCACGGTAACCGGCAGGCCCGGAGCCGCTCGCGAGTTATCCACACCCGAAGACAGAGAAGCCGGCGATCACGACGGGGGCTCGGATCGCCGGCTTCGGGCGGGTCCGCGGGAAGCCGGCGCTAGGGGGACGCACGGTCCGGGCGAGACGCATCGCCGTTCGGTGCACGAGACGAAACCGGACAGCTCCGCCTCGTGAACGCAACCATGGTGGCACTCCCGCCTGGGAGCCGGCCATGCCTCCGCCGTGCAAACACCGGACGCGCGCGCGGGCACTGCCGGGGCGCCGCCACGCGGCCGCGCCGGGACCGTCCACGGCACGCCGCCGCGGCGGTCGCGGCATCCGGGCGTATCCTCGTGCGATGACCACCGCCGCGGGCCGGCGCGAGCTGCGCGCGCTCCTCGACGAGCTGCACGACGCGGCGACGGCCCGCCTGGCCACCCTGGACGACACGCTCGCCGAGCTCCGCGCCGACCGCGGTGCCGATGTCGCCGACGACGAGCACGACCCCGAGGGTGTCACGCTGTCGGGCGAGTGGGCGCGCGCCGTCGGTCTGGCCGAGGCCGCGCGCAGGGAGATCGGGGAGATCGACGAGGCTGTCCGGCGCTGGGAGGCGGGCACCTACGGGGTCTGCGTGGACTGCGGGCGAGGCATCCCGATCGCACGCCTCCGGGCGCGCCCCTTCGCGACCCGCTGCGTCTCGTGCGCCGAGAAGGCGGGTGCGTGACATGCCGTCCGGCGCCGCCCGCGGCGGGCCGGGAACCGGCTTCCCGCGCGTCGCAGACACCGACCCCTGCCCGTGCGGCAGCGGAGACGCTTTCGGCGGATGCTGCGCCCCGCTGCTGCGCGGGACTCCGGCCCCGACAGCCGAGCGCCTCATGCGCTCGCGCTACACCGCTTTCGTCGTCGGAGACGAGCGTCACCTGTCCGACACGTGGCATCCGGGCACCCGGCCCGAGGAGCTGACCCTCGACCCCGCGCAGCGCTGGACGGGCCTGGAGATCATCGAGGTGGACGCCGGGGCGGAGGGCGACAAGCGCGGGATCGTCGAGTTCCGCGCCGGCTGGCGGTCCGGCGCCGAGCGTGGCGTGCTGCACGAGCGCAGCCGGTTCGTCACGCAGAGCGGGCGGTGGTGGTACCTGGACGGACGCATCGATCCGGGCTGACCGGGCCGCGGCATGCTCGGGCGCCGATAGCGTGAAACCCATGACCACTCACGCCGAGAAAGCACTGACCCTCGCCCGGATGCACGCCGCCCCCGAGATCCTGCGCCTGGTGAACGTCTGGGATGCCGTGTCGACCCGGACCATCGCCGCGCTCCCCGAGACGCGGGCCATCGCGACCGCCGGGCACTCGATCGCCGCGTCGTTCGGCTACCGTGACGGCACCATCCCCCTCGACGTCTCCCTCGACATGCTCGGCCGCATCGTCGAAGCCGCCGGCGACCTGCCGGTGAGCGCCGACCTCGACGCCGGCTACGACGACGCGGGCGAGACCGTCCGCCGGGCGATCGGCGTGGGCGTGGTGGGCGGCAACGTCGAGGACCGGCTGCGACCCCTCGACGAAGCCGTCGCGGCCGTGAAGGCCATCGTCGCCGCCGGTGAGGCCGAGGGCGTGCCGTTCGTGCTCAACGCCCGCACCGACGCCTTCGTGCGTGCGGGGGACCGGCCGGTGGAGGAGTCGATCGCGGACGCGATCGAGCGCGGGCGCGCCTACCTCGACGCCGGCGCCGACCTCGTGTTCGTACCGGGAGTGCTGAACGCCGACGTCACCCGGCAGCTCGTGGACGGCATCGGGGAGCGCAAGATCAGCGTCATCGGCCTGCCCGGCGCCCTCTCGTCGACGGAGTACGAGCAGCTCGGGGTCGCTCGCATCTCGTACGGCCCGACGACGCAGCGCGTGGCGCTGACGGCGCTGCAGGACACCGCGGCCGATCTCTACCGGGGTGGCGTCATCCCGTCGTCGACGCGCGCCCTCAACTGACACCGGCCCGGCCCGGGAATCCCCTCGGGCCGGGGAAGGTTGTCGGGGGTATGGAGCCCGCACCCGTCGACGTCGTCGTGATCGGCGCCGGGCAGGCGGGCCTGTCCGCCGCCTACCACCTGCAGCGGCGCGGCTTCGTGCCGCTCGCGCGAGCGGCGGCCTCCGATCCGTCGTTCGTCGTCCTCGACGCCGACGTGCGGCCGGGCGGCGCGTGGCAGCACCGGTGGGCGTCGCTGCGGATGGCGACGGTCAACGGCATCCACGAGCTGCCGGGCTTCCCGGTTCCGCCCGCCGACCCGGCGGCAGCCAGCCGCGACGTCCTGCCGGCGTACTTCGCCGCGTACGAGGAGCGCTTCGCGCTCGACGTGCTCCGCCCGGTGAGGGTGAGGGCGGTGCGACGCGCCGACTCGGACGGCCGCCTCGTGGTCGAGAGCGACAGCGGCTCCTGGGCCGCAAGGCACGTCGTCAACGCCACCGGCACGTGGCGACGTCCCTTCTGGCCGCACTATCGCGGGCAGGAGCGGTTCCGCGGCCGGCAGCTCCACGTCGCGGACTACGTCTCGGCGGAGGAGTTCCGCGGCAAGCGTGTCGTGATCGTCGGTGCCGGGATCTCGGCCGTGCAGCTGCTCGACGAGATCTCGCACGTGGCCGACACGTTCTGGGTCACCCGGCGGGAACCCCACTGGGTCGACGAGGACTTCGACGTCCCCGCCCGCGTCGCCGCCATCGCCGGGGTCGAGGATCGGGTCCGTCGCGGTCTGCCGCCGGGCAGCGTCATCTCGGTGACGGGCATGCGCTGGACGCCGTGGGCGCGCGCCGCCGAGGCGCGTGGCGTGCTCGTGCGCCATCCGATGTTCACCGGGATCGAGGAGCACGGCGTGCGCATGCCGGACGGGTCCTTCGAGCCGGCCGACGCGATCCTGTGGGCCACGGGCTTCCGGCCTGCGCTCGACCACCTCGCCCCGCTGCGGCTGCGCACCCCCGAGGGAGGCGTCCGTGTCGAGAACGGCCGGTCGATCGACGAGCCACGGCTGTTCCTCATCGGCTACGGACCGTCGCAGTCGACGGTCGGCGCCAATCGCGCCGGGCGCGACGCGGTGCGGGCGATCGTCGCCGAGCGCGAAGCGCTCGCCGCCTGATCCTCAGCGGGGCGCGACGGCGTCCAGAAGCAGGTCGAGGGCGTCATGCGCGGACGCCCGGGCCCGGGCGTCGCCCGGCCCGTCAGCCAGCCACAGCGCCGCCTCGTTCATGGCGCCGCTCAGCTGGCGGGTCACGGCGTCGACGAGACCCGGCGGAACGGTGCCGAGCGCCGCGATCGCCTCGCGCAGCTCACGCCCCGCGGCTTGCGCGTCGAGCTCCCGCCACTGCGCCCACCCCAGGACGGCGGGTGCGTCGACGAGGAGCACGCGCACCGCGCGATCGTCGGTGATCGCGTCGAGGAAGGCATGGCTTCCGGCGCGCAGCTGGTCCGCGGCATCCGTCTCGCTCTCCGCCGCCGCGACGACCCGCGCGGCGATCTCGCCCTGCAGCCGCTCGGCGACGGCGCGGAACAGCCCGGGCTTGCTCCCGTAGTGGTGGTAGACGGCCCCGCGGGTGACGCGCGCGCGGCGGGCGATGTCGTCGACGGATGCCGCGGCGAAGCCATCCGCGGCGAAGCGCTCCTGCGCCGCCTCGAGCACGCGGCGTGAAGTCTCGGCGGCGTCGGCAGCACTTGCTCGGGGCATGGGTTCCTTTACGTGCGTGGTGTATGTATCGTTGGTTACGAACTCATCGTATGTAAAGGAGCCGGCCGATGGAGACGATGACGAGCTTCTACCCGGTGGTCATGACGACGGATGCCGCGGCCGCCGCGCGCTTCTTCGAGGAGCGCTTCGGCTTCACGCGGACGTTCGCGGCCGACTGGTACGTCAGCCTCGTGCGGGACGGAGCAGAGCTGGCGTTCCTCGCGAGCGACCACGACTCGATCCCGGCAGGCTTCGGCGCGCCGGTGCGGGGCGTGCTGCTGAACGTGGAGGTCGACGACGCGCGGGCGGCGTACGAGCGCCTGGTCACCGGTGGCGGAGCGGAATGCGCGCTGGCGCTGCGCGACGAGCCGTTCGGACAGCGGCACTTCATCCTCGCCGCACCCGGCGGCGTGCTCGTAGACGTCATCGAGCCGATCGAGCCCTCGGAGGAGTTCGCCGCGGCGTTCGCGTGAGCAGCGACCGCGACGGTGCCGGGAGGGGCGGCCTGCGTGCGCCCGCGGACCGGAGGCGGTGACCCGGCCGATGGCCCGCTGGCGTAGCGTGGGTGGTCCGACGGAGGGAGTCCCATGGCCCGCATCCTGATCCTCGGTGGCCACGGCAGGGTCGCGCTGCTGCTCGAGCCGCTGCTGGTGTCGCGAGGACACACCGTGACCGCGGTGATCCGCAACCCCGACCATGCCGCCGAGGTCGCGGCGACCGGCGCGCAGGCGCTCGTCGCCGACATCGAGACCTTCGACCTCGACCAGCTGACCAACCTCGTCGCGGGGAACGACGTCGTCGTGTGGTCCGCCGGCGCCGGCGGAGGAGACCCGGCGCGCACGTACGCCGTCGACCGGGATGCGGCGATCCGCTCGATGGACGCCGCCGCGGCCGCGGGCGCGCTGCGGTACGTGATGGTGTCGTGGATCGGCTCCCGGCAGGACCACGGCGTCGCCCGCGACAGCTCGTTCTTCCCGTACGCCGACGCGAAATGGGCCGCCGACGCGCACCTCGCGCAGAGCGGCCTCGACTGGACCATCCTGGCCCCGGGGACGCTGACGCTCGACCCGCCCACCGGACGCATCGCGATCGACCCCGAGGGCTCCGGCGAGGTGCCGCGTGCCGACGTCGCGGCGGTGATCGCGGCGGCGATCGCGGACGACTCGACCATCGGCCGCACCATCCGCTTCGGAGCCGGGGACGAGGCCATCGGCCACGCGGTGGCCGGCTGAGCTCAGTCCTCGCTCGAATGCAGCCCGCGGTGGGCCGAGAGCAGGGTCACCTCGGGCCGCTCGGCCACCAGCCGCTCGGCGTGGTCGAGGACGTCGCGCACGTGCGACGCCCCGGATGCCACGACCGCCACGCCGATCCGGGCGCGTCGGTGCAGGTCGTGCTCGCCGACCTCGGCCGCGGCCGCCTCGGTGCGGCGGCTGAGCTCGGCGATCAGCGGCCGCAGCACGCTGCGCTTCTCCTTCAGCGATCGCACGTCGCCCAGGAGCAGGTCGAACTCGATCCATCCGATCCACATGGGTACATGCTGACAGGGGCCGGGCCCGGGACACCCTATCGTCGGGACGTCTCGCGTCGAGCGGCAGCGCAGCCCGCCGCCCGACCGGGGCCCTTAGGCTCGGAAGCATGCTCGCCACCGTCATCCACGCAGCCAGAGACATCCGCGTCGAGTCCGTCCCCGATCCGGTGCTGTCCACCGGCGGCGATGCGATCGTCCGCGTCGTCGCCGCCTGTGTGTGCGGCTCTGACCTCTGGCCGTACCGCGGCGTGACCCCGACGACCGAGCCGCACCGGATCGGCCACGAGTTCGTCGGCGTGGTCGAGGAGGTCGGCCCCGACGTGAGGATCGTGCGTCCCGGCGACTTCGTGATCGCGCCGTTCTACGTGTGCGACGGCACCTGCGCGAACTGCCGCAACGGCGTCAGCACCTCTTGCCTCACCGGCGGCTGGTGGGGGAGCGACGATCGCTTCGGCGGCTTCGCCGACGGCGGACAGGGCGAGCGCGTCCGCGTGCCGCTCGCGGACGGCACCCTCGCCGTCGTCCCGGGACCGGTGGCCGACGACGAGATCCCCGGTCTGCTCACGCTCAGCGACGTCATGGGCACCGGCCACCACGCCGCCGTCTCTGCCGGAGTCCGGCCCGGCGACAGCGTCGCGGTCGTCGGCGACGGCGCGGTGGGACTGTGCGCGATCATCGCGGCCAAGCGGCTGGGCGCCGGGACCATCATCGCGATGTCGCGCCACCCGCAGCGACAGGCGCTCGCCCGCGAGCTCGGCGCCACCCACATCGTGCAGGAGCGCGGCGATGCGGGCGTCGAGGCCGTCCGCGAGCACACCGACGGCGTCGGCGCAGACCGCGTGCTCGAGTGCGTCGGCACCAAGGAGTCGATGGATCAGGCGCTGCGCTCCACCCGGCCCGGCGGGATGGTCGGATACGTGGGCGTGCCCAACGGCGGCCCCGAGCTGCCGGTGCGTGAGATGTTCGGTCGCAACGTCGGGGTCAACGGCGGCGTCGCGCCGGTCCGCGGCTACATCGAGGAGCTGCTGCCCGACGTCCGCTCGGGCGCGATCCGGCCCGGGCGCGTGTTCGACCTCGTGCTCCCGCTGTCGGAGGCCGCCGAGGCGTATGCCGCGATGGACGAACGACGCGCCGTCAAGGTGCTCCTGCGGCCGTGAGCAGGGACGCGCGCAGCGGCCGATCCGGTGCGCCGGCGATCCGCGACGCGCCCGCGCGCCTGCGCGCGACCGGCCGCGCGTGCGGTAGAACAGCAGAAGTCGAAGGGACACCCGAACCGTGAAGCTCGTCAAGCGCATCGTGCTGCTGCTCGTCATCGCGTTCGCGGTCTTCTACCTCATCACCAGGCCGCAGGACGCGGCGAACGCCGTGCAGGGCGCCATCGGTGCGGTGTGGGGTGCGGGTGCCGCCGTGGTCGACTTCTTCGTGGCCCTCGCCCAGGGCTGACCGTGTTCGATCCGCGGATCGACAAGCACCTGATCACGGATCAGGGGGAGCGGATCGTCGACGAGGTGCGCAAGCACTGGGCCGCCAGCGCCTCGGCCGCGCTCGAGCTGCTCGCCGGCATCGTCGTGCTGCTCCTGACGTTCTCGGTCCCCGCGCAGGCGTGGTGGGTGCCCGCGGTGCTCGGCGGGGCGGTGATGGTGCACGCCGTCTGGCGCCTCTTCGAACAGCACACCGACCGGTTCGTGATCACCAACATGCGGGTGTTCCGCGTGCACGGCATCGTGTCGCAGCGCATCGCGACGATGCCGCTCACGCGCATCCTCGACATCTCGGTGCACAAGCCCGCCATCGGCCGCATCTTCGGCTATGGGCACTTCGTCTTCGAATCGGCCGCCCAGGAGCAGGGCCTTCGCGACATCCGCTACGTGGGCGATCCCGACGGACGCGGTCTGACGATCCAGCGGGTGATCCAGCAGGCGGGCCTGCGCGGTGCCGCCGGGCGGCCCGACTTCGCCGGCGCGCCGATGATGCCCGCTCCGCAGCCGGCGCCCGCCGCCTCGCTCACCACCGCCGAGACTGTGCACGAGAACCATGCCACGGCGCCGGTGCCCGAGGTCCGGCACGCCGCCGCGGCCTCGGGGTGGGACTGGCTCGCCGAGGCGCAGCGGCGCGAGGACCAGCGGCTGGCGCAGCTGCGCGGAGAGCCCGCCCCTGCCGCCGAGGCCTTCGATCCCGACCGCACCAGCACCGCGCCGATCGACCTGCCGCGGTGAGCCGCGGGTCGCCGGCGGCGCCCGAGCCGCGCTTCGCGGGAACATCGCGGGGGACCCCGTCGTTCTGATACCCTGGATCGTCACTCGTGTGGCTGTTTCGCCACGCCTGAGTACCGGTTCGCGCCGGTGACCGGACTCCGCAAGGGCCGGGTGGCATCGCTTTACACAATCCGCTTCGCCTCGGCTCGAGGCATCCGTTCGCGCTCGCGTGGCCGGCTGCCGCTGAAAGCCGCGGCCCGACTCCCAACCCAACAAGGACAACCCACTACATGACTAGCGCAACGACCGCCACGGCCACCAAGCAGGTCGCGATCAACGACATCGGCTCTGCTGAGGACTTCCTGGCCGCGGTCGAGAAGACTCTGAAGTTCTTCAACGACGGCGACCTGATCGAGGGCACCGTGGTGAAGATCGACCGCGACGAGGTCCTCCTCGACGTCGGCTACAAGACCGAGGGTGTCATCCCCTCGCGCGAGCTCTCCATCAAGCACGACGTCGACCCCAACGAGGTCGTCAAGGTCGGCGACGAGGTCGAAGCCCTCGTTCTCCAGAAGGAGGACAAGGAAGGCCGCCTCATCCTCTCCAAGAAGCGTGCGCAGTACGAGCGCGCGTGGGGCGACGTCGAGAAGATCAAGGAGAACGACGGTGTGGTCACCGGCTCCGTGATCGAGGTCGTCAAGGGCGGTCTGATCGTCGACATCGGCCTGCGCGGCTTCCTCCCCGCCTCGCTCATCGAGCTCCGCCGCGTCCGCGACCTCACGCCGTACCTCGGCCAGGAGATCGAGGCGAAGATCCTCGAGCTCGACAAGAACCGCAACAACGTGGTGCTCTCGCGTCGCGCACTGCTCGAGCAGACGCAGTCCGAGTCGCGCACGACGTTCCTCAACAACCTCCACAAGGGCCAGGTCCGCAAGGGCACGGTCTCGTCGATCGTCAACTTCGGTGCGTTCGTCGACCTCGGTGGCGTCGACGGTCTCGTCCACGTCTCGGAGCTGTCGTGGAAGCACATCGAGCACGCGTCCGAGGTCGTCGAGGTGGGCCAGGAGGTCACCGTCGAGATCCTCGAGGTCGACCTGGACCGCGAGCGCGTCTCGCTGTCGCTCAAGGCGACGCAGGAGGACCCGTGGCAGGTCTTCGCCCGCACCCACGCCATCGGCCAGGTCGCGCCGGGCAAGGTCACCAAGCTCGTTCCGTTCGGCGCGTTCGTGCGCGTCGCGGACGGCATCGAGGGCCTCGTGCACATCTCGGAGCTGTCGGGCAAGCACGTCGAGCTCGCCGAGCAGGTCGTGTCGGTCGGTGAAGAGGTCTTCGTCAAGATCATCGACATCGACCTCGAGCGTCGCCGCATCTCGCTCTCGCTCAAGCAGGCGAACGAGTCGGTCGACCCCAACGGCACCGAGTTCGACCCGGCCCTCTACGGCATGGTCACGGAGTACGACGAGAACGGGGAGTACAAGTACCCCGAGGGCTTCGACCCCGAGACCAACGCGTGGCTCGACGGCTTCGACGAGCAGCGCGAGAAGTGGGAGCAGGAGTACGCCGCCGCCCACGCTCGCTGGGAGGCCCACAAGGCCGCCGTCACGAAGGCTCTCGAGGCCGAGGCTGCCGCCCCGGCCGAGACCGGCTCGTCGACCTTCTCGTCCGACAGCAGCCCGGTGGGCACGCTGGCCGACGACGAGGCGCTCGCCGCTCTGCGCGAGAAGCTCTCGGGTCGCTGATCCCGGGCTGAGCCCCGCGGTTCGCTGAACCTCTGGTCGAAGGGCCGTCACCTGCCGGTGGCGGCCCTTTCGCCTGCCTGCCGGGCATCCGCCGTCGCCTCGGCAGCGGCGTCGGTGGTCCTGGGTAGTGTCGCGGTGTGCCCGTGAACCCCGCTCCCGTCCGCTGCGCCGTGGACGACGACGGATGCCGCGGCCCGGTGCCCGCCGGCGCTCCGGTGCCGCTGTGCGAGGCCCACCTGGCGATGGCGGGGGAGTGGGCCGGGGTGGAGTACGGTCTCACCGACGCGCTGCCGTCGCCCTGCCTGCTCTGCGGGTCGCGCCTGGGAGTGCACTACGCATCAGGATGGCTGTGCGCGGTGTGCGAGTGGCGCCACGGCGAGATACCCGACGGCGAGCTGGCGCCCCCGCGCGTGGACGTCGTCTACTACCTCGGCTACGCCGACCGCATCAAGATCGGAACGAGCTCGAACCCGAGGCAGCGCCTGTCGGCGATCTGGCACGACGAGCTCCTCGCCTTCGAACGCGGCGGGCGCGCGCTCGAGCAGCGTCGGCACGCGCAGTTCGCGGCCGACCGCCACCCGCGCACGGAGTGGTTCCGACGCTCCGAAGCCCTCACCGCCCACATCGCCGTGGTCGCCGCCGGGGTCGACGACCCGTGGGATCAGCACGCTCGGTGGCTGAGCGAGGCGCTCGCCGCGCGCGGGTAGGAACCCTACGCTGGGCGGACGGCGGCGGTCGACCCTCCAGCCCGCTCAGAGGAACCGCCTCTAGCGTGTGAGACACCGCACCACCCCGCAGGACGGAGCAGACCATGGGATTCCTCGATCGACTCTTCGGAGGCTCGGACGACGCGCGCCAGGCCCCGCCGGTGCCGCAGAACTCCTACGGCGGGCAGACTCCGCCGTCCCGGCCGGGCATGCAGCCGCCGCGCAGCCAGGACGAGATCGCGGTCGAGCGCTACCGCTACCTGCTGCGGACGGCGCCGCCCGAGACGATCGAACAGGTGCACGCGGAGGCCTTCGCGAAGCTCACCGAGCCGCAGCGGCAGCAGGTGCTCGCCGAGCTCTCCGCGGGCCTGCCGCCGTACGAGCAGCCTCGGTCGACCGACCCGCAGGCGATGGCGCGGGCGGCGACGCGGGCCGAGTACCAGAACCCCGGCTTCATGGAGCGCACCCTCGGGCCGCAGCGACAGGGCGGCGGCCCCTCGTTCGGGTCGATGCTCGGCTCGTCGATCCTCGGCACCGTCGTCGGCTACGTCATCGGCTCCGCGCTCGTGAGCTCGTTCCTGGCGCCCGGCATGGCGTACGACCAGGGCTACCAGGACGGCTCGGCCGCCGAGGACGGCTCCGGCGACGGCGGGGGAGACACCGGAGCGGATGCCGCGGGCGACGCCGGGGCGGGCGACGCCGGGGCGGGCGACGCCGGCTGGGGCGACCCCGGCTCCGGGTGGGGCGGCGACGCGGCCGGCGACATGGGCGGATTCGGAGACATGGGCGGCGACTTCGGCGGCGACTTCGGGTTCTGACTCCTCGCGGGGCGTTCCCGCCCGCTGTCGCGGGACGGGAATGCCGCGCGCGCCCCGCACACGTGCGGGCGGGCATCCGTTAGCGTCGCGGTATGACCGCCGCGAGACCGCGCGAACCGGGCGTGCTCACCGGCCGCCCGCGCCCGGGAGTGACGGCACCCGACGCGGCCGACCGCACGCGCGGTCGCACGGCGACGCTCAATCAGCTGCTGCTGGCGGCCGTCGTCTTCGTCCTCGGCGTGTTCGTGGCGATCGGGCCGTTCGCGGGCGACCCGCAGCTGTTCTTCCTCGGCGTGGTGATCGTGGTCGTCGTCGCGGCGGCGACCGTCGTCATCCCGTGGGGCCGCATCAGCTACGGCTGGGTCGCGCTGGTGCCGGCCGTCGACATCCTCGCGATCACACTGATGCAGGTCGCAGCACCCGACACCGTCATCGGCCTCCTGTGGATCTTCCCCACGACCTGGCTCGCCGGCGGTTTCGGGCTGATGGGGCTGTCGGGGGTGATCGTGGCGATCGCGGGCATCGCCAGCGTGCTGGCCGCGCTCAGCGCGACGGAGGTCACGTACCTCACCTTCCTGCTCCCGCTCGTGCTGACCGCGCTGGCGGCGACGAGCCACCTCAACGCGCGGCGCTCGGACGCGCAGCGGATGCTGCTGGCCAAGCAGTCCGAGCTGCTGCGGAGCGTCCTGGCCCGTACCCGCCGACAGGAGCAGGTCGTCACCGAGGTGCTCGACGCCGTCGACTTCGGAGTCGTGCGGCTGCGCCCCGACGGGCGGGTCACGATCACCAACGAGGCGCACGGCAGACTGCAGCTGGGCCTCGAACCGGACGAGGCGTCCGAGGTGCCCGCCTTCCGGGACGACGGCACCTCCCGGATGCCGCACGACGAGCTTCCGCTCGAACGGGCGCGGCGCGGCGAGGCGTTCGACGATCAGGTGGTGTGGTTCGGTGAGGAGCCCGGCCCGCGTCGCGCGCTGAACATCACGGCGCGGCGCATCACCGACCCGGACGGGGGCGACGCGGGCGCCGTGGTCGTGTCGCGCGACGTGACCGCCGAGCTGACCGCTCTCCGTGCCCGGGACGACCTGGTCGCCTCGGTCTCGCACGAGCTGCGCACCCCCCTCACGTCGATCCTCGGCTACCTCGATCTGGCGATCGAGGACCCCGACACCCCCGAGACCGTGCGTGCCGGGCTCGACATCGCCGAGCGCAACGCCGAGCGACTGCTGCGGATCGTCGCCGACATCCTGGCGGCGTCGAGCTCGTCCCCGTCCTCGGTGGCGGCCTCGCTCGTGCCCCAGCTGCTCGACGCGCGCGAGCTCGTGGGCGCCGCCGCAGCCGATGCGGCGCCTCGTGCCGCGGCACGCGCCATCACGATCGACCAGACGGGGCTGGAGCCGGCGGCGGCGTGGGCGGACCCGCTGCGGCTCCGGCAGGTCGTCGACAACCTGGTCTCCAACGCCATCGCGTACAACAAGGACGGCGGCACCGTGTTCGTCGGGACCACCAGCGACGGGACGTCGAGCTGGATCCTGGTGCGCGACACCGGCGTCGGCATCTCGGACGCCGATCGCTCGCGCCTGTTCCAGCGGTACTACAAGGCGGGAGGGGAGCGCCGCGCCGGGACCGGGCTGGGCCTGGCGATCACCCGCGACATCGTGCGGGCCCACGGGGGCGAGCTCGCCCTGCACACCGCTCCCGGCGTGGGCTCGACGTTCATCGTCAAGCTGCCCGCGGTCGCCCCGGAAGGAGACGGATCATGACGCTCGACCTCGCCAGCGTCCACCTCATCACCGCGCTCGTGGTCAATGTCAGCGGCGTGCTGTTCATCATCGAGACGATCCTCCGCCGCGACGAGGGCGCCGGCCGGATCTGGTCGCTCGCATTCCTCGCCGGCATGCTCACGACGCTCGCCTACACCGTCTGGGTGCTGTCGGAGGGCGCCTGGTGGGCCATCGCCGTCGGGAACGCCTCCTTCGTCGCCGGCACGGGGTGCATGTGGCTCGGATGCCGCCGCTTCAACGGCCGCCGGATGCAGTGGGCGTCGCTCGTGGTCGCGGCCGGGGTGATCGGGGCCGCTGCGGCGGTCGCGGTGGAGGGCGCGCAGGGCGGGGACTGGGCGGGCGCGCTGTGGATGTTCGTGCCGCTGCTGGCCTTCGCCGCGGCCGGCGCGGTGGAGTGCTTCCGTGGCGACATGCGGGAGTCGCGCACCGCGTGGGTGCTGGGCGCGGTCCTCGGCTTCCAATCGCTGTACTACGTGTCGCGCACGACGGCATTCGTGACGTCGGGACCCGACAGCGCGCTGTTCCGGACCGCGTTCGGCACCATCAGCACGAGCTTCCTCACCGTCACCCTCACCATCGTCGCGGTCGTCGTGACCTCGGTGCTGCGGGCGAGCCGCGCGCCGATGCGGGGCTACCTCATGCGCGCTCCGTCCGACGACGCCGAATCGGGCATCGTCGACGGGTCCTCCTTCCCCGCCCTCCTCGAGGTGCTGTGCGACCGGGCGTCGCGGCGCGGAGAGCTCGTGGCCGTGACGTCCGTGCGACTGGACGACCTCGACGAGATCTCCACGGCCTTCGGAAGCGATGTGGCCGGCGCGGTCTCGGAGACGTGGCGTGCAGGGGTCCGGCGGCACGCGCCCACCAACGCGGTCGTCGCCGAGGACGGCCCCACCGGGTTCGTCGTGGCCCTCGCGGTCGCCTCCGGGCCGGAGGCGCGCCGCCAGGCCGGCGCGATCTACCGCGCGCTGTTCGACGACCTCGCCAAGGTCGGCGAAGGCGTGATCCCCGTTGTCGGCGTCGGGGTCGCCCTGAGCGACTCCGCCGGCTACGAGCCCGCCCGCCTCGTCGGCGCGGCGCGCGACGCCGCCAGCCGGGCGGCTGCGAACGTCGAGACCTCGGTGCTGGTCGACGAGGGCGAGTGACCGGCGTGGACGGCGGGGTGGTCAGGCGGTGAGCCGGTAGCCGACGCCCCGCACCGTCTCGATCCACCGCGGCTGAGACGGCGACTCGCCGAGCTTGCGCCGCAGATTGGCCATGTGCACCTCGATGGCGCGGGCGTCGCTGTCGCTGACGAAGTCATTCGCCACGTACTGGTCGCCGCGCAGCATGATCGCGAGGTCCGCCTTCGCGCGCACGCGCCGGCCGGCGACCAGCAGGTCGGCGAGGATGTCGAACTCGCTGCGCGTGAGGTCGATGTCGTGGCCGTCGACGGTGACGATGTGCGTCTCGGCGTTGAGCCGGAGGCCGCGGTGCTCGAGCCACGAACCGTCGTCGTCGGCGGGCGGCGCGGCATCCGCTGACTCGGCCGGCGCGACGTGGCGGGGCCTGCGCAGCATGGCGTCGATCCGCGCGCGCAGCTCGCGGGGCCGGAACGGCTTCGCGACGTAGTCGTCGGCCCCCGCTTCGAGGCCCTGCAGGGCGTCGATCTCCTCCGTGCGCGCGCTCAGCATGACGATGTAGGTCGAGCTGATGGCGCGGATGCGCTTGGCCGTCTCGAAGCCGTCCATGCCGGGCATGTTGACATCGAGGGTCGTCACCAGCGGTCGGCGCTCGCGCACGAGCTGGACCCCGTCGGCACCGTTGGCCGCGCCGTGAACCTCGAACCCGGCCTGTCCGAGGACGGTGGACAGCAGCGACCGGATGTCTGCCTCGTCTTCGATGACGACGGCGATGCGGGATTCCTCCACCGTTGCACCTTCCCCGAACGGTGTCGCGGACGACCGGTCCTGGACGTCCGAAATGATATCCCAGAACACGGTCTGGAATCCGCGGGGCCGATCGTCCATCAGCGGACGCGGCGAGGAAGGAAGCCGGCAGCGGCGAGAGCTCGGCGGCTCGTCCCGGCTGGAAGACAGGGCGCGCGGAGGGCGGGAGATGCCCCCATTCCCCGCCCCACGCGCGTCCTCGACGTGCGGGGCCCGGCCGCCTTCGTCCCCACGCGAGCGGCCGGCCCGCACTCCCGGACGATCCCACCGCGCCTGCCATCGAGCTGACGGGCGGCGCGGCGTGTGCGGAGGGGCGGATCGGCGTCGTGCGCAACGTGGTCGCGTCCGGCGCTCATCCTCCGCCCTCCCCAGCTCCGCACCTGCGGATCTGTCCTTCGGGTGCCCCCGACGCTACTCCCGGCCCCTCAACTCCCGCTCAGCGCAGCCTCAAGAAGTCCGCAGGCTTGCCGGCGTCGCGGACGGTGGCGGACGTGGCATCCTCGACTCATGCCGCTCGTCGCCCTCACCGGAGGCATCGCCTCGGGAAAGTCCACGATCGCCCGCCGCCTGGCCGAGCACGGCGCCGTCGTGATCGACGCCGACCAGCTCGTGCGCGAAGTGCAGGCACCCGGCTCGCCGGTGCTCGACGCGATCGCCGACGCCTTCGGCGACGAGATGCTGCGACCCGACGGATCCCTCGACCGTGCGGCGCTGGGCAGCCGTGTCTTCGGCGATGAGGCGGCGATCCGCCGGCTCAACGCCATCGTGCATCCCGCCGTCCGGGCGGAGTCGGCGCGCCGTTTCGCCGAGGCCTTCGCGGCCGACCCTGCCGCGATCGTCGTCTACGACGTGCCGCTCCTGGTGGAGGCCCGCGCGGAGGACCCGTGGGAGCTCGTCGTCGTGGCGCACGCTCCCGCAGACATCCGGGCCGCGCGGCTCGTCGAGCTGCGCGGGCTCAGCGAGGTGGAGGCCGCCGCGCGGATCGCGTCGCAGGCTCCCGACGAGGCGCGCCTTCGCATCGCCGACGTGGTGATCGACACCGCGGGGACCCTCGACGAGACGCTGCGCCAGACCGACGAGCTGTGGAACCGCCTGCCGGAGCACGTCGGCGGACGCACGGGCCGGGGTTAGCCTCGGGAGCTCTCTGTGTCCGGAGGGGGCGGGGGAGCGGCATCCGTCGTCGTACCGAGCCGCCGCCGGCGCCGTGCCCGCAGGGCGAGCGCGACCGCGACGACGAGCGCGATCATGATGACGAGCGCGACGAGGGGCAGCAGGATGGCGAACACCGACAGGCCGAGCGCTGTCGCGTCCTCGGCGGTGCTGACGGCGGGCGCAGCCATGCCCGCCGTGGCCAGGTTGGCCGCCGGACGGATGGCCGTCTTCGCGACGTGGACGGCCAGTGCGATGACGACGCCGACGACGATCGGGATCCAGGCCGTCCCCGCGAACAGGTCCGGGTCGTCCACCCGGACCGTCTCGGCGCTCGAGCCCGCGCCGAACGCGATGCCTCCCGCCACCGGCCGCACCGCGGTCTGGATCACGTCGTTGACGGAGTCGACGGCGGGGATCTTGTCGGCGACGATCTCCACGACGAGGAGCACGCCGACGATCCACAGTGCGGCATCCGACGACAGCCACGCCCAGCCGGCGGGCAGCTCGACGGCCGGAACGAAGCGATCGGCGATCCCCAGCACGAACAGCGGCATCCACGCGTTCAGGCCCGCCGCGGTGGCCAGCCCCGATCCGACGATGAACTCCAGCACGCGTCCACTCTAGATTCCCGCCGCCCGGACCGACCCGCGCACGCGCGCGTACCGCGGCGCGGCTGCGCGGCGTACCCTGGGAACGGATCCTGGGGGTGTCACATGGGCGTGTTCTCGAGACTCAGACGGCGTCGCGACCCGTACCGGTCGGTGACGGAGGAGGAGCGCATCTCGCGCTACGTCTATCTGCTCAACACGCTGCCCGCGTCGGTGATCGAGAGTGCGCACGCGTCGGCGTTCAAGGACGTGCCGCCCGAGCGACGCCGTGAGATGTTCGAGCAGCTCCGGCCCTTCCTGTCCGATTCCGAGCGGGACGCCGCCGCCGAGGACCCGACCGTCATCGCACGGCTCGTCCGCAGGGCCGAGGAGCACCGGGCGCGCCGCGCGCAGGCCGCCGAGACGGATGCCGCGACCCGCGCTGCGCCCGAGACGGCGCGCACGGCGGTCGGCGTCGAGGACGGTGATCCTCGGGACGGGGTCGACGCGCGGGCGATGCTGATGAACGTGGGCGTGATGGCCTTCGTCGCGAATCAGTTCCTGCTGTCGAGCTCGGTGGCCGCGTACTACACGGTCGGCGCGGGATCGCTCCAGATCGGGTCCGAGCCCGGCTGGGTGGGCGAGACCTTCGACCCGGCTTCGGCGGGGCTCGACGGCGGCTTCGGCGGAGGCTTCGACGGCGGCGGATCCGGGGGAGCGGACGGCGGCGGGTTCGCAGGCTTCGACGCCGGCGGCTTCAGCGGAGGCTTCGACGGCGGGGGCGGCTTCGGCGGATAGCCGGTGAGACCGTGGGCCCTCCCCGGGCGAGGCATCCGCTCGCGGCGAACGCCGCCCCGGTGTCGGTGGTGACGCCTACGCTGGATCGAGTGCAGACCACACGATCCGTGCGACCGTTCGAGGTCGTGAGCGAATTCGCCCCGTCGGGCGATCAGCCACAGGCGATCGCCGAGCTGGCGGCGCGCATCAATGCCGGCGAGACGGACGTCGTGCTGCTCGGGGCGACGGGTACCGGCAAGTCCGCCACCACGGCGTGGCTCGTCGAGGCGGTCCAGCGCCCGACGCTCGTGCTCGCCCACAACAAGACGCTGGCGGCGCAGCTCGCGAACGAGTTCCGCGAGCTCATGCCCCACAACGCCGTCGAGTACTTCGTCAGCTACTACGACTACTACCAGCCCGAGGCGTACGTCCCCCAGACCGACACCTTCATCGAGAAGGACTCCTCGATCAACGCCGAGGTCGAGCGCCTGCGGCACTCCACCACCAACTCGCTGCTGAGCCGCCGCGACGTCGTCGTGGTCAGCACCGTCTCGTGCATCTACGGCCTCGGCTCCCCCGAGGAGTACCTGCGCGCGATGGTGGCGCTCCAGGTCGGCGAGCGGTACGACCGCGACGCGCTGATCCGCAAGTTCATCGCGATGCAGTACA
Organism: Microbacterium sp. ZXT2-5; assembly: GCF_055329545.1. Taxonomy (NCBI): domain Bacteria; kingdom Bacillati; phylum Actinomycetota; class Actinomycetes; order Micrococcales; family Microbacteriaceae; genus Microbacterium; species Microbacterium sp. ZXT2-5. Next base: position 673,011 of record NZ_JBUZWD010000002.1, on the reverse strand, counting down.
ACCGCAACGACGTCGACTTCTCGCGCGGCAACTTCCGCGTCCGCGGCGACACGATCGAGATCATCCCGGTCTACGAGGAGTACGCCATCCGCGTCGAGATGTTCGGCGACGAGATCGAGGCCCTCTTCATGCTCCACCCGCTCACCGGCGACGTCGTGCAGCGCCTGGACTCCGTGCCGATCTTCCCCGCGACGCACTACGCGGCCGGCACCGAGACGGTGCAGCGCGCGATCGGCACCATCGAGCACGAGCTCGAGCAGCGTCTGAAAGAGCTCGAGTCGCAGAACAAGCTCCTCGAGGCGCAGCGCCTGCGGATGCGCACGACGTTCGACCTCGAGATGCTCCAGCAGCTCGGCTTCTGCTCGGGCATCGAGAACTACTCCCGCCACCTCGACGGTCGCATGGCGGGGGAGCCGCCCCATACGCTGCTGGACTTCTTCCCCGACGACTTCCTCATGGTGATCGACGAGTCGCACGTGACCGTGCCGCAGATCGGTGCGATGTACGAGGGGGATGCCTCCCGCAAGCGCACGCTCGTCGAGCACGGCTTCCGGCTGCCGAGCGCGATGGACAACCGGCCGCTGCGGTGGGACGAGTTCAAGGAGCGCGTGGGGCAGACGGTCTACCTGTCGGCCACACCGGGGCGCTACGAGATGGGGATCGCCGACGGCGTGGTGGAGCAGATCATCCGGCCGACGGGCCTGGTCGACCCCGAGATCATCGTCAAGCCGTCCAAGGGCCAGATCGACGATCTGCTCGAAGAGATCCGCCTGCGCGTCGAGCGCGACGAGCGCGTGCTGGTGACGACGCTCACCAAGAAGATGGCCGAGGAGCTCACCGACTTCCTCGGCGAGCACGGCGTGCGCGTGCGCTACCTCCACTCCGACGTCGACACGCTGCGCCGTGTCGAACTGCTCAGCGAGCTGCGGGCCGGCGTGTACGACGTGCTGGTCGGCATCAACCTCCTCCGCGAGGGCCTGGACCTGCCCGAGGTGTCGCTGGTGTCGATCCTCGACGCCGACAAAGAGGGCTTCCTCCGCAGCGGCACGTCCCTCATCCAGACGATCGGCCGTGCGGCCCGGAACGTGTCGGGCCAGGTGCACATGTACGCCGACACCGTCACCGACTCGATGCGCAACGCGATCGAAGAGACCGACCGTCGCCGCGAGAAGCAGGTCGCGTACAACACGGCCCACGGCATCGATCCGCAGCCGCTGCGCAAGCGCATCGCCGACATCACCGAGGTCCTCGCACGGGAGGCTTCCGACACCGATCGGATGCTCCGGGGCAAGGCTGCCGCCAAGACGAAGTCGGGCGTCGGCAAGAGCCCGACCCCGCAGCTGCGCCGGGAGGGGATCGCCGCCGAGGGTGCGGAGCAGCTCGAGGCGACGATCGCCGACCTCAGCCAGCAGATGCTCGCGGCGGCGGGGGAGCTGAAGTTCGAGCTCGCAGCCCGGCTGCGCGACGAGGTGCAGGACCTCAAGAAGGAGCTGCGCGCGATGGAGCGGGCCGGCCACGCCTAGCGCCCGCGCAAGCGGTCGACGCGACGACGTCGATGCCGCGACGGCTGCCGCGGGGCTGTGCGGATGCTACGGGCAGTGCATGAGCGGCTTCGGGCCGGACCGGTCGAAGGTGTGCTGCGTGATCGGCGCACCGCACAGGGGGCACGCCCGCTCCGCACGCTCCGCGGGACTCGGCGGCGGAGCCGTCTCGTACGGTCCCACCGCGGCGGGTCCCGCGAGGCGGATCAGGTTCGCGTTGAGGAAGGCGTACCAGCCGCCGGCCTCGCGGACGCGCTCGCGGAGCGGTCGGCGGTCAGGGGCTGCGGCATCCGGTGTCGGCATACTCATTAGTGTACTAACGATTCGTGCGCGATAGACTCATCCGCGTGACGACCGCCCCGCCGACGCCCGACGATCTGCTCAAGCTCGACAACCAGCTGTGCTTCGCCCTCGTGACCGCAGCGCGCAACGTCGTCGGGCTCTACCGCCCGATCCTCGAGCCGCTGGGGCTCACGCATCCGCAGTACCTGGTCATGCTGGCGCTGTGGGAGCGGTCGCCGCGCTCCCTGCGCGAGCTGGCGGGGGAGCTGGCGCTCGAGCCGGCCACGCTGTCGCCCCTGGTGAAGCGGCTCGAGGCGCAGGGGCTCGTCACCCGCGCGCGTCGCGAAGGGGACGAACGCGTCCTGGACGTCGCGCTCACCGACGACGGAAGGGCGCTCCGCCGCCGCGCGCTGGCGGTGCCGGAGCAGGTCATGGCGCGTACCGGCATGACGGTCGACGACCTGGCGACGCTGCGCGATACGCTCAAGGACTTCGCCGGCGCGGAGCCGAAATGGGGGGCCGCGCTGCGCGACGACTGACCAATGTGTGAACTCCTGCTGATGACTCTTCCCGAATTCCCAGGAAGTTCTTAGGCTCGACATCGGTGCGAAGGTGTCCCGAGGATTCGCCCGCGCCCGTCCCCGTCCTTCACAGAGGAGATCCCGCCCATGCACGTCAGGTCACACCCAGACCGCTCACCCGCCATCCGGCGAGCCGCGACCGCGGCCGCCGCTGCCGCGGCACTCGGAGCGGGCCTGCTCGCCGCGCCCCCCGCCTACGCCGCCGACACCGAGATCCAGATCGTCGCCACCAACGACTTCCACGGCCGGATCCTCGACGAGGGTGCGCAGGCCGGAGCGGCGAAGCTCGCCGGCGCGCTGGACGCGCTGCGCGCCGCCAACCCCAACACGGTCTTCGCCGCGGCGGGCGACCTGATCGGCGCCTCGACGTTCGAGTCGTTCATCCAGAACGACAAGCCGACGATCGACTCGCTGAACGCCGCGGGCCTCGAGGTCTCGGCTGTCGGAAACCACGAGCTCGACCAGGGCTACGACGACCTGATGAACCGCGTGCTCGCCCCGTACGATCCCGAGACGAACCCGTACGGCGGGGCCGAGTGGGAGTACATCGCGGCGAACCTGAAGATGCGCGCGACGGGTGAGCCGGCGGTGCCCGCCACGTGGATCAAGGAGTTCGGCGACGTCGAGGTCGGCTTCGTGGGCGCGGTGACCGAAGACCTTCCCACGCTCGTCAGCCCTGACGGCATCGCCGACATCCAGGTCGACGGCATCGTGGAGTCGGTCAACACCGAGGCGGCCGCCCTGGTGGCAGAGGGTGCCGACCTGGTCGTCATGCTCGTGCACGAGGGCGCCCCGTCGACCTCGTGCGAGACGATGGACGACTCCGGGCGGTGGGCGGACATCATCAACACCGTGTCGCCGGACGTCGACGCCATCGTGTCGGGCCACACCCACCTCGCGTACAACTGCGCCTTCCCCGTCGCCCAGTGGGCGACCGAGGGGCGGGCCGTGACGGAGCGGCCCGTGGTCTCGGCGGGGCAGTACGGCACGAGCCTGAACCGGCTCATCTTCACGGTGGACGGCGCGACCGGCGAGGTGAAGGCGAAGGCACACGACATCCTGGCCGTCGCCGGCTACCCGGCCGACTCCGAGGTGGCGGCGCTCGTCGCCGACGCCGAGGCTGTCGCCGAGGACCTGGGCTCGGTCCCGATCGGCGAGATCGCCGGTGCGTTCAACCGTGCCCAGCTCTCGACCATCAACCCGACGACGGGTCTGCCGAACGAGAACCGCGGCGGCGAGTCGACGTTGGGCAACCTGGTCGCCGAGGTCCAGCAGACCGCGACGGAGAGCGCGGAGTCCGGGGCGGCCCAGATCGCCTTCATGAACCCTGGGGGACTTCGGGCCGACATGGTCGGGACGCCTGCCGGCGACCCGTACCCGCGAGAGCTCACCTACCGGGAGGCCGCAGAGGTGCAGCCGTTCGCGAACACGCTGGTCAACATGTCGCTCACGGGCGCTCAGATCGAGACGCTCCTCGAGCAGCAGTGGCAGCGTGACAGCCTCAACCGGGTCGGCACGCGTCCGTTCCTGCGGCTGGGCGTCTCGGAGGGCTTCGAGTACACGTACACGCAGCGCATGGTGACGGAGTACCCGCTCGACAACCCGGCGACCGCCGACGTCGACGAGTCGCTCACGCCGTACACGGCGCCGCGCGGGTTCATCACCGGCATGTGGCTGAACGGCCAGCCGATCGACCCGGCCGCGACGTACTCGGTGACCGCGAACGCGTTCCTCGCAGCCGGCGGCGACAACTTCCGCGAGTTCGGCAACGCGACGGGCAAGCGCGACACCGGCAAGATCGACCTCGCCGGGATGGTCGACTACATGGAGGACGCGGCGGCGACCGGCGCGGTGCCGGTGGACTACTCGCAGCGCGCCGTCGAGGTCACCTTCGGCGAAGGCGCCGCCACGGAGTACGCGGGCGGGTCGACCGTCGCCTTCGACGTGAAGTCGTGGTCGATGTCCACCGCCGCCGATCTCACGGACAGCGAGATCGTCGTGACCCTCGGCGACCAGACGCTGGGCACCTTCCCGGTGGCCACCGTGCTGGGAACCGACCCGTACGACAACCTGGGCACCGCGCGCGTGTCGGTCCAGCTTCCCGCCGGCCTGCCGGCCGGTCAGGCGACGCTGGTGCTCTCCGGAGCGACGACGGGCACCGAGGTCCTCGTCCCGCTCACGGTCGTGGAGGGCGTCAAGACGACCGTCTCGGGCAAGCTCACGGGCGGCAAGAAGGGCGAGCCGTACGTCCTGGACGTCACGGTGAAGGCGCGGGGGATGTTCGCCCCGGGCTCGGTCACCATCACCGTCCCGGGCCTGGACCCCATCGTCGCGCCGCTCACCGACGGCACCGCGTCGGTGGAGCTGCCCGCGCTGCCTGCCGGTAAGACGGAGATCACCGTCTCCTACCCCGGAAACGGCGTCTTCATCGCAGCGGAGACCACGGTCAAGGCGAACGTGAAGTGACCCGGATGTGATCGACGGCGGATGCCGCGGGGCCCGGGCCCCGCGGCATCCGTCGTCTTCGCCCGCGGCGAACGGCTCACAGGCCCTATGTCGGAGGCCCCGCCTAGACTTGTCTGGTGCCCATCGTCCCTGTCGCCCTGCCCGGAAACATGCCTGGCAACACGCCCGGAACCGCCCTCGGCGGCACCAGCGGAAAGCTCAGCGTCCGCGGTGCCCGAGTGCACAACCTGAAGGACGTCGACCTCGACATCCCGCGGGATTCGCTCGTGGTGTTCACCGGCCTGTCCGGCTCGGGCAAGTCGAGCCTCGCGTTCGACACGATCTTCGCCGAGGGCCAGCGCCGCTACGTCGAGTCGCTCAGCGCGTACGCGCGCCAGTTCCTCGGCCAGGTCGACCGTCCCGACGTCGACTTCATCGAGGGACTGAGCCCCGCCGTCTCGATCGACCAGAAGTCCACGAACCGCAACCCGCGCTCGACGGTGGGCACGATCACCGAGATCCACGACTACATGCGCCTGCTGTGGGCGCGCATCGGCGTGCCGCACTGCCCGGAGTGCGGCGAGGTCATCCAGCGCCAGACCGTGCAGCAGATCGCCGACCAGCTCATGGAGCTGCCCGAGCGCACGCGGTACCAGATCGTCGCGCCCGTCGTCACGCAGAAGAAGGGCGAGTTCGTCGACCTCTTCAAGGAGCTCGGCGCCAAGGGCTACGCCCGCGCCATCGTCGACGGCGAGCTGATCCAGCTGGCCGAGCCGCCGACGCTCAAGAAGAGCTACAAGCACGACATCGCCGTGGTCGTCGACCGCCTCGTGGCGGCGCCCGGCATCCTCGACCGCGTCACCGACTCGGTCGAGACGGCGCTGTCGCTCGCCGGCGGCGTGCTCCAGATCAACTTCGTCGACGAGGAGGGCGATGCCGCATGGCAGTCCTTCTCCGAGAAGCTCGCGTGCCCGAACGGGCACCCGCTGCAGCTGACCGAGATCGAGCCGCGCACCTTCTCGTTCAACGCGCCCTTCGGCGCCTGTCCCGCCTGCTCCGGCCTCGGCACCCGCATGTCGGTCGACGTCGAGCTGATGCTCGGCGATGAGGACCTCTCGATCCGCGAGGGCGTGCTCATCCCGTGGACGACGCAGGGCAAGGGGCTCTTCCAGTACTACGAGCGACTGCTCGAGGGTCTGGCGAACGACCTCGGCTTCTCGCTGGACACCCCGTGGAAGCGCCTCCCGTCGGCGGTGCGCGAGGCCGTGCTGCGCGGCGAGAACTACAAGGTCACGGTGAAGTGGAAGAACCGCTACGGCCGTGAGATGCGGTACTCGTCGGGCTTCGAGGGGGTCGTGCCCTACATCGAACGGCAGTACACCCAGGCAGAGTCCGACACGCAGCGCCAGCGCTGGTCGGAGTACCTGCGCGAGGTGCCGTGCCCGGTCTGCAACGGCGACCGCCTGAAGCCCGAGGTGCTCGCGGTGCTCGTCCACGGGCATTCGATCGCGGATGCCTCGCACCTCAGCCTCGGCGAGGCGCGCGAGTACTTCGCCAAGCTGACCCTGACCGAGCGCGAGGCGACGATCGCCGCGCAGGTGCTTCGTGAGATCCGCGTCCGCCTGGACTTCCTGATCCGCGTGGGGCTGGACTATCTCAGCCTCAGCCGCGCGGCAGGCACCCTGTCCGGCGGTGAGGCGCAGCGGATCCGGCTGGCCACGCAGATCGGCTCGGGCCTGACCGGAGTGCTGTACGTGCTCGACGAGCCGTCGATCGGCCTGCACCAGCGCGACAACCGGCGGCTCATCGAGACGCTCGTCGCGCTGCGCGACCTCGGCAACACGCTCATCGTCGTCGAGCACGACGAGGAGACCATCCACGCCGCCGACTGGGTCGTCGACATCGGGCCCGGTGCCGGCGTCAACGGCGGCGAGGTCGTCCACTCCGGGCCGATCGAAGAGCTGCTCACGGACCCCGACTCGATCACCGGCGACTACCTCGCGGGGCGCCGCGAGATCCCGACGCCGAAGAAGCGCCGCAAGATCGACAAGAGCCGTCAGGTGAGCGTCGTCGGCGCGCGCGAGAACAACCTCAAGAACGTGACGGTGGACTTCCCGCTCGGCGTGCTCACCTCGGTCACCGGGGTGAGCGGGTCGGGCAAGTCGTCGCTCGTCAACGGCATCCTGTACCAGGTGCTCGCGACGCGGCTCAACGGCGCCCGCCGGGTCGCCGGCAAGCACACCCGCGTGACCGGTCTGGACAACCTCGACAAGGTCGTGCACGTCGACCAGGCGCCGATCGGCCGCACGCCCCGATCGAACCCCGCCACCTACACCGGCGTCTTCGACCGGATCCGGACGCTGTTCAGCGAGACGCCCGAGGCGAAGGTGCGCGGCTACCAGCCGGGGCGGTTCAGCTTCAACGTCAAGGGCGGCCGCTGCGAGGCGTGCTCGGGCGACGGCACGATCAAGATCGAGATGAACTTCCTGCCCGACGTGTACGTCGACTGCGAGGTGTGCCACGGCAAGCGGTACAACCGCGACACGCTGGCCGTGCACTATAAGGGCAAGAACATCGCCGAGGTGCTCGAGATGCCGATCGCCGAGGCGGCGGAGTTCTTCGAGCCGATCCAGGCGATCCACCGGTACCTCAAGACGCTCGTCGACGTCGGGCTCGGCTACGTGCGGCTCGGGCAGTCGGCCACGACGCTCTCGGGCGGCGAGGCGCAGCGCGTCAAACTCGCCACGGAGCTCCAGCGGCGCACGAACGGCCGGTCGATCTACGTGCTCGACGAGCCGACGACGGGTCTGCACTTCGAAGACGTGCGCAAGCTCCTCGAGGTGCTGAACGGCCTCGTCGAGAAGGGCAACACGGTCATCGTCATCGAGCACAACCTGGACGTCATCAAGTCGTCCGACTGGGTGATCGACCTCGGGCCCGAGGGCGGCGCCGGCGGCGGTCAGGTCATCGCCACCGGCACGCCGGAGCAGGTCGCGCGTGCCGAGGGCAGCCACACCGGCGCCTTCCTCGCGGAGGTGCTCGGCGTCCGTGCGCCGGCAGGCCCGGTCGCCGAGCTCGTCGGGGCCCGCAAGGCCGGCTGAGCCCGGCGAGGCCTGACACCATGGCGCGATCCGCTCCCACGGTCCCGTACAAGCCGAAGCCCGGCGAGATCCCGACCAATCCCGGGGTCTACCGCTTCCGCGACCGCGACGGCCGCGTGCTGTACGTCGGCAAGGCGAAGAACCTGCGTGCCCGCCTGTCGAACTACTTCGCGCCGCTGCACACGCTGCACGAGCGCACGCGGCGCATGGTGACGACCGCGGCCTCCGTGGAGTGGACGGTCGTCGCGACCGACGTCGACTCGCTGCAGCTGGAGTACCAGTGGATCAAGGAGTTCGATCCGCCCTTCAACGTGCGGTACCGCGACGACAAGTCGTATCCGTTCATGGCGATCACCCTCGCCGACGAGGCGCCGCGCGTGATCGTCACCCGCAACCGCCGCATCGCCGGGGCGAAGTACTTCGGGCCCTACCCGAAGGTGTGGGCGGTCCACGACACCATCGACCTGATGATCAGGGTGTTCCCGATCCGCACCTGCAGCGACTCGTCGTACAAGAAGGCGATGTCGACCGGACGCCCCTGCTTCCCCGGCCAGATCGGGCGGTGCGGAGGCCCCTGCTCGATGAAGGTCACGATCGAGGAGCACCGCGCGATCGTCGAGGACTTCATCGCGTTCATGTCCGGCGGCGATCAGCGGTTCACCAAGGAGCTGACGGCCCGCATGCGCGAGGCGTCCGCCGCGATGGACTACGAGGCGGCCGCCGTCTACCGCGACCGGCTGCAGGCCATCGACGCCGTGCTGAACAAGAGCGCGCTCGTGCTCGCCGCCGACACCGACGCCGACCTGTTCGGCATCGCCGAGGACGAGCTGGCCGCCACCGTGCAGCACTTCGTCGTCCGCGGCGGCCGCGTGCGGGGCGTCCGGGCGACCACGATCGAGAAGGAGATCGACATCTCGGGCGGGGACCTCGTCGACCAGGTGCTGCAGCGCACGTACGGCAACGCCGCCGGCGCCGACATCCCGCGCCAGGTGCTCGTGCCCGCGATGCCCGAGGACGCCGCGGACCTGGAGGAATGGCTCCGCGGCCGCCGGGGCAAGGCCGTGACCATCCAGGTGGCCCAGCGAGGCCGCAAGGCCGATCTGATGCGCACCGCCAGCCTCAACGCGCAGCAGGCGCTGATGCTGCACAAGACCCGTCGCACCAGCGACTACGTCGCCCGCACGCAGGCGCTCACCGATCTCCAGGAGGCGCTGGACCTCGCCGAGGCGCCCCTGCGCATCGAGTGCTTCGACGTGTCGCACCTCAGCGGCACCAACGTCGTCGCGTCGATGGTGGTCTTCGAGGACGGACTGCCGAGGAAGGACCAGTACCGCTCCTTCGGCGTCGGCGAGACGACGGACGACACCGATTCGCTCTACCAGGTGCTCACCCGCCGGCTCGCCTACCTCGACCGCCCGGACGAGCAGGACGAGACGACGGATGCCGCATCCCGCGCCATCCCGGACGGCGAAGAGCCGGTCGTCACCACGCGCAAGCGTCCCCGTTTCGCCTATCGGCCGCAGCTCCTCGTCGTGGACGGCGGCAGACCGCAGGTCGAGGCGGCCGCCCGCGCCCTCCGCGACGCCGGCCACGAGGAGATCGCGCTGTGCGGGATCGCGAAGCGCCTGGAGGAGGTGTGGCTGCCGGGGGAGGACTTCCCGGTGATCCTGCCGCGCACCTCCGAGGCCCTCTACCTCCTGCAGCGCCTCCGCGACGAGGCGCACCGGTTCGCCATCACGCATCAGCGCAGGCGGCGGCGGCGCGACATCCAGAGCGTGCTCGCCGAGGTGCCGGGTCTCGGCGATGCCCGGATCAAGGCGCTGCTGCGGCATTTCGGCTCGGTGACGGCCCTGAAGAATGCGACGGCGGACGAGATCACCGAGCTTCCGGGAGTCGGGCCGAAGCTCGCCGCGGCGATCCATGCGCACCTCGCGCAGTCGCCGGCCCTGCCGGACGGTCAGGAGGCACCCGCGCGCGAGCATGCCGCCGCCACCAGTGACTAGGCTGGTGAGGACGGGGGTGGTCATGGTCGAGGCGACGCGTCACGACGTCGGAGAAGTGCTGATCGTCACGGGCATGTCGGGCGCCGGTCGGTCGACCGCGGCGAACGCGCTCGAGGATCTCGACTGGTACGTCGTCGACAACCTCCCCCCGCAGATGCTCAAGCCGCTGCTGGAGCTCACCGAGCTCGCCGGGGGAGTGCTGCCCCGCGTGGCGGTCGTGGTCGACGTGCGCGGCCGGGACCTGTTCTTCGATCTGCCCGACGCGATGCGGGCGCTCCGCGAGCGCCGGCAGATCCGCCTGATGTTCCTCGACGCGTCCGACGAGGTGCTGGTGCGTCGGTTCGAGGCTGTGCGCCGCCCGCACCCGCTGCAGGCGGACGGGACGCTGCTGGACGGCATCCGTCGCGAGCGTGCCCGGCTGGCAGCCGTCCGCGAGAGCGCCGACGTGATCATCGACACGTCCTCGTTCAACATCCACCAGCTCGCCACGAAGGTCGCCGATCTCTTCACCGAAGAGGGCGCCGCGCGCCACACCGTGACGCTGCAGAGCTTCGGCTTCAAGTACGGGCTGCCGGCCGACGCGGACATCGTCGCCGACATGCGGTTCCTGCCGAACCCGTTCTGGGACGAGCGGCTGCGGCCGTTCACCGGCGAGGACGCCGAGGTGCGCGAGTACGTGCTCGCGCAAGAGGGCGCGAAGGAGTTCCTCGACGCCTACAGCGCGGCGCTGCGGCCCGTCCTGGAGGGGTACCAGCGAGAGAACAAGAGCCACTCCGTGATCGCCGTCGGGTGCACGGGCGGCAAGCACCGCTCGGTCGTGATGGTGCGCGAGCTCGCCGGTCGCCTGGCCGCCGTGCCGGGCGTGGCCGTGCGAATGACCGACCGAGACCTCGGTCGCGAGTGATGCCCGCCGACCCGGCCGACCCGGCCGGGTAGGCTTGACGGTCGTTCCCGGAAGACCCTTGAGAAGGAGAGTCGTGTCGCTGACCGCTGACGTGAAGGCCGAGCTGATCACCGTGCGAGACCCGCGCCCCACCGCGCGGGTGGCCGAGCTCACGTCGCTGCTGCGGTTCTCGGGAGGCCTGCACTCGATCGCGAACCGCGTGGCGGTCGAGGCGGAGCTGGACTCCGACATCCTCGCGCGCCGCACCGCGCGCGATCTCGTCGAGCTCTACGGCGTGCGCCCCGAGCTCGTGCACGTGCAGGGCTCCGGGGCCCGCAGCGGCAGCCACTACGCCGTGCGCGTCATCGAGGGCGGCGAGACGCTCGCCCGTCAGACCGGACTGCTCGACCAGCGCCGCCGCCCCGTCCGCGGCCTGCCCAACAAGCTCACGACCGGCTCCCGCGGCGACCTCGCCGCCATCTGGCGGGGCGCGTTCCTCGCCGCCGGCAGCCTCAGCGACCCCGGCCGCTCGGCGGCGCTGGAGATCACGTGCCCGTCCTCGGAGGCCGCCATGGCGCTCGTCGGCGCCGCCCACCGCCTCGGCATCGCGGGGAAGGCCCGCGAGGTGCGCGGCATCCCCCGGGTGGTCGTGCGCGAGGGCGAGGCCATCCGCGCCGCCCTGGCAGCCATGGGCGCCGTCCGCGCGGCGGCCGAATGGGATCAGATGCGCCAGCGCCGCGAGGTGCGGGCGGGGGTCAACCGCCTCGTGAACTTCGACGACGCCAATCTGCGGCGCTCCGCCCAGGCCGCGGTCGCCGCGTGCGCCCGCGTGGAGCGCGCGCTGGAGATCCTCGGCGACGAGGTGCCCGAGCACCTCCGCCAGGCAGGCGACCTGCGTCTGGCCCACCGGGATGCGAGCCTCGACGAGCTCGGCCACCACGCCGACCCGCCCCTGACGAAGGATGCCGTGGCCGGTCGCATCCGCCGGCTGCTGGCCATGGCCGACAAGAAGGCCGAGGCCGAGGGCCTCCCCGGCACGGAGTCCGCCGTCCCCGCCGGTATGGAGGACTGATCCGCCGCCGGCGAGGCATCCGTCTTCCACACGTCATGGAGGGAAGCAACCCCGGCGCGCGCGCGTTGCCGCTCAGTAGGATGAGTCCGTCACCCTCGCTGCGCCGGGGAATCGGCGCGCGCCGACAGGAAGAAGAGAACATGGCGAAGTACACCTTGCCCGACCTCCCCTACGACTACGCGGCGCTCGAGCCGCACATCAGCGGCAAGATCATGGAGCTGCACCACAGCAAGCACCACCAGGCGTACGTCACCGGTGCCAACACCGCGCTCGAGCAGCTCGCGGAGGCCCGCGAGACCGGCAGCCTGGCGAACGTGAACAAGCTCGAGAAGGACCTCGCGTTCAACCTCGGCGGCCACGTGAACCACTCCATCTTCTGGACCAACCTCTCTCCGGAGGGCGGCGGCGAGCCCGAGGGCGAGCTGCGCGCTGCCATCGACGAGTTCTTCGGCGGCTTCGACAAGTTCCAGGCGCACTTCACCGCCGCTGCGACCGGCATCCAGGGCTCGGGCTGGGCCGTGCTCAGCTGGGACCCGATCGGCGAGCAGCTGATCATCCAGCAGCTCTTCGACCAGCAGAGCAACACCGCGCAGGGCACCGTGCCGATCTTCCAGCTCGACATGTGGGAGCACGCGTTCTACCTCGACTACCTCAACGTCAAGGCCGACTACGTCAAGGCGGTCTGGAACATCGCGAACTGGCAGAACGTCGCGCAGCGCCTCGACGCCGCCCGTCAGAAGACCTCTGGCCTGCTGGTACTGTCCTAGTAGGCGCGGCCGTCCCGGCGGGATGATGCCCGCCGGGACGCCGTTGTCCTCGTTCGAATCGCAACAACCGCGCACTCGCGCACGACACACTCAGGAGAAACTCCGTGGCTGTCAAGATCGGCATCAACGGCTTCGGCCGAATCGGACGCAATTACCTCCGCGCGGCCCTCGCGCAGGGCGCGGACCTCGACATCGTGGCGGTGAACGACCTCACCGACAACAAGACCCTGGCCCACCTGCTCAAGTACGACTCGGTGGGCGGCGTGCTCGACGCCGACGTCTCGTACGACGCGGACTCGATCACCGTCGGCGACAAGAAGATCAAGGTCTTCGAAGAGCGCGACCCCGCCAACCTGCCCTGGGGCGAGCTGGGCGTCGACATCGTCATCGAGTCCACCGGCCGCTTCACCAAGGCCGACGACGCCAAGAAGCATGTCGCGGGCGGCGCGAAGAAGGTCCTCATCTCGGCACCCGCGACCGGTGACGACGTGACCGTCGTGATGGGCGTCAACGAGGGCGACTACGACCCCGCGAACCACGTCATCATCTCCAACGCGTCGTGCACGACGAACTGCCTCGCGCCCCTGGCGAAGGTCTTCAACGACGCCTTCGGCATCGAGCGCGGCTTCATGATGACGGCGCACGCCTACACCGCCGACCAGAACCTGCAGGACGGCCCGCACAGCGACCTCCGCCGTGCGCGCGGCGCCGCGATCAACATCGTGCCCGCCTCGACGGGCGCCGCCAAGGCCATCGGCCACGTGCTCCCCGAGCTGAACGGCAAGCTCAGCGGCTCGTCCTATCGCGTGCCGGTGCCCACCGGCTCGATCGTCGACCTCACGATCGTCACCCCGGCCGAGGGCCTCACGGTCGACCAGGTCAACGCCGCCTACCAGGCCGCCGCGGCCGACGGTCGCCTCGCGGGCTACCTCCAGTACACCGAGGACCCGATCGTCTCCAGCGACATCCAGGGCAACCCGCACTCGTCGATCTTCGACTCGGAGCTGACCAACGTCAGCGGCAACCTGGTCAAGGTCTCGGCCTGGTACGACAACGAGTGGGGCTACTCCAACCGTCTCGTCGACCTCACCGAGTACGTGGCCGAGCGCCTCTAAGCGATCACCATGGCTCTGCGCACCCTCGACTCGCTGGGTTCGCTGGCCGGCAAGCGCGTCATCGTCCGTGCTGACCTCAACGTCCCCCTCAAGGACGCGGTCATCACGGACGATGGCCGTGTGCGGGCCACGCTCCCCACGCTGAACGCCCTCATCAACCAGGGCGCCCGCGTCATCGTCTGCTCGCACCTCGGCCGCCCCGACGGCGCGCCCGACCCGAAGTACAGCCTCGCGCCGGTGGCGCAGCGCCTGTCGGAGCTCCTCGGCAAGCCCGTCGCCTTCGCGCGGGACACCGTGGGGGAGTCGGCTCATGAGGCCGTCGCCGCGCTCGAGGACGGCGACGTCGCGATCATCGAGAACCTGCGGTTCAACGCCGGCGAGACCGCGAAGGACGACGCCACACGCCGTGCCTTCGCGGAGGAGCTGGCCGCCCTGGGCGACGTCCTCGTGTCCGACGGCTTCGGCGTCGTGCACCGCAAGCAGGCGTCCGTCTACGATCTCGCCGAGATCCTCCCTTCGGCCGCCGGCTTCCTCATCGAGAAGGAGGTCGACGTCCTCGACCGCCTCACCGAGAACCCCGAGCGCCCCTACACGGTCGTGCTCGGCGGCTCGAAGGTCAGCGACAAGCTCGGCGTCATCGACCACCTGCTGCCGCGGGTGGACCGGCTGCTCATCGGCGGGGGGATGCTGTTCACCTTCCTCGCGGCGCAGGGGCACAAGGTCGGGTCGAGCCTCCTCGAGGCCGACCAGCTCGACACCGTGCGCGAGTACATGACGCGTGCCGAGGAGTCCGGGGTCGAGCTCGTGCTGCCCACCGATGTCGTCGTCGCCTCGAAGTTCGGCGCCGACGCGGAGCACGTGGTGACCGGGGCCGACGCGATCGAGGAGACGCCGTTCGCGGCATCCGGCCTGGGACTGGACATCGGACCCGAGACGGGCGAGCGCTTCGCCGCGCTGGTCCGCGACTCCAAGACGGTGTTCTGGAACGGTCCGATGGGCGTGTTCGAACTCGCCCCCTTCGCCGCGGGCACCAAGGCTGTCGCTCAGGCGCTCACCGCGGTCGACGGACTGTCGGTCGTCGGCGGCGGCGATTCCGCCGCGGCGGTCCGCCAGCTCGGATTCGCCGACGACGCGTTCGGTCACATCTCGACCGGCGGCGGCGCCAGCCTCGAGTTCCTCGAGGGCAAGAAGCTCCCCGGACTGGAGGTCCTCGGATGGCAGTGAGCACGCGAACCCCGCTCATCGCGGGCAACTGGAAGATGAACCTCGACCACCTGCAGGCGGTCGCATTCGTGCAGAAGCTGCACTGGACGCTCAAGGACGCCAAGCACGACGACGCGTCGGTCGAGGTCGCGGTCTTCCCGCCCTTCACCGACCTGCGCACCGTGCAGACGCTCCTCGACGCCGACAAGATCCCGTTCGCGCTCGGCGCGCAGGACGTGTCGACGCACGACTCCGGCGCCTACACCGGCGAGGTCTCGGGCGCGTTCCTGGCGAAGCTCGACGCGCGCTACGTCATCATCGGCCACTCCGAGCGGCGCCAGTACCACGCCGAGACCGACGAGGTCGTGGCCTCGAAGGTGAAGGCGGCGATCAAGCACGGGCTCGTCCCGGTGATCTGCGTCGGCGAGACCAGCGAGGATCTCGAGAAGTTCGGTGCGAGCGCCGTTCCGGTCAGCCAGCTGTCCGTCGCGCTGGAGGGCCTGAAGCCCGCCGCCGACATCGTCGTGGCCTACGAGCCGGTGTGGGCCATCGGCTCGGGTCAGGCCGCGACGCCGGAGCAGGCGCAGGACGTCTGCGCCAAGCTGCGCGACGTCATCGCGGACAAGCTCGGGGCGGATGCCGCGGCCCGCACCCGTGTGCTCTACGGCGGGTCCGTCAAGGCGGCCAACATCGCCAGCTTCATGCGCGAGCCCGATGTCGACGGCGCCCTCGTCGGCGGTGCGAGCCTCGTCGTCGACGAGTTCGCCGCCATCATCCGCTACCAGAAGCACGTCGGCGTCTGACGCCGTGGCCGGCGGGCCGCGGGGCTCCTCGCGGTCCGTCGGCCGACACGTATACTTGACCCTTGTGCGATCGGCGACCGATCGCAGCGAAAGGCTTCAACGACTGTGCAGATCCTCGAGTTCGTCCTGCAGGTGCTTCTCGGCATCACGAGTCTCCTGCTGACCCTCCTCATCCTGCTCCACAAGGGACGCGGTGGCGGCCTGTCCGACATGTTCGGCGGCGGCATGACCTCGGCCCTCGGCTCGTCCGGGCTCGCTGAGCGCAACCTCAACCGGTTCACGGTGGTCCTCGCCCTGGCGTGGTTCGCCTCGATCGTCGCGCTCGGCCTGATCACGAAGTTCCAGGCCCTCTGATGGCGACCGGAGGCAACGCGATCCGCGGCACCCGCGTCGGCGCGGGCCCGATGGGCGAACAGGACCACGGCTTCCACGCGGAGCGCATCGCGATCTCGTACTGGGACGCCCTGGGCAACGAGACGGTGCGCCACTTCGCCGCGGGCATCCCCGAGGAGGAGATCCCCGAGATCATCGACTCGCCGCACTCGGGTCTTCCCGCCGGTCGAGACAAGGACAACCCGCCCGCAGTCGCCAAGACCGAGCCGTACAAGACGCACCTGGCCTATGTGAAGGAGCGTCGTACCGAGGAGGAGGCCGAGAGCCTCCTCGAGGACGCCCTCAAGCAGCTGCGCGAGCGTCGCGGCCAGGAGTGACCTCCTGAACAGACAAGAAGAGCGGATGCCGACGGCATCCGCTCTTCTCGCCTATGCGCTCGCATGTGATCCGAGCCGCGTCAGTACTCCCGGTCGATGAGCTCGGGCGGAACCTGCGAGGCAGCGGCCTCGTCGACGAAGAAGGTCGTGCGCTTGCGGCCCTTCGCGCCGGCGGCGGGCACGCTGGCGTAGCTCGCCCCGGCGAGCGCGAGGCCCAGTGCGGCGGCCTTGTCGGCGCCGGCGAGGACGAGCCACACGCGCTTGGAGCTGTTGATGACCGGGCGGGTCATCGAGATGCGCTCCGGCGGCGGCTTGGGGGAGTCGCGCACGGGGACCACCGCGCGATCGGTGATCTGGATCTCGGCTCGATCGGGGAACAGCGAGGCGATGTGCCCGTCCGGGCCGACGCCGAGGAAGCAGACGTCGAACGACGGCCAGGCACCCTCGCGGCCGGGGAACGCGGCGAGCTCCTCGGCGTACGCGGCGGCAGCGGCGTCGAGATCGGCGCCGTCGTCGCTGCCCAAGGGCGAGTGGATGTTGCCGGCCGGGATGTCGAGGGCGTCGAGGAACGCCGCGCGCGCCGGTGCGTCGTTGCGGTCGGCGTGCCCGCGCGGCACGAACCGCTCATCGCTCCACCAGAAGTGCACGCGCGACCAGTCGATGTCGGCCACGCGAGGGCTGCGGGCGGCGACGGCGAGGACCGCGGCCCCCATCGATCCGCCGGTGAGGGAGACGTGGGCGAGCTTGCCCTCGTCGACCCGCTTGGCCACGCGGCTCAGGAAGCGCGGAGCGACCGACTCGGCGAGTGCCGCGGGATCAGGACTGATGATGACGCGCTTCTCGGCCCAGCCTTCAGGCATTCGCAATCCCGTCCGTCACCCGCACGTCGCTCATCTGGCCAGCGTCTCCTTCGTCGCCGGAGAGTCGAGCAGGTCCCAGCCCTCCGTGATGACTCGACCATACAGGAGGTCCGGGTCCAGGCGACGGAGCTCCTCGGCGAGGCACTCGCGCAGCGTGCGGCGCGGGAAAGCCAGCTCGTGGCTCGGCTGCCCCGGCTGCGTGAGGATCGCGACACCGGGCGTCGGACGCTCCAGGAGCACCTCGCCGCTGGGGCGGACGAGTGCCACCGACTTGATGCCGTGCGGCCACTCCTCGGGGTCGAGGTACGCCCAGTCGACCGGCACGTCGAGGGTGAGCCGCAGCCAGGCCGCGAGCAGCGCGGTGGACGGCGAGTCCGATGCGCCGCGCACCCGCACGGTGAGCACGGGCTCGTACGGCGGCTGGTCGAGGATCGCGGCGAGCTGCTCGCGCCACCGCGTCAGACGCGTCCACGCGAGGTCGGTGTCACCGGGCGCGTACTGCTCGCCGAGGTCCGCGACCCACGCCGACGGGTCGGCCTGCGCGGCGGCATCCGTGATCCGTCGCTGTGCGATGCGGCCGATCGAGGTCTTCGAGATGTGGGCGGGCGTGCGGTTCGGCCACCAGACCACCACGGGCGCGTCCGGCAGCAGCAGTCCCGTGACGAGGCTCTCGAGGTTCGAGCGCCCGGCGTCGCCGAACGCGCGGAGCGTGACGACCTCGCTCGCCCCCGCGTCGCCGCCCACGCGGATCTGCGCGTCCAGGCGCGGATCCTCGTCGTAGCCGTCGGCGATCATCAGCACGATCACGCGCATGGGGTGCTCGCGGGAGGCGTCGTTGGCGGCCTCGATGACCTCTTCGACGGCACCCTCGCGGGTCAGGATGATGAGGGTCAGCACACGGCCGAGCGCGACCGCGCCGCCCTCCTCGCGCACGTTGACCAGTGCGCGGGAGATCTTGCTGACGGTGGTGTCGGGAAGATCGACGATCACGGGCGCCTCCAGCTCCGTCCGTCGCGGGCGAGCATCTCGTCCGCGGATGCCGGGCCCCACGACCCGGGCGAGTATTGTTCGAGCGGACCGCCCTGAGCGTCCCAGAAGCGCTCGATGGGGTCGAGGATCTTCCACGACAGCTCGACCTCTTCGTGCCGCGGGAACAGCGGCGGGTCGCCGAGCAGCACGTCGAGGATGAGTCGCTCATAGGCCTCGGGGCTCGCCTCGGTGAAGGCGTGGCCGTAGCCGAAGTCCATCGTGACGTCGCGCACCTGGGCGCCGGCACCCGGCACCTTCGAGCCGAAGCGGATCGTGACGCCCTCGTCGGGCTGCACGCGGATGACCAGGGCGTTCTGCCCCTGTCCCGAGGTCTGGCTGCGCGGGAACAGGAGCTCGGGCGCGCGCTTGAACACGACGGCGATCTCGGTCACCCGCCGCCCGAGGCGCTTGCCGGTGCGGAGGTAGAACGGCACGCCCGCCCAGCGGCGGGTGTTCACCTCGAGGGTCACCGCGGCGTACGTCTCGGTGGTGGAGTGCGGGTTCATGCCGTCCTCCTCGAGGAAGCCCAGCACCTTCTCGCCGCCCTGCCAGCCGCCCGCGTACTGCCCGCGCGCGGTCGAGCGCGCGAGGTCCGCGGGGAGCGTGACGGCCGCGAGGACCTTCTCCTTCTCGGCGCGGAGGTCCTTGGCCTCGAACGAGATGGGCTCCTCCATCGCCGTCAGCGCCATGAGCTGCAGCAGGTGGTTCTGGATGACGTCGCGTGCCGCGCCGACGCCGTCGTAGTAGCCCGCGCGTCCGCCCACCCCGATGTCCTCGGCCATGGTGATCTGCACGTGGTCGACGTAGTTGCGGTTCCAGATCGGCTCGTACAGCTCGTTGGCGAAGCGCAGCGCCAGGATGTTCTGGACCGTCTCCTTGCCGAGGTAGTGGTCGATGCGGAAGATCGAGTCCGTCGGGAACGCCGAGCGCAGCACGTCGTTGAGTGCGCGCGCGGACTCCTGGTCATGGCCGAACGGCTTCTCGATGACCACGCGGCGCCAGCGGTCCGGCCGGTCGGCGGTGTCGTCGACGAGGCCGGATGCCTTCAGCTGCTCGGCGACGAGCGGGAACGCCTTGGGCGGGATCGACAGGTAGAACGCGTGGTTGCCCATCGTGCCGCGCTCGGTGTCGAGCTTGTCGACGGTCTCGCGCAGGCGCCGGAACGCGTCGGGGTCGTCGAACTCGCCGGACACGAACCGGATGCCCTGCAGCAGCTGCTGCCAGGTCTCCTCGCGGAACTCGGTGCGCGCGTGCTGGCGCACCGCGTCGTAGACGACCTTGGCGAAGTCCTGGTCCTCCCAGTCGCGGCGGGCGAAGCCCACCAGGGCGAACCCGGGGGGCAGCAGACCGCGGTTGGCGAGGTCGTAGACGGCGGGCATGAGCTTCTTGCGGGAGAGGTCTCCCGTGACGCCGAAGATGACGAGCGCGCTCGGGCCGGCGATGCGGTTGAGGCGACGGTCTTCGGGGTCGCGCAGCGGGTTGTGCCCGCGCGCAATCTCGACGGTCATGGGGCGGTGAGCTCCTACTGGGCCGCTTCGAAGAGCGAGAGCACTTCGATCTGGGGATCGGTCAGGGTGAGGGTGACGACCGGGCGGTCATGGCCTTCGGCGAGCACGCTCGCATCGCCGGCGGCCTGCGCCTGGATGAGCTGGCCGAAGGTGAACGGCCGGCCGGGGATCTCGAGGTCGACGTCGGTCTGCTCGAGGATCTGGAGGAAGACGCCGTTCGCCGGCCCGCCCTTGTGGTACTGGCCGGTCGAATGCAGGAACCGGGGTCCCCATCCGAAGGTGGTGGGCCGGCCGGAGTCCGCGGCGACGAGCTCGCGCAGTCCCGAGAGCTGCGGCAGCTCGAGACGGTTGACGTAGGCGTGGATGGCGACGTAGCCGCCCGCCGGGATCCGCGCCCAGAGCGCGTCCAGGACGCCGGCGACGGTCCCGGATGCCGCCAGAGCGGGGTCGGACACGCGGACCTCGACGCCCTCCGCCGAGAACGCGGGGGCGGTGGGCTCGGGCCGTGCGTCGAGCAGACCTCGCGCGGCGACCTTGGCGGACTCGACGTCGGGCTGGTCGAAGGGGTTGATCCCCAGCATCCGGCCGACGATCGCCGTGGCGTACTCCCACACGACGAACTGCGCGCCGAGCGAGCCGCTCACGAGGACCTCGCCCTCGTGGTGCTCGAAGAGGTGGAACTGCTTGGCCTCGTCGACGAAGCGCACGATCTGCACATCGTCCGGCCGGGTCTCGACCTCGGGGGAGACCGGCAGCATGACGACCGGCAGCACACCGGTCCCGTCCTTGCCGGTGGACTCGGCGACGAGCTGCTCGATCCAGTCAGGCAGCCCCTCGATGTGGGTGCCGTCGGTGACGAGACCGAGCTTGTCGCGGCGCGGCTCGTCGCCGGCGATCGCGGCGGCCAGGACCAGCGCCGGGTTGTCGGGGCTGTCGATCGCCACCTCGAGGAGCGACGCCTCGGCCTCGTCGAGCAGCTCGGCGATGTCGGCGCCGGCGAGACCGGCCGGCACCAGGCCGAACGCGGTGAGTGCGGAGTAGCGCCCGCCGACCGTCGGGTCGGCGTTGAACACCGTGTAGCCGTCGGCGCGCGCGGACTCGTCCAGGGGGGAGCCCGGGTCGGTGACCACGACGATCCGCTCGGCCGGGTCGATGCCCAGGTCGCGGAACGCCGCCTCGAAGGCCCGCTTGGCCGAGTCCGTCTCGACGGTCGATCCCGACTTGGACGACACCACGAGCGCCGTCCGCGTGAGGTCGCCGCTCTCGGCGTCGCCATCGATGGCGGCGAGCACCTGGCCCGGCGCCGTCGAGTCCAGGATCACCAGCGGCACGCCCGCGGTCTGCGCGATCACCTCGGGAGCCAGCGACGAGCCGCCCATGCCCGCGAGCACGACACGCGTGACCCCGCGCGAGCGGAGGCGCTCGCGCAGCGCGAGGATCTCCGGCACCAGGGGGCGCGAGACGCTGACCGCCTCCACCCAGCCCAGACGCCGGGACGCCTCGTCCTCGGCGGCCGGCCCCCACAGGGACGCGTCGCCGGCCGTGATGCCCGACGCGACGAGGCTCGAGACCAGGCCGGGGAGCGTCGCCTCGACGACCGACTTGACGCGTCCCGACAGGTGGATGTCGAAGCTCATCGGGTGCCCTGGAGGGCGTCCTCGAGGGCGGTCTTCACGGTGCCCTGGAGGTCGTGCCAGGAGGCGATGAACTTGTCGACGCCCTCGTCCTCGAGCACCTGAGTGACGTCGGCGAAGTCGACGCCGGCCGTCGCGAGGTCCGCGAACACCTTGTGGGCGGCCTCGTAGGTGCCGGTGACGGCGTCGCCGGCGATCTGACCGTGGTCGAACGTGGCCTCGAGCGTCTTCTCGGGCATCGTGTTGACGGTTCCCGGGGCGACGAGCTCGGTGACGTACAGCGTGTCGGGCAGCGACGGGTCCTTGACGCCGGTCGAGGCCCACAGCGGGCGCTGGACGTGGGCGCCGGCATCCGTCAGCGCCTTCGCGCGGTCGGTGGCGAACTCCTTCTCGAACAGCTCGTACGCCAGTCGCGCGTTGGCGACGCCGGCGAGCGACTTCAGCTCCGCAGCCTCGTCGGTGCCGATCGCCGTGAGACGCTTGTCGACCTCGGTGTCCACGCGCGAGACGAAGAACGACGCGACGGAGTGGATCTTCGAGATGTCCTTGCCGTTCGCCTGCGCCTGCTCGAGGCCCGCGAGGAAGGCCTCGATGACCTCGGCGTACCGCTCGAGGCTGAAAATCAGCGTCACGTTGACCGAGATGCCCTCGGCGAGCACCGCGGTGATGGCGGGCAGGCCCGCCTTCGTCGCGGGGATCTTGATGTGCACGTTCGGGCGGTCGACCTTCGCCCACAGCTCCTTGGCCTGGGCGACGGTGGCGTCGGTGTCGTGGGCGAGGTCGGGGGAGACCTCGATCGAGACCCGGCCGTCCACCCCGTCGGTCGCGTCGTAGACCGGACGGAAGATGTCGGCGGCGTCGCGGACGTCGTCGGTCGTCGCCGCGAAGATCGCGTCGTCGACCGAGGCGCCGGCGCGAGCCAGCTCGCCGATCTGGTCGGCGTAGGCGTGCCCGCCGCCGCCGATCGCGCCCTGGAAGATCGTCGGGTTCGTCGTGACGCCGGAGACGTTGCGCGTCGAGATGAGCTCGGTCAGGTTGCCCGACGTGATCCGCTCGCGCGACAGGTCGTCGAGCCAGATGCTCACGCCCTCGGCGACCAGCTTCTCGGTGGGGGTGCTCATGCTGCCTTCTCCTCGTGCTTACTCTGCCGCGGCGGCCGCGATGGTCTCGCGGGCAGCCTCGACGACGGCGTCGGCGGTGATGCCGAACTTCTGGAACAGGGTCTTGTAGTCGGCCGACGCGCCGAAGTGGTCGATCGCGACCGAGCGGCCGGCGTCGCCCACGATGCCGCGCCAGGTGAGCGCGGAGCCGGCCTCGACCGACACGCGCGCCTTGACCGCGGCGGGGAGGACCTTCTCGCGGTACGCCTCGTCCTGCTCGTCGAACCACTCCAGCGAGGGTGCCGACACCACGCGGGCGTTCACGCCCTCCGCGGCGAGGGTCTCGCGTGCGGCGACGGCGAGCTGGACCTCGGAGCCCGTCGCGATGAGGATCACGTCGGGGGTGCCGTTCGGCGCCTCGGCGAGGATGTACGCGCCCTTGGCGACGCCCGCGGTCGAGGCGAACTCGTCACCGGATGCCTCGCCCTCGCCGCGCGGGAACACGGGGATGTTCTGGCGGGTCAGTGCGATGCCCGACGGCCCGCCCTGGCGGCGCAGGATCTCGAGCCACGCCGTGGACGTCTCGTTCGCGTCGGCCGGGCGCACCACGGTGAAGTTCGGGATCGCGCGCAGCGTCGCGAGCTGCTCGACCGGCTGGTGCGTGGGCCCGTCCTCGCCGAGCGCGACGGAGTCGTGCGTCCACACGAAGATCGACGGGATGTCCATCAGCGCGGCCAGACGCACCGAGGGGCGCATGTAGTCGCTGAAGATGAGGAAGGTGCCGCCGAACGGACGCGTCGGGCCGTGCAGCTTGATGCCGTTGACGATCGCGCCCATGGCGTGCTCGCGGATGCCGAAGTGCAGCACGCGGCCGTACCGGTCGCCCGACCACTCGTGCGTCGACCATTCGGACGGGATGAAGGACTTGGCGTCCTTGATCGTCGTCAGGTTGGACTCGGCGAGGTCGGCCGAGCCGCCCCACAGCTCCGGGAGCTCCGCCGCGAGGGCGTTGATCACGACACCCGACGCGGCACGGGTCGAAACGTCCTTGCCCGCCTCGAACGAGGGGAGAGCGGATGCCACGTCCGCGGGCAGCTCGCCCGCCTCGAGGCGGTCCAGCAGCGCCTTGCGCTCGGGGTTGGCCTTCGCCCACGCGTCGAAGGACTCCTGCCAGGCGGCGCGCGCCTCGGCGGCGCGGTCCTTCAGCGTACGGGTGCGGGTCAGCACGTCGTCGGCGACGACGAACGACTGCTCGGGGTCGAAGCCGAGGACCTTCTTGGTCGCGGCCAGCTCGTCCGCGCCGAGGGCGGAGCCGTGGATCTTGCCGGTGTTCTGCTTGCCGGGCGACGGCCAGCCGATGATGGTCCGCAGGACGATGAGCGACGGCTTGTCGGTCTCGCCCTGCGCGGCCTCGATCGCGGCGTGCAGCTCGGCGACGTCCTCGACGTACTCGCCGGTCTTCTTCCAGTCGACGGTCTGGACGTGCCAGCCGTATGCCTCGTAGCGCGCTGCGACGTCCTCGGTGAAGGCGACATCGGTGTCGTCCTCGATCGAGATCTGGTTGGAGTCGTAGATCGCGATGAGGTTGCCCAGCTGCTGGTGGCCCGCCAGCGAGGACGCCTCGCTGGTGACGCCCTCCTGCAGGTCGCCGTCACCGGCCACCACGTAGACGAAGTGGTCGAACGGAGACTCGCCCGCGGGCGCCTCCGGGTCGAACAGGCCGCGCTCGTAGCGGGCCGCGTACGCGAACCCCACCGCCGACGCGAGCCCCTGGCCGAGCGGGCCGGTGGTGATCTCGACGCCCTTGGTGTGGCCGTACTCGGGGTGGCCCGGGGTCTTCGAGCCCCACGTGCGCAGCGCCTTCAGGTCGTCGAGCTCCAGCCCGAAACCGCCCAGATAGAGCTGCACGTACTGCGTCAGCGACGAGTGCCCGGCCGAGAGGATGAACCGGTCACGGCCCAGCCAGTCGGTGTCGGCGGGGTCGTGGCGGAGCACGCGCTGGTAGAGCAGGTACGCCGCCGGCGCCAGGCTCATCGCGGTGCCGGGGTGGCCGTTGCCCACCTTCTCGACCGCGTCCGCTGCCAGCACGCGTGCGGTGTCCACCGCGCGCCGATCGATCTCATCCCACCGCAGTTCCGACACCCGGCCGCCTTTCTCGAGGAGGTTGCGCCCAGAAGCCGGCCGGCTCGCGGCCCTTGTCCGGACGGAGAAGGGGGAATCGGCGACGGGCGCGCGTGGTCTCAGCATAGCGAAGCGGTATACCACCGAGGCCATGCGAGAGGTCTATGTGACGCAGTCTTGCGAAGGCCCTGTCGCCGCCTGTGACATGGCGGTGTCCTGGACGTCACGTTCTGCTCACGCTCGCGGCAGGCGTCATGTGATCCGCGGGCCGCGACCGGGAAGGGGGCGGGCGGGCAGGGCGCGACACGCCGATGACATAGACTTGGGAGGATTCTGCAGGCGGCGATTGCGGGGGCCATGGACATCACGAAGACGGCCGGCGCCGGGGCGCTCGTCGACGGTTCGCACCGGCCGCGTCAGAGCTTCGGCCGCACCGTCCGGGCCTACATCGCCCTGATGAAGCCGCGCGTCCTCGAGCTTCTGCTGGTGACCACCGTCCCGGTCATGATCCTCGCCGAGGGCGGGCTCCCCGACATCTGGCTGGTCATCGCCACCGTCATCGGCGGAACCGCGAGCGCGGGCTCGGCCGCCGCGTTCAACATGTATCTCGACCGCGACATCGACGCGCACATGCAGCGCACGGTGAACCGGCCGCTCGTGACGGGCGAGGTGTCGCCCCGCGGCGCGCTGATCTTCGCGTGGACGCTCGCGGTGTTCTCGACGGTGTGGCTGTGGGTGACCACCAACTGGCTCGCCGCGACCCTGTCCGCCGCGGCGATCTTCTTCTACGTCGTGATCTACACGATGATCCTCAAGCGCCGCACCGAGCAGAACATCGTGTGGGGCGGCATCGCAGGCTGCTTCCCGGTGGTGATCGGCTGGACCGCAGTGACCGGCTCGCTGGCCTGGCCGCCGATCATCCTCTTCGCGCTGGTGTTCCTGTGGACGCCGCCGCACTACTGGCCGCTGTCGATGAAGTACAAGGACCAGTACGAAGAGGTCGACGTTCCGATGCTGGGGGCCACGCGCGCCGGCTCGCAGGTCGGGCTCCAGGTGATCCTGTACGCGTGGGCGACCGTGGTGTGCTCGCTCCTGCTCATCCCCGTCGCCGGGATGGGCGTGGTGTACACGGTCTCGGCGCTGGTGTTCGGCGGCTGGTTCATCTACGAGTCGCACGTTCTGTACAACCGCGCGGTGCGCGGGACCGAGCCGCGACCGATGCGCGTCTTCCACGCGTCGATCACGTACCTCACGCTGCTCTTCGTCGCCATCGCGGTCGACCCGCTGCTCCCGTTCTGACAGGAACGCGAAGAGGCCGCCCGGCTTACCGGGCGGCCTCTTCGTGGACGTGCGATCAGCGCGAGAGCGCGGACTCCTCGGCGGCCGGCTCCGCCTCGGCGGGCGACTCGTCAGCGATCTCGGACTCGGTCCGGTCGGTGAGCTCCACGACCTCGACGGGCGGGTGGGGACGCAGCGTCGAGAGGGCGGCGACGGCCAGCGTGAGCAGCACGCCGATGACTCCCGCGCCGATGAGGGTCCCGCCGAGCTGGGCGATCGACTGGCCGACGTAGACGTCGACACCGGTCGCGGTGCCGTCGGTCAGCGTCGTCGTCATCGAGGCGAGCTCGCCGGTCGTGAGGAACCAGCCGGCGGCGATCGTCGCCAGCGAGACGACGAGAAGGGCCCAGAACGGGATGCTGCGGATGAGACGGGGACGGGTGGGCATAGGGTCGATCACTCCTCGGGATGTGCGACCCGGGTGGCCGCGGCATCCCACCCTCCCAAACGCGCCCGTGCGGCGCCAATCCTCGCGCTATGAATCAGCTGTGGGCGGCGTCGGCCGCGGCGGCCCGCTCCGGCGCCTTCAGGTGCAGCACCACGACGGTCATCGTGGCCGCGGCGAGGGCCGCCAGCACCATGTGCGCGCCGACGGCGAGTTCGGGAAGGCCGTTCCTGGCCTGGTACAGGCCGACGCCGATCTGGACGAACTCGACCGCGAGCAGGACGACCGTCCAGCGCAGCAGCCGGGGCGCCGCGGTCCGCGAGCGCCGGCCCGCGACCAGCAGAGCGACGGTGAG
Organism: Microbacterium sp. ZXT2-5; assembly: GCF_055329545.1. Lineage (NCBI taxonomy): Bacteria > Bacillati > Actinomycetota > Actinomycetes > Micrococcales > Microbacteriaceae > Microbacterium > Microbacterium sp. ZXT2-5. Next base: position 646,175 of record NZ_JBUZWD010000002.1, on the reverse strand, counting down.
GGCGAACAGCGCATAGCCCGGCCACGCGTGGACGTGCTCGAGGATCGAGGCGTCGAAGCCGTTGCGGCCGGCGTCGGCGTCGCCGGAGTGCGGCCCGGCGCCGGTCGTCAGCACGCCGAAGGCGATGGTCAGCGCCATCGCGAGGGAGGTCGCGTGGGCGAGCACCTCGTGCCAGCGCGGCACGAGCAGTACGCGCGGTCCGGCGGGCTGCGACATCCGCACCAGGAAGGCCGCCGTCACGCACACCAGGGCGAGCGACGCGACGTAGTGGAAGCCGACGATGAACGGGTTGAGCCCGGTGAGCACCGTGATGCCGCCGACGATGGCCTGCGCGGCGACACCGCCCACCACGACCACGGCGAGCACGTACAGGTCGCGCCGCCGCGTGCGCAGCTTGAGCAGGAGGATCAGAACCGCCAGGGCGATCAGCCCGACGACGCCCGTCATCAGCCGATTGCCGAACTCGATGATCGAGTGGATGCCCTCGTCGATCCCCGGCGTGGGGACGAGCGAGTCGGCCGTGCACAGCGGCCAGGTGGGGCAGCCGAGGCCCGACCCGGTGAGGCGCACGGCGCCGCCGGTGCCGATGATGATCACCTCGGCGAGGAACGAGAGCCACGCGAACACGCGGATCCGCCGGTCGACCCGATCGGGCAGCCAGCGCCAGAAGCGCTGCCACAGGCCGGGGTCGGTCTGGGTGGTCTGCTGCGCGGACATGCCGGTCTTGCCTCCAGGGAGAGGCTCCGCGCTCCCCGTGTGACGGACGTCGCGCGTCCGCGGCGGGGTGGAACCTGTAGAATCGAGGGGTCGGTCGCGCGCGCCCTCGGCGCCGCGCACCACCGACAGTCTAGGCGCGATGGTCGGCGCCACTTGAGAGGGCCCGAGAAGCGGCATCCCCCCTCCGGTATCTCCACCGGAGATCACGGATGCCGGGACGGATGACACCGCCAGGGCCCGGAGGAGAACGTGACGATGACTGATGTGCTGATCGATCGCCCGGAGCTGGAAGGCCTGGGTGTCTACGAGTTCGGATGGCACGATGCCGACGCCGCGGGCGCCGTGGCGAAGCGCGGCATCGACGAGGGCGTGGTGCGCGGCATCTCCGCTCTCAAGAACGAACCGGAGTGGATGCTGAAGACCCGTCTGAAGGGCTATCAGCTCTTCGGCCGCAAGCCGATGCCCACGTGGGGGGCTGATCTCAGCGAGATCGACTTCGACAACATCAAGTACTTCGTGCGCTCCACCGAGAAGCAGGCGCAGTCGTGGGAGGACCTCCCCGAGGACATCCGCAACACCTACGAGAAGCTGGGCATCCCGGAGGCGGAGCGTCAGCGCCTCGTCGCCGGCGTCGCCGCGCAGTACGAGTCCGAGGTGGTGTACCACCAGATCCGCGAAGACCTCGAGGCGCAGGGCGTCATCTTCATGGACACCGACACGGCGCTGCGCGAGCACCCGGAGTTCTTCGAGGAGTACTTCGGCACCGTGATCCCCGCCGGGGACAACAAGTTCGCCGCCCTGAACACCGCGGTGTGGTCGGGCGGGTCGTTCGTGTACGTCCCGCCGGGCGTCCACGTCGAGATCCCGCTGCAGGCCTACTTCCGCATCAACACCGAGAACATGGGCCAGTTCGAGCGGACGCTCATCATCGCCGACGAGGGCTCGTACGTGCACTACATCGAGGGCTGCACCGCCCCGATCTACAAGAGCGACTCGCTGCACTCGGCCGTGGTCGAGATCATCGTGAAGAAGAACGCCCGTGTGCGCTACACGACGATCCAGAACTGGTCGAACAACGTCTACAACCTCGTCACCAAGCGGGCCGTGGCCCACGAGGGCGCGACGATGGAGTGGATCGACGGCAACATCGGCTCCAAGGTGACGATGAAGTACCCGTCGATCTTCCTGATGGGCGAGCACGCCAAGGGCGAGACCCTGTCGGTCGCCTTCGCGGGACCCGGCCAGCACCAGGACGCCGGCGCGAAGATGATCCACATGGCGCCCTACACGCAGTCCTCGATCGTCTCGAAGTCGATCGCCCGCGGGGGCGGCCGTGCCGGCTACCGCGGCGAGGTGCGCGTCGACGCCAACGCCCACCACTCGGCCAACACCGTCCGCTGCGATGCGCTGCTGGTCGACACGATCTCCCGCTCCGACACGTACCCCGCGATCGACATCCGGGTCGACGACGTGCAGCTCGGCCACGAGGCGACCGTCTCGAAGGTCAGCGAGGAGCAGCTGTTCTACCTCATGAGCCGGGGACTGCCCGAGGACGAGGCCATGGCCATGATCGTGCGCGGCTTCATCGAGCCGATCGCGCGCGAGCTGCCCATGGAGTACGCGCTCGAACTCAACAAGCTCATCGAGATGGGCATGGAAGGATCCGTCGGCTAGATGAGCCCCACCACCGAGGCCCCCACCATTCCCGGCGCGAAGGGCCACTCCGATGGCGCCGGTGCGTTCGTGCCGGTGCAGACGCGCTCCGAGCGTCCCCGTTCCTACGACCCGGCCGCCTTCGAGGCACCGACCGGGCGTGAGGTGAACTGGAAGCACACCCCCACGAGCCGCCTGGCGCCGCTGTTCGCCGACCAGCCCGCGCCCCACGGCGTGATCCAGGTCGACGTCCAGGCGCCCTCCGAGCTGGTCCAGGAGCGGCTCGGCCACGGCACCCGGCCGCGCGGAGAGGTCTTCCAGCCCGAGGACCTGCCCGCCGCGATCGCCTGGAAGCAGGAGGCCGAGGCGCCGCTGCTGCGCATCCCCGCCGGCGTGGAGCTCTCCGAGCCGGTCGTCGTGAACCTGCGGGGGACCGGCGGGCTGGCGCACGCCCACGTCGTGGTCGAGGCGCTGCCGAACTCCCACGCCACCGTGGTGTTCCGCCACACCGGCACGGCGCAGCACGCCCAGAACGTCGAGATCATCGTCCGCGACGGCGCCCATCTCACCCTGGTGTCGGTGCAGGAGTGGGACGACGACGCCGTGCACGCGGCATCCCACCAGGCCCGCGTCGAGCGCGACGCGACCCTCCGCCACGTGGTCGTCAGCTTCGGCGGCGGCGTCGTGCGCGTCAACCCGAGCGTCGAGCTCGCCGGAACCGGCTCGCGCGGCGAGCTGTACGGCCTCAGCTATTCCGACGCCGGCCAGCACCTCGAGAGCCAGGTGTACCTGCACCACAAGGGCGCCGAGACCAGCGGCGACGTCCTGTACAAGGGCGCGCTGCAGGGGGAGGGCGCGCGCAGCGTCTGGATCGGCGACGTGCTCATCGGACCGGATGCCGTCGGCACGGACTCGTACGAGGCCAACCGCAACCTGGTGCTCACCGACGGCGCGCGCGCCGAGTCGATCCCGAACCTCGAGATCGAGACGGGCGACATCCGCGGTGCCGGACACGCCAGCGCCACCGGACGCTTCGACGACGAGCAGCTGTTCTACCTGCAGTCCCGCGGCATCGGCGAGGACGAGGCACGGCGCCTGGTCGTGCTCGGCTTCCTCGCGGAGATCGTGCAGAAGATCGGCGTCGCCGAGCTCGAGACCGAGCTGTTCGCCGCGATCGAGGCTGAACTCGCCAAGGAGGTCGTGCGATGACAGCGCAGCGCGTGTGCGCCCTCAGCGACCTCGTCCAGGACGAAGCCCGCCGCGTCGAGGTGGACGGCGTCGCCATCGCCGTCGTGCTCGACTCCAACGGCGAGGTGCACGCCATCGGCGACGTCTGCACCCACGGCGACATCTCGCTGTCCGAGGGCTTCGTCGACGGCGAGACGCTCGAATGCTGGGCCCACGGCTCGGCGTTCTCGCTGCGCACCGGAAAGCCCCTCAACCTCCCCGCGTACGAGCCGGTCCCGGTCTTCGCGGTCACCGTCGACGGCGATGACGTGCTCATCGACCCGACCGTCAAGCTCGAAGTGAACTGAAGAAGGTACTGAACAATGTCTGTCCTCGAGATCCGCGACCTGCATGTGACGGTCGAGACGGATGCCGGCACCACCCCGATCCTCAACGGCGTGACGCTCACGATCCGCACGGGTGAGACCCACGCGATCATGGGCCCCAACGGCTCCGGCAAGTCCACGCTCGCCTACACGATCGCCGGTCACCCGAAGTACACCGTGACGAGCGGTTCGATCACGCTCGACGGCGAGGACGTCCTGGAGATGTCCGTCGACGAGCGCGCACGCGCGGGCCTGTTCCTGGCCATGCAGTACCCGGTCGAGATCCCCGGCGTCACCGTCACCAACTTCCTGCGCACCGCGAAGACGGCGGTCGACGGCGAGGCGCCGTCGATCCGCACGTGGACCAAGGACGTCAAGGCGTCGATGAAGAACCTGCGCATGGACCCGAAGTTCGCGCAGCGCAACGTCAACGAGGGCTTCTCCGGCGGAGAGAAGAAGCGCCACGAGATCCTCCAGCTCGAGCTGCTGAAGCCGCAGATCGCCGTCCTCGACGAGACCGACTCGGGGCTCGACGTCGACGCGCTGAAGGTCGTCTCGGAGGGCGTCAACCGCGCCAAGGCCGAGACCGACCTCGGCGTGCTGCTCATCACGCACTACACGCGCATCCTCCGCTACATCCACCCCGACTTCGTGCACGTCATGGTGGGCGGCCGTATCGTCGAGGAGGGCGGACCCGAGCTCGCCGACCGCCTCGAGGACGAGGGCTACGACCGCTTCCTGCCCGCGGGCGAAGAAGAGCCGGCCGCGGCCGAGGCCCCCGTCGGCAGCGAAGCGTAGGATCGTCTCATGACGGCGACGCTCACGCCCGAGAAGTACGACGAGGTCACCGAGGCCCTGAAGGACGTCATGGACCCGGAGCTCGGGATCAACGTCGTCGATCTCGGTCTCATCTACGATCTCGCCTGGGATGACGAGAACGATGCTCTGGTCATCCACATGACCCTGACATCGGCCGGCTGCCCGCTGACCGACGTGCTCGAGGAGCAGACGGCGCAGGCGCTCGACGAGGTCGTCGAGCGGTTCCGCATCAACTGGGTGTGGATGCCGCCGTGGGGTCCCGAGCGGATCACCGACGACGGCCGCGACATGATGCGCGCGCTCGGCTTCGCCATCTGACCGAGCCTGGTCGCCACGACGGCGGTGACGTTTCGCACGGTGACGCCTCGGCGATGCGGCGGCGCACCCGTCGCTAGGCTCGAACGGTGAGCGTCATCACCCCCCTGCAGGCACTTCCCGTCGATCAGCTGCGCCGGCGCTCGAGCACGAAGTGGCGCCGGTATCCGGAGGACGTGCTGCCGATGTTCGTCGCCGAGACGGACTTCGTGCCGGCCCCTGCCGTCACGGCGGTGCTCGCGCGGGCGGTGGAGCTGGGCGACACCGGCTACACGCCCCCCGACCCCGGCATCCGCGACGCCTACGCGGGCTTCGCGGACCGACGCTTCGGATGGACCGTCGACCCGGCGCGCATCCGCACCACGTGCGATGTGATGATGGGCGTCGTCGAGATCCTGCGGCGGGTCGTCGAGCCCGGGAGCCGCGTCGTCGTGACGCCGCCGGTCTACCCGCCGTTCTACGACTGCGTGCCCGAGGCGGGCGCGGTCGTGGAACGGGTGCCGCTCCGTGACACCGGCGACGCGTGGGAGCTCGACCTGGCCGGCATCGAGGCGGCGTTCGCGGACGGGGCGCGCGCGATCCTGCTCTGCAACCCGCACAACCCGACCGGCACCGTCCACTCCCGCGCGACGCTCGCGGCTCTCGCCGAGATCGCGTCGAAGCACGGCGCCGTCGTCGTCAGCGACGAGATCCACGCCCCCCTCACCGGACGCGGCGCCACCTTCACGCCGTTCCTCGACGCGTCCCCGACGGCCGCGCGGGTCGGGTACGCCGTCGTGAGCGCGAGCAAGGCGTTCAACCTCGCGGGCCTGAAGTGCGCGCTGATGGTCACCGCCGACGACGCGACCGCGGCGGTCGTGCGCTCCCTGCCCGACGAGGTCGAATGGCGCACAGGCCTCTTCGGAGCACTCGCGGCCGTCGCCGCCTTCTCTCCGGAGAGCGACGGCTGGCTCGACGCGCAGCTGGCGGCCCTCGACGAGAACCGGCTCCTGCTGGCCGACCTCCTCGCCGAGCATGTGCCGGCGGCGCGGTACCGGATCCCGGATGCCGGATTCCTCGCGTGGATCGACCTCTCCGCGTTGGGCTGGGGCGAGAACCCCGCAGTGAAGGTGCTCCGGGATGCGAAGGTCGCGCTGCACTTCGGCCCGCTCTTCGGCGAGGAGGGCAGGGGCCACGTCCGTCTGAACTTCGGCTGCTCACCCGACGTGCTGCGCGAGGCGGTGCAGCGCCTGGGCGCCCTGGCGCGGTCGTGACCGGCCCGCCGCAGACGAGCATCTGGCAGGCGCGCTACGTCTGGGTGACCGTCGGCGCCGTCGCGCTGATCTTCCTCGCGGCCATGCAGTCGCTGGCGATCACGACGGTCATGCCCGTCGTCAGCGCAGACCTCGACGGCGATCGGCTCTACGCCGTGGCGTTCGCGGGCACGCTCGCCACGAGCGTCATCGGCATGGTGGCGGTCGGCGCCTGGTGCGACCGCGGCGGCGTGCTGGCCCCGCTCACCACCGCTGTGGGACTCTTCGTCGTCGGGCTGGTGCTGTCAGGGCTCGCCCCGAGCATGCCCGTGCTCGTCGCGGGCCGTCTCGTGCAGGGGCTCGGCACCGGCGGGCAGACGGTGGCGCTGTACGTCGTGGTGGCGCGGGTGTACCCGGGCGCCGTGCACGGGCGCGTGTTCGCCGCGTTCTCGGCGGCGTGGGTCGTGCCCTCGCTCATCGGTCCGTTCCTGGCCGGCGCGGTCACCGAGTTCCTCCACTGGCGCTGGGTGTTCCTCGGTGTCGCCGCGCTCACGGTCGTCGCGTTCGTCATGGTCGTGGCGCGCCTGTATGGGCTGCCTCTGCACACCGATCAGCCTGCGACGGGGCGCGTCGGGCCACGGCTCGCGTGCGCCGTCGCCGTGGCGATCGGCGCGCTCGGGCTCAGTCTCGCCGGAGAGCTGGGAGTCTGGGCGGGAGCTGCGGTCGCGGCATCCGTCGCCGTCATCGCCCTCGCCTCGCGACCTCTGCTGCCGCGCGGGACCCTGCGCGCGGCGCGCGGTCTTCCCAGCGTGGTGCTCATGCGCGGGCTGATCGCGGGGGCGCTGTTCGGAGCAGAGATCTACGTGCCGTACCTGCTCATCGACGACTACGGGTTCTCGCCGACGTGGGCCGGTCTGGGCCTGACCGCCGCGGCACTCGCGTGGGCGGCCGCCGCCGACGTGCAGGGCCGGTTCGGCGACCGGATCGGGAACGCGCGGATCACGCTCGTCGGCACCGGGCTGCTCGTCGCCTCGCTCACCGTCGCCGCGGTCACAGCGCTCCTCGGGCTGCACCCGGCGATCCTCATCGCCGGGTGGGGGCTCGCCGGCGGCGGCATGGGACTGATGTATCCGCGACTGACCGTGCTGACGCTCGCGTACTCGACGGCGCAGAACCAGGGGTTCAACTCATCGGCGCTGTCGATCTCCGACGCGGTCGGCTCGGCGTCGTCGATCGCCGTGATGGGACTCGTCTTCACGATGCTGGCGGCGACGGATGCCGGATTCCCCGCCGTGTTCGCGATCGGCATCGTGCTCGCGCTCGCGGCCCTCATCCCCGGGCTCCGTCTCGGCCACGCCCATGAGGCTGCGCGCGCGTGACGGCGGATGACGACGCGCGATTTGGGGGAGCGAGGCAGGTAAGGCTAGCCTAACCGGGTGAGCACTTCGACCGAGACCCGCACACGTCCCGCCTATCGTCCCTACCGGACCAGCGTCGTCGCGGTCGAGCGGCTCGCGCCGCACTTCGTGCGCGTGACCTTCACCGGCCCCGACCTCGACGTCTTCGGAACCGCCGGTCTCGACCAGCGGATCAAGCTCATCCTCCCGCTGCCCGACGGCTCCCTCAGCGACATCGGGCAGGACGACCCCGCCGCGGTCGACGACGGGAGCTGGTACCTCCGCTGGCGCTCGGTGCCGGGCGCGTCCCGCAGCCCCCTCCGCACGTACACCGTCCGGCGCATCGACCCCGTCGCGCGCCGGCTGGTGGTGGACTTCGTCGTCCACCACGACGCCGGGCCGGCCGGTTCGTGGGCGGAATCCGCCGCCGCCGGGCAGGAGCTCGTCATCGTCGGACCCGACGAGCGCAGCGAGGACCGCCGCTCCGGTCTGGACTGGCATCCCGGTACCGCACAGCGCGTGCTGCTCGCCGGCGACGAGACGGCGACGCCGGCGATCTGCGCCATCCTCGAGTCGCTGGACGACTCCTACGACGTGGACGCCTTCCTCGAGGTCCCCACGGCGGCGGATCGCCTGGACCTCGACGTGCCCGGCCACTTCCGTGTCACGTGGCTCGCCCGCGACGCCCGGCCGCACGGCGAGAGCCTGATGTCCGCGGTGTCGGCCTGGACGGATGCCTCGCCGGACGTCCTCGCCAAGGCCGCGGCGCCGCGGACGCAGGACCTCGTCGACGTCGACGTGGACATCGACCTGCTGTGGGACAGCCCTGCCGACGCCGACGGCGACTTCTACGCATGGATCGCGGGCGAGGCGGCGATGGTCAAGGGACTGCGCCGTCACCTCGTCCAGGGGTGCGGCGTCGACCGCAAGCGCGTCGCGTTCATGGGGTACTGGCGCCTGGGCCAGGCCGAGCGGCAGGAATGACCGGCGCCCGCACGCGGCGCGCGCGGGCCATCTTCGCGGCGGCCCTCGTCGTGCTCGCGATCGCCGTGCTCCTGAGCCTGGCAGTCGGCGCGCGGCCGATACCGCCGTGGGTGGTCTGGGACGCGCTGACCGCGCCCGACCTGACGAGGGCGGACCACTCCGTCGTGCTGACGCAGCGCATCCCTCGCACCGTGATCGGGATCCTCGCCGGAGCGGCGCTCGCCGCGGCCGGGGCGGTGATGCAGGGGCTCACGCGCAACCCGCTCGCCGATCCCGGACTGCTGGGCATCAACGCGGGGGCTTCGGTCGCCGTCCTCGCGGCCATCACCCTCCTCGGCATCACCACCCCCGCCGGGTTCGTGTGGTTCGCCTTCGCCGGAGCGGCCGCCGCCGCCGTCCTCGTCGCCGCGATCGGCTCACGCGGGGCGGACGGCTCGAACCCGGCCAAGCTCGCGCTCACGGGCGCCGCCGTCACCGCCGGTCTGACCTCGGTGTCGATCCTCATCCTGACGACCGACATCGTCGCGCTGGAGGTCTACCGCTACTGGTCGGTCGGAGCCCTCACCGCTCGCGGCCTCGACGCCGTCGCCGCGGTGGCCGGGCCGGTCGTCGTCGGGCTCGCGCTGGCGGTCGTCTCGATCCGCGGACTGGACCTGATGGCGCTCGGTGAGGACACGGCGCGCGGCCTCGGCCATGATGTGACGCGCACCCGGGTGGTGGGGATCCTCGCGACGGTGCTGCTCTGCGGCGGGGCGACCGCGATCGCCGGGCCGATCGTGTTCCTCGGCCTGCTGGTCCCGCACGCGCTGCGCGCATTCGTCGGAGACAGCTACCGCGACCTCGTGCTGATCGGCATCCCGCTCGGGGCCGCGGTGCTGGTGCTGGCGGACGTCATCGGACGCGTCATCGCGCCACCGGGGGAGGTCCAGGCGGGCATCGTGGTCGCCTTCCTCGGGGCGCCGATGCTCATCGCCCTCGTCCTGCGGCGGAAGCAGGTCACGCTGTGAGCGTCGTCGAGGCCGTCCGCACGAGGACGCGATCCCGTCGCCGCTGGGTCGTGCTGGCGCTGAGCGCGGTGCTCGTCCTCATCGCCGCGCTCTCGCTCTCGCTCGGGGACTACCCGCTCTCGCCCGATCAGGTGTGGCGGACGCTGTGGGGCGGTGGCGAGCGCGTCGAGGCCTACGTGGTGTTCCAGGTGCGGGCTCCGCGCCTGGCGATGGCCCTCACCGCCGGCGCCGCGCTCGGCACCGCGGGTGCGCTGCTCCAGGCGCTGCTGCGCAATCCGCTGGCCAGCCCCGATCTCCTCGGGATCTCGGGCGGCAGCGGCGTGGCGGCGGTGTTCGCCCTGCTGGTGCTGGGGACGACCGGGCCCGTCCTGACGGTCTTCGCCTTCGCGGGCGGCCTCACCGTCGCGGTCCTCCTGCTGTTCGCGGGGCGGGGCCAGCGCGCCGGCGGCTACCGGCTGATCCTCGCCGGCATCGGGGTGGCGTTCCTGTGCACGGCGATCACGAACTTCCTCATGGTGCGCGCGCAGGTCGAGCAGACGCAGACCGCGCTGCTGTGGCTCACGGGAAGCCTGTCCTCCACCCCGTGGTGGCAGGTCGTGACGCTCGTGCTGGTCGGGGTCGCCGCCGTCCCCGCCGTCATCGCGTCCGCCCGCTGGCTCCCGATCAACCAGATGGGACCCGCGACGGCGGCGGGACTCGGCATCCATCCCTCCCGGGTGCAGCTGGTGGCGGTCGGGGCGGCCGTGCTCCTGACCGCTGCGACCTGCGCGTTCATCGGCCCCGTCGGCTTCATCGCGCTGTGCGCGCCGGCGATCGCACGACCGCTGCTCGGGCACGGGGCCATCGGCGTCGGCTCGAGCGCGGTCGTCGGTGCGACGCTGCTCGCCGCCGCCGACCTCGTCGCGCAGTTCGCCATCCCCGGCCTGCAGCTGCCGGTCGGGGTCGTGACGGGTGCGCTCGGCGCCGTCTTCCTCCTGTGGCTTCTCGGCACGTCGAAAGGACGCAACCTGTGAGCACCGACACTCTTTCTCCGCGGCTGGTGGCGCGCGGACTGTCGGCCGGCTACCCGGGTCGACGGGTGATCGAGGATCTCGACCTCACGATCGCCCCGGGTCGCGTCACGATGATCATCGGCGCGAACGCCTGCGGGAAGTCGACGCTGCTGGGCGTGCTCGCCCGTCTCCGCCCCCCGATGGCGGGCACCGTCGAGCTGGACGGCGTCGACGCGACGACCCTGTCGCGGCGGCGGTTCGCGCGAGCGGTCGGCCTGCTGCCTCAGCAGCCGTCGGCGCCCGAGGGGCTCACCGTGGCAGAGCTCGTCTCGCGCGGTCGGCATCCGCACCGAGGCGTGTTCCAACGGTGGAGCCCGGAGGACTCCGCGATCGTGGACTCGGCGCTGGCGAGCACGGGGATGACCGAGCTCGCCGACCGCCCCGTCGGCGACCTCTCCGGCGGCCAGCGGCAGCGCGCGTGGATCGCGATGGCGCTCGCGCAGGACCCGCGGATCCTGCTGCTGGACGAGCCGACCACGTTCCTCGACCTCAGCCACCAGATCGAGGTGCTCGATCTGCTCCGAGAGCTCAACCGCACGCAGGGCACGACGATCGTGGTGGTGCTGCACGAGCTCAACCTGGCGGCGCGATACGCCGACGAGCTCGTCGTCATGTCGCACGGCCGTGTTGTGGCGCATGGCGCGCCCGCCGATGTGCTGACGGCGGAGGTGGTCGCCGAGGCCTTCTCGCTCGACGCCCTGGTCATGCCGGACCCGCTCACCGGCACCCCGCTGATCGTCCCCGTCCCCGGCGGCGCCCACAGCGCCGCCGACCACGCCTGACACCATCGAAAGGAACACCACATGTCACGCAAGCTCACCCGTGGCGCCGCCGGCGCGGCTGCGGTCACGGCGCTGGCCCTGACCCTCGCCGCGTGCGCGGGCGCGCCCGCCGCCGAGACGTCGGCCGACGAGGGGTCCGAGACCGGCGCCTACCCGCTGACGATCCCGAGCGCGCTCGGCGACGCCGTGATCGAATCCGCGCCGACCCGCGTCGCGACGTGGGGATGGGGCGCGACCGACGCGGTCCTGGCGCTGGGAGTCGTCCCTGTCGCGATCCCGTCCGACGACTACTCCGGCGGCGACGACCGCATGGCTCCGTGGGTGGCGGACGGGCTGGAGGAGCTCGGCGGGGAGGCGCCGGCGATCCTCGACAACTCGACCTACGAGCTCTCGGTCGAGGAGCTGCTCGCCACCGACCCGGACGTGCTCCTGGCGCCCTACTCGGGTCTCACGCAGGACGAGTTCGACGCCGTGACCGAGGCGGGCGTGCCGGTCGTCGCGTACCCCGACGGTCCGTGGACCACCCCGTGGCGCGATGTCGTCACGATCGTCGGTGAGGCGCTGGGCAAGGAGGACGAGGCCGAGCAGGTGCTCGAGGACCTCGACGCGATGGTCGCCGAGGCGGCTGCGGCGCATCCCGAGTTCGCCGAGTCGACGATCGCCGTTCCCACGGAGTCGGCGGGCACCTACTACCTGTACCTGGCCTCCGACCCGCGCGTCGAGATCCTCGAGGACCTCGGATTCCAGACGCCCGCGAGCGTCGCCGACCTCGACACGGGGGAGAGCACGTTCTACACCACGGTCAGCCCGGAGAACCTCGACCGGATCGATGCCGACGTCATCCTGACGTTCGCGGAGACGCAGGACGCGCTCGACGCGTTCCTGGGCTCAGATGCGGGCAAGCTCATCCCCGCCGTGCAGAGCGGCGCGGTCGCCTCGCTCGTGGGCGCCGAAGACGTCTCGGCGCTGTCGCCCACGCCGCTGACGCTGCCGTGGGGGCTGGACGCCCTCGTGGAGAAGCTCGCCACGGCGACCGCCGTCGCGCAGGGCTGACGCCTGGAACAAGGGGAGCCCCGGCCGATCGGCCGGGGCTCCCTCGTCGTCCGAGCGCGGGATCACTCCTTGGAGGCGTCGGCCTTGCGCACCAGCGCCCACGCGCCGGGGATGATCGCGGCGGCGAGGGCCGCCTTGATCAGGCCGCCGAGGATGAAGGGCAGCAGCCCCACCTCGAGCAGGCCGGCGAAGGAGTAGTCCAGCCCCATCACGACGTTGAGGATGAACGCCATGTAGGGGATGCCGAAGAGGAAGGGCACGATACTCGCGGCGGCGAAGCCGATGAAGGCGAGGGCGGGTCGCCGATCCCATGCGCGCTCGGCGAACCAGCCGGCGACGAACGCCGAGACGATGAACCCGATGACGAAGCCGAAGCTGGGCTTGCCGACGGCGGCAAGGGTCCCGGTGAAGCCGGCGAACACGGGGAGGCCCGCGAGGCCCACGAGCATGTAGGTCGTGAGGGCCGCCGCGCCGCGCCAGGCGCCGAGTGCGGCGCCGACGACGATGACGCCCAGCGTCTGTCCGGTGATGGGGACGGGCCAGAGGGGGATCTCGACCTGGGCGAGGAGGGCGACGACGGCGGCGCCGGCGATGACGAGCCCGGCGTCGAGGGCGAAGGCGCGGGCGCGGGAGGACGGGCGGGCGATGACGTCTGCGAGCACGCGGCGCGCGCCTGCGGCGGCGGTCGGGACGGCGGCGATGGATGACATGGGACTCAGCCTAGGGGGCGACGGATGCCGCTAGTTGGACGCAGTCCACCAATGATCGGCCGATCCGCTGTCCGGCTTCCACACCCGCCGAGGTGAGGGCTGCGGTGCGAGGGCGGGACGATCGCCGGCCGACGAAGGCCCGTATACTGGATGGCTGGCCACTCGGCCGCCCCACCACCCACCGACGGAACGGACATCCGCTGTGCTCGCCGTGCACGACCTCGAGATCCGCGTGGGCGCGCGCGTGCTCATGTCGGACGTCTCCTTCCGCGTCTCCGATGGCGACAAGATCGGCCTCGTCGGGCGCAACGGCGCCGGCAAGACGACGCTCACGAAGGTGCTCGCGGGCGACCTCATCCCCGCGGACGGCAAGGTCGAGCGCTCCGGCGAGCTGGGCTACCTGCCGCAGGACCCGCGCTCCGGCGACCCCGAGATGCTCGCGCGAACGCGCATCCTCGACGCCCGCGGCCTCGGCACGCTCGCGATCGGCATGCACGAGGCATCCCTCGCCATGGGCGACGGCGACGAGGCCGTCGCCGCGAAGGCGATGCGCCGGTACGCGAACCTCACCGAGCGCTTCGAGGCGCTGGGCGGCTATGCGGCCGAGGCGGAGGCGGCCTCGATCGCGCACAACCTGTCGCTGCCCGACCGCATCCTCGACCAGCCGCTGAAGACCCTCTCGGGCGGTCAGCGGCGGCGCATCGAGCTCGCGCGCATCCTCTTCTCGGACGCGCAGACGATGATCCTCGACGAGCCCACCAACCACCTCGACGCCGACAGCGTCGTCTGGCTGCGCGAGTTCCTCAAGGGCTACAAGGGCGGGCTCATCGTCATCAGCCACGACGTCGAGCTGGTCGGCGAGACGGTCAACCGCGTGTTCTACCTCGACGCGAACCGCCAGGTCATCGACGTCTACAACATGAACTGGAAGAACTACCTGCGCCAACGGGTGGCCGACGAGGAGCGCCGCAAGAAGGAGCGCGCCAACGTCGAGAAGAAGGCCACCGTGCTCCAGCAGCAGGCGGCGCGGTTCGGAGCGAAGGCGTCCAAGGCCGCGGCGGCCCACCAGATGGTGGCCCGCGCCGAGAAGATGCTCGCCGGGCTCGACGAGGTGCGTCAGGAGGAGCGCGTGGCCAAGCTGCGCTTCCCGAAGCCTGCGCCCTGCGGCAAGACGCCGCTCATGGCGTCGGGCCTGTCGAAGTCGTACGGCTCGCTCGAGATCTTCACCGACGTCGACCTCGCGATCGACCGCGGCTCGAAGGTCGTCATCCTCGGTCTCAACGGCGCCGGCAAGACGACGCTGCTGCGCATCCTCGCCGGTGTCGACCAGCCCGACACGGGGCAGCTCGAGCCGGGCCACGGGCTCAAGATCGGCTACTACGCGCAGGAGCACGAGAACCTGGACGTCTCGCGGTCGGTGCTCGAGAACATGATGTCCGCCGCGCCCGACATCACCGCCACCGACGCGCGCAAGGTGCTCGGATCGTTCCTGTTCACCGGCGACGACGTGCTCAAGCCGGCCGGCGTGCTGTCCGGCGGCGAGAAGACGCGCCTCTCGCTCGCGACGCTCGTGGTGTCGTCCGCGAACATGCTGCTGCTCGACGAGCCCACGAACAACCTCGATCCCGCCTCGCGCGAAGAGATCCTCGGTGCGCTCGCGCACTACGAGGGCGCCGTGGTGCTGGTGTCGCACGACGAGGGCGCTGTCGAGGCGCTCAACCCCGAGCGCGTGCTCATCCTGCCCGACGGCGTCGAGGACATCTGGGGCCGCGACTACGCCGACCTGGTCACCCTCGCGTAGCGTCCGCGCCGCCGCATGCCGGCGACGTCAGCGCCCGGCGGCGTCCAGCAGGGCGTCCTCGTCCTCCGCATCGCGATCACGCCGGCGGCGCGATGGCGCCGCGGCCGCGGCATCCGTCGCCTCCGCCCTCTCAGCGGCTGCGTCCAACGCGTCCTCCGCGTCCTCGCGGCGGTGGCGGCGTTCCGTGCGGATGACGTAGCCGATGAAGACGAAGCCCATGATCGCGAACAGGATCCACTGGATGGCGTACGACAGGTGCGGACCGGGGTCGTCCGACGGCGCCTCCAGTGCGTTGGGCGTACTCGCCGGCGCGGGCTCCTCCGAGACCATCACGCCGTAGGCACTGCGCTCGAGGGCGTCACCGGCCGCGGGGGAGAGGCTCTCGGCGACGAGGCCGAGGTTGATCGTCGGCACCTGTCCGTCGGGCGCGCCGCGGCCCGACGCCGGGAGAGGCTCGCCCGGCCGGAGCCGGACGACGACCGTCGCAGGACCGTCGGGTGGAGCGGGCACGGCGTCCGGCACGGGCTGATCCTGCCCGGGCGGCACCCACCCGCGATCCACCAGGAGCACGCGGCCGTCATCGAGCCGGAACGGCACGAGCACCTCGAACGCCGACGTGCCGCCGTGCGGACGGTTGCGCACCAGCAGCGCGTCGTCGGCGAGGTACGTCCCGCGAAGGACGACCGGACGCCACTCGTCCGCCGGGTCGAGCCCGTCGCCGTCGGCGATGAGCTCTGCCAGCGGGACCGCGTCGGCGTCGTAGTTGCGCTCCACCAGCTGGAGCTGGGCGGATCGCTCCTGGTTGCGCGAGAACTGCCAGTTGGACAGGAACGCGCACGCGATCGCGAAGACGACGGCCAGGGTGATGTAGATCGCCCACCGCCCCGCGCGCGGGAGATTCTGCATGCTCACCGAGCGCCCGCTCATCGCGCGGCCTCCGTGGGAAGAAGGGGGTCCACCGAGAGCGGGAAATCCCGTGCGGCGAGGAACTCCCGGAGGTAGCCGACGTGCTCGTCGCACGCGACCCACGTCTTGCGGCGATCGGCGGCGTGGATGCGCGGGTTGCGCCAGTCGATCCGCCAGCGCGCAGCGGCGCGGCATCCTGTCCGCGAGCACATCGCGTCGGCGACCTGATCGGGCTCGGGGAGGGTCATGCGCTCCGGTCCGTCGTGTCGTCGGCCGCCGGACGCGACTCCTCGATGCGGATGACCCGCGGCGGCGAGGGCTCCGCGGGCGGCGCGGAGGACGGCGCCGGCAGCGCGGGCTCGGGGTCCTCTCGGCGGTTGCGACGGCTCTCCTGTCCGACGTTGGCCGAGACGACGGCGATATAGGGCAGGAAGATCGCGCCGGCGGCGAACACCCACGTGTACCAGCCGTACGGCGTGATGACGACCATCAGGATGAAGCACGCGACGCGGATGCCCATCATCACGAGATACCGCGCCGACCGCGCGCCGACCTCGTCGCGCGGTGCGCGCGGCAGGGATGTCGCAGACGGGGCGTTGCCTGAGCTCTTCACGGTACTTCCAGCGTACGCCGGTTGCACCGTGCGGGCGCCCGGGGAGCGGCTCCCCGGGCGCCTCCGTCAGACGCTTCCGCCGGACTGCTGGTAGATCGCCGCGAAGAACGAGAAGAACACGATGGCGGCGATGATGCCGAGGATGGTGAGGCCCAGGCCGACCCACCCGACGATGGTGCCCGCCAGCGCCATGCCGCGGCCCTGCTCGCCGCTCGTCTTGAGCTGGTTGAGCGACATGTGGCCCGTGATCACTCCGACGATCGACCCGATGAAGGGGAGGATGACGAAGCTCGCGATCGACGAGATGAGGGAGACGATCGCCAGCGTGTTGGTCTTCGCCGGCGCGCCGTAGCCGTAGCCGTACGACGGAGCCGATCCGTAGGCCTGCGTCGAGCCGTACGCGGCTCCGGGGGCGGCGGCCGGGTCCGAGCCGTAGGCCGGCGGGTACGCACCCTGCGAGGCGGGAGGGTACGCGCCGGGCGACGCCTGCGCCGGGGACGGCGGGGGCGGGACCGGCGGGTAGGAACCGGGCTCGGGGTTCTGGGGGCTCTGCGGGGTGCTGTCGCTCACGGCGAGGCCTTTCTCGATGTCTGGCTCCAGCGTCCCAGCGGCGGTCGGGGGTGTCAAACGCGACCGGGCGGGGCCCTCGCGCGCCGATAGGCTGGTGCGGATCCGCCCGCTCACCCCTGGGAGTACCACCATGTCCAGCGATCGCGTCGTCCTCGTCACCGGCGGCAACCGCGGCATCGGCCGCGCCATCGCCGAGCGCTTCGTCGCGGAGGGCTACCGCGTCGCCGTCACGGCGCGGTCAGGTGAGGGCCCCGAAGGCACCCTCACGGTGCGCGCGGATGTGACGGATGCCGCAGCCGTCGACGCCGCCTTCACCGAGGTCGAGAAAGCGCTCGGACCGGTGGAGATCGTCGTCGCCAACGCCGGCATCACCAAGGACACGCTGCTGCTTCGCATGACCGAGGACGACTTCGACAGCGTCATCGCCACCAACCTCGGCGGCACCTTCCGTGTGGTCAAGCGGGCCTCCAAGGGGATGCTCCGCGCCCGCTGGGGCCGCGTCGTGCTGATCTCGAGCGTCGTCGGCCTCTACGGCTCCGCCGGGCAGATCAACTACGCCGCCTCCAAGAGCGCCCTCGTCGGCTTCGCCCGGTCGCTCACGCGCGAGCTCGGGGGCCGCGGCATCACCGCGAACGTCGTGGCGCCGGGCTTCATCGAGACGGACATGACGGCCGAGCTCTCCGACGAGACGCAGGCCGAGTACAAGAAGAACATCCCCGCCGGCCGCTTCGCGTCGGCCGAGGAGGTGGCGGGCGTCGTGGCGTGGATCGCGTCGGATGACGCCGCGTACATCTCCGGCGCCGTCATCCCGGTCGACGGCGGCCTCGGCATGGGGCACTGACCTCCGCGAGCCGGTCGACGGGTCAGCCGATGGCCCGCAGGATCGCCTCTGCCACCGCGCCGGGACGTGAGAACTGCGGCCAGTGACCGGTCGGGTCGCCGTCTGCTCCGAGCTGGATGATGTCGAGCTGCCGCAGCGCCGCGAGTTCTGCCGCCCACTGCGGGGCGGCCGCGATGATCTCGCGGATCTGCGCCTCGCTCACTGTTCCGGTGATGATCGTCGCGGGCACGGAGCGCCGGCGCTCGTCGGACAGGTGGATCGGGTCGGTGGGCACGCGCGCGGGAACCGAGCGGGTGCGGGCCGCGGCATCCGCCCTCGTCTGCGGGTCGAGGTCGGCGACGTCGAGCTCGTCGAAGAAGTCCCACCCGGGGAACGGGACCACCCCGTCGACGACGGGGAACTCCGACACGGACCCGCCGTCGGAGGGAGGGAAGGTGTCGAGGAAGACCACGCGCGCGACACGCTCGGGGCGGGCATCCACTGCGCCGTAGGCGACA
This sequence comes from Microbacterium sp. ZXT2-5, assembly GCF_055329545.1. Lineage (NCBI taxonomy): Bacteria > Bacillati > Actinomycetota > Actinomycetes > Micrococcales > Microbacteriaceae > Microbacterium > Microbacterium sp. ZXT2-5. The sequence continues at coordinate 627,673 of NZ_JBUZWD010000002.1, read as the reverse complement.
TTGCCCCCGCCGGAATGCCCGACCAGCACGATCTCGCCGTCGAGCCGGCCGACCGCCGCGACCGCCGCCTCGACCCAGTCGGCGATGCCGATCCCGGCGGACTCGTCGGCCGGCGCGCCGACTCCGGGCATGGTGAGCGGGTGCGTGCGATGGCCTGCCGACTCGAGCGCCGGGGCGACGTCGCCCCACGACGCCGCGTCGAGCCACAGTCCGGGTATGAGGATGATGTGCATGGCGCCGACGCTACGCCTCGCCGCCGACATCGCGCGAGGACCGTCAGGGCAGCAGCGGGATGACCTCGGCGAGGTCCACCGGTCCGACGACGACATCGGCGCGGGCGCGCACCGCCGGCTTCGCGTTGAACGCGACGCCCAGGCCCGCGACCGCCATCATCTCGAGGTCGTTCGCGCCGTCGCCGATCGCGATGGTGCGTGCCAGCGGGACGGTGCGCTCGGCCGCCCACTCCCGCAGGGCGGCGGCCTTGCCCGGGGCATCCACGATCTCCCCGTCGACGACGCCGCTGAGAACCCCGTCGCGCGTGGCGAGACGATTCGCGCGCCACACGTCGACGCCGAGCTGCGGCGCCACGGTGTCGAGGATCTCGTGGAAGCCTCCCGACACCACCCCGACGGCCCCGCCCCGGTCGTGCACCGCCTCGATCAGCTCGACGACGCCCGGCGTCGGCTCGATGCGGGCCCGCACCCGGGCGAACGCCGCGAGCGGCACGCCCTCCAGCGCCCGCACGCGCGAGCGCAGGCTGGTCGCGAAGTCGACCTCGCCGCGCATCGCGGCCTCGGTCGCCGCGGCGACCTCCGGTCCGCGGCCCGCCTCGTCGGCGATCAGCTCGATGACCTCGTTGCGGATGAGCGTCGAGTCGGCGTCGAGGACGACCAGGAAGCGGGCGGGCACTGCGGGCATGACTCCACGCTAGCGGGACGCGGATGCCGCTCCCGACCGCCCGTCATCGTTCGACGCGCACGCCCTTGCCGACCACCGTGATGCCGCTGTCGGTCACCGTGAAGCCGCGGGCCAGGTCCTTCTCCCGGTCGACCCCGACGGTCGCGCCGTCCTCGAGCCAGACGTTCTTGTCGAGGATCGCGCGGTGCACGCGCGCCCCGGCGCCGACGTGCACGTAGTCGAACAGGACGGAGTCGGTGATCGTGGAACCGCCGCCGGCGAGCGTCCACGGCCCCACCACGCTGCGCTCGAGGTGCGTGCCCGACAGCACCGATCCGAGCGAGACGATCGAGTCGATCGCGTTGCCGATGCGGCCCACCGAGTCGCGCACGAACTTCGCCGGCGGGGAGTTGACCGCCTGCGAGTGGATCGGCCAGTCGGTGTTGTAGAGGTTGAAGATCGGCAGCGTCGAGATGAGGTCGCGGTGCGCGTCGAAGAACGAGTCGATCGTTCCCACGTCCCGCCAGTAGTACCGGTCGCGGTCGGTGGACCCCGGCACCTCGTTGCGGTTCATGTCGTAGACGCCCGCCTCGCCGCGCTGCACGAAGTAGGGGACGATGTCTCCGCCCATGTCGTGGTTGGAGGTCGCCAGCTCGCCGTCGTGCTCGACCGCCTCGATGAGCGCGTCGGTGTTGAAGATGTAGTTGCCCATCGACGCGAGCACCTCGTGAGGCGCGTCGGCCAGCCCCACGGGACTCTGCGGCTTCTCGAGGAAGTCGCGGATCCGGCCCGGGTCCTCCGGGTCGACGTCGATGACGCCGAACTGGTTCGCCAGTGCGATCGGCTGCCGGATGCCGGCGACCGTGGCGCGCGCGCCGGACTCGATGTGGGCCGCGAGCATCTGCCGGAAGTCCATGCGGTAGACGTGGTCGGCGCCGATCACGACGACGATGTCGGGCTGCTCGTCGTTGATCAGGTTGAGGCTCTGCAGGATCGCGTCGGCCGAGCCGGAGAACCAGCGCTTGCCGAGGCGCTGCTGGGCAGGCACCGACGCGACGTACGAGTCCAGGAGCGCCGACATCCGCCAGGTCTGGGAGATGTGGCGGTCGAGACTGTGGGACTTGTACTGGGTGAGCACCACGACCTGGCGCAGCCCCGAGTTGATCAGGTTCGAGATCGCGAAGTCGATGAGCCGGTACTGCCCACCGAACGGCACCGCCGGCTTGGCGCGATCCGCGGTCAACGGCATCAGCCGCTTCCCTTCGCCGCCGGCGAGGATGATTCCGAAGACCTTGGGCGCTGCTGGCATGGCACCACCCTAGGCCCGGCGGGTGATTCGGGGGTACCCGTTACACCCGGGCACGCCGGTGTAATAGGTTTCGTGCCATGCGCGTCGACATCGTGACCAAGGAGTACCCGCCGGAGATCTACGGGGGAGCCGGCGTCCACGCCACCGAGCTCGTCAAAGCGCTGCGCGACATGATCGACGTCCGGGTGCGCGCCTTCGGCGCCGACCGCGACGAGGAGGGGACGACGTCCTACGGGGTGCCGTCCGAGCTGGCGGCCGCCAACGCCGCCGTGCAGACGCTCGGCACCGACCTCGAGATCGTGTCGGACGTCGCCGGCGCCGACGTCGTCCACAGCCACACCTGGTACGCGAACTTCGCGGGGCACCTCGCCTCGCTGCTGCACGGCATCCCGCACATCGTCACCGCCCACAGCCTCGAGCCGCTGCGCCCCTGGAAGGCCGAGCAGCTGGGCGGCGGGTACGCGGTCTCCAGCTGGATCGAGAAGACGTCCTACGAGGGCGCGGCCGCGATCGTCGCCGTGAGCGGCGGCATGCGCGCCGACATCCTGCGCAGCTACCCGGCGCTGGACCCCGACCGCGTGCACGTCATCTACAACGGCATCGACGTCGAGGCGTGGCATCCGGTCGAGGACCCGGCTCTGCTGGAGGAGCTCGGGATCGATCCGGCGAGGCCGTCGGTGGTCTTCGTCGGGCGCATCACGCGCCAGAAGGGCCTGCCGTACTTCCTCCGTGCGGCCGAGCGCCTTCCCGCCGACGTGCAGGTGATCCTCGCGGCCGGCGCCCCCGACACCCCGCAGATCATGGCCGAGGTCGAGGGTCTCGTGCGCGGCCTGCAGCAGAGCCGCGACGGCGTCGTGTGGCTGGACCGCATGCTGTCACGCCACGAGCTGTGCACGATCCTGAGCGCCGCGACGACATTCGTCTGCCCGTCGGTGTACGAGCCGCTCGGCATCGTCAACCTCGAGGCGATGGCGTGCGGCGCCGCGGTGGTCGGCACGGCGACCGGCGGCATCCCGGAGGTCGTGGTCGACGGCGTGACGGGGCGCCTCGTGCCCATCGAGCAGGTGCAGGACGGCACCGGCACCCCCACCGATCCCGAGCGCTTCGTCGCGGATCTCGCTCGCGTGCTGACCGAGGTCGTCAGCGATCCCGAGCGTGCCCGCGAGTACGGCGCGGCAGGGCGCCGGAGGGCGACCGAGGAGTTCAGCTGGCGGCGCATCGCCGAGCAGACGGCGGCGCTGTACGCGGAGGTGGCCGCCGGCGGCCGATAGGCTGTCGGCATGCCTGAGGTGCTCGAGTTCTCCGACGTCGTCGTCCGCCGAAACGCTCGGAACATCGTCGATCACCTGAACTGGACGGTCTCCGACGACGAGCGCTGGGTGATCCTCGGGCCGAACGGCGCCGGCAAGACGACGCTGCTGCAGATGGCCGACACGCTGCTGCACCCGACGTCCGGCACCGTGACGATCCTGGGGGAGCGGCTCGGCCGCACCGACGTCTTCGACCTGCGCCCCCGCATCGGCTTCGCCTCTTCCGCGATGGCCCGTCGGGTGCCCCCGGAGGAGACGGTGCTGAACGTCGTGCTCACCGCGGCGTACTCGGTGCTCGGACGCTGGCGCGAGGACTACGAGGACATCGACGAGCGGCGCGCCCTGCGCGTGCTCGCCGAGTGGAAGCTCGACCATCTCGCCGATCGCACGTTCGGAACGCTCAGCGACGGCGAGCAGAAGCGCGTGCAGATCGCGCGGGCCGTCATGACCGACCCCGAGCTGCTGCTCCTCGACGAGCCCACGGCGAGCCTCGACCTCGGCGCCCGCGAGGAGCTGCTCATCCTGCTGGGCGGGTACGCGCAGGCGCCGACGACGCCGGCGATGATCATGGTCACGCACCACGTCGAGGAGATCCCGGTCGGGTTCACGCACGTCCTGCTGCTGCGCGACGGCCAGGCGGTGGCATCCGGCCCCGTCGGCGAGACCCTCACCGCGGACGCGCTCACCGAGACCTTCGGCGTGCCCATCCGGCTGAGCGAGGACGGCGGCCGCTACGCCGCCCGTGCCGCACACTGACCCGTCCGGCTCGCGCGCCGTGGAACGGCGGTTCGGCGAGCGGGCCCGGGGCTGGTAGACTCGCTCTTTGGTGCGCAAGCACCGCAGACTTTGACCGCCCTGGCAAAATCCAGGGCACCATCCTCAAAGGACCATCATGAAGACTGACATCCACCCGGACTACCAGGCCGTCGTGTTCCGTGACCTCGGCTCGGGCGAGACCTTCCTCACCCGCTCGACGGTGTCGAGCGACAAGACGATCGAGCTCGACGGCGTCGAGTACCCCGTCATCGACGTCGAGATCTCGTCGGCCTCGCACCCGTTCTACACGGGCAAGCAGCGCATCATGGACTCGGCCGGCCGCGTCGAGAAGTTCAACCAGCGCTTCAAGAACTTCGGCACCAAGTAAGCCGCCGCGCATCGGACCGTCGACGGTCCGCCGCCCCGGAAGACCCCGCCCCGCGCGGGGTCTTCTGCGTGTGCGGCGTCAGCGGATCGGCCAGCGGCCATCGAGCCGGTCGTCGGGGTCGATACGCCCGACGCGGATGAAGTACTCCGTCAGGCTCTCGGCCTGCGCGCGGGCCCACCCGATCTGCCGGGTGTGGAGCTCGTGCACGGTCGTGGGGAGCCAGGGCGCGAAGCGCTCGGCGAGGGCCTGCGCGACGCGGCCCGCCGCCACGGCGTCCGCCGAGGCCTCGTGGGCGGCGTCGAGGCGCACCGCGTAGTGGGCGGCGACGACCTCGAGCGTGCGCTTGCCCCGGCGCCAGCGGTCGTACGCCTTGTCGACGACGAGCGGGTCGATCACCGGCGACGGGCTCTCGATGGGCGGGACGCCGTGGCGCAGCGCCTCGTACTTCAGCATCGAGAAATCGAAGGGCGCGTTGTAGGCGACCACCGGGATGCCGGCGTCGAGCAGGGCGCGCAGCGCCGTGACGACCTCGTCGATGACCTCGCGCGCGCCGCGCCCGTGGCGGCGGGCGTGCGCCGTGGAGATGCCGTGGATGGCGCTGGCCCCGTCGGGGATCTCGACCCCCGGATCGGCGAGCCAGTCGCGGGCGCGGATCACCCCGCCCTCGGCGTCGAGGAGCCCGACGTGCGCGGTGACGATGCGGTCGGCCGTGACGTCGACCCCCGTGGTCTCGAGGTCGAAGACCCCGACCACCTGGAGCCACTCCGGGACATCCCACAACGCCAGCTGATCGGGATGCCGGTGGCTCATGCCGCTCACGGTATGCGCCGGCTCCGACATCCCGGGTCAGGCGCTCCGCGCGATGCGGGCACGCGGCGGGCTCGTAGACTCGACGGGTGACCTCCGTCAACCCGTACGCGCGTCTGCTCGATGAGATCCCCGTCGAGCGGCACGAGGCGAGCGTGCTGGGAGGGACCACCGCGTACTGGGTCTACGGGCCGGCCGACGCGCCGACCACGATCGTCGCGGTTCACGGGTTCCGCGGCGAGCACCACGGTCTCGAGCCGGTGGTGGCGCACCTTCCCGGTATCCGCGTCATCTCACCCGATCTGCCCGGGTTCGGCGAGACGCCGCCCGTCCCCGGCCGCACGCACGACCTCGCGCTGTATGCGCAGTGGCTGGAGGAGTTCGCGCGTGCCGTCGCCCCCGGCGCCGTGATCCTCGGTCACTCGTTCGGGTCGATCGTGGTGGCGGCCGCCGTGGCGGGCGGGCTGGACACCCCGCGGGTGATCCTCGTCAACCCCATCGGCGCCCCCGCGCTGGAGGGGCCGCGGGGCATCCTCACGCGGCTCGCGGTGTTCTACTACTGGGCAGGAGCGCGGCTTCCCCGGCGGCTGGGCGAGGCGCTGCTGCGCAACGGCCTGATCGTGCGCGTGATGAGCGAGTCGATGGCCAAGACCAGGGATCGCGGCATCCGTCGCTTCGTGCACGATCAGCACGACACCTACTTCTCGCGCTTCGCCGATCGCGACGTGCTGCGCGACGCGTTCGTCGCGTCCGTCTCGCACGACGTGCGCGCGTTCGCTCCGCGCATCGCGCAGCCGACGCTGCTGGTCGCGGCGCAGCGCGACGACATCACCCCCATCGAGGCGGAGCGGCGCCTGGCGACCATGTTCCCGGCGGCCGAGCTCGTCGAGATCGCCGACGTGGGGCACCTCATCCACTACGAGACGCCGGCGACCGCGGCCGGCGCCATCACGCGGTTTGTCGCGCCTTCCGACGCCGGTACGCGTTGACGTTCATCCGGTTGCCGCAGTTGCCGGTGTCGCAGTAGCGCTTCGAGCCGTTCTTCGAGTAGTCCACGTAGACGCCGTCGCAGTCGTCGGCCGCGCAGATCCGCACGCGGTCGTACTCGTCGGCACGGATGACGTCGACGAAGGCCATCGCCGCCTCGACGAGGACCCGCGTGGCCAGCGGTGCGTCGTCGCTCGTGGCGTGGACATGCCAGTCGAACCCGTCGTGGATGACGAGGCGGGGGAGGGCGTGCCCGTCGCGGAGCATCCCGTTCACGAGCGGCACCGCGCCGTCGCGGTCGACCTCCCAGAGCCGGCGCAGCCGCGGCCGGATGGCGCGCAGGGCCGACAGCTCGGTCTCGTCGCGCCGGATCGCTCCCGTGTAGGGGTTCACCCGCAGGTACTCCTCGAAGTCGTCGGCGGTGGTGAGGGTGTCGTCGCCGTCGCGTCCGGGCATCGTGTTGACCAGATACGCGGCGGCGCGCAGGCTCTGCTGCGTGTCATGGATGAAAACCATGTTGACTCCTGACGTCCGACGCGAGTACCGTCACCAGTGTAAGCACGTTTCACTCCTGACAGTCGGATGCCGCCCATGACCGCCTCGACCGCGCCCCTCCCCGTCATCGCCCCCGGCGCGGCCGTCGCCTCCGGCGCTCGGCTGCGCACGACCGGGCTGCTGCTCGGCATCGCGTCCGCACTCGCGTTCTCGTCGAGCGGTCCGTTCGTCAAACCCCTGCTCGAGGTGGGCTGGTCGCTCGGGGCGGCGCTGCTCGTGCGCATGGGGGTCGCAGGGCTCGTCCTGTCGCCGGCGCTGCTGCTCGCGATGAGGCGGCAGCCGGGATTCCTGCGGCGGCACTGGCGGCTCATCGTGGGATTCGGCCTGATGCCGGTGCTCGGCTGCCAGCTGTTCTTCTTCTCCGCCATGCAGCGGATGCCCGTGGCCGTCGCGCTGCTGATCCAGTACCTCGCGCCGGTCATGCTCGTCGCCGCCGTCTGGCTGCGCACCCGCCGGCGCCCGTCCGGCCTCGTGCTGTGGGGGTCCGTCGTCGCGATCGCCGGCCTGGTGCTCGTCGTCGACATCTCCGGGGCGTCGTTCGACCTGCTGGGCACGTTGTTCGCGCTCGCGGCGGCCGTGTGCGTGTGCGCATACTTCGTGATCTCGGAGCGGACCGGCGACGACCTTCCGCCCCTCGCGCTGGCGGCGAGCGGTCTGCTGACGGGCGCGCTGGTGATGGGCCTGCTGTGCCTCACCGGCCTCATGCCGTTCCGGGCGCCCGCCGTCGACGTCGTCCTCGCCGGCGTGGAAGTGCCGTGGTGGATGCCGATCCTCTGGGTCGCCGGCGTCGCCACGACGCTCGGCTACGCGTTCGGCGTCATGGCTGTCCCGCGCATCGGCTCGCGGGTGGCGTCCTTCGTCGGGCTGTCGGAGGTGCTGTTCGCGCTCGCGTTCGCCTGGATCTTCCTCGCGGAGGTGCCCGCGCCCATCCAGTTCGTGGGCGGTGCGCTTCTCCTCGCGGGCGTGGTGCTCGTGCGCGCCGATGCGTCCTCGAGCGGGAATCCGAGGGGCGAGGCCGCGGTCATCTCCTGACCGCGTATTCGCCGGCGATCACTCGCGTCGCGCGAGCTCCATCAGCGGCGTGACGCGGTGGGGGATGACCTCGCCCATGACGAGCGAGGTCTCGGTGCGCTCGACGCCCTCGATCGCGAGGATGCGGGCGTCGGTGTCGAAGAGGTGCTGCGTGTCGCGGCACGCGACCCGCACCAGCAGGTCGACCTGACCCGACAGGCCGTGCGCCTGGACGACCTCCGGCACGCGCGCGAGCTCCACCGCGATGCGGGGCAGATCCGCCTGGCGCACGATGACGCTGATGAACGCCTCGATGGGGAAGCCGAGCGAGGCGGAGGAGATGGCGCGCTCGTACGAGAGGAAGACGCCCGCGCGCTCGAGCCGGCCCATCCTCGCCTGCACGGTGTTGCGCGACAGTCCGAGCCGCTCCGCGAGGGCGACGACGGTCGCGCGGGGGTCCGCGGAGAGCGCGGCGAGAAGCTCCAGGTCGACGTGATCGAGGGCACCCATAGTGCGAAACGTTAGCACGCCTCCGGGGGGTGATAGTTGTCAACATGCTCAAGTCGAACGCAGATGCTTGAGCGAGGTGCCTGGCGGACGTAGCCTCGAATCAGTCGGCGACGAAGCCGGCGCACGCGAAGCGGCTCCTCACGAGGGGGCCCGCAACGAGGAGTGATGACGATGACGCACACCCTGACCCCGACAGCGGATCTCGCCACCGACATCGACGATGTCGCGCGGCTGCTCACCCCCGACGGCGAGCGCATCGCCGACCCCGAACTGGACCGCTGGGTGGCCGACGTCGACGCGGCCGCGCTGCGCGGCCTGTACCGGGACATGGTCCTGCTCCGGCGCATCGACACGGAGGGCGTGGCCCTGCAGCGCCAGGGCCAGCTGGCTCTCTGGCCGCCGTGCCAGGGCCAGGAGGCCACGCAGATCGGCACCGCCAGAGCGCTCCGCGCCGACGACTTCGCCTTCCCGAGCTACCGCGAGACGGGCGTGGTGTACGCGCGCGGCGGAAAGCCCTCCGACTTCGTCCTCGCCTGGCGCGGCGAGGAGCACTCCACCTACAACCCGTACGAGCTCAACACGGCGACCCAGCAGATCATCATCGGCGCGCAGGCGCTCCACGCCGTCGGGTACGCGATGGGCATCCAGCGCGACGGCACCGACCAGGTCTCCGTCGCGTACTTCGGCGACGGCGCGTCCAGCCAGGGCGACGTCAACGAGGCGATGGTCTTCGCGTCGTCCTTCGGCGCACCGGTCGTCTTCGTCTGCACCAACAACCAGTGGGCGATCTCCGAGCCCGTCACCGTGCAGGCGAAGTTCCCGATCGCCGGCCGCGCGCCGGGCTTCGGCATCCCGAGCATGCGCATCGACGGCAATGACGTCCTCGCGTGCCTCGCCGCCATGCGCTGGGCGATCGACAACGCGCGCCGCGGGAACGGACCGGCCTTCATCGAGGCCGTCACATATCGCATGGGACCGCACACCACGTCGGACGACCCCACGCGCTACCGCGACAAGGAGGAGGTCGAGAAGTGGCGCCGCCGCGACCCGATCTCCCGCGTCGAGGCGCTGCTTCGGACGCAGGGCGAGTTCGACGAGGCCTTCGTCGCGAGCGTCGAGGCCGACGCCGACGCCCTGGCCGCCTCGGTGCGCGAGGCCGCCATGACCGCCACGACGCGCGCGCCGATCACCGTCCTGGACGACGTCTACGCCGAGCCCCATTCGGGCATCGACGAGCAGCGCGAGTGGTTCGGCGCCTACCTCGACGGGTTCGCCCCGGCGGCAGAGGGGGCGTGACGATGGTGCAGCTGACGATGGCCAAGGCCATCAACGAAGGGCTCCGCCGTGCGATGGCCGACGACCCGAAGGTGCTCGTGATGGGCGAGGACATCGGGAAGCTCGGCGGCGTGTTCCGCATCACCGACGGTCTGCAGGCCGAGTTCGGCGCGCAGCGCGTGGTCGACACGCCGCTGGCCGAGGCGGGCATCATGGGCACCGCCGTCGGCCTCGCGTTCCGTGGCTACCGTCCGGTCGTCGAGATCCAGTTCGACGGGTTCGTGTATCCGGCGTTCGACCAGATCGTGTGCCAGGTGGCCAAGCTCCACTACCGCACCCGCGGCAACGTGACGATGCCGATCACGATCCGCATCCCCTGGGCGGGGGGCGTCGGCGCAGCCGAGCATCACTCCGAGTCCCCCGAGGCCTACTTCGTCCACACCTCCGGCCTCCGGGTGATCGCCGTGTCCAATCCGCAGGACGCGTACGTCATGCTGCGCCAGGCGATCGCCTCCGACGACCCCGTGGTCTACTTCGAGCCGAAGCGCCTGTACCACTCCAAGGGCGAGGTCGATCTGGACGTGCAGCTCGCCGATGCGCCGCCGATGGGCCTCGCGCGCGTCGCGCGGGAGGGGAGCGATGTGACGCTGCTGACGTACGGCTCGCAGGTCGGGACCGCCCTCGACGCCGCCACCGCGGCCGAGGACGACGGCGTCTCGATCGAGGTGATCGACCTGCGATCGATCTCGCCGGTGGACTACCGCACCGTGACGGCATCCGTCCGCAAGACCGGCCGGGTCGTCGTCACGCACGAGGCCGCGCGCGAGGCGGGCGTGGGCGCCGAGCTGATCGCGAGCGTGACCGAGCGCTGCTTCAACTACCTCGAGGCAGCGCCGCAGCGCGTCACCGGGCACGACATCCCCTACCCGCCCGCGAAGCTGGAGAAGCACCACCTTCCCGACCTCGACCGCATCCTCGACGCCGTCGATCGCGTGATGGACCGCCCGAACAGCCTCTCGGGGGTGCTGGACTCATGACCCAGGACTTCCGACTCCCCGATCTGGGCGAAGGCCTGCCCGAGGCCGAGCTGGTGCAGTGGATGGTCGCGGTGGGTGACACCGTGACGCTCAACCAGACGATCGCCGAGGTCGAGACCGCGAAGGCGGTCGTCGAGCTGCCGTCGCCGCACGCCGGCACCGTCACGGCGCTCCACGCCGAGCCCGGCGACGTCATCGCCGTCGGATCGGTGCTCATCTCCTTCGACACCGCGGCGACGGATGCCTCGCCCTCGGCGCCCGCCCAGGAGGCCGGCGTCGTGCACGCCGACACCTCGGCCCCCGCGGTCGAGGCGTCACGGCGGCCGGAGCCGGTTGAGGCGGCCGAGCAGGGCCAGCCGAACCTCGTCGGGTACGGCGCGGCCCCGCGAGGCTCCGCCCGCCCGCAGCGCCGTGCGCGCGTCGCCGCCTCGGCCGCCGCGGCGTCCGACACGGCGGTGCTCGAGGCGGCGCCGCACGACGCCATCCAGCTCGGCGACGTCGAGCGCCCGATCGAGCGGCCGCGCTCGACGCCGCCGGTGCGCAAGTACGCCAAGCAGCTGGGCATCGACCTGGCCCTCGTGGAGGCCACGGGGGCGTCGGGCGTGATCACGCGGGCCGACGTCGAGGCGTATGCGACGCGGGTCGGGGCGGTCGCCACGGAGCCGGCCGCCGCCGAGCCGGTCGAGGCGTTCGAGCCGCCGCGGCCCGTCGCCGCCGGCGAACGGACCACGCGCACCCCGATCCGCGGGGTGCGCCGGCTCACCGCCGACGCCATGGTGCGCAGCGCCTTCACCGCGCCGCACGTCACGACGTTCCTCACCGCCGACGTGACCGCGACGAGCGAGCTCATCGCCTCGCTGAAGGCGGACCGGGCACTGCAGGAGCACCGGATCGGCATCATGGCCGTCGCCGCCAAGGCCGTATGCCTGGCACTCGCGCGGCACCCGGGACTGAACTCCCGCTGGGACGAGCAGGCCGGCGAGATCGTCGAGCACCACTACGTCAACCTCGGCATCGCGGCCGCCACCGGCCGCGGCCTGGTGGTGCCGAACATCCGCGACGCGCAGCAGCTGAATCTGGCCGAGCTCGCCGACGCGATCCGGGCTCTCGCCGAGACCGCGCGCGCCGGCAAGACGGCACCCGCCGACATGATGGGCGGCACCTTCTCGATCACGAACGTCGGCGTGTTCGGGGTGGATGCGGGCACTCCGATCATCAACCCGGGCGAGGCCGGAATCCTCGCGCTGGGTGCGGTGAGGCGCCAGCCGTGGGAGCACCGCGGTGAGATCGCGCTGCGCGACGTGATGACGCTGGCGCTGTCGTTCGACCACCGTCTCGTCGACGGGGAGCAGGGATCCCGGTTCCTCGTGGAGGTCGCCGACATCCTCCGTGAGCCGGGGAGGGCGATGCTCCTGCAGTGAGCGGTCTGCCGCCGCCGGAGGCCTGCCGCGCAGCGGCGTCGCCGGTGGCGGCATCCGTTCACGACGTCTTGGGATAGAACAGCCCGAGGCCGTGCTTCTGCAGCACGTCGAACGCCTCCGCGTAGCTCTGCGGCTCCGGGGCGCCGGGCGGTCCGTACTTCGCGAGCAGCAGGCCGAGGAGGCCGCGGCCCGGCGGGCTGAGCGGCTTGTGCTTGTGGGGGCCGTCCTTCAGGTCGGATGCCTCGTCCTCGTGCGGGTTCGGCGGCACGTACATCGCGTGCACGACGGGCCAGGTCGCCGGGTCGCGCGGCGCGTCGAGGTTGACGATCGAGAAGAGGTCGTTCGCCTCGGCGTCGCGGCGCGTGAGCGGGCGGAGCCCGTGCAGGCGTGCGAGCGTCGCGATCACGGCGGCGTGGTGCATCTCGTCGTGGACGACGGTCCCCGCGCGCGTGTAGGCCGACACGGCGATCGCCGGGACGCGCACCCCGAGCCGGTCGAAGGCGAAGCCCATCTCGCCCGGAGCGTCGTCGGCGACCGGCGGCGTGGCGGGAGGAGGAGGGACGTGGTCGTACGTGCCGCCGTGCTCGTCGAAGGTGATGAGCAGGAGCGTGTTGATCGCGTTCGATCCGTCCGGCGCTGCGGACGTCTTCACGGCGTTGTAGACGTCGGCGACGAGCTTCTCGCCGTTGCGCACGTCGGACACGGCGGAGTCGATGACGTCCTCGCCCTCGACGTCGCTCTCGCGAAGCGTCCCGAACGGCGGGTGGAAGTCGTTGTGGTTGTAGACCAGCCGGGGCTCGATGAAGGAGTACGCCGGGAGGCGGCCGGCGGCGGCATCGTCGTAGAACTCCGACATGTGCCCGAACCGCCCGGTCCGCCAGTACTCCTCCAGCACCGGAGCGTGGAGGATGCCGGTGAGCGAGACGAGCTGCATCTCGTCGAAGTACACCTTCCAGGACACCCCGGCGTCCTCGAGCCGGTTGAAGATCGTCGGCGCCGCATCGGCGTCGAGCCACTTGTCGTAGCCGCCGCCGTGCTTGTTGGTGACGTACCCGTGCGAGGTGGAGGCGTGGAAGAACGACCGGTTGCAGTACGTCTGCGACGGCACGGCGGCGAACCACGCATCGAAGACGGCGAAGCCCCTGGCCAGCGTCGACAGCACCGGGAGCTGCTCGGGCGAGAAGCCGCCCATGATGTGCGACGCCTCGTCGAGGGTCGGCGCCTTGCCGTGCCGCAGCCGCATCAGGTTGTTCCAGTAGTCGCGGAGGAAGCCCTCCATGGTCGCGGCCGTGCCCGAGGACGGCGCGTTGAACGGCGCCACCATGTCGCCGACCTGGCTGGCGGCGTTGCCCGCGGGGTGCACCGTGCCGAACAGCTGCGTGTTGACGTGCGGGAACTCCTCGCCGGGGTCCGGGTCGGGGCGCGCCATGACGTCGTCGGTCGGGCCCGAGTACGCGTGCACGCTCACGCGCTCGCCGGAGGGTGCGATGTTGGCGTAGTCGCCGAACGCCAGCCCGTCGAACGTCTCTCCGTCCGGCAGCGTATCGGGCGTGTAGAGCCACCCGAGGAGATTGTCGAAAGACCGGTTCTCGCCCATCAGGACGACGATGTGGTCGAAGCCCGGCTCGGATCGCGGCGCGACGGCGGCGAGGTCGAGCGAGCCCTCGCGGTAGCCGACCGCGTGTCCGATCGCGGCGCCGGCGGCCGCTCCGACGCCGCCGCCGACGACGAGTCCCGCGGCGGCGATGCCGCCGAGCTTCAGGAAGTCGCGGCGGGAGCTCTGATCGAGCGCCTCGGGTGCAGGCCGAGTCACGGGCGTCTCGGTGGCCTCGACGCGGCCCGCCCCGCCGTCGTCGTCGTGCCCATGCCCCGCCATGGTGGGTCCAGACTAGGGCCTTCCGCGGCTCAGGCCGTGAGGGAGGCCTGCGCCATCGTGCGGAGGATGCCGCGCACGTCCCCGGCGCCGGGCCGTGAGCGGGTCGCGCGCACGGTGTGCGGCGTCGAGTTGATGAGGCCGAAGCAGGCGTGGGCGCGGACGCGGAGGTCGTCCTCGTCGCGATCGGGATGCACGGCGGCGAGGATGCCGATCCACACCTCGACGTACTCGCGCTGCAGTCGCCGCACGGTGTGGCGATCGGCGTCGCTGAGGCTCGCCAGATCGCGGTCCTGCACGCGGATGACGTCGGCGTCGCGGAGGGCGAACTCGACGTGGAAGTCGATGATCGCGTCGAGCTGGGCGACGGGGTCGTCGTGCGCGGCGAGGACCTCCCGCCCGCCGGCGAGCAGGCGCTCGCTCACCTCGACGAGGATGGCGCCCAGCAGCGCCTGCTTGTTGGCGAAGTGCCGGTACAGCGCGGGGCCGCTCACGCCGACGGCGCCGCCGATGTCCTCGAGGCTCACGCCGCTGAACCCGCGCTCGGCGAAGAGGGCGGCGGCCTCGTGGAGGATCGCCGCGTGCCGGTCTGCCTTCGCGCGTTCGCGGTCGGTGGCGCCGCTCGTCATCTCCGCACTCCGCTTGTCGTTCGAGTTAACAACCGCTAACCTAAAGCTCAGTTAGTGAACACTAACCAATCCGATCGCGTCCGGACAACCGGCGTGATCCGATCGTGACGTCGACGGGGATGACACGGAGGGCGAGATGAGCGTGCTGACCACCGCCGCGGTGCACGACGAGGGGTTCACGCGCACGCGAGACGCCCAGCGGGAGCTGGCGGAGCAGCTGCGCGAGCGGCTGGCGGCGGCGTCCCTCGGCGGACCTCCCGCCTCGCGGGAGCGGCACGTCGCCCGCGGCAAGCTGCTGCCGCGCGACCGGGTCGCGCGCCTGCTCGACGAGGGGAGTCCCTTCGTCGAGGTCGCGCCCCTCGCCGCCGAGGGCCTCTACGACGGCGACGCCCCCGCCGCCGGGGTGATCGCCGGCATCGGGCTGGTGCAGGGGCGCCACGTCATGGTGGTGTGCAACGACGCGACGGTGAAGGGCGGGACCTACTACCCGCTCACGGTCAAGAAGCACCTGCGCGCGCAGGAGATCGCGCTCGAGAACCGGCTCCCGTGCATCTACCTCGTCGACTCCGGCGGAGCGTATCTGCCGATGCAGGACGAGGTGTTCCCCGACCGCGATCACTTCGGGCGCATCTTCTTCAACCAGGCGCGGCTGTCGGCCGCCGGCATCCCGCAGATCGCCGCCGTGCTCGGCTCGTGCACGGCCGGGGGCGCCTACGTGCCCGCGATGAGCGACGAGACGGTGATCGTCCGGGATCAGGGCACGATCTTCCTCGGCGGACCGCCGCTGGTGAAGGCGGCCATCGGCGAGGTCGTCACGGCGGAGGAGCTCGGCGGGGGAGAGCTGCACGCCCGCCGCTCGGGCGTCGTGGACCACCTCGCCGAAGGCGACGAGCACGCGCTGGAGATCGTGCGCGACATCGTCGCCACGCTGCCCGGGCCCGCCGAGCCGGCGTGGGACGTCGCGCCGTCGCGGGAGCCGGCGGTGGCGGCATCCGATCTGTACGGCGTCGTCCCGGTCGACGTGAATCAGCCCTACGACGTGCGCGAGGTCATCGCGCGCCTCGTCGATGCCAGCGAGTTCCACGAGTTCAAGCGCGAGTACGGCGACACGCTGGTCACCGGGTTCGCCCGCGTCCACGGGCATCCCGTCGGCGTCGTCGCGAACAACGGCGTCCTGTTCAGCGAGTCGGCCCAGAAGGGCGCCCACTTCATCGAGCTGTGCGACCAGCGCGGGGTGCCGCTGCTGTTCCTGCAGAACATCTCGGGCTTCATGGTGGGCCGGGATGCCGAGGCCGGGGGCATCGCGAAGGACGGCGCGAAGATGGTCACCGCGGTGGCGACCACCCGCGTTCCCAAGCTCACCGTCGTCATCGGCGGGTCCTTCGGCGCGGGCAACTACTCGATGTGCGGTCGCGCGTACTCGCCGCGGTTCCTGTGGACCTGGCCGGCGAGCCGCATCTCGGTGATGGGCGGCAACCAGGCCGCGTCCGTGCTCTCGACCGTCAAGCGCGACCAGATCGAGGCGCGCGGCGAGGAGTGGCCGGTCGAGGACCAGGCCGCGTTCGAGGCTCCCATCCGCGCGCAGTACGAGCAGCAGGGCGATCCCTACTATGCGACGGCCCGCCTGTGGGACGACGGCGTCGTCGACCCGCTGGACACCCGCGACCTCCTCGGCCTCGCCCTGGACGTCGTGTCGCGCACGCCGCTTCCCGAACCGCGCTTCGGCGTCTTCCGGATGTGAGACCCATGTTCGAAACAGTCCTGGTCGCCAACCGCGGCGAGATCGCGCGCCGGGTGATCCGCACGCTCCACCGCCTCGGCATCCGCTCCGTGGCCGTCTTCAGTGACGCCGATGCCGGGGCGCCGCACGTGCGCGAGGCCGATGCCGCCGTGCGCATCGGGCCCGCGGCGGCGGCGCGCTCGTACCTCGACGTCGACGCCGTCGTGCAGGCGGCGATCGCCGCCGGCGCACAGGCCGTGCATCCGGGCTACGGGTTCCTGTCGGAGAACGTCGCGTTCGCACGGGCCTGCGCCGCGGCCGGCATCGTCTTCATCGGCCCGGGCGAGCGAGCCCTCGAGGTCATGGGCGACAAGATCCGCGCGAAGGAGCATGTCGCGGCCCACGGCGTGCCGACCGTGCCCGGGTTCAGCGCGGGGGAGATGACGGATGCCGGGATCGCCGTCGCCGCCGAACGGTCCGGCTACCCGCTGCTGGTCAAGCCGTCCGCGGGCGGCGGCGGCAAGGGCATGCAGGTCGTGCGCTCTCCCGGAGAGCTGCCCGACGCCCTCGCGACCGCGAGACGGGTGGCGCTCGCCGCATTCGGCGACGACACGCTGCTGCTCGAACGCCTGATCGAGCGGCCCCGGCACATCGAGGTGCAGGTGCTCGCCGATGGGCACGGCGGTGTGGTCCACCTCGGCGAGCGCGAATGCACGCTGCAGCGCCGACACCAGAAGGTGATCGAGGAAGCGCCGTCGCCCGCCGTCGACGCGGCGACGCGCGCACGCCTCGGCGCCGCGGCCTGCGCCGCCGCGGCATCCGTCGACTATGTCGGCGCCGGGACGGTGGAGTTCCTCGTCGCCGCCGACCGGCCGGACGAGTTCTTCTTCATCGAGATGAACACCCGGCTGCAGGTCGAGCACCCGGTGACCGAGCTCGTGACCGGCTTCGACCTCGTCGAGCAGCAGTTGCGGATCGCGGCGGGGGAGCCCCTGTCGTTCGCGCAGGACGACGTGCGCCTCGACGGCCACGCGATCGAAGCGCGGGTGTACGCCGAGTCGCCGGAGCGTGGCTTCCTGCCCGCGACCGGCGAGGTGCTCGCGTGGCGGCCCGCCGCCGGGGTGAGGACGGATGCCGCCGTCGAGACGGGCAGCGTCGTCACCGCCGACTACGACCCGATGATCGCGAAGGTCATCTCGCACGGCGAGGATCGTGCGACCGCCCTCGCGCGCCTGGACGCCGCGCTCGCCGACACCGTCGTGCTCGGGCTCGACACGAACGTCGCGTTCCTCCGCACGCTGCTCGCCGACGACGGGGTGCGCACCGGCGACATGGACACCGGGCTCATCGACCGCATGCCCGCCTTCGTCGCTCCGCAGCCTGGCCCGACCGCGCTCCGCGCCGCCGCGTCGTTCGTCCGGGCTCATGCCGAGATCGCACCATCTCGTCGAGACAGCACGTCCTCGGCGCCGAGGACGTGGTCGTTCGGCGAGAACGCGCGATCTCGACGCAGCGGGGCGGTGTGGCACGAGCTGTCGGGGTGGCGGATGGGCGCTCCGCCGGCGCCGGCGACGGCCGCGTTCGAGACCTCCGACGGTGGGGTCGTCGTCACCGAGGCCGACGCGCCCGGACCGGTCGTGGGCGCGGGAACGGACCCGCGCGGCGCCCTCCGCAACGGCCACGCGGCTGCGCCGGGTGTCGAGCTCGCGACAGCCGCCGACGGACTGCTGTGGGTCCACGTCGACGGGGTCACCACGGCGCTCCGCCCGCTCACCCGGCGCGCCGCGATGGAGCGCCGCCTGGCGGCCCGCCGACGCGAGGCCGCGGCATCCGATCCCGAACTGCGCGCACCGATGCCGGGCGCCGTCGTCGCGGTCCACGTCGCCGACGGCGCTCATGTCGCCACCGGGGACCGCATCGTCACCATCGAGGCCATGAAGATGGAGCACCCTGTCCTCGCGCCCCACGACGGCGTGGTGCGCGTCGACGTGGGCGTCGGCGACCAGGTGCGCCGCGACCAGGTGCTCGCGCACGTGACAGCCGCTGACGCGGCGGGCGCGGCATCCGACCATCCCGCACAGCCCGACGCGGACGCCCACGAGGCGCCTGCGACCGCGCCCTGACACCCCCGAGGAGCACCATGGACGGCTACGACACCTACGACATCTCCGACGACGAGCGCGAGCTCGCCGCGATGGCCCGGCAGTTCGCCGAGGAGGTGGTCGCGCCCCGCTCGTACGAGGCCGACCGCACGCACACGCTGCCGATGGACGTCGTCGCCCAGATGGGCGAGCTGGGGCTGTTCGGCCTGCCGTTCCCCGAGGAGTACGGCGGACAGGGCGGCGACTACTTCGCGCTGTGCCTCGCGATCGAGGCGCTGGGCAGGGTCGACCAGTCCCTCGCGATCACGCTCGAGGCCGGGGTGAGCCTCGGCGCGATGCCGGTGTTCCGGTTCGGCACCGAGGAGCAGAAGCAGCAGCTGCTTCCGGACCTCCTCGCCGGCCGTGCGCTGGCGGGCTTCGGCCTCACCGAGCCGGAGGCGGGATCGGACGCCGGCGCCACCCGCACGACCGCGCGGCTGGAGGGCGGCGAGTGGGTGATCAACGGGTCGAAGCAGTTCATCACGAACTCCGGCACCGACATCACCCGATTCGTCACCGTCACCGCGGTCACCGGCGAGACGGACGGGCGCAAGGAGATCTCGACCATCATCGTGCCGAACGGCACGCCGGGCTTCACGGTGGAGCCGGGCTACGACAAGGTGGGCTGGCGGGCCTCCGACACCCATCCGCTCACCTTCCAGGACGCGCGGGTGCCCGAGGGGAACCTCCTCGGCGAGCGCGGGCGCGGCTTCGCGAACTTCCTGCACATCCTCGACGAGGGCCGCATCGCGATCGCCGCGCTCTCCACGGGAGCGGCAGAGGGATGCCTCGAGGCCGCCGTCGACTACGCCCGCAAGCGCACGGTGTTCGGCGAGGCCCTCGCCACGCGGCAGGGCATCCAGTTCCTCCTCGCCCGGATGCAGCAGCGAGTGCACCTCGCCCGGCTCGCGTGGCACCACGCGGCGCGGCTGCGCGACGCCGGCAGGCCGTTCAAGACCCAGGCGGCGATCGCGAAGCTCACCGCGAGCGATGCGGCCATGGACAACGCGCGCGACGCCACCCAGGTCTTCGGAGGCAACGGGTTCATGAACGAGTACCCGGTGGCCCGGCACTACCGCGACTCGAAGATCCTCGAGATCGGCGAGGGCACCAACGAGGTGCAGCTCCTCGTGATCGCCCGGGCGCTCGGCATCGCGTGAGGGTAGCGTGGCACAGGTGACCCCCGACCCCCACGACGCCGGCGCCGCCCGGGCGATCGTGCAGCGCGGGCTGTACTACGACGAGCTCGAGGTCGGCGCGCGGTACCTGCATCGTCCCGGCCGCACCGCGACGGAGGCCGACAACGTGCTGTTCTCGTCGCTGACGATGAACACGCAGGCGCTGCACCTGGATGCCGCGTACGCGGACGCGCAGCCGTTCGGGCAGCGTCTCATGAACTCGATGTGGACGCTGGCGACGATGGTGGGCGCATCGGTGACCCAGATCACGCAGGGCACCCTGGTGGCGCAGCTCGGACTGACCGACATCCGCTTCCCGGCCCCGCTGTTCCACGGCGACACGCTGTACACCGAGTCGGAGGTCGTCGACAAGCGGCTCTCGGCCTCGCGGCCCGGGCAGGGCATCGTGACGCTCCGCCACACCGGCCGCAACCAGCGCGGCGAGATCGTGGCGGAGGCGACCCGGACCGCGCTGATGTGGTGCGCTCCGCCATCCGCAGCCGAGCCGCCCGGCGCCGTGCCGGCGGAGGGGGAGACGTCATGACCTTCGAGCTGGGCCCCGCGCTGCTGTTCTGTCCCGCCGACCGGCCCGAGCGGTACGCCAAGGCGATGCAGCGCGCGGACGGGGTCATCCTCGACCTCGAGGACGCGGTCGCGCCGGCCGACAAGACCGCTGCGCGCGGACACCTCATCGAGTCGGAGCTGGACCCGGCGCGCGTCATCGTGCGGGTGAACCCGCCCGAGACGGGCGACTTCGCCGCCGATCTCGCGACGCTGTCGCAGACGGACTACCGGCGGATCATGGTCGCCAAGGCCGAGTCCCCCAAGCGGATCGCCAAGATCGACGCCCGGTTCGAGGTCGTCGCGCTGTGCGAGACGGCCAAGGGGGTCGCGCAGGCCGATCGCATCGCGGCGCTCGGCAACGTCGCCGCGCTCATGTGGGGGGCGGAAGACCTCGTCGCGAGCATCGGCGGCACGTCCAGCCGCAAGCCGAACGGTCGCTACCGCGACATCGCGCGCCACGCGCGGGCCCAGGTGCTGCTCGCGGCGGGCGCGCGCGGCAAGGCGGCGATCGACGCCGTGCACCTCGACATCGCCGACGTGAAGCGCCTGGCGATCGAGGCGGCGGATGCCGCGGCATCCGGCTTCCGCGCCACGGCCTGCATCCACCCGAGCCAGGTGGCGATCATCCGCGATGCGTACCGCCCCGACGACAAGACCGTGGCGTGGGCGCGCGGCGTGCTGGAGGCGGCGCGCGGCGAGCGTGGGGTGTTCTCGTACGAGGGCCGCATGGTGGACGAGCCGGTCCTGCGGCACGCGCGCGGGATCCTGGTGCGCGCAGACGGCTGAGCGGTGGATCGAGGCTAGGCCACGAGGCCTGCGTATGCGATGAGCCGCAGGTGGTCGCGCTCGTAGACGAAGTCGTGCGCCGAACCGTTGAGCAGGCGCTCGCCTTCCGGAGGCAGCTCGCCCGCCGTCGCGTGGCGGATGATCTCGCGGATGAGCGCGCCGTGGCTCACGACGATGAGGGATGCCGCGACGGGGGCCGTCGCGCGGCGATGGTCGCGCACCGCACGGCCGAGGGCGGCGATGCCCCGCTCGCGCAGGTCCGGCCACGGTTCGGCGCCGGGCACCTCGGCGGTGTACCAGTCGCCCCACCGGGCACGGAACTCGTCGACGCCGAGGCCCTCCGCCTCCCCGTACGCGCGCTCGCGAAGACCGCGGTAGGTCCGCGGCGCGGCGAGACCCAGCTCGCCGGCGATGATCTCGGCCGTCTCGCGGGCGCGGGCGAGGTCGCTCGACACGATCGTCGGCTGGTCGGCTCCGGACAGGCGCTCGCGGAGGAGGGCGGCGGTCGCGCGCGCCTGCGCACGTCCGTTGTCGTTGAGGGGGATGTCCGTCGACCCCTGGATGCGCCGGTCGCGGTTCCAATCGGTCTCGCCGTGGCGGATGAGGATCAGCGCGGTCACGCTTCGAGCCTACCCGCGCGGCATCAGGCGAGCGCCGGCAGCCCGTCCGCGAGGAGACGCAGCACCTCGCTGGTGCCGGCGTCGATCTTCACCGTGGCGCGGCTGTCGGCCCTGGTCTGCCCCCGGTTCACGATCACCACGGGCAGGCGGCGCCGCCGCGCGCGCTCGAGGAGCCGGATGCCGGAGTTCACGACGAGCGAGGAGCCGGCGATGACGAGCGCCTCACTGGCGTGCACGAGCTGCTCGGCCTCGCGGAACTTCCCGGCCGGTATGAACTCGCCGAAGAACACCACGTCGGGCTTGAGCATGCCGCCGCACACGCTGCAATCGGGCACGCGGAAGCCGTCCGTGCTCTCGGGGAGCACGTCTCCGTCCGGCCCGAGCGGGACGTTCTCGGGCACGCGGATCCACGGGTTGTCGTCCTCGACGCGAGCCGCGAGGTCCCGCCGGTCGAAGACCTGGCCGCAGTGGGTGCAGAAGACCCGCCGCATCGTGCCGTGAAGCTCGACGACCCGCCGGCTGCCCGCCCGCACGTGCAGGCCGTCGACGTTCTGCGTGACGACGCCGGTGGCGAGCCCCCGCGCTTCGAGGTCGGCGATCGCGCGGTGGCCCGGGTTGGGCTCGGCCGCCGCGAACGCCTTCCATCCGAGGTGGCTGCCCACCCAGTAGCGGCGGCGGGACGCGTCGCTGGCGAGGAACTGGTCCGCGGTCATGGGCGTGCGCACGGGCGCGCCCGCACCGCGATAGTCCGGGATGCCGGAGTCTGTCGACACGCCCGCACCGGTGAGCACCGCGATGCGGCGCCCGGCGAGCGTCGCGATCGCCTGCGCCACGGCATCCGTCGCGCGGGCGTCCAGTCCGGTCGCCATCGAGGTCACGGTGCACCCCCTTCGCGGTCGAGTGTACGGTCCGGGCTTTACCGGGATGTTACGGCGTCGGCCGCCGTGCCAGGATGAGCGCGTGGGCAGCTTCGGAGGTGTCAGCGCGGAGGCCTACGCGCGCTTCATGGGCCGGTTCTCGACCCCGCTCGCAGTCTCCTTCGCCGACGCCGGGCTCGTGGGCGTCTCGCCCGATGCGCGGGTGCTCGACGTCGGCTGCGGTCCAGGCATGCTCACGGCGGAGCTCGTGCGGCGCCGCGGCGCGGACGCCGTCGTCGCGGTCGACCCGGAGCCGGCGTTCGTGGCGGCCACGGCCGAGGCGTGCCGCGGCGTGGACGCCCGGGTCGCCCGCGCCGAGGAGCTGCCGTTCGACGACGGCGAGTTCGGGGCGGCCCTCGCCCAGCTGGTCGTGCACTTCATGACGGATCCTGTGCGCGGGGTCGCGGAGATGGCGCGGGTGACGACCACGGGCGGACTGGTCTCGGCGTGCGTGTGGGACCACGGCGGGGGAGGGGGCCCCCTCTCGGACTTCTGGCGGGTCGCGCAGCGGCTCGACCCCGACACCCGCGGCGAAGGCGGGCTCAGCGGCGCCTCCGAGGGGCAGCTCCTCGAGATCTTCGAGCGTGCCGGGCTCGCCGACATCACCCAGCAGGTCGTCGAGAGCACCCTCTCGTTCGACGGCTTCGACGACTGGTGGCAGCCGTTCCTCCTCGGCGTCGGACCGGCGGGCCGCTACATCGCCGGTCTCGACGAGGCGGCGATCACGCGGCTCGAGCGGTCGCTGCGGGACGAGCTCGGCGAGGGGGCCTTCACGATCACCGCGCGCGCCTGGGCGGCGGTCGGCGTCGCCCGGTGAAGCGCCGGGCCCGTGCGACGATGAGACGCGATGGGTGCGACCTGGATCTCCGACGCCGCCGACGAGCGGCTCGCCGACTACCGCGACCTCACGGACGTCGCGCTGCGCCGCGTCATCGAGCCCGAGGGCGGTCTGTACATCGCCGAGTCGGCCAAGGTGATCTCGCGCGCGCTCGCGGCCGGACACCGGCCGCGCTCCGTGCTCGTGCAGGACAAGTGGTTGTCCGACGCCGAGGCCCTGGTGGGCGACGCCGATGTGCCGATCCACGTCGTCACCGCGGAGGTCGCGCAGTCGCTGACCGGGTATGCCGTGCACCGCGGGGTGCTCGCGTCGATGCATCGACCCGCGCTGCCGCCGGTCGCCGACGTGATCTCGGGGGCGCGTCTGATCGTCGTGCTGGAGGACATCGTCGATCACACCAACGTGGGCGCGATCTTCCGGGCGGCCGCGGGACTCGGAGCCGACGCCGTGCTGATCAGCCCGCGCTGCGCTGATCCGCTCTACCGGCGGAGCGTCCGGGTGAGCATGGGCACGGTGTTCCAGGTCCCCTGGACGCGGCTACCCGAGTGGAGCGAGGCGCGCGCCGCGCTGCACGACGTCGGCTTCGAGCTGGCCGCGCTCGCGCTGGCCGACGACGCGGTGCCGCTGGACGCCTACAGCGCACGGCGCCCCGAGCGGGTGGCGCTGATGCTGGGCGCCGAGGGCGACGGCCTGTCGCGCGCCGCGCTGCAGGCCGCCGACACGGTGGTGACCATCCCCATGGCCGGCGGCGTGGACTCGCTCAACGTCGCGGCGGCCAGCGCGGTGGCGCTATGGGAGCTGCGCCGGCCCTGACCGGAGCACCCGCGCGGCAGACCGGGCTCAGCCGCCGGGGCGGACGGTGAGCTCGGTGAGGTCGGCGTCGCGCGGCAGGTCGAGCGCCGCCAGGATCGTCGTCGCGACCGAGGCGGGGTCGATCCACTTCGTCGCGTCGTAGTCGGCGCCCTCCTGCTGATGCACCTTCTCCTGCATGGGCGTCGCCGTCCGTCCGGGATACACCGTCGTGACCCGCAGGCCGTGGGCGCGCTCCTCCTCGCGAAGGGCGTCGGCGACCGCGCGGACCGCGAACTTGCTCGCCGCGTACGAGCCCCACTCGGGGCTCACCCGCAGTCCGGCGCCGGAGTTGACGAAGACCACGTGCCCCCGCGCGATGCGCAGACCCGGAAGCAGGAGGCGCGTCAGCTCGGCCGGCGCGACGGCGTTCACGTTGAGCTGGTGCTGCCAGGTCGTCACCGGGGTGTCGGCCACCGCGCCGAGCTCGACGACGCCCGCGACGTGCAGCAGCGAGTCCAGACGTGCCGGCACGCTCTGGTGGCTGAAGGCCCACGACAGGCGCCCCGGATCGGCGAGGTCGCCGACCAGCGTCCGCGCCCCGGGGAAGCGCTCACGCAGCTGCGCGGCCCGGCCCGCGTCGCGTGCGAGCAGCCAGAGCTCGTCGCCCCGCTCGGCGAGCCGCTCGGCCAGGGCGGCCCCGATTCCCGATCCCGCGCCGGTGATGAGGTGCGTCGCCACGTCAGGCCTCCTCTTCGCGCGCGGCGGCGGCATCCGGACTCAGCGCCGGCAGCGCCGACGTCTCGCCCGGGGGCGCCGACGCGATCATCGGCAGCGGGTCAGGGCGCTTGGCCGTGACGGTGTCGCCCGAGGACTGGTGGCGGACCCGCCGGAGCACCCACGGCACGAGGTACTCCCGCGCCCACACGAAGTCGACCGCGCGGGCCTCGCGCCACGTGCGCACGGGCAGGGGGTCGGGCTGCATCGGCTGGAGGTCGTTCGGCACGGCGAGGGCGCGCAGCACCATGCGGGCGACCTCGTGATGCCCCAGCGCGTTGTAGTGCAGGCGGTCATCGTCGAAGAAGCGCATGTCCTGCACCTCCTTCAGCGCCCACTGATCGGCGACGACGCAGTCGTACCTGTCGGCGATCGCGCGGATGTTCTCGTTGTAGATGGCGACCTTCCCGCGGATGCCGCGGAACACAGGCGTGAAGGCGGTGTCGATGCCCGTGAACACGACCACCGTCGCGCCGTCGCGTGAGAGGCGCACGACGGCGTCCTCGAAGAGCTGCGCGATCGCATCGGGATCGCCGTTCGGCCGGATGACGTCGTTGCCGCCGGCCGAGAACGTCACGAGGTCGGGCTTCAGCGCGATCGCCGGCTCCACCTGCTCCGCGACGATCTGGCCGATGAGGCGCCCGCGGATCGCGAGGTTCGCGTACGCGAAGTCCTCCACCTGCTCGGACAGCACCTCGGCGACGCGGTCGGCCCACCCGCGGAACCCGTTGGGCGCGGTCGGCTCCGGGTCGCCCACGCCCTCGGTGAACGAGTCCCCGATCGCGACATAGCGACGCCAGGGGTGGGGCCCGGCGTTCGCGACGTGGGGAGTGCGGGGGTCTTCTGTCGTGGACATCCCTGTTCCGTTCCTCGGCTCGTGACCGACACACAGGCTACCGCGCACCGCGGACGCGGACGGATGCCTCGGATCCGGTGAGGTGGCACCCACGATGTCGGCCCGGTCGTCTATCGTGGTGACTCGTTGTCTACGGGGGAGGTGCATTCGGTGACGGACGAAACGACGATCGAATCGCCGCCCGAACTCACCGAACCGCACCACGACCCGCGCCCCGCGCGCGACGGCGAGCCGCACATCGGCAGCTTCGCCGCCGAGCACCTGTCGCCGACCTATCCGCAGCGCGCGCCATGGGGAACGGCCCAGCGGCTGCGCGCGTGGCAGGCCGAGGCCCTCGACCTGTACTTCGGGCTGGACGGCCCCGACGGCCCCGGGGGCGGACCGCGCGATTTCCTCGCCGCGGCGACCCCCGGCGCCGGCAAGACGACGTTCGCCCTCCGCCTTGCCAGCGAGCTGCTGCGCCGGCGCATCGTGAACCGCGTCGTCGTCGTCGCGCCGACCGAGCACCTGAAGACGCAGTGGGCGGATGCCGCGGCCCGCGTGGGCATCCGGCTCGACCCGGCGTTCAGCAACCGCCACGTGGCTCCGGCCCGCCAGTACCACGGCGTCGCCGTGACCTACGCGCAGGTCGCGGTGAAGGCATCCGTCCATCAGCGGCTCACGATGGACGCGCAGACGCTCGTGATCCTCGACGAGGTGCATCACGGCGGCGACGCGCTGAGCTGGGGCGACGCCCTGCGCGAGGCGTACGGCCGCGCCACGCGACGCCTGCTGCTGTCGGGCACGCCGTTCCGCAGCGACACCGCGCCCATCCCGTTCGTGGAGTACCACCCCGACGCCAAGGGCATCCGTGTCTCGCGGACCGACTACGCGTACGGCTATGGCCGCGCGCTCGAGGACGGGGTCGTCCGCCCCGTGATGTTCATGGTCTACGCCGGGCACATGCGGTGGCGCACGAAGACCGGCGACGAGATGGAGGCGCATCTCGGCCAGGACAACACCAAGGACATCACCGCGCAGGCGTGGCGCACGGCGCTGGACCCGGAGGGCGACTGGATCCCCGCGGTCCTGCGCTCGGCCGACCGCAGGCTCACCGAGGTGCGCGAGCACGTGCCCGACGCCGGCGGACTGGTCATCGCGACCGACCAGACGGCCGCGCGCGCCTACGCCGCGATCCTGCACCAGCTGACCGGCGAGCCGCCGACGGTGGTCCTGTCGGACGAGGCGGAGGCGTCGGGCCGCATCGAGGCGTTCTCCCAGAGCACCAGCCGCTGGATGGTGGCGGTGCGCATGGTGTCGGAGGGCGTCGACGTGCCGCGCCTGGCCGTCGGCGTGTACGCCACCAGCGCCTCCACACCGCTGTTCTTCGCCCAGGCGATCGGACGCTTCGTGCGCGCGCGCCGCCGCGGCGAGACGGCGAGCGTGTTCCTGCCCAACGTGCCGCAGCTGCTGGCCCTCGCGGGCGAGATGGAGCGACAGCGCGACCACGCGCTCGACCGCGACTCCGACGGCGACGACGAGTGGAACGCCGAAGAAGACCTCATGGACGCGGCGGAGCGCGAGGACAAGGCGTCCGACGCGCTCACCGAGGAGTTCGCGTATCAGGCGCTCGGCTCGCTCGCGCACTTCGACCGCGTGCTGTTCGACGGCAAGGAGTTCGGCCAGCTCGCCGTTCCGGGCACCCCCGAGGAGGAGGAGTTCCTCGGCATCCCCGGTCTTCTGGAGCCCGACCAGGTGCACGAGGTGCTGATGTCCCGTGTCTCGCGGCAGTCCCGCCACCGCGCCGCCCGCGAGGCCCGCGCCGCCCGGGCCGAACCCGGCTCGGAGACCGCCGACGAGGAGCCCGCGCTCCCGCAGGCGCTGCACCGCACGCTCAAGGAGCAGCGGCAGCTGCTCAACAGCCTCGTCGGCCTCTACGCCCGGCAGTCCGGCGAGGCCCACGGGCTCGTGCACGCCGAGCTGCGGCGCATCTGCGGCGGACCGGCGGTCTCGCACGCGACGGTGGCGCAGCTGCAGGCGCGCATCGACGTGCTCCGCAAGCGCGTCCACTCCTGACGCGCCCGCCCACCCGCACGTCAGACGCTGCGCGCCACGCGCACGTCACGCGCTGCGCGGAGAGGAGGCGGCGCCGGCCGCTGAAGGCCCATGCCGTTCGGATCCCCGAAATGCTGGCAATCCTCGGTTTCCGCCGGTTCGCGGCCGGACCGCTGGCTACCGTTGACGAGTCCCGAACCGCCGACTGGAGGCACGAGTGAGCGCGCCCGCCGCACCGACCGACCGCGATCGACGCCGCTGGGCGCGGTACCTCGTCAACGAGCGCGCCGAGGCGCGCGTGTACCGCGAGCTCGCCGGGCGGCGCAGCGGCGAGGAGCGAGAGATCCTCCTCGCGCTCGCCGAGGCCGAGGGCAGGCACGAGGCGCACTGGCTGGAGCTGCTGGGCGCCGAGCCCCAACGGCTGCCGCAGCCGGACGTCCGCACCCGCCTGCTGGGGTGGATGGCCCGCAGTTTCGGATCGATCTTCGTCCTCGCGCTCGCGCAGAGCGCCGAGGCGCGATCGCCGTACGACGACGAGCCGTTCGCGACGTCGCGGATGGCCGCCGACGAGAAGGTGCACCACGAGGTCGTCCGCGGTCTCGCGGCACGCGGCCGCCGGCGCCTGTCGGGCACGTTCCGCGCGGCCGTCTTCGGTGCGAACGACGGCCTGGTGTCCAACCTGGCACTCGTGATGGGCATCGGCGCGACGGGCGTCGCGGGACAGTTCGTGCTGTTCAGCGGAATCGCCGGCCTCCTCGCCGGAGCGCTGTCGATGGGGGCCGGGGAGTTCGTCTCGGTGCGCTCCCAGCGGGAGCTGCTCGCCGCCACCGAGCCCAGCGACTACGCCGACGGTGCCATCCCTCACCTGGACATCGACGCCAACGAGCTCGCGCTGGTGTACCGCACGCGCGGGATGCCGGAGGCCGAGGCGTCCGCACGTGCCCGCCGCGCCGTCGAGGCGGCTCGCGCCCTCGGGCAGGGGAGGGCCGAGACCGGCCCCATCGCCCTCGCCGACGACGGCGAAGTGGTGGGCACCGCGTGGGGGGCCGCGCTGTCGAGCTTCCTGTTCTTCGCGTCGGGGGCGATCATCCCGGTGCTGCCGTGGATCCTCGGGCTCACGGGCACCCCGGCGATCGTCGTCGCACTGGTGCTCGTCGGCATCGCGCTGATGTCGACGGGGGCCGCGGTCGGGCTCCTGTCGGGGGCCCCGCCGCTGCGCCGCGCACTGCGCCAGCTCGCCATCGGATTCGGCGCCGCCGGCATCACCTACCTCCTTGGACTGCTGTTCGGAGTGTCGCTCGGATGACGCGCCCGGCAGCTCTCGGCGATTCGTTGAACGGTCGGTGACGTGGTAATGTCATTCCTCGGTTGCGAAACCGGAAACCACCTGCGCGGGTGGCGGAATAGGTAGACGCGCTAGCTTGAGGTGCTAGTGCCCGTATAGGGCGTGGGGGTTCAAGTCCCCCCTCGCGCACAGTGAAGAAGGCCCCCGGAAGGGGGCCTTCTTTCGTGCGCCGGCAGGCGCCTCGCCGGCTCGTCCGCGATCGCGGACGAGGGGTCCGGCGGCGGGCTTGGAAACGGAGGGGAAACGAGTGACAGGTAGGTTGGAGCGCATGCCCTCACCCGATCTCGGACTCCCCGAAGTCGCCGCCGTGGCGCGAGACCTCATCCGCTTCGACACCACCAATCACGGCGGGGGCCGGGCGGCGGGCGAACGGGAGGCGGCGGAGTACGTCGGCGCGTACCTCGAGGGCCTGGGCCTGCAGGCGGAGTACTACGAGCCCGTCCCGCGGCGCACCAACGTGATGGCGCGGGTTCCCGGACGCGACCGCGACAAGCCGGCGCTCGTGCTGCACGGTCACCTCGACGTCGTCCCCGCGATCGCGGAGGACTGGAGCGTCGACCCGTTCGAGGGCGTCGTCAAGGACGGGCTGCTGTGGGGCCGCGGCGCCGTAGACATGAAGGACATGGACGCCATGATCCTCACGTCCGTCGCCGAGCTCCTCCGCACGGGGGAGCAGCCCGAGCGCGACCTGGTGCTGGCGTTCTTCGCCGACGAGGAGAACGGCGGCATCGAAGGCTCGGCGCTGGTGGTGCAGGACCATCCGGAGTGGTTCGCCGGCGCGACGGAGGCGATCAGCGAGGTCGGCGGGTACTCGATCCCGGTCGGCGACCGGCACGCCTACCTCCTCCAGGTGGGGGAGAAGGCGCTGGTGTGGATCCGCCTCGTCGCCCGCGGCCGCGCGGCGCACGGATCGAGCGTGCACGCCGACAACGCCGTCACGCGCCTGGCCGAGGCCGTCGCGGCGCTGGGACGCACCGCGTGGCCGGTGACCCTCACCGACACTACGCGCGAGATGACCGACCGGCTCGCCGAGATCATGGGACGCTCCGCCGGCGACCCCGACGCGGTCGCCGCCGCGACGGGCGCAGCATCCGGATTCCTCCGCTCGACGCTCCGCACGACGACGAATCCGACCGGCCTGGTCGCCGGGTACAAGCACAATGTGATCCCCGATCGCGCCGAGGCGCTCGTGGACGTGCGGGTGCTCCCCGGCACCGAGGACGCCGCTCTCGCCGACATCCGCCGGATCGTCGGCGACGACGTCGCGGTCGAGGTCGTGCATCAGGACATCGGCCTCGAGGTGCCGTTCTCCGGCGACCTCGTCGATGCGATGGTGGCGGCCCTCGGCCGTCACGACCCGGGGGCGCCTGTCGTGCCGTACCTGATGGGCGGCGGCACCGACAACAAGGCGCTGGCGGCCCTCGGCATCGCCGGCTACGGCTTCGCGCCGCTGCGGCTGCCGGCGGACCTCGACTTCACGGGCATGTTCCACGGCGTCGACGAGCGCGTGCCGATCGACGCGCTCGTGTTCGGCCAGGCCGTGCTCACCGACCTGCTCCGCACCTACTGAGACCCGAGCGGATGCCGCGACCGGCGGCATCCGCCCTGCACGGCTGAAAGGCGCCCATGCTTCTCGAAGCGATCATCCTCGGCTTCGTCCAGGGATTGACCGAGTTCCTGCCGATCTCCTCGAGCGCGCATCTGCGGATCCTCGGGGAGTTCCTGCCCTCCGCGCAGGATCCGGGGGCCGCATTCACCGCCATCACCCAGATCGGCACGGAGACGGCGGTCGTCGTGTTCTTCTGGCGCGACATCGTGCGCATCATCGGGCAGTGGTTCCGGTCGCTCGGCGGACGCGTTCCGCGCAACGACCCCGACGCGCGGCTCGGCTGGCTCATCATCATCGGCTCGATCCCGATCGTCGTGCTCGGACTGCTCTTCCAGGACCAGATCGAGACGGTGCTGCGGTCGCTGTGGATCACCGCCGGCATGCTCATCTTCTTCGGCGTGCTGCTCGGCATCGCCGACCATGTCGGCGCGAAGAAGCGCAAGCTCCAGGACATGACGGTCGGACACGGCGTCATCTACGGCTTCGCGCAGTCGCTCGCGCTCATCCCGGGCGTGTCGCGGTCAGGCGGGACGATCACCGCCGGCCTCTTCATGGGGTACGAGCGCGCCGCGGCGGCCCGCTACGCGTTCCTGCTGGCGATCCCGGCGGTCTTCGGCAGCGGGTTCTTCCAGCTGTTCAAGAACCTCGGCGAGCCGGGCGTGTTCACGCTCGGCGAGACCGCGGTCGCGACGGGCGTCGCGTTCATCGTCGCGCTCGGAGTTATCGCGTTCTTCATGAGCTGGATCTCCAAGCACAGCTTCCTGCCGTTCGTGGTCTACCGCGTCGCGCTCGGATCGCTCCTGCTCGTGCTCCTGAGCATGGGCGTCATCCAGCCGTAGCGGCGCACGCGCCGCAGCATCGGCAGACGGATGCCGCTCAGCGGCGCGGATCGTCGCGGCCGGGCTTGTTCGGCCCGTCGCCCGGCTTGCCGTCCGTGCGGCGCAGGTAGCGCTCGAACTCCTGCGCGATCGCGTCTCCGGAGGCCTCGGGGGAGTCCCATGTGTCGCGGGTGCGCTCGAGCTGGCGGATGTACTCCGTCATCTCCTCGTCGTCGGCCGCGGCCGCGTCGATCGAGGCCTCCCATGCGGCCGCCTCGGTGGCGAGCTCGCCGCGCGACACCGACGCGCCGGTGAGGTCCTCGAGGCGGTCGAGCAGGGCCAGCGTGGCCTTGGGCGACGGCGTGTGGCCGGCGACGTAGTGGGGGACGCTCGCCCACAGGCTCGCCGACGGGATCCCGGCGCGCTCGGCGGCATCGCCCAGCACGCTGAGGATGCCGACCGGGCCCTCGTAGGTGGAGCGCTCGAGGCTCAGCGCGCCGCGGAGCGCCTCGTTCTCGCTGCCGGCGAAGACCGAGATGGGGCGCGTGTGCGGGACGTCCGACATCATCGAGCCGATGGACACGAACCCGGTGATGTCCTCGCGGAGGGCGACGTCGATAAACTCCGACGAGAACGCCTGCCAGGCGCGCGCCGGCTCCACGCCGGTCAGCAGCCACAGCTGCGTGCCGCGCGTCGCGTGGGCCGGGCGGAGCAGCGTCGCCTCGGGCCAGCGCAGCGACCGGCCGCCGTCGCCGTCGGCGGAGATATGGGGCCGGGTGTACTGGTAGTCGAAGTACAGCTCGGGATCGACGGAGAACACGGTCTCGTACGAGCCGCCCTCGCGCAGCTGCGTGAGCGCGGACGACGCGGCTTCGCCCGCGTCGTTCCACCCGTCGAACGCGGCGACGAGAACCCGGCGACCCAGTCCGTCCACGAAACCTCCTCCGCCCGCATCCGGCGGTGCGAGCTCCTTCCAGGATAGGCCCCCTCCCAGCGGGGGGCCCGAGGCCCGTCGGTAGGATTGGACGGTGAACCAGCCCCGACTCGCCGCCGTCCTGTGGGACATGGACGGAACACTCGTCGACACCGAGCCCTATTGGATGGCAGCCGAGACGCCGCTGGTCGAGAGCTTCGGAGGCTCGTGGTCGCATGAGCAGGCGCTCGGCCTCGTCGGGCTCGGGCTCGAGGACTCGGCCCGGATCCTGCAGGAGACCGGCGTGCGGATGAGCACCGACGCCATCGTCGACCACCTCACCACGGAGGTCATGAGCAGCCTGTCCCGGACCGGTGTGCCGTTCCGCCCCGGTGCGCGCGAGCTCCTCGCGGGCCTGCGGGCGGCGGGCATCAAGACGGCCCTGGTGACGATGTCGATGCGGCGCATGGCCGAGACGGTGGTCGACCTGATCGACTTCGAGGCCTTCGACGTCGTCATCGCCGGCGACGACGCCACCCGCCCCAAGCCCTTCCCCGACCCGTACCTGCAGGCGTGCGAGGCGCTCGGGGTCGCGCCCGAAGAGACCGTGGCCATCGAGGACTCGCCCAACGGACTGCGATCCGCGGTCGCGTCCGGGGCATCCGTCATCGGCGTTCCGCTGATGGTGTCGCTCACCGGGGCGGGCGCCCACGCGCTGTGGGACTCCCTGGACGGCCGGACGGCCGACGACGTCGCGGCGTTCCACGCCGCCCATCGCGCGCGGATCGCCGCCGGCGCGGTCCACCACGCCGAGGAGGTCGCGCGATGACCGGGGCGATCGAGCGACCGAGCGGGCCGTTCCGGCTCGGCGATCGCGTTCAGCTCACCGGGCCGAAGGGCCGTCTGCACACGATCACCCTGCGGGAGGGGGGCGAGCTGCACACCCACCACGGCGTGCTCCGCCACGCCGACCTGGTCGGTCAGCCCGATGGCTCGGTCGTCGCCAACAGCGGCGGGCACGAGTACCTCGCGCTGCGCCCGCTGCTGCGGGACTTCGTCATGTCGATGCCACGGGGCGCCGCGATCGTCTATCCGAAGGACGCCGCGCAGATCCTCGCCGAGGCCGACATCTTCCCGGGGGCGACCGTCGTGGAGGCGGGAGTCGGATCGGGCGCGCTGTCGCTGTGGCTCCTGCGGGCCATCGGCGCCGAGGGCCGTCTGGTGTCGTTCGAGCGCCGCGACGACTTCGCTGCCGTCGCCCGTGCGAACGTCGAGACCTTCATCGGCGCCGTGCCCGAGAACTGGGACGTGGTCGTGGGGGACCTCGCCGAGCAGCTGGGGGAGGCCGTGGCACCGGCATCCGTCGATC
Organism: Microbacterium sp. ZXT2-5; assembly: GCF_055329545.1. Taxonomy (NCBI): domain Bacteria; kingdom Bacillati; phylum Actinomycetota; class Actinomycetes; order Micrococcales; family Microbacteriaceae; genus Microbacterium; species Microbacterium sp. ZXT2-5. The sequence continues at coordinate 593,634 of NZ_JBUZWD010000002.1, read as the reverse complement.
GCGTCGTCCTGGACATGCTCGCGCCCTGGGACTGCATCGACGCCGTCGCCGACGCGCTCACCCCCGGCGGCGTCGTGGTCTGCTACGTGGCCACCGCGACGCAGCTCAGCCGCGTCGCGGAGTACATCCGCGTGACCGGCCTGTTCACCGAGCCGGACGCGAACGAGACCATGGTCCGCGGCTGGCACGTGGAGGGGCTCGCCGTGCGGCCGGATCACCGGATGGTCGCGCACACCGGCTTCCTGGTGTGGGCGCGGCGACTCGCGCCGGGGGCGATCCCGCCCGAGGTGAAGCGCCGCGCGTCGAAGACCAGCTACGGCGACGAGGACGTGGAGCTGTGGACCCCCGGTGCCGTCGGAGACCGCCAGATCACCGACAAGAACCTGCGCAAGCGCGTGCGGGAGGCGGAGCGGGCGGCCGAGGGCGCGCGGCAGGCCGCGGCACGCGCGAGCGAGCCGGACGCCCCCTGACCCTCGTGCACGGCATCCGCCCCGCACGCATCTAAACTGTTCCGGTGCGCAAGATCCCCGCTGCCCTCGCCGTCCTCGGTCTGACGACGCTCGGCCTCGCCGGCTGCTCACTGCTGCCCGGCGCCTCCGACTGCTCACGGCCGGCGGTGTCCGACCCCGACGTGATGGAGCTCATCACGGTCACCGGCGACGTCGCGGACGAGCCTGACGTGGAGGTCTACACGCCGCTGAGTGTGCAGCAGCTCGCCTTCGAGGACGTCGTCACCGGCGAGGGCACCGCGATCACGACGGACAACCAGCTGATGGTCGTCGACGTCGCGGTCGTCAACGGCGCGACCGGCCAGCCGATCGTCTCGACCGCCTACGACGGCGACCTCTCGCGGGTGTCGTCGCCGGCGCAGTGGGCGACCACCTTCCCGGGCTTCCAGGAGGCGCTCGACTGCGCCACCGAGGGGTCCCGCATCGCCATCGCGATGTCGCCGGACGACCTCGGCGACGGCGTCGCGAGCAGCTTCGAGCTGGAGGAGGGCGACAGCATCGTCACCGTCGTCGACGTGCGCAAGGTCTACCTCGCCGCCGCGAACGGGCAGAACCAGTTCAACAGCGGCTTCGGGCTTCCCAGCGTCGTCCGTGCGCCCGACGGCCGTCCGGGCCTCATCATCCCCGAGGGCGCCCCTCCCGCGGACGTCGTCGTCCAGACCCTGAAGAAGGGCTCCGGCGAGGAGGTCACCGGCGAACAGCCCGTGCGCGTGCACTACACCGGCGTGGTCTGGGGCGAGGACGAGCCGTTCGACACCACGTGGGACTCCGAGGCCGCGTCGCTCACGCTCGACGCCGTCGTGCCCGGGTTCGCCCAGGCGCTCGAGGGGCAGACCGTCGGCTCCCAAGTCATGGTCGTCATCCCGCCGGAGCAGGGCTACGGCGACGAGGGCCAGGGGGCGATCCCCGGCGGATCGACCCTCGTCTTCGTCATCGACATCCTCGGCGTGGACGCGCCGGCCCCGGAGTGATCGAGGATCGGCTGCGGCGGCGCGGCCGGCTCTAAGATGGGCGGGTGCCTGCCGTCGCCGCCAAGATCCCGCCCGAGGAGCGCCTGGTCAACCTCGTGGTGGCCCTCATCGCGACCGATCAGGGGCTGACCAAGGACACCATCCTCAGCTCGGTCGCCGGCTACCGCGAGCAGAGCGAGGCGGGGGCGTCGAAGGACGCGCTCGAGAAGATGTTCGAGCGCGACAAGGAGTCGTTGCGCGGCCTCGGGGTTCCGATCGAGACGATCGGGGACTGGGCCGACCCGGACGACCTGCGCGAGGCGCGGTACCGTGTGCCGACGGCGGAGTACGAGCTGCCCGAGGACATCGAGTTCACACCCGCGGAGCTGGCGCTGCTGACGCTCGCCGGCGGCGTGTGGAGCGAGAGCTCGATATCGGACGACGCCCGCAGCGGCCTGCGCAAGATCCGCGCGCTCGGCGACCTCGTCGACGAGCCCATCATCGGCTTCTCGCCGCGGCTCAGCATGCACGACCCGGCGTTCCTCCCGTTGCAGCAGGCGATCGAGCAGAGCCGCGTGGTCGGCTTCCCGTACCTGAAGCCGGGCGAGGGCGCGCCGCGTATGCGCCGCGTGCAGCCCCTGGCGCTCGTCGAGTACGAGGGGCGATGGCACGTGTTCGGCATCGACCTCGACGTCAGCGCCGACCGCACCTTCCTCCTCTCCCGCATCGTGGGGCCTGTCTCGGTCACCCGCGTCCCGTTCGATCCCGCGCTGCGCGAGGGCGCGGGGGAGCGGGCGCTGGCCGGGCTCGAGGAGGTCGCCGCCCGCAGCTCCGCCCTGCTGGAGGTGAACCCCGGCACCGAGGCGGCCCTCCGCCTCGCGCGCCGCGCACGGCCTGCGGAGCAGGGCATCCGCGTGCCGTACGTGGACGTGCACATCTTCGCCGACGAACTGGCCTCCTACGGCCCGGAAGTGCGGGTGGTGGAGCCCGCCGACCTGCGCGACCGGGTGATCGACCGCCTTGCGGCCACCCGCGACCTGCACGGAGGCGCCTCATGACCGCCCGTCGGCCCCTCGTCGCGACGGACCGCGCGGCCCTCATGCTCCAGCTCGTGCCCTACCTCATGGGCAAGGGCGAGGTCTCGCTCGCCGAAGCGGCGGACGAGTTCGACGTCTCGCCCGAGCAGATGCGCTCGATGGTCGAGAAGCTCACCGTCATCGGTCTCCCCGGCGATCGGGGCTACTGGCAGATGGCCAACGACCTGTTCGACATCGACTGGGATCTTCTCGACGAGCGGGACCTCATCGTCATCACGAACTCCGTCGGACTCGAGCGGGCGCCCAAGCTCACCGCACGCGAGGCGGCGGCGCTGCTGGCCGGCCTCCAGCTCGCGCGCTCGATTCCGGGTATCGGCGACACCGAGCTCTACGCGGGCCTGCTCGCCAAGCTCGCCCGCGGCGCGTCGGGGACACCCGCCGAGGTCATCCTCGCCCCCGAGCCCGTCGACACGGCGCGCGACCTCGTCGCCGATGCGCTGCGCCGCGGGGTGGCCGTCTCGTTCACCTACAAGGCGCCGGATGCCGCGCCCACCACGCGCACGGTGGATCCGGTGAAGGTCCACATCGCGAGCGGACAGTGGTACCTGCAGGGCTGGTGCCACCTGCGGGAGGCGATGCGCACCTTCCACCTGGATCGGGTGAGCGATCTCGAGCTGACGGACATCGCCAGCACGCACGCGGGCGACCAGGCCCCCGACTGGTTCGACACGGATGCCGGCGACGTGGTCGCCCGCGTCCGCTTCGCCGACGGCGTCGCACCGCTCCTGGGCGACTACCTCGATCGGGCGACGGTGGAGACGAGGGACGGCATGACGATCGCGACCATGCGCGTCGCCGACGAGCTGAGCCTGCGCAGGCTCGCGGCGCGGCGCGGCGGGCTCGTGGAGGTTCTGGAGCCCGCCGGAGCGCGCCGGGCGGTAGCCGAGTGGGCGGAGGCCGGTCTCGCGCAGTATCGCTGATCGGCCGCATCCTCCCGCCCCGGCATACTAGACTTAGGCCGATCCCCGCTGACGCGAACGACGGAGCAACTCATGTTGGGCAATCTGAACGGCTGGCACCTGCTGATCCTGCTCGTCGTCATCCTGCTGCTGTTCGGCGCGGCGAAGCTGCCGGCGCTCGCCAAGAGCATGGGGCAGTCCGCCCGCGTGTTCAAGGGCGAGATGAAGGCCATGAAGGAAGAGGACAAGACCGCCGACGCGTCGACGACGTCGACCGTCGCGGACTCCACGGTCGCGGATGCCACGACCCCCGCCACTCCCGCCACCGACAGCGCGCCCGACAAAAAGCCGTAGCGGATGGTGGCCGCAACCGGCTCCGCGCCGATCGACGGCCCGGAGCTGCCGAAGCGCGACAAGAGGATGTCGCTCGGCCAGCACCTGCTGGAGCTGCGCCGGCGCCTCGTCTTCGCGGCCATCGGCCTGCTCGTCGGCATGGTCGTGGCGTTCATCATCACCGACCCGATCATCCACTGGATCACCGAGCCGATCCGCATCATCTCCGAGAGACGCGGCGACGACTTCTCGGCTCTGAACTTCGGCACCGTCACGTCGTCCTTCGACCTGCGGATGCGGATCGCGTTCACGATCGGGCTCTTCCTGTCTGCGCCGATCTGGCTGTGGCAGATCTGGGCGTTCATCATGCCGGGTCTCACCCGCAAAGAGATCAAGTACACGATCGGCTTCGTCGCCGCGGCCGTGCCGCTGTTCTTCATCGGCTGCTGGGTGGGCCTGCTCATCGTGCCGCACGTCATCGAGCTCATGTGGAGCTTCACGCCCGAGGGCGCCGTGAACTTCTACGCCGCCGCGGAGTACTACGACTTCGTGTTCAAGCTGATGATCGTCATCGGCGTCTCGTTCGTGCTGCCCGTCTTCCTCGTCGCCCTCAACATGGCGGGGATCATGTCCGGCCGGGCGATCGTGAAGGGATGGCGCGTCGCCGTCCTCATCGCCACCGCCTTCGCGGCGCTGGCCACGCCGGCCGCCGACGTGGTGAGCATGCTGATGCTGGCCGGCATCCTGGTCGTGCTGTTCTTCGCGGCCGCCGGCCTGTCGATGCTGTTCGACAGGCGCAAGGCCAAGCGCAACGCCGCCCTGCTCCCGCCGGAGCCGACTCCGTGACCGATCCGGGCCCCGCCGAGCGGTACGCGAGAGCACGCGAGTCCGCCCAGCTCGACCGGTCACATCCCCTCACGGCTGCCTTCGCCGCGGCACAGCGCTTCACCCTGGATCCGTTCCAGCTCGAGGGATGCCGCGCCCTCGAGGACGGCCGCAGCGTCCTCGTCGCGGCGCCCACCGGAGCGGGCAAGACGATCGTCGGCGAGTTCGCCGTGCACCTGGCGATGCGCGAGCCCGGGGACAAGGCCTTCTACACCACGCCGATGAAGGCGCTGTCGAACCAGAAGTTCCGCGAGCTGCAGGACGTCTACGGTCCGGACGAGGTGGGCCTGCTCACCGGCGACACGAACATCAACGGCAACGCACGGGTGGTCGTCATGACCACCGAGGTGCTGCGCAACATGCTGTACGCCGACTCACCCGCCCTCCGCGGCCTGCGTTACGTCGTCATGGACGAAGTGCACTACCTCGCCGACCGGTTCCGCGGCGCGGTGTGGGAGGAGGTCATCATCCACCTCGCGCCCAGCGTCCGGCTCGTGTCGCTGTCGGCGACCGTGTCCAACGCCGAGGAGTTCGGCGACTGGCTCGACACGGTCCGCGGCGACACCGAGGTGATCGTCTCCGAGACCCGCCCGGTGCCGCTGGAGCAGCACGTCCTGGTGCGCGGTGACCTGCTGCCGCTGTTCGACGACCGTGCCGGCATCGCGACGGCGCAGGTGAACCAGGAGCTCATGCGCATCCGGTCCTTCAAGGGCTCGAACTACGAGAACAACCGTCGCGCACAGGCGTCGAGCAGTGCCCGCCACGCCGGCTACGAGGCATCCCGCCGTCGTCCCCAGCGGGGCGGCAGACGGCCGGTGCGGTCGGCCAACGTGCAGCGCATCGAGCGGCTCGACCGGCCCGAGGTCGTCGAGCTGCTCTCGCGCTCCAACCTGCTGCCGGCGATCTTCTTCATCTTCAGCCGTGCAGGGTGCGACGGCGCCGTCCAGCAGGTGCGTCGTTCGGGGCTTCGGCTGACATCCCAGGAGGAGCGGCGCGAGATCCGCGCGGTCGTCGAGGAGCGCACGCGCACGCTCCTCGAGGAGGACCTGGCCGTCCTGGGCTACTGGGAGTGGCGCGACAACCTCGAACGCGGGGTCGCCGCCCATCATGCGGGCCTGTTGCCCGCGTTCAAGGAAGTGGTCGAGGAGCTCTTCCAGCGCAAGCTGGTGAAGGCCGTGTTCGCGACCGAGACGCTCGCCCTCGGCATCAACATGCCCGCACGGACCGTGGTGCTCGAGAAGCTCGAGAAGTTCAACGGCGAGGCGCGCGTGGCCATCACGTCGGGGGAGTACACGCAGCTCACCGGCCGCGCCGGCCGCCGCGGCATCGACGTCGAGGGCCATGCCGTCATCCAGTGGACGGAGGGCCTCGATCCCCAGGCGGTCGCGGCCCTCGCCTCTCGGCGCACCTACCCGCTCAACTCCAGCTTCCGGCCGACGTACAACATGGCCGTCAACCTCATCGACCAGTTCGGGCGCGCCAGGGCGCGCGAGATCCTCGAGTCGTCGTTCGCGCAGTTCCAGGCCGATCGCGCCGTGGTGGGCATCGCACGCGAGGTGCGCGAGCAGGAGGAATCTCTCGCCGGCTACCGCAGCGCCATGACGTGCGACCGGGGGGACTTCGCCGAGTACTCCGGCATCCGCCGCGAGCTCAGCGACTTGGAGAAGATCAACCGCAAGGACGCCGGCGCCTCGCGGCGAACCCGCGACGAGCGGCAGCGGCAGATCGCGAGCCTGCGCAGGCGTATGCAGCGGCATCCGTGCCATCAGTGCCCCGACCGCGAGCATCACGCGCGCTGGGCGGAGCGGTACTGGAAGCTCAAGCGCCAGATCGACAAGCTGCGCCGCCAGATCGATACCCGCACCGGCACGGTCGCGCGCATCTTCGACCGCGTCGTGGACGTCCTGGCCGCCCTGGAGTACGTCTCGCTGGACGAGGACGGCCGTACGACGCTGACCCCGTCGGGGCGGACGATGCGGCGCATCTACGGCGAGCGGGACCTCCTCGTGGCGGAGTCGCTGCGGCGCGACATCTGGAAGGACCTGGATGCCCCCTCGCTCGCCGCGCTCGCCTGCTCGCTGGTGTACGAGCCACGGCGCGACGATGCCGGGCCGGGCGAGCGCGGGCTTCCCCGGGGCGCCTTCCGCCCGGCATTCGAGGCGACGCTGACGCTGTGGCAAGAGCTCGACGATCTCGAGCAGGAGAACCGGCTGCCGGGCACGGAGCCGATCTCGGCCGGCCTCGCGCAGGCCATGCACACGTGGGCGCGCGGCGGGATGCTGGATCGGGTGCTGCTCGAGGCGGACATGGCCGCCGGCGACTTCGTGCGGTGGGCGAAGCAGACGATCGACCTTCTCGACCAGCTGTCCCTCGTGGCCGATCAGCCCGTCGCGGGCACCGCCCGCAAGGCGCTGGATGCGGTGCGCCGCGGCATCGTCGCGTACTCCGGCGTCTGACGTCGGGGATGACGGATGCCGCGCCTGTGGCGTCCGCGCGCTCGCTTAGGCTGATGGCGTGCCACCTGCCCCCGCGACACGCCCGTTGCTGCCGCTGTGGGCCGCGATCCCGGCCTCGGTGCTCGGCGGCGTGCTGCTGGACGTGTCGTTCCCGTCCGTCGGGTGGTGGCCCATGGCCTTCGCCGCGGTCGCGCTGGCGCTGGTCAGCCTCATCGGCAGGCGGGTCGGCAGTGCGCTCGTCGTCGGGATGGCGTTCGGGCTCGCGTTCTACCTGCTGAACGTGGACTTCACCGCCGAGTGGGTGGGACCCCTGCCGTGGATCGCGCTCTCGGTGCTCGAGGCCGCCTTCGTCGCCGGGGGTGCCGCGCTCATCGCGCTGGCGTACCGGTGGGTGCCGCGTGCGACGTCCCGGAGGGGGCGCGTGATGCTCACATCGGCGCTCGTGGCGGGCCTGTGGACGGCGCGCGAGGCCGTCAACGGCGGGTTCCCGTACGGCGGCTTCCCGTGGGGTCGCGTGGGGACGTCCCAGGTGAGCGGCCCCTTCGCAGAGCTGGTCTCGTGGATCGGCACCGCGGGCGTGACCTTCATCGTGGTGGGACTGGTCGCGGTCGGCATCGAACTGGTGCGCGCCCCGCGCCGCGATCGCGGAAACGGCGTTCGCGGTCTCCTCCCCGTCGCCGTCCTCGCCGTCGTCGCGACGGCGCTCCTGCTGGTGCCGGCGTGGGCGACGACGCCCGCCGGCTCCCTCCGCGTCGCCGGCGTGCAGGGCAACGGGCCGGCGGGGTACTTCGACGACCGGCAGGCCGGGGATGTGCTCGAGTCGCAGTACGAGGCCACCCTCCCGCTCTTCGGCGCCGAGGACGTCGATGTCGTGCTGTGGCCCGAGGGCAGTGTGGACGTCGACCCGGACGGCTCACCGGCCGCGGCGGCGGCGTTGGACCGCGTCGTCCGCGAGGTCGGGGCGCCGCTCGTCGCGAACCGGATCGATCAGCGGGGCGACGAGTACTTCAACATGTCATTCCTGTGGCGGGACGGCATCGAGCAGACATACGACAAGCGCAACCCGGTCCCGTTCGGCGAGTACGTGCCGGATCGGGCGTTCTACGCGGCGATCGCTCCCGACCTCATCGGCATGATCGGCCGGGACTACACCCCCGGCACGACTCCGCCGGTGTTCGACATCGACGGGACCCTGGCGGGGCTCGCGATCTGCTTCGACGTCATCTACGACGCGCTGGTGTGGGAGGGTGCGCGCGAAGGGGCGCGCGTGTACCTCTTCCAGACGAACAACGCCGACTTCCGGGGGACCGACGAGAACCTGCAGCAGCTGGCGGTCGCGCGGCTGCGCGCGATCGAGACCGGCCGCTCCGTGGTGAACCTCTCGACCGTCGGAACCAGCCAGGTGATCGCGCCGGACGGGTCGACGATCGAGGGTCTGCCCGCAGACGAGCCCGGCCACATGCTCACCGACGTCCCGCTGCGCACCGGCCTGACGCCGGCGGTGATCGCGGGCGGCTGGGTGAACGCGCTGCTGTCATGGGGCAGCGTGGCGCTGCTGGCGGGCATCGGAGTCGTCGCGCGTCGGCGCCGGAACGCGAAAACGCCGGCCCCGTAGGGCCGGCGTCGCGCGGACGTGCGTCAGGCGCTGAGCTTGTCGGAGTTCGCCTGGTCTCCGCCGCGGCGGGCGCGGAGGTAGGCGAGGCGCTCCTCGAGGAGCTCTTCGAGCTCCGGGATGGTGCGACGCTCCAGCAGCATGTCCCAGTGGCTCCGCGGCGTCTTGTCGCCCGAGTGGTCGACGGTCGCGGTGCCCTCTCCGACGCGGAGGAGAGCCTCGGCGCCGCACGTGCGGCACTCCCAGGCCGGGGGGACCTCGGCGTCGGCCGCGAAGGTCAGGGTGGTGTCACGCCCGCAGGCGGTGCAGGTGTAGATGTGCTGTGCGCGCTCATGGAACACGACGCCCTCTTCGCTCTGTAGGCTCTGGGCGCCGAGTCGGATGCCGCGCAGACTGCGGTCTGCCATTGTGTGGTCCTCTCGTCGCTGTACAGGTATAACGAAACGACCTGTGCGGATCATCCGAAGGGGGGCTGTTCATCGACCTTTCACAGTGGATGCACAGGGGCGTCTGCCTGCCTTCGTCGGGGCGTGCTATCCGAGAACCTCGAGCGCGACGTCGGCGCGGTCGGTGACGATGCCGTCGACGCCCATCGCGACCAGCCGGCGCATCTCCTCAGGGTCGTTCACCGTCCACACGTGCACTTCGACCCCGTGCCGGTGGGCGGCGGCGATCAGGCGCGGCGTGACGACGCGCAGGCGTCCCTGCCGCTCGGGCACCTGCAGTGCGTCGACGCCGGCGAGGGCCCTGGCCAGCAGGCGATCCGAGCGGGCCGAGGCGGCCGCGAGCACTTTCGCGATCGTGCTCCTGCCGGCGGAGGTGGCAGGACGGATGCCGCGTCTCGCGGTCGCCGCGGCCTCCAGCGCCGCGGTCCGGCGCTGATCCGAGAAGCTCGTCACGAGCACCCGCCCGCCATGCGCCGCCACCGTCGCGCCGACGTCGGCCGCGGCATCCGCCGCCTTCACGTCGAGGTTGAACCGGAGGGTGGGGAAGGCGTCGAGCGCCTGTGCGAGCGTGACGAGGCCGCCGCGCCCGGTCATGAGCTGCTCCAGCTCGTGAACCGTGACGTCGGCGATCTTCCGCGGATCGCCGGTCACGCGCGACAGGTCGTCGTCGTGGAACAGCACGACGACACCGTCGGCGGTGCGATGGCAGTCCGATTCGACGTACCGGATCCCGGCGGAGTGGGCGTGGGCGACGGCGGCGAACGAGTTCTCGACGATGCCGTCGCGGGCATCGGACGGCGTCACCAGTCCGCGGTGGGCGAGCACCCGGGGTCGGGCGACGCCCTGGAACCACGGGTGGGTCACGGAGCCGGAGGGGCGCCCGGCGTGGTGTGGCCGCCGGGGGCGGGACCCGAGGACTGCGCACGGCCGCGGGCCGAGGCATCCGTCACCGCACCGGCGAAGGAGCCGCTCAGCCCCTTGAGGGCATCGGTGAACTCGCTCGGGATGATCCACAGCTTGCTCGAGGCGCTGTCGGCGATCTTCGGCAGCGTCTGCAGGTACTGGTAGGCCAGCAGCTTGTCGTCGGGGTTGCCGGAATGGATGGCGTCGAAGACCGTCTGGATCGCCTCGGCCTCGCCCTGCGCGCGCAGGACCGCCGCCTGCTTGTCGCCCTCGGCCTTGAGGATCTCGGCCTGCCGGCGGCCCTCGGCCTCGAGGATCTGGGACTGCTTCGAGCCCTCGGCGGTGAGGATCGTCGCGCGGCGCTCCCGCTCGGCGCGCATCTGCTTCTCCATCGAGTCCTGGATCGAGTGCGGCGGGTCGATGGCCTTCAGCTCGACACGGGAGACGCGGATGCCCCACTTGCCGGTCGCCTCGTCGAGCACCACGCGCAGCTGTCCGTTGATGTTGTCGCGGCTGGTGAGCGCTTCTTCGAGGTTGAGCCCGCCGACGACGTTGCGCAGGGTGGTCGTCGTCAGCTGCTCGACGGCGCCGAGATAGTTCGCGATCTCGTACGTCGCGGCGCGGGCGTCGGTGACCTGGAAGTAGACCACGGTGTCGATGGACACCACCAGGTTGTCCTCGGTGATCACGGGCTGCGGCGGGAACGACACGACCTGCTCGCGCATGTCGATGAGCGGACGCAGCCGGTCGATGAACGGCACCAGGAGGTTCAGGCCGGGCATGAGGGTCTTGTGGTACCGGCCCAGGCGCTCGACGATCCCGGCGTTGGCCTGCGGGATGATCCGGATCGACCGGACGATCACGACCAGCACGAAGATGAAGACCGCGATCGCGAGGAGCCAGCCGATCGCGGCGGGGACGGCCGCGGCGAAGTCGTTCATGCGTAGGGGTCTTCCTGAGCGGGGGCGAGAGGTTCGGGGGAGTCGGAGCGGACGACCGCGGTGGCGCCGTCGATGCGGCTGACGCGGACCCGCGTGCCCGGGTCGAGATCGCCCGCCTCGGTGCGCGCGGTCCAGACGTCGCCGTTCGCGAGCTTCACCTGGCCGCCGTGGGCGCCGACCGACGAGACGACGGTGCCGCCGATGCCGATGAGGGCGTCGACGTTGGACGGCGTGGGGTCCTCGCCGCGTCGCAGGCGCCGCAGCAGCGGAGGCCGCAGGAGCAGCACGAGGACGGCGGCGACGCCGGCGGCGATGATGACCTGGAGCCAGATCGGTGCTCCGAGGATGTCGGCCACCAGCCCTGCCAGGCCGCCGATGCCGAGCATCAGGAAGGTGAAATCGAGCGTGAGCATCTCGATGACGAGGAAGACGAGGATCAAGACGAGCCAGCCGATCCACGCCCACTGCTCGACGGTCTGGATGAGCTCCACGGTGCGCCTCCTCTTGCCTCGAACCTAGCAGGTAGGGTCGCTGTGTGACTGAGACACCCACCCCGATTCCCGCCGGTGCCCTGAGCGGCAGGACTGCGCTCGTGACCGGCTCGTCGCGCGGCATCGGCGCCGACACCGCGCGGTACCTCGCGCAGGGCGGCGCGAACGTCGTCATCAACTACCGCAACAAGGCCCCGCGGGCCGAGAAGCTCGCGACGGAGCTGCGCGAGCTCGGCGTCGAGGTGCTCGTCGTGGGCGCCGACCTGACCGACGCGGAGTCGGTGCAGGCGATGTTCGATGAGGTCGCCGCCGCGTTCGGAGGCCTCGACATCCTCGTGCTCAACGCATCGGGCGGCATGGAGTCCGGCATGGCAGAGGACTACGCCCTGCAACTCAACCGGGACGCGCAGGTGCGCGTGCTCGAGACCGCGCTGCCGGTGCTGCGCGAAGGCTCGCGGGTGGTCTTCGTCACCAGCCACCAGGCGCACTTCATCCGCACCACGCCGACGATGCCCGAGTACGAGCCCGTCGCGCTGTCCAAGCGGGCCGGCGAGGATGCCCTGCGCGAGCGCATCCCTGCCCTCACGGAACGCGGGGTGGAGTTCGTCGTCGTCTCCGGCGACATGATCGAGGGCACCATCACGGCCACGCTGCTCGAACGGGCCAACCCCGGCGCCATCGCGGCGCGCCGCGAGGACGCGGGCAAGCTCTACAACGTGTCGGAGTTCGCCGCCGAGGTCGCCGCCGCGGCCGTCGAGCCGGTGCCGTCAGGCAACACGCGTCTCATCGGCGACACGTCGTCGTTCGCGGGGGAGTGATCGGTGAAGGCTCGCGACATCGAGACACTCATCTCGGTCGGGCGTCCGGATGTCGCCGCTGACGGCTCCTTCGCCGTCTTCGCGACCTCGCGGCCCGACCTCGACGCCAACCGGACCGTCGGCCAGGTGTGGCGCGTCGAGCTGCCGGGCGGCACACCGCGTCGGCTGACCCGGGGCACCGCCGACACCGCGCCCCGGCTCTCGCCGGACGGCTCTCAGCTGGCGTTCCTGCGCGCGGACGGCGCGCGCAAGCCGCAGGTGCACGTCGTCGCGGCGAGCGGCGGGGAGCCCGTGCAGGCGACCGACGCCCCTCTCGGGGTGGAGCAGTTCGCGTGGTCGCCGGACGGCGCCACGATCGCGTTCCTCGCGCGCGTGCCCGAGAAGGGGCGGTACGGGAGCGTCGAGGGTCTGGAGCCCCACGCCGAGGCGCCGCGCCGGATCACCGGCGTCCGCTGGCACGCGAACGGCCTGGGCTACGCCGCCGACCGCCCCGCGCACCTGTTCGTGGTCGCGGCGCCGCAGCCCGACAGTGAGCCGTTCTACGAGCCTGCGGCGGCGGTGCGCGCCGACGACGCCGAGCCTGTCCGCAAGCGGGTCCTCGCGGCCGAGGCGCGGGCGCTCACCTCGGGGCCGACGTCGCACAGCAGGATCGTGTTCACGGCGGACGGCCGCGAGCTGCTCACGGTGCCCGATGAGATCGAGGCGGAGCGCCGCGATCTGCGCAGCCGTCTCGTCGCCGTCGCGCTCGACGGATCGGGCGTCCGCGAGGTGCTCGGCGCAGACGCGGGACTCTCGGTGCTCGACGTCGCGGTCGCCGGCGACGGCGCCATCGGCATCCTCGCCCACGAGGTCGGCGATGGTCTCGACTTCGTCGCCCCCGGCGTCGGGGTCTTCCTCCTCGAGGACACCGGCCCGCGGCGCCTCACCGACGCGGAGACGATCCACCTCGGCGAGGGGCATCTCACCGCCGTCGACGCCGACTTCCTCGCCCAGGACACCACGCGCGGCCGCGTCCGGCTGCTGCGCATCTCCCGCGAAGGGGTCATCGCCGAGGTGCTCGGCGGCGACGTCGAGGTCGGCGGGCACGCCGCCGGCGGCGGCCGGGTGGCCGCCGCGGTGTCGCGGCCCGATTCCTTCGGCGAGCTGGTGCTCGTCGGCGACGAGCCGCGGACGCTCACGGCGTTCGGTGCAGCGGCCGCGGCATCCGGCATCGTCCTGCCCCGGGAGCTCACCGTGACCGGCCGCGACGGCTACCCCGTGCACGGCTGGGTGGCGACACCCGTGGGCGAGGGTCCGTTCCCGGTGATCCTCCAGATCCACGGCGGGCCGTTCGCGGCGTACGGGGTGCACCTGTTCGACGAGACGCAGGTGCTCGTCGACGCCGGCTACGCGGTGGTCTACTGCAACCCCCGCGGCTCGGCGGGCTACGGGCGCGCGCACGGGCGAAGCATCCGTCAGCAGATGGGGACGGTGGACTTCGCCGACGTGATCGACTTCCTCGAGGGAGCGATCGCCGATGACGATCGCCTGGACGGCGGCCGCGTCGGCGTGCAGGGCGGCTCGTACGGCGGCTATCTCACGGCGTGGGTGATCGCGCACGACCACCGGTTCGCCGGGGCCATCGTCGAGCGCGGGTTCCTCGACCCGGTCTCCTTCCAGGGCACGAGCGACATCGGGTCGTTCTTCGGCGACGAGTACGTCGGCGTCTCGCCCGGCGACATCGCCCGGCAGAGCCCGATGGCGGTGGTCGGCCAGGTCACCACCCCGACGCTGGTGATGCATTCGGAGCTGGACTTCCGCTGCCCGCTCGAGCAGGCCACACGCTACTACTCCGCGCTCAAGCGCCAGGGCACCGAGGCTGAGCTGCTGGTCTTCCCCGGTGAGGATCACGAGCTCACCCGCTCGGGTCAGCCGCGCCACCGGGTCGAGCGCTTCGACGCCGTGCTGGACTGGTGGCGGCGTCACCTGCCGGTGACCTGATCGCCGCGGACGGCCCCGGGAGCGATCGCTCCCGGGGCCGTCGTCGTCAGTGCCTGATCAGAGGTCACCCTTGAAGGTGAAGGCGCGGACGATGTTGATGATGCCGAGCACGATCAGCGCGATCCCGAGCAGCCACCACAGCACGGCGGCGCCCCAGATGGGCGAGAAGAGCAGGATGATGCCCGCGATGATGCTCAGGATGGCGAAGATGACCGACCACACCTTGGATGCGGCGTCGCCGAGGGTGGACAGTGCGACGATGCCCTCGACGATCCACATGATGCCGACGAGGATGCCGAGGAACAGGGCGAGCCAGGCGGTGGCCTGTCCGAGGTTCAGCAGCGCGACGATGCCCGCGATGATGAACAGGATGCCGAGCACGATGTGCCCGACGCGCGCCCAACCGCCCTTGGTCTTGGAGAAGATCCCCAGACCGGCGTAGACGAGGCCGGCGGCGATCGCGTAGATCGCGATGATCGCGGTGACGACGGCGGCGGTCTTGCCCGGCCAGACCAGGACCAGGATGCCGACGATGACGGCGAGGACACCGCCGATCCCGAGCGCCGTGCGGATCCCGTTGACGGCCGACTTCTCGGCCTCGGATGCAGTGGACATGTGCGGCCTTTCTGAAAGTTTCCTGTACGTGGTGCGGCTAAAGCTTAGACCTCATGTCGAACTCCGGCGCAACATCGTTCGTGTGTCGTGACAGTGCTCGCCCCGCGGCAGCTCTCCGCGCTACCGTGAGCGTGCGTCGCCCCGCGATGGCGATGCGCCGGGCGAGCCGTCGGAGGGAGCTGGAATGGCCGTCATCTCGAGGGGCTTCGGCGCACGCCGTCGCGAGAGCGATCCGCGCCTTCCGCCGGGGCAGTATCTGACGGAGGACTTCCCGGTGCTGTCGGCCGGGCCGACACCGCGCGTCGACACGGGGGAGTGGCGCTTCGGCATCCGCGACGAGGCCGGCGGCGTGGTCTCCTGGACGTGGGAGGAGTTCCTGGCCCTCCCGATCGAGGATGTGCACACCGACATCCACTGCGTCACCCGCTGGTCCAAGCTCGGCACCTCGTGGCGGGGCGTCTCGCTCGACACGCTGCTCGAGGGCGTCGACACGGATGCCGGCTACGCGATGGCGCACTCGTATGGCGGGTACACCACGAACATCCCGCTCGACGAGCTGCGCGACGGCCGGGCGTGGGTCGCGTTCGAGTTCGAGGGTGAGCCGCTCGATCCGGAGCATGGGGGTCCGGCGCGTCTGCTGGTGCCCCATCTGTACTTCTGGAAGAGCGCGAAGTGGGTGCGCGGGCTGACGCTCATGGACGACGACGCGCCCGGCTTCTGGGAGCAGAACGGCTACAACATGCACGGCGACCCCTGGACCGAGGAGCGGTATTGGTGACGGTCGGGGACTGGCGTCCGGCCCGGGTCATCGACGCCGTTCCGGTGACACGCTCGGCGCGGATCCTCCGGCTCGCGGTGCCCGGCTGGCCGGGGAGCGTGGCCGGCCAGCACGTCGACGTCCGCCTGACCGCCGAGGACGGCTATCAGGCCGAGCGCTCGTACTCGCTGGGGTCGTACGGCGCCTCGGACACCATCGAGCTGGCGGTCGACGAGATCCCCGACGGCGAGGTGTCGCCCTATCTGGTGCGCGATGTGCTCCCCGGCGACGAGCTCGAGGTGAAGGGACCGCTGGGCGGCTATTTCGTCTGGCGGCCCGGGGCAGAGGGGCTCGTGCAGCTGATCGCCGGCGGCTCGGGCATCGTGCCGCTGATGGCGATCGCGAGGGCGGCGACGGATGCCGGAGCCGCGGCATCCGTTCGCCTGCTGTACTCCGTGCGCCGTGCCGAGGACGCGATATATCGCGATGAGCTGGAGCGCGGCGCGGCGGACGGGGGAGTGGCGGTCGCCTGGCGCTACACCCGCTCCGCGCCGCCCGGATGGGGCGCGGCGGTGGGACGGGTCGACCTCGATGCGCTGCGCGAGTCGACGTGGGACCCTGGACGGGAGCCGATCGTGTACGTCTGCGGTCCGACGGGTTTCGTCGAGCACGTCGCCGACGCGCTGGTCGAGCTGGGCCATCCGCCGGCGCGGATCAGGACCGAGCGCTTCGGAGGTGCATGATGCGGGCGGATATCGCCACGAGCACCGTGGACGGCAATGCCGCCGCGGGGATGCTGTGGGACGTGTTCGGTGCTGACGTCACCGCGCTCATCGGAGTCTGCGGAGGGTGCGGCGCGGCCGCGCCGATGGCCGAGGCGATCGTGGAGCTCGACGAGACGGCCGCGATCGTGCGGTGCCGCGGATGCACGCACACCCTCATCACGGTGCTGCGCGACGAGCACGGCGCCAGAGTCGTGATCGGTGCGCTGCGCGAACTCGTGCGGGCGTAGCCGGCGACCGTTCACCCGAGCAGCAGCGTCACCAGGATCAGGACGGGGACGCACCCGATCGTGGTGAGGAACACCGTGTCGCGCGAGATGGTCTCGCCGACGTCGTATCGCTGCGAGTAGTTGAACACGTTCTGCGCGGTCGGGAGAGCGGCCAGCACCGTCACCACGAGCACGTCGTGGGCGCTGAGGCCGAACACGAACTCCGCCACGGCCCACGCGACGATCGGCATCGCCACGAGCTTGAGCACGGTCGCCAGCACGATGTCCTGGCGGCGTCCGGACGGACCGAGGACGCGCTGGCCGTGCAGCGAGATGCCGTACGCGATCAGGAGGATCGGGACGCAGGCGTTCGCGATGAGCACCGCCGGTTCCATGACGATCGGCGGCAGGTCGACCCCCAGCACCGACACGAGCGTGCCGAGCACCGATCCCACGACGATGGGGTTGGTGACCACGCGGGCGACGGCCCGCCAGAGCGAGGCGCGGGCGGTGGTGACGGCATCCAGGATCGCCATCGTGATGGGCGTGAACACCAGCAGCTGCATGAGGATCACGGGGGCGGGATACGCGGCGCTGCCCAGCAGGTACAGCGACAGCGGGATGCCGATGTTGTTGGAGTTCACCTGCCCGGCGCTCAGGGCGCCGATGACCGTCTCGCCGACCGAGCGCCTCCAGGCGAGGCGGGCGACCACGGCGTACACCAGGATCACGGCGACCGCGGCGATCGCGGACACCGGCAGCAGCGCCGAGAACAGCGTTCGCACGTCCGCCTGGGCGAGCACGACGAACAGCAGGAAGGGCGACAGCACGAAGAACGTCAGGCGCGCCAGCACCGGCCGGGCGTGCTCGCCGAGGAGGTCGATGCGTCCAAGGATCCACCCGACGAGGATCGCGACGCCCACCACGACGAACCCGGTGAGCGATTCCAGCACGCTCCGAGCTTAGGGACAACGTTCTGTCGCTCCGAATCGCTCGTCACGGTCTGTCAGACTGGCACCCGCCGAGACGAAGGAGCGATGGATGCCGCAGCCCCGCGACCGTGCCGCGCGCAAGGCCGACCTGCTCGCCGCGCTGACCGCTCCGGCCGCCGACGTCTGGGTGGCCACTGCGTCCGCGGACGCGACGCCGTATCTGGTGCCGCTGTCGCTCGCGTGGATCGACGAGCGCGCCGTCATCGCCCTCGAGGGCGCATCCGTGACGGCGCGGAACCTCGCCGCGTCGAACGTCGCACGGCTCGCCCTGGGGCCGACGCGTGACGTCGCGATCATCGACGTCGCGCTCGAGCGGTCGCTCGGCGTCGACGACGACGCGCGCATCGGCGCGGCGTACGCCGCGCAGGCCGACTGGGATCCGCGCGGACTGGCCGCCTACGTCTTCCTCGTGCTGCGTCCTGTCCGCATCCAGGCCTGGCGCGAGTCGAATGAGCTCGCAGGCCGCCTGCTGATGCGGAATGGCGAGTGGCTCGTCTGAGGCCGGCGCGCTGGTCGGCTGAGCGCCGATAATGCACATTATGTCAGATCGAAGATCGACCTCTTCGCGTCTGGTTCGAATTGGCCTCTCCCCTCGACCTGCTTTGGTTGGCGCCGGACGAGCCCACTCGTCGGTGCGTCGGCGATGGTCGCGGAGTGCGTCCATGTCGCTGTCAGGCGTGACGGCGATGTCACTGGCCATCTCGGCTCCGGCAGTTTCGAGCGTCACGGTGATCGCCGCATCTCCCCTTCGCGCCGTGGCCGCGGCCGGTGCCTCGGGATGCGGTCAGACGGCGGGCGCGGCAGCCGGAGTCAGCACGATGAGCGGACTGTGCGCGATCATCTCGTCGACATCGTCTCTGCGCCATCGGCGTGCGGCGGCCTCGATGAGCGGCCGTGCTTCGCGGGGATCGGTGATCACCCGCGCCGTGGCAGGAACGTCGGCCTCGATGTCTGTCTTCAGATGCACGATGACGTTGGGGTCTGCGGTGATGTTGTGTATCCAGTCCCTTGTGCGGTCTCGACGCGGCATCCCGGTGATGAACAGCACGCCGTCCTCGTCGTGCAGGAAGATCTCGATGCGGCGCGGTAGCCCGCTACGGCGACCGGTCGTCGTCAAGTCGATGAGCTGACTTCGGTGCAGAGCGGTGCTGACGTCGTTGTCCACACCTGGTGAAGCAATCTCGCTGCTGCACACATTCCACACGACCGGTGAGATATTCCGCGCGCAACGCTGATGGCCAACGTTCCCTGCAGCAAAGCCACGTGAGTCGGCACGGGCATTACAGGTCGTAACTGTGGGCGGAAATCTGCCATTCATCAGCGGGGCTCGCGCGTTCAGCCATATGTCCGGGCGGAAGCGTGGCCAGGGCGGCCAACGTGGGATCGAGTGTCAGCACGTGCGCGATGTGTGTGGCAACGCAAGCGTCAGGGAGGTTGGGGTCGTTCACGCCATCGCCGATCGCCCAGTCCCCGTCGATGTCATGTACGACAAGCCGCGCGGGTTCAACCTGATGCAACACCGTAAGTTGAACGACGGCACCCAACGTTGCCGGGAACGCGCCTCCGGGGAATGGAAACGGAATGTGCCGGTCCATCTCCGCCCAATTCATGAGACCATCCAACACTCTGGGATGAAGAGGATTAAATCACGACGGGCGTTAGACGGTCCTCGCCTGCCTTCAGTCGCGCGGTACGCAGCGGATCGCCCTGCGGGCGGCGCTGTGCGGGACGTGGGTGTCAGCGGGGGCGCCGCACGAACGCCAGCGTGAGAAACGGAACGTGATCTCGCGGAACGACGGCGGTAAGGGTGCCGCCGCCGGGGAGCTTTGCACCCACTGCATAGACCAAGCCCGAGTTGTTCACGGAACTGGTTCATGAGGATGTGATTCGTGTGCTGCACCAGCAACGAATCGAGGGTGCTGCGCTCGGTCTCCTCACGATGCCAGGTCGTCTGCACCGCCTCCCAGAGCATCGGATACCGCATCCGCTCGACGGACTCGACCAACCAGGCCGGGCGCGCCAGGGCAGCACCTCGTCGAGCGCACGGCGCGTGGCGTCGTCGAGGTCCGCGAGGTTCACCGGGTCGGACTTGTTCACCGGGTTCCGCCACAGCGTCGCTGACATGCTGACGGTCATCGCGTCGACGCCCACGCAATCCGCCAGCGTGCAATCGCTGCCCGTTCTCGAAGCTCGCTCTCGTGCGTTCGCGCGCCGGTCCTCCGCCGCGCGGGATTCAGCCGGACTCGTCGTTCGCTGCTGCTTCGATCCAGTCGACGGCTTCATCCGAGAGAAAGAAGCCGTCAGGTCCTGACTCGCCGACCCACCATGCGCTCGAGGTGTCGGCGCCGCCTGCCGCCGCTATCTTGCTCAGCACTTCGGACGATACCGCTTCGCCGTTATGGGCAATGAGCCACGCCTTGGCGTCGGAGTCCACCTTCGCCCACCACTCGATGGTTTCCATGCGGCCACCATTGCACCGGATGAACCCGACCGAAAGCCGGTCCCTCCCCCGCGTCGGACGCCGACGCTGCAGCCGCTCCTCAGTCCTGCGACCCGCTGGCTTTGGAACACCTCGTCCCATTACGTTCGTCGTTATGAGTCTCGCCGCGGTCACGTTCAACGTCGCGAAATTCTGCAGATCAACCCTTAGCTGAACAGAGGAGTGGCATTGCCTGGTACGCGACCGCGGTTGACGACGGCCGGGTCGTTCGCGGTCGGCATCGTCGTGGCCGGCCTTCTGGCCGGTTGCTCCCAGACGAGCTCGGGCAGCCGGCACACGCTGTACGACAGCGTCGAATCGCTCGCGGCTGACAGTTCGTCGATCGTCGTGGGCACAGTGTCGACGCAGACGACGGAAGGCGGTGCGACCATCTCCTCCGTCGAGGTCACCAACGCGCCCAGCAACCCGCAGCTGGGCGCCGCTCTCGTTGACCGCCCGGAGCCCGCCGCGGTGGGCGACACCGTCGAGGTTCGACAGGATCTTCCGCCGGCGCTCGGCCTGGGCGAGGAGTACTTGCTGTTCCTGACTCCGACGATGCTGCCAGGAGAGGCCGGCGGTCAGTACTTCGTCACCGGAGCAGTCGCAGGTCTCTATATCCGGCAGGACGACGAGTTCCGGCGGGTCGTTCCGGACAGCGGCGATACCCTTCCCGACACCATCACAGCCGTCGGCATGCCGGGCGGATAGCCGTTCTCGAGCGTCGCGGGCCTCCGGGCACTACGAGAGGTCGTCCTCGCGGAGGGCGGAGAGCACTGACCGCGGGCGCGCCGTAGCGCCCGCGGTCAGGTGTGTTCGTCAGAGTCCGGCGGCGTCGTCGGTGGAAGCCGTGCTCTGGCGCGTCACGCGCTCGTTCGCGACGGGGTCCACCGCGGTGCGCGTCACGGTGTCCGAGCGGCGGCGGCGCGCCATGAGGACGAGGCCGATGATGAAGATGACGGCTCCTGCGGCCATCAGGATGTAGCCGATCATGTCGAGGTTCACCCATTCGACCTCCACGTTCACCGCGAACGCGAGGATCGCTCCGATGGCGAAGAGGGCGATGCCAGCTCCGATACTCATGCGAGGTGTCCTTTCCGGGGCGCGGCGATGGGCCCTCCCCTGCTGTGGGACGAGTTGTCCCTCGACAACCGTGACGCAGTCGCCACCGCGCGAGGAGGGTCTTGACAAACGACGCGTGAGCACTCAAAGAGCCGCGGGTGCCGGCGGCTACTGTGGAATCGTGCCCAGCCTCTCGCGTCCTCCCGCGGCGGGGCCCGGGCTGCGCGCGTGGGTGATCTGGACCGTCGGGGTGGCCGCCTATGTGCTCGCGATCACGAACCGGTCCTCCCTCAGCGCCGTCGGCGTCGATGCGGCCGCCCGGTTCGATGCCGACGCGGCGACCCTGTCGATGTTCGCGGTCGTCCAGCTGGCGGTGTACGGCGGGATGCAGATCCCCATCGGGGTGCTGCTGGACCGATACGGCGCTCGGCCCATCATGACGGTCGGCATGATCCTGATGGCGGTGGGGCAGCTCACCATGGCCCTCTCCCCCAGCGTCGGCGTCGCGATCCTCGCGCGGATGCTGCTGGGGGCGGGCGACGCGGCGATCTTCCCCGGGGTGCTGCGTCTCATCGCCACCTGGTTCCCCGCTCAGCGGGGACCGCTCATGGTGCAGTTCACCGGTATCGTCGGCCAGTCCGGGCAGCTCGTGTCGCTGGTGCCGCTGGCGGCTCTCCTCCACGCGACGAGCTGGACCATCACGTTCGGCAGCATCGCCGGGCTCGGCATCCTGTTCGCGGTGCTGGTGTTCCTGCTCATCCGCAACCATCCGCCCGACCGCGACGACGACGTGTCGGTGGACACCGACACGGGAGCGATCCGGGTCGTGACCTCCGCCGTCGACACCGGCGTCGGGATCCGCGCGGCGTGGGCGCACCCCGGCACGCGGCTGGCGTTCTGGTCCCACTTCACCACCCCGTTCGCCGGGACGGCTTTCGTCCTGCTGTGGGGTATGCCCTTCTTCACCGCCGGCGAGGGCCTCACCACCGCCCAGGCGGCCTCGGTCATGTCGCTCTACGTCGTGGTCGGCATGCTGCTCGGGCCGGTGATGGGCGAACTGTCCCGCCGCGTCCCGCATCTGCGGTCGCAGGCCCTCGTTCTGCCCACGGTCGCCGTGCAGGAGCTCGCGTGGCTCGCGGTCATCGCCTACCCCGGGCCGGCGCCGCTGTGGCTGCTCCTGGTGCTCGCGGTCGCGCTCGCGACCGGCGGCCCCGCCTCGATGATCGCGTTCGACCACGCCCGCACCCACAACCCGTCGCACCGGCTCAGCACCGCGACGGGCGTGACGAACGCCGGCGGGTTCCTGGCGGCACTGATCGCCATCCTCCTCATCGGTCTCGCCCTCGACCTGCAGGGTGCCGGAACGCCCGACACCTACAGCTTGGACGCCTTCCGCGTCGCGTTCCTGATGCAGGTGCCGCTGTGGCTGCTCGGAGCCGTGTTCATCGTGATCGAGCGCAAGCGCACCCGCATCCGGCTCGGCCTGGATCCGCCCCGCCGGCCACGCGGGCCGCGCCGCTGACGCGGCATCCGGATCGACACCGCGGCGTGGTCACGCGGTCTGCAGGCGCTCCAGCACCCGCTCGATGTCGTCGACGAACGCGTTGTAGCCGGCGATCGTCGCCGCGACCTGCTCGTCGGTGAAGTCCGACCGGTCCTGGCGGATCGTGAGGACCGTGGCGCCGTCGCTCTCCTCCAGGTCGAACAGCACGGGCAGGCCTGCGTCGTCGCCGGGCTGATCGGTGAGCGTCATGGCCAGGTGCGACGGCGGCTCGACCACCCGGTACTCGCCCGCCCAATGGATGAGACCACCGTCCGGCAGATGCATGACGGCGCGGAAGGCCCCACCCGGTCGCACGTCCATGGTCAGCGTCTCCTGCGGGACCTCCACCGCCGCGGTGCCGAACCACACGGCGAAGTGCTCGGGCCTGGTGAGGGCCTCGAAGACGAGGTCGCGCGGCGCCTGCAGGGTGCGGGTCACGGTGAAGTACTCAGTCATGGTCGTTCTCCTTCTCGGTGGATGCGACGGCCCTGCCGTCTGCGGCGCCTAGCTGCTGCAGGGCGTTGAGGTAGTGGTCGAGTGCGCCCAGACTGTCCTCCCAGAACCGCGCGTAACCGCCGATCCAGTCGGATGCCGCGGCCAGGGGTCGTGCATCGAGCCGCGCGGGCCGGTACTGGGCGTTACGGCCCCGCGTGACGAGGCCCGCCCCCTCGAGCACCCGGAGGTGCTTCGAGATCGCGGCGAACGTCATGTCGAACGGCTCTGCGAGCTCGCCCACCGTCGCCTCCCCGTCGGCGAGCCGCGCCAGGATGGCACGACGCGTGGGGTCGGCGAGAGCCGCGAACGTGCGGCTCAGGGTGTCGGCCACGGGACTCCTCCTTTGTTCAACCGGTAGGTACAATACCGATCGGTTGAACAAACGTCAATACCCGGTGTCGTATCCCCGCGATACCGTCACGACATGCCTCGCGTCATCTTCTACACTGCGACCACCCTCAACGGGTTCCTGGCCGACGACGACGACTCGCTCGAGTGGCTGTTCGCCGCCCCGGGCGGCGAGGGCGGCGACGCCGACTTCCAGCGGTTCCTCGCGGGCATCGGCGTACTCGTGCAGGGGTCGTCGACCTACCGGTGGGTGCTCGAGCACGAGGACCTCGTCGCGCATCCGGAGAAATGGCCGGCGTACTACGGCGAGCGGCCCACGTGGGTCTTCACCACGCGGGAGCTGCCGGTGGTCCCTGGGGCAGACGTCCGCTTCGCGGCCGGAGACGTGCGTGACGCCTGGCCGCAGATCCGCGACGCCGCCGGCGACCGCGATGTGTGGGTCGTGGGAGGGGGCGATCTCGCCGGACAGTTCGCCGATGCCGGGCTCCTCGACGAGATCCGCGTGTCCGTCGCGCCGGCCACGCTCCCATCGGGCAAGCCGCTCCTCCCCCGCCGCCTCGGCGCCGATCGGCTCGAGCTGCTCTCCGCGCGCCAGGCCGGCGCCTTCGCCGAGCTCACCTACCGGCTGAAGGGCGAACCGGGCTGAGGGCTGCAGTCGGCCCGGTCGGGGGCCGCGTCAGGCGGCTGAGGGGGCGAACGCGGTCCACTGAGCGAATTTGGCGGTCCGGCCGTCGCCCGACGAGGTTCCGGTGAGCCGGCGCCGCACCCAAGGCCCGACGTGGTCACGGTAGTAGGCCGCTCCGCGCGCGCCGGCGCCCGGCAGCGGATCGAGCGACCACCATGAGGCGGGCACCTCGAGTCCGAGGGCGTCGAGCACGCGTGCCGCGACGCGGTGATGGCCGCGCGAGTTCATGTGGAGGCGGTCCTCCGACCAGTACGGCGGGCTCGCGAGCTCCTCGTCGAACCAGTTGTAGGCGCGGACGATGTCGGAGCGAGCCGACAGCCGGGCCTCGACCGCGTGCGAGAGCAGGTCCCCCCGGCGCTGGATGACGCGTCGCAGCGGCAGCTGGCGCGTCGGGTTCGCGCCCGACAGGACGATGAGCTGCACGCCCTCCTCGTCGCAGCGACGCAGGACGGTGTCGAACGCCTCCACGACCCGCGCCACGCTCGTGCGCGGGCGCAGCATGTCGTTGCCGCCCCCGTTGAACGACAGGTGCGTCGGCTTGAGAGCCAGAGCGGGCTCGAGCTGCTCCTCGACGATCGGCCACACGAGCTTGCCCCGGATGGCCAGATTGGCGTAGTCGATCGCCTCGCCGGCGGCATCCGCCCACCCCTGCGCCACGAGGTCCGCCCAGCCGCGCACGCGTCCGTCGGGAAGCTCGTCGCCCACGCCCTCGGTGAAGGAGTCGCCGATGGCGACGTATCGAACGGATGCCACGACCCCAGCCTACGACCGCCACCGGTCACCGGTCGTCGAGCGCCGCCCCCCGCCGGTCGACGAGGCCCCACGCCGCGGCGGCCGCGACGGCGAAGAACACCGCGAACACCACGAACAGCGTCGGCGCCCCGCCCGCCATCAGCAGCGGCGGCACGACGAGCGGCGCGACGATGGACGCGATGCGGCCGGCGCCGGCCGCCCAGCCCGTGCCGGTGGCGCGCAGCGACGTGGGGTACATCTCCGGGCTCACCGCGTAGAGCGCGCCCCACGCCCCGAGATTGAAGAACGACAGCGCCATGCCGGCCGCGATGATCACGCCCGGCGATCCGGCCGTGCCGAAGAAGACCGCCGATGCTGCGGAGCCGATGAGGAACACCGAGAGCGTCGCCCGCCGGCCCCAGACCTCGATCAGCCAGGCCGCGACGGCGTAGCCGGGCAGCTGCGCCAGCGTGATGATGAGCGTGAAGCCGAACGAGCGCACCAGGTCGTATCCCTGCGCGACAAGGATCGACGGGATCCAGATGAACGCGCCGTAGTACGAGAAGTTGACGCAGAACCACACCAGCCACAGGCACGCCGTGCGCACGCGGAACTCGGCCGACCACAGCGCACCGAGCCGCTCCCCGAGGGAGGTCGCCTTCGCCGGTGACGCGACAGGCCTGCCGGCGGCCGGAGCCGCCGTGACGCCCGCCGCCTCCTCGAAGGTGCGCACGACCGACTCCGCCTGCGTGAACCTCCCGCGCCGCTCCAGCCACCGCGCCGATTCCGGCAGCCCCCAGCGCACGACGAGCGCGTAGACGGCCGGGATGGCGCCCAGTGCGAACGCCCAGCGCCAGCCGTTCTCGGAGGACGGGATCACGAAGTAGCCGATCAGCGCAGCGAGCGTCCACCCGACGGCCCAGAACGCCTCCAGGATGACGATCAGGCGCCCGCGGATGCGCGCGGGAGCGAACTCGCTCACGTAGGTGCTGGCCACCGGGAGCTCGGCGCCGAGGCCGAGGCCGACGAGGAACCTCAGCACGAGCAGTGCCGCCAGCCCGCCGACGAGGGCGCTCGCGCCGGTCGCCACGCCGTAGACGAGCAGAGTCAGGGCGAACACCTGCCGCCGGCCGAAGCGGTCGGCCAGCAGGCCGCCGACGCTCGCGCCGATGGCCATGCCCACGAACCCGATCGACGCGATCCACGCGGTCTCGCTCGGCTGGAGGCTCCACTGCGAGGCGAGGGCCGCGATCACGAACGAGATGAGACCGACGTCCATCGCGTCCAGTGCCCAGCCGACCCCCGAGCCGGTGAGCACGCGCAGGTGCGCGCGGGTGAACGGCAGGCGGTCGAGACGCTGCGAGAGCGTCGACGACATACGGGTTCCGGCATCCGTCATAGCGTCATGCTACGGATGCCGCGGACCCGGCGGGGCTCACGACAGCATGTCGCGCACGAGCGGGGCCACCTCGGTGCCGAAGAGCTCGATCGAGCGCATCATCTTCTCGTGCGACAGCGTGCCGGTGGAGAACTTCATGTCGAACCGCGACGCGCCGAGCGTTCGCACCGTGTTGGCGATCTTGCGGGCCACCGTCTCGGGCGAGCCGACGTACAGTGCGCCGTCGGGCCCGACATCGTGCTGGAAGCGGAGCCGGTTGTACGTGGGCCAGCCGCGCTCCCGTCCGATCGAGTTGTTCATCGCCTCGAAGCCCTCGTAGGCCTCGTCCCAGGCCTGCTGGTCGGTCTCGGCGATGTGGCCGGGCGAGTGCACGCCCACGGGCAGCTGCGGCTGATCGAACGTCTCGAGCGACCGGCGGTACAGGTCGGCGAACGGCCGGAAGCGGGCGGCGGGGCCGCCGATGATCGCAAGCATGAGCCCGTAGCCGTACCGCGCGGCGCGGACCGCCGACTCGGGTGTGCCGCCGACGCCCACCCACGCCCGGAGCCCGTTCTCGGTCTTCGGGAACACGTCGGCGCCCTCCAGTGGAGCGCGCATCGTGCCGCTCCAGGTGACCGGCTTCTCCGTCAGCAGCTGCGAGAAGAGGTCGAGCTTCTCGTCGAAGAGGGCCTCGTAGTCGCGCAGGTCGAACCCGAACAGCGGGAACGACTCGATGAACGACCCGCGGCCGAGGATCACCTCGGCGCGGCCGTGGGAGACGGCATCGAGCGTGGCGAAGCGCTCGAAGACCCGCACGGGGTCGTCGCTGGAGAGCACGGTGACGGCGGTGCCGAGGTGGATCCGCTCCGTGCGCGCGGCGGCTGCCGCCAGGACGATCTCGGGGCTCGAGATGGCGAACTCCCGGCGGTGGTGCTCCCCCACCCCGAAGAACGACAGTCCGACGCGGTCGGCGAGCACGGCCTGCTCCACGACGTTGCGGATGGTCTGCGCGTCGCTGAGCAGCTCGCCCGACGCATCGCGGGTCACGTCGCCGAACGTGTCCAGTCCGAGCTCGATGGTGGCAGGGTCGACAGAGGTCATTGCGTCTCCTTCTATGCGATTGCATGAACCTTGCCGGTCGGCGCGGCATTCCCGAGACGTGCAGACCGCATGGGCGTAGCGTGTGGGGCATGGCCCTCTTCGCGGATCGACGGGCAGCCGGGCGGGAGCTGGCGGGCGCGCTCAGCCGGTGGCGGGGAACGGATGCCGTCGTGCTCGGCATCGCCCGCGGCGGTGTCGTGGTCGCCGCCGCCGTGGCACAGGAGCTCGGCCTCCCCCTCGATGCCGTCGTGGTGCGCAAGCTCGGGGCGGCCGGCCATGAGGAGTTCGCCGTCGGGGCCATCGCCGAGGGCGTCAGGATCGTCACCCCCGGGGCGGTCCGATGGGCGGGGATGTCCGAGGGCGACGTCGAGCGCGTCGAGGAGGCCGAACGCGAGGAGCTGCAACGGCGGACGGATGCCTACGGCTCGCGTCCGGCTGATCTGACCGGCCGCACGGCTCTTGTCGTGGACGACGGCGTGGCGACGGGCGCGAGCGCGGTCGCCGCCTGCCGTGCGGTCAGGGCGCGCGGCGCGACGCGCGTGGTCCTCGCGGTGCCCGTCGCGCCGCACCGGTGGCGGGCGCCCGCGGATGCCGTCGACGAGTTCGTGTGCCCGCACCGCGAGGCGGACTTCTGGGCCGTGGGTCAGTACTACGACGACTTCGGCCAGACGACCGACGCCGAGGTCGTCGCCCTGCTCGCCGGCGACGGAGGAGGCTCAGCGACCGGCGCTGAGGACGATCGCTGAGCCTCGTCGCACGTCAGCGGGACAACGCGGCGCGAAGCGTGTCGAGTCCGACGCCTCCGATGTCGAGCGCCCGCTTGTGGAACTGCTTGATCGAGAACGCGTCGCCCTCGCGCTCGGCCACGTCGTCGCGCAGCTGCTCCCAGATGCGCTGGCCGACCTTGTAGGACGGCGCCTGGCCGGGCC
The DNA here is from genome assembly GCF_055329545.1 of Microbacterium sp. ZXT2-5. Taxonomy (NCBI): domain Bacteria; kingdom Bacillati; phylum Actinomycetota; class Actinomycetes; order Micrococcales; family Microbacteriaceae; genus Microbacterium; species Microbacterium sp. ZXT2-5. The sequence goes on along the minus strand of NZ_JBUZWD010000002.1, from coordinate 565,210 downwards.
AGCCGAGGTAGCGGTTGACCTCGAACTTCACGAACTCCTCGGGCATGTTGACGTTGCGCAGCATGAAGTCCAGCGCGAAGTCCGCGTCCCACGGTCCCTGCTCGTCGGGGCGCTGCTTCTCGAGGTGCACGCCGATGTCGAGCACCACGCGCGCGGCGCGCATGCGCTGGCCGTCGAGCATGCCCAGCCGGTCCGCCGGGTCGGAGAGGTAGCCCAGCTGCTCCATGAGGCGCTCGGCGTACAGCGCCCATCCCTCGGCGTGGCCCGACGTCCCCGCCAGGAGCCGGCGATACGTGTTGAGCTGCGCGCGGTTGTAGACCGCTTGGGCGATCTGCAGGTGGTGACCGGGGACGCCCTCGTGATAGACCGTCGTGAGCTCGCGCCAGGTGTCGAACTCCTCCACGCCCTCCGGCACCGACCACCACATACGGCCGGGCCGCGAGAAGTCGTCGGTCGGGCCGGTGTAGTAGATCCCGCCTTCCTTCGTCGGCGCGATCATGCACTCCAGCGTGCGGATCGGCTCGGGGATGTCGAAGTGGGTCCTGCCCAGCTCGGCGACGGCGCGGTCGCTGGTCTCCTGCATCCACTTCTGGAGCGCATCGGTGCCGTGGAGCTTGCGGCTGGCATCCTGCTCGAGGAAGGCCACCGCCTCCTCGACGGATGCACCGGGCTTGATCTCGTTCGCGATCGACTCCTGCTCCGCGACCATGCGGGCCAGCTCCTCGATGCCCCACTCGTACGTCTCGTCGAGATCGACGGTCGCTCCCAGGAACCGGCGGGAGTGCAGCGCGTACAGCTCGCGGCCGACGGCGTCCTTCTCCGTCGCCGCGGGCGCCAGCTCGGCGGTGAGGAACGACGCGAGCTCGTCGTAGGCGACGCGGGCGGCGTTGGCGTTGTCGGCGACCTCGCGCGCGAGCGACGCGGGCAGCTGGCCCTCCGCCGGGGCCGCTTCGGCCGCGAATGTGGCGAAGAAGCCGCCGTCGGCGGTGTAGCGGGCGATCTGCGTCGCGACCTCCACCACCTGGCGGCGGGCCGGCACGACGCCCTGGGCGATGCCCTCGCGCAGCGATGCGACGTAGCCGTCGATGGCGCCGGGCACCGCGCCGAGGCGCGTGGCGACGACGGACCAGTCGTCGGCCGTCGCCGTGGGCATGAGGTCGAACGCCGAGCGGATGTTCTGCGCGTGCGATGCGATGACGTTGAGGTCGCGCAGGTGCCACTTCGCGTCGTGGAGGTCCAGTCCGAGCTGGATCTCGCGCGCGAGGTCGTCCTGGGTGACGGCGTCCACATCATCGGCCGGTGTGGCGGCCTGCAGCGCGGTCAGGGTCTTGCGGCCCTCTTCGACCAGGCGCTCGTGCCCCTGCGGGCTGTAGTCGCCGAACCGGTCGTTGTACTCCGAGCGGCCGATGTACGTCGCGAGCGTCGGTTCGAGCTCGGCGAGGGTGTCGACCCACGCATCTGCGATCTTGTCGATCTGCGTGGGTGTGCGGGATTCGTCAGTCATGGCTCCGAGCCTAGGGACGAGACGTGGTGCCGCCAAACGGGACTTCGAGTCTCTCCGCCGCGCCCGGCGCAGGCTCAGTGGCCGGCGGCGTTCCAGTCGTCTCCGCGGCCGATCTGCACGTCGAGCGGCACCGAGAGCTGCGCGGCGTCGCCCATGCGCGAGCGGACGATGCGCTCCGCCGCCTCCCACTCCCCCGGCGCCACCTCGATCACGAGCTCGTCGTGGATCTGGAGCAGCACCCGTGAGGTGAGACCCTCGGCGGCGAAGTCGTCGTGGATGTGGAACAGCGCGATCTTCATGATGTCGGCGGCGCTGCCCTGGATGGGCGCGTTGAGCGCCGCCCGTTCGGCGTTCTCGCGCAGCACGCGGTTGGGGCTGGCGAGATCGGGGAACGGGCGACGGCGGCCGAAGATCGTCTCGGTGTACCCGTCGATCCGGGCCTGCTCGACCGACGAGCGCAGGTAGTCGCGCACCGCGCCGAAACGGGCGAAGTACTCCATCATCAGCTGCTTCGCCTCGGCCTGTTCGATGCGCAGCTGCTTGGAGAGCCCGAAGGCGGACAGGCCGTAGACGAGACCGTACGACATCGCCTTGACCTTGGTGCGCATGGCGGGGGTGACGTCCTCGGGCGCGACGCCGAACACCCGGGAGCCCACGAAGCGGTGAGTGTCCTCCCCCGAGTTGAAGGCCTCGATCAGACCGGGGTCCTCCGACAGGTGCGCCATGATGCGCATCTCGATCTGCGAGTAGTCGGCGGTCAGCAGCGTCTCGTATCCCTCGCCCACCGTGAAGGCGGAGCGGATGCGCCTGCTCTCTTCGGTGCGGATCGGGATGTTCTGCAGGTTGGGGTCGGTGCTCGACAGCCGGCCGGTCTGGCTGCCGGTCTGCACGTACGTGGTGTGGATGCGTCCGTCGGCGCCCGCCGAGCGGTCTGCGCCGATCGCCGTGTCGAGCGACTCGATGATCTGGCGCAGCTTCGTCGCCTCGCGGTGCTGGAGCAGCAGGTCCAGGAACGGGTGCGGGTTGGTCTCCTGCAGGTCGGCGAGGACCGCGGCGTCCGTGGAGTATCCGGTCTTCGTCTTGCGGGTCTTCGGCAGCTGCAGCTCTTCGAAGAGCACCTCCTGCAGCTGCTTCGGCGAGCCGAGGTTCACCTCGCGGCCGATCGCCGCATACGCCTGCGCAGCCAAGGCGTCGGCGCGCGCGCCGAGCTCTCCGGAGAAGGCCGAGAGGCGCTCGTGCGAGACCGCGACGCCTGCCAGCTCCATGTCGGCGAGCGTGTGCAGGGTCGGAAGCTCGATGTCGGTGAGCACCTTCGTGACGCTCGGGGGCATCTCGGACTGCAGGGCGCGGGCCACGCGCAGCGTGTACCACGACAGCTGCCCGGTGGTCGCGCCCTCCGTCTCGGGTACGAGCTGTGCGGGATCGGACTCGGGCAGTCGCTCGTCGAGGTAGCGGTCGACGAGGTCGGCGAGGTTCTTGTCGGGGAGGCTGGGCCGCTGCAGCCAGCCGCCGAGGATGACGTCGAAGACGAGCCCGCCCAGCCGCAGTCCGGCGCGGCGGAGCGCCTTGACCTGCGGCTTGGCGTCGGCGAGGACCTTCGGCTCGTCGGACGTCAGCCAGGGGGTCAGCGCCTCCTGCAGCTCGGGCGTCCATGCCGCTTCGGCGGCGGCATCGCCGATCGCCGCACCGATGCGCGCCGGCTGCCCGCCCTCGACGACGACCGTCACGCCGACCTCGCTCGTGGTGGCCGCGAGCCAGGCGGCGAAGTCCGTCGGCGAGAGCTCCTGTGCGACGGGGGCGAGCTCGGCCGCTGCCGACGTGACCGCGGCCATCTGCTGCTCGATGCCGGCCAGCTCGGCGACACGCGGGATGAGCGTCTTGAACTCGAGCCGGGAGAAGATGTCGCGCACCGCCTGGGCGTCCATCGGCTGCACCTCGAGGTCGTCGGGACCGAACGGCAGCTCGACGTCTGTCAGCAGGCGATTGAGGCGCCGGTTGCGGCGCACGTCGTCGAGGTGCTCGCGCAGGTTGCCGCCGACGACGCCCTTGATGGAATCCGCGCCCTCGAGCAGGGCGTCGAGCGAGCCGAACTGGGTCAGCCACTTCACCGCGGTCTTCTCGCCCACCTTCGGAACGCCGGGGAGGTTGTCGCTGGTCTCGCCGACCAGGGCGGCGATGTCGGGATACTGCTCGGGCGGCACGCCGTAGCGCTCGATGACGGCCTCCCGGTCGTAGCGCTTGAGTTGGGAGACGCCCTGCACGTTCGGGTACAGCAGTGTGATGTCGTCGTTCACCAACTGGATGGTGTCGCGGTCGCCGGAGCAGACGAGGACCTGGAAGCCCTGCGCCGCACCCTGGGTGGCGAGAGTCGCCAGGATGTCGTCGGCTTCGATGTCCTCCTGCGAGAGCGTGCGGATGCTCATCGCCGCCAGGCAGTCCTGCAGGAGCGGGATCTGGCCCTTGAACTCGCTGGGCGTCTCGGAGCGGTTGGCCTTGTACTCGCTGTACTCCCGCGTGCGGAAGGATTGCCGGGACGTGTCGAACGCGACGGCGAGGTGGGTGGGCTTCTCCGCCTTGATGAGATTGATCAGCATCGCCAGGAATCCGTAGATCCCGTTGGTGTGCTGGCCGTCCTTCGTCGAGAAGTTGTCGACCGGGAGGGCGTAGAAGGCCCGGTACGCCAGCGAATGGCCGTCGACGACGAGAAGGGTAGGCTTTGCGGTGTCCGTCACCCTGCAAGCCTAGCCAGGGGCGGCGACAGTCCCTCCCGCGCGGAACGCCCCTCCCGCCGCCCGAACCGAGAGTCCTGCCATGCCCGAGCACTCCCCCTCCGCCGTCGACGGACTCGCGTGGGCGGCGAATCGCGGCATGGGCGCGCTGGCCGAGAAGATGGGGATCGTCTTCACGGAGTTCTCGGTGGAGCGCGCGGTGGCGACCATGCCCGTCGAGGGCAACACGCAGCCCGTCGGGCTCCTGCACGGCGGTGCGTATGTGGTGCTGGGCGAGTCCCTCGGCTCGATGGCGGCGAACCTCTATGCCGGGCCCGGACGTCTGGCCGTCGGCGTGGACATCAACGCCACGCACACGCGCTCGGCCACGTCCGGGGTCGTCACGGGAGTGTGCACGCCCGTACACCTCGGGCGCGGCATCACCGTCCACGAGATCGTGGTCACGGACGAGCAGGGGCGCCGCTGCTCGACGGTGCGCATCACGAACCACATCACGCAGCGGCCGCAGCGCTGATCCTCACGCCAAGAGCGGATGCCCCGATCGAGGCATCCGCTCCTGCAAAGCGTGCGCGGTCAGCCCTTCTTCGGCGCGAGCTGCTCGATGATCGCCTTGGCGACGTCCTGCATCGTGAGGCGGCGGTCCATCGACGCCTTCTGGATCCACCGGAAGGCCTCGGGCTCGCTCAGGCCCATCTTCTCGTTGAGGAGGCCCTTGGCGCGATCGACGAGCTTGCGGGTCTCGAAGCGCTCGACCATGTCGGCGACCTCGGCCTCGAGCGTGATGATCTGCTCGTAGCGGGCGAGGGCGATCTCGATGGCGGGAAGCAGGTCGTTCGGCGTGAACGGCTTCACCACGTACGCCAGCGCGCCGGCCTCGCTGGCGCGCTCGACCAGCTCCTTCTGGCTGAAGGCCGTCAGCAGCACCACGGGGGCGATGTGGTTCTTGCTGAGCTTCTCGGCGGCGGAGATGCCGTCGAGCTGCGGCATCTTGACGTCCATGATCACCAGGTCCGGCCGCAGCTCGGTCGCCAGCTGGACGGCCGTCTCGCCGTCGCCTGCCTCGCCGACGACGTCGAACCCGTTGTCGCGGAGGATCTCGACGATGTCGAGGCGGATGAGCGACTCATCCTCCGCGACGACGACACGACGGGGTGTGGAGGCCGTGGGGGCGGCGTTCTGCTCCTGCTCAGTCACCATTGAATCCTACGGTATGGTCAATCGCGGACGCGCGGCATGCCCGCGGGCCGGTGTGGCGGAATGGCAGACGCGACCGACTCAAACTCGGTTGCCCGCAAGGGCGTGTGGGTTCGACTCCCACCACCGGCACCCCATCTGTCGCGGAGAGCGGATGCCTCGGATTCGAGGCGTCCGCTCTTCGGCGTTTCCGGCACCCGAGACTTCTCGGTATCCGGTGTTGCTAGGTACTGGTACCTAGTGTTACTTTGTACTGGTAGTCAGCAACACTGAGTAGTCAGAGGAGGCGCGTGATGGGCAAGCAGGAGACCGAGATGCTCAAGGGCACGCTGGAGGGCATCGTGCTCGCGATCCTCTCGGGCCGCCCGGCCTACGGATACGAGATCACCACGTGGCTGCGCGACCAGGGCTTCAGCGACATCGCCGAGGGCACGGTCTACGCCCTGCTCGTGCGGGTCGAGCAGCGCGGTCTCGTCGACGTCGAGAAGGTGCCGTCCGAGAAGGGGCCGCCGCGCAAGGTGTACTCCCTCAACGCGCAGGGGCGCGAACAGCTCACGGAGTTCTGGCGGACGTGGAGCTTCCTCGCAGAGCGCATCGAACAGCTCCACCGCCAGCACGAAGACAACAACAGGAAGGAAGAGGTCTGATCATGGCCGCCAAGTGGTACGAGGTCGTCACCGGCTCGCTCGAGCAGAAGAAGCAGTACAAGCAGTACAAGGCGCGCATCGAGGCCCTGCCGGAGCCCTACCGTGCCGCGGCGAAGGCCGTGGAGCGGTACTTCATGACCGTCGGCGGCATGACCGACGGCGAGTCCATGGTCCAGATGCTCAGCGACTCTGCCGACATGTGGGAGCGCGCCGCCGCCGACCACACCCCCGTGCGCGACATCGTGGGCGAGGACCCGTCGGCGTTCGCGCAGGAGTTCACCGCCGCCTATTCGGGCAGGCAGTGGATCGACAAGGAGCGCGAGCGCCTCAACAAGGCGATCGACGACGCAGAGCGAGGAGAGAACCGATGACCGCCGCCACCGTCATCCAGGTCGCCGGCCTGGAGAAGTCGTACAAGGACCTGCACGTGCTGCGGGGCGTCGACTTCGATGTGAAGAAGGGCAGCATCTTCGCCCTTCTCGGCTCCAACGGAGCAGGCAAGACCACCGTCGTGCGAATCCTGTCGACGCTGCTGAAGGCCGACGCCGGCAAGGCCGCGGTCGCCGGCTTCGATGTGGTCGCGCAGTCGCAGAAGGTCCGGGAGACGATCAGCCTCACGGGGCAGTTCGCGGCGGTCGACGAGGTCCTCAGCGGGCGCGAGAACCTGATGCTCATCGCGCAGCTGCGCCACCTGCCCGATCCGGGCGCCGTGGCCGACGACCTCCTCGCGCGCTTCTCGCTCACCGACGCGGGTTCGCGCAAGGTCGCGACCTACTCCGGCGGCATGCGCCGGCGGCTCGACATCGCCATGAGCCTCATCGGCGACCCGCCGGTGATCTTCCTGGACGAGCCCACCACGGGCCTCGACCCGGCGGCCCGCCTGGAGGTGTGGGATGCCGTCAGAGAGCTCGCGCGGGGCGGCACGACCGTCCTGCTCACCACCCAGTACCTCGAAGAGGCCGAGCAGCTCGCGGATCGGATCGCGATCCTCCACAAGGGCCGGATCATCGTCAACGGCTCCCTGAGCGAGCTCAAGCAGCTGCTCCCCGCGGCGAAGGTCGAGTACGTCGAGAAGCAGCCGAGCCTCGAGGACGTCTTCTTCGCCCTGACGGGCGAGGACGGCGCCGCGGAAGCCGGCGAGGCCGGGACCGGCACCGCCACGACACGGAAGGAAGGGCGATGACCTCTCACGCCATCGGCGACACCGCCGTACTCACCGGTCGGTCGCTGCGCCACATCCTGCGCAGCCCCGACACCATCATCACCACGGCGGTCACACCGATCGCCCTGATGCTGCTGTTCGTCTACGTCTTCGGCGGCGCGATCGACACCGGTGCCGACCGCGGGTCGTACATCGACTACATGCTGCCCGGCATCCTGCTCATCACCATCGCCTCGGGCATCGCATACACCGCCTATCGGCTGTTCCTCGACATGAAGAGCGGCATCTTCGAGCGGTTCCAGTCGCTGCCGATCTCGCAGTCGGGGGTGCTGTGGGCGCACGTGCTGACGTCGCTCGTGTCGATCGTCGTCTCGCTCGCGATCGTCATCGGCGTCGCGCTGCTCATGGGCTTCCGCACCGGGGCGAGCCTCGGCGCCTGGCTCGGCGTGGCGGGCATGCTCGTGCTGTTCACCCTGGCGCTCACGTGGCTCGCGGTGATCCCCGGACTGACCGCGAAGACCGTCGACGGCGCGAGCGCGTTCTCGTACCCGCTGATCTTCCTGCCGTTCATCAGCTCGGCCTTCGTGCCGACCGAGAGCATGCCGGCCCCGGTGCAGTGGTTCGCCGAGAACCAACCGGTGACGTCGATCGTCGACTCGATGCGGGCACTGTTCGCCGGCGAGCCCGTGGGCAGCGAGATCTGGGTCGCGATGGCGTGGCTCGTGGGCATCCTCGTCGTCGCCTACGTCGCGTCGATGGCGATCTACCGTCGCAAGATCAGCTGACGCGCGCTCCGGCCCAAGAGCAGATGAGCGGATGCCTCGACCCCGAGGCATCCGCTCTTCTGCTGCGCCGGCGCTAGGCGCCGAAGTACTGGTTGCCCAGGGCCTTGCTCTTGAGGGCGTCGAACTCGCCCTGCGTGATGATGCCGGCATCGAGGAGCTCCTTCGCCTTGGCGATGTCCTCGGCGGGGCTGGTGGAGGCGGCCGGACGGTAGTCGTCCGCTTCGGCCACCACTCCCCCGCGCGCGGCCTGGGCGCGCTCCGCCATGCCCTTCCCGCGGGCGATCACGTAGATCAGCGCGGTGAGGAAAGGCACGAACACCAGGAGGATGATCCACAGCGCCTTCATCCAGCCGTTGAGCTTGTCGTCACGGAACAGGTCCGTGATGATCACGATCACCACGTAGAGATAGGCGATGAAGTAGAAGCTCCAGAGCAGGAACCAGATGAAGTCGTTGAAGAACATGGCGTCCCCTGTCGGCGAGATGTGGTGGCGATAGCGTAGCGTCCGGCCGTGCCGGGACCTATGGGCGCGCCGGGCGTGTCAACCCCGCGGGGCGGATTCACGCGGGATGCGAGGATGGCCACTCCGTCACGAGGGAGAGGACCCGGATGCCCGACACGGCCATCGCCCGGGCGGCGCGCGAGATCTTCGGCTGGACGACGCTGCGCGCCGGGCAGTCCGAGGCGATCGACGCGCTGGTCGCCGGGCGCGACGCCATCGTGGTCCTGCCCACGGGCGCCGGGAAGTCCGCCGTATACCAGCTCGCGGGCGCACTGCGCGACGGTCTCACCGTCGTGGTGTCCCCGCTCATCGCCCTGCAGGACGACCAGGTCGCGCAGCTGTCGTCCGCACCGCGCGCCGCGCGCGGGGCGGTCCTCAACTCGACGCTCGGCGAGCGTGCGACCGCCGAGCTGTGGGACGAGCTCCGGTCGGGCGCCGTGGGATACCTGTTCCTCACGCCGGAGCAGCTGTCGAAGGACGACGTCGTGGCCGCGCTCCGCGACGTCGGAGTGGCGCTGCTGGCCGTCGACGAAGCGCACTGCGTGGCCAGCTGGGGCCACGACTTCCGGCCTGACTACCTGCGGCTGGGCGCGGTGCGCGAGAGGCTCGGCGCTCCCCCGGTGGTCGCGCTCACCGCCACGGGTGCCGAGCCGGTGCGGGTCGAGGTCGCCGAGCGGCTGCGGCTCGTCGACCCCGCCGTCGTCGTGCACGGGGTGGACCGCCCGAACATCGACCTGACCGTGCGCCGAGCCGTCACCGCCGACGAGAAGCGCGCCGCCGTCATCGCACACGTGTCGGCGATGACGGGATCGGGACTCCTCTACACCGCGACGAGGCGCGAGGCCGAGGAGTACGCGGCGACGATCGCCGAGGCGGGCTCTCGCGTCCGCGTCTACCACGCCGGCCTGTCGCGGTCCGAGCGCGAGGAGACCCACCGGGCCTTCCTCGCGGACGAGGTCGACCTGGTCGTCGCCACCAACGCGTTCGGGATGGGCATCGACAAGCCCGACGTGCGCTTCGTGACGCACGCATCGGTGCCCGAGTCGCTCGACGCGTACTACCAGGAGATCGGCCGTGCGGGCAGGGACGGCGACGCGGCGGACGCCACGCTCTTCTACCGCCAGGAGGACCTCGGCATCCGCACCTACTTCGTCTCGCGCAGCGTCGACCTCGACGAGCTCGCCGCGGCGTACTCCGCCGTGGCAAAGGCCGACGGACCGCTCCCGACGAAGGCGCTGGCGGCGGCCGTCGATGCGCCGCCCCGCAGGGTCACGCACCTGATCAACCTGCTCGTCGAAGGCGGGGTGGTTCGCGTCGGCCGCCGCGGGGCGGTGGCGGCGGCATCCGTCAGCCCGTCCGAAGCAGCGGCCCGCGCCGCGGAGGCGTCGGAGCGTCGCGAGCGGATCGAGCAGTCGCGGCTGGACGTGATGCGGCGCTATGCGGAGACGCGCGACTGCCGCCGACGCGCCCTCCTGCGCTACTTCGGCGAGGATCTCGACGCGCCCTGCGGCAGCTGCGACACGTGCCGTGCCGGCACCGCGGCGGACGCGGCGACGGACGAGGCCGGGGCGCCGTTCCCCTCCGGCGCGGAGGTCGAGCACACCGAGTGGGGCCGGGGAGCCGTCTCGGCGGTGGAGGGCGACCGTCTCACCGTGTTCTTCGAGGGACACGGCTACAAGACGCTCGCCCTCGACACCGTCATCGAGAACGACCTGCTCAGCCGCGTGGGCTGAGTCCGGTCAGTCGCGCGTCTTGTAGATCGGCGCCTTGCCGTGCACCGCGTCGCCCACCTTGTGGATGCGGATGTCGTTCGTCGAGCCGATGATCCCGGGAGGCGATCCCGAGATCACGACGACCTTGTCGCCGACCTTCGCCAGGTCGTTCGACAGCAGGTAGTCGTCGACCTGGATGAACATCAGGTCGGTGTGCGCGACGTGCTCGACGAGTGTCGACTGCACGCCCCACGTGATGGCCATGCGGCGGCGGATCGCCGGCTCGGGGGCGAACCCGATCATGGGGATGCGCGGGCGCAGGCGCGACATGCGCCGGGCCGTGTCGCCGGACTCCGTGAAGATGCACAGGAACTTGGCCTCGACGAACTCGGCCACCTCGTTGGCGGCGAGCGTGATGGCTCCGCCCTGGGTGCGCGGCTTCGTCGTGAGCGGCAGGATGCGCTCGAGGCCGTGCTCCTCGGTCGAGCCGATGATGCGCGCCATGGTCTCGACGGTCACCACCGGGTAGTCGCCGACGCTGGTCTCGCCCGACAGCATCACGGCGTCGGCGCCGTCGAGGACGGCGTTGGCGACGTCGGAGGCCTCGGCGCGGGTGGGCACCGGGGAGTGCGTCATCGACTCGAGCATCTGCGTCGCGACGATGACGGGCTTGGCCATGCGGCGGCAGAGCTCCACCGCGCGCTTCTGCACGATCGGCACCGCCTCCAGCGGCAGCTCGACGGCCAGGTCGCCGCGGGCCACCATGATGCCGTCGAACGCGTCGATGATCTCTTCGAGGTTGTCGACCGCCTGCGGCTTCTCGATCTTGGCGATGACCGGGACGTGCCGGCTCTCCTCGGCCATGATCACGTGCACGCGCTGCACGTCCTTGGCGTCGCGGACGAACGACAGCGCGATGAGGTCGGCGCCGGCGCGGAGGCCCCAGCGCAGATCCGCCTCGTCCTTCTCGGACAAGGCCGGGACGTTGACGGCGACACCGGGGAGGTTGATGCCCTTGTTGTTGGACACCGCGCCGCCCACGACGACCTCGGTGGTCACGACCGTGCCGTCGGTCTCGAGGACCTTCACGCGCACCTTGCCGTCGTCGATGAGGAGGAAGTCGCCGGCCTTGACGTCGTTCGGGAGGCCCTTGAACGTCGTCCCGACGATCTCCTTCGTGCCGAGGATGTCCTCGGTGGTGATCTTGAAGATGTCGCCGACGGCGAGCTCGTGGGGACCGTTCTCGAACTTGCCGAGTCGGATCTTCGGGCCCTGCAGGTCGACGAGGATCGCGACGGCGCGGCCGGCGTCCTCCGCGGCCTTGCGCACGTTGGCGAAATTGTTGTCGTGGACCGAGTAGTCCCCGTGGCTCAGGTTGAAGCGGGCGACGTCCACACCGGCATCGATGATCGCACGGACCATCTCATACGTGGATGTGGCCGGACCCAGGGTGGCGACGATCTTCGCGCGTCTCATCCGTGGTATCTCCGGGTTGGGGTGGATTGGCGAATGCCTCGGCCAGCCTACGCGGGCTGCAGGCCGATGGCGACATCCGTGGGGCGCACCGGAGCGGGCAGCTCGGTGTCGCCCATGAGGTACCGGTCGACGCTCGCCGCGGCGGCACGGCCCTCGGCGATGGCCCACACGATCAGCGACTGGCCGCGACCGGCGTCGCCGGCCACGAAGACGCCCGGGGCGGTCGTCTGGTAGTCGTCCTCGCGACGCACGTTCCCGCGCTCGGTGAAGCGCGCGCCCAGCTGCTCCTCGAGCAGGCTGCGCTCGGGGCCGGTGAAGCCCATCGCGATGAGCACGAGGTCGGCCGGGATCTCCCGTTCGGTGCCGCTCTTGGGGACGCGGCGGCCGTCGACGAACTCGGTCTCGGCGACGCGCAGCGCGCGCACCTCTCCCGCGCCGTTGGCGAGGAACTCGACGGTGGAGGCCAGGTAGGAGCGCTCCCCGCCCTCTTCGTGGGCGGACTGCACCTCGAACACCGTCGGCGTCATCGGCCAGGGCTGGTGCTCGGGGCGCTCGCCCGGGGGCTGGCGGCCGATCGCGAGGTTCGTCACGCTCAGCGCACCGTGACGGTGGGCCGTGCCGATGCAGTCGGCGCCGGTGTCGCCGCCGCCGATGACGACGACGTGCTTGCCCTGCGCGGTGATCTGATGGGGAACCGCGTCGCCCGCGACAGCCTTGTTGGACTCCACGAGGTACTCCATCGCGAAGTGCACGCCGGCGAGGTCCCGTCCGGGGATCGGCAGTTCGCGCGGCACGGTCGAGCCCGTCGCGACGACGACCGCGTCGTACCGGGCGCGCAGATCGGCCCACGAGATGTCCTTGCCGATCTCGACGCCGGCGCGGAAGCGCGTGCCCTCGTCCTGCATCTGGCGGAGCCGGACCTCGAGGTGCTTCTTCTCCATCTTGAAGTCCGGGATGCCGTAGCGCAGGAGACCGCCGATGCGGTCGTCGCGCTCGAACACCGCCACCGTGTGGCCGGCGCGCGTGAGCTGCTGGGCCGCCGCGAGCCCGGCGGGACCCGAGCCGACGACGGCGACGGTCTTGCCGGTCAGGCGACCGGGGGGCTCCGGCTCGATCCAGCCGTTCGCGAACGCCTCGTCGGCGATCGAGACCTCGACCTGCTTGATGGTCACGGCAGGCTGGTTGATGCCGAGCACGCACGAGCTCTCGCACGGCGCCGGGCAGAGCCTGCCGGTGAACTCCGGGAAGTTGTTCGTGGCGTGCAGGCGCTCACTGGCGGCACGGCCCTCGCCGCGCCACGTCAGGTCGTTCCATTCCGGGATGAGGTTTCCCAGCGGGCAGCCCTTGTGGCAGAACGGGACGCCGCAGTCCATGCAGCGGCCGGCCTGCCGGCGCAGCACGGCGGAGTCGCCCGGCTCGTAGACCTCTTTCCAGTCCATGATGCGCACCGGCACCGGCCGCCGCGGGGGCAGCTCGCGCTCGGTGACCTTGAGAAAGCCTTTCGGGTCAGCCACCTGTCACCTCCAGGATGCGGTTCCAGACGACGTCTCCGTCGGGGTCGAGCCCCTCCGCGACGGCCGCCTGCCGGGTCTGCAGCACTGCGGCGTAGTCGCGCGGCAGCACCCGGACGAAGTTCGCCAGCTCCGCCTCGAAGTCGTCGAGGAGCGCTTGGGCGAGAGTCGATTCGGTCTCCGCGACGTGCTGCTCGAGCAGGTCGCGGAGGATCTCGGCGTCGCCGGAGCCGAGTTCGCCCAGGACGAGCTCGCCGCTGGCGAGGGCCTCCCGGTTGACAAGCTTGGTGTCGAGCCGGTACACGTACGCGGTGCCGCCCGACATGCCGGCGCCGAGGTTGCGGCCCGTCGCGCCGAGGATGACGGCGAGGCCGCCGGTCATGTACTCCAGCGCGTGGTCGCCGACACCCTCGACGACCGCCGTCGCGCCCGAGTTGCGCACGAAGAAGCGCTCGCCCACGACACCGCGCAGGAACATCGTGCCCTGGGTCGCGCCGTAGCCGATGACGTTGCCGGCGATGACGTTCTTCGACGCGTCGAAGGAGGCACCCCGCGGCGGCCGGACCACGATCTGTCCGCCGGACAGGCCCTTGCCGACGTAGTCGTTGGAGTCGCCCTCCAGTCGCAGCGTGATGCCGGCGGGCATGAACGCGCCGAACGACTGCCCGGCCGAGCCGGTCAGGTTCACCACGATGCTGCCCGACGGCAGGCCGTTCTCGCCGTGGGCGCGCGTGACGTGGTGGCCCAGCAGGGTCCCGACCGCGCGCTCGGTGTTGCGGATGGGCAGATCGATGGTGATCTGGCCGCCGTGGGCGACGACATCCTGGGCGCGCTCGAGCAGGGCGACGTCGAAGTGCTCCTCGAGCTCGTGCTTCTGGCCCGTCGTGTTGCGGCGGGGCTCGTCGTCGGCGAAGACGGGGCCGGCGAGCACCGGTGCGAGGTCGAGTCCGCTCGCCTTCCAGTGCCGGACCGCGCCGTCGACGTCGAGCAGGTCGCTGCGGCCGATCGCCTCGTCGAGCGAGCGGAAGCCCAGCTCGGCGAGGTACTCGCGCACCTCCTCGGCGATGAACTCCATGAAGTTCACCACGAACTCGGGCTTGCCGTTGAAGCGTGCGCGCAGCGTCGGGTTCTGCGTGGCGACACCCACGGGGCAGGTGTCGAGGTGGCACACGCGCATCATGATGCAGCCCGAGACCACGAGCGGAGCCGTGGCGAAGCCGAACTCCTCCGCGCCGAGCAGCGCGCCGATGATCACGTCGCGGCCGGTCTTCAGCTGGCCGTCGACCTGCACGACCACCCGGTCGCGCATGCCGTTGAGCATGAGCGTCTGCTGCGTCTCGGCCAGGCCCAGCTCCCACGGCGTACCGGCGTGCTTCAGCGAGTTCAGCGGGCTCGCGCCCGTCCCGCCGTCGTGGCCGGAGACCAGGATGACGTCCGCCAGCGCCTTCGCCGTGCCCGCGGCGACGGCCCCGATGCCCGACTGGCTCACGAGCTTCACGTGGACCCGGGCGCCGGGATTCGCGCGCTTGAGGTCGAAGATCAGCTGCTTGAGGTCCTCGATCGAGTAGATGTCGTGGTGCGGCGGCGGCGAGATGAGGCCGACGCCCGCGGTCGCATGGCGCGTGCGCGCCACCCACGGGTACACCTTCGTCGGGGGCAGCTGCCCGCCCTCGCCCGGCTTGGCGCCCTGGGCCAGCTTGATCTGGATGTCGTCGGACTCCGTGAGGTACAGGCTCGTGACGCCGAAGCGACCCGAGGCCACCTGCTTGATCGAGCTGCGGCGCTCGGGGTCGAGCAGGCGATCGACGTCCTCGCCGCCCTCGCCGGTGTTCGACTTGCCGCCGAGGCGGTTCATCGCGATCGCCAGCGTCTCGTGCGCTTCCTTCGAGATCGACCCGTAGCTCATCGCACCCGTCGAGAACCGCTTGACGATGGACGAGACCGGCTCGACCTCGTCGATCGGCACCGGCGTGCGTCCCTCGGTCTTCAGCGCGAACAGTCCGCGCAGCGTCTTCAGCTCGCCCGCCTGGTCGTCGACCAGCTTGGTGTACTCGCGGAAGATGTCGTACCGCCGCGTGCGCGTCGAGTGCTGCAGGCGGAACACCGTGTCGGGGTTGAACAGGTGCGGCGAGCCGTCGCGGCGCCACTGGTACTCGCCGCCCGTCCAGAGCCGCTCGTGCGCGCGCACGGCGGCGTCCTCGGGGTACGCGTAGGCGTGCCGGGCGGCGTTCTCGGCGGCGATGACGTCGAGCCCGACGCCGCCGAGCTTGGACTCCGTACCCGTGAAGTAGGTGTCGACGAAGTCCTGCGACAGGCCGACGGCCTCGAACACCTGGGCGCCCGCGTACGACGAGACGGTCGAGATGCCCATCTTCGACATGATCTTCAGCACGCCCTTGCCGAGCGCGTAGATCAGGTTCTTGACGGCCTTCTGCGGCGAGATGCCGGTGATCATGCCGGCGCGCACCAGGTACTCGACGGTCTCCATCGCCAGGTACGGGTTCACCGCGGACGCGCCGTAGCCGATGAGCGTGGCGATGTGGTGCACCTCGCGCACGTCGCCCGCCTCGACCACCAGACCGCACTTCATGCGGGTCTGCTTGCGGATGAGGTGGTGGTGCACCGCGGCGAGCATGAGCAGCGACGGGATGGGCGCGAGGTCCTTGTTGGAGTCGCGGTCGGACAGCACGATGAACTCGGCGCCGTCCTCGATGGCCTGGTCGACCTCCTGGCACATCTGCTCCAGGCGCTTGCGCATGCCCTTGTGGCCGGCCTCGACGCGGTACAGGCCGCGGATGGTGACCGAGGTGCGGCCCGGCAGCGCCGTGTCGATGTGCTGGATCTTGGCGAGCTCGTCGTTGTCGATCACCGGGAAGTCGAGGGTGACCACGCGCGTGTGGTCGGGTCCCCACTCCAGGAGGTTGCGCTCCGGTCCGAGGCCCAGCGACAGGGACGTGACGACCTCTTCGCGGATCGAGTCCAGCGGCGGGTTGGTGACCTGGGCGAACTGCTGCGTGAAGTAGTCGAACAGGAGTCGCGGACGCTCGCTGAGCACGGCGACCGGAGTGTCGGAACCCATCGCGCCGAGCGGCTCCGCGCCGTTCTGACCCATCGGCGCGAGGAGGATCTTGACCTCCTCCTCGGTGTACCCGAACGTGCGCTGACGGCGGGTGATGGAGGCGATCGGGTGCACGATGTGCTCGCGCTCGGGAAGCTCGGCCAGACGCACGCGGCCCGCGTCCAGCCACTCCTGCCAGGGCTCGAGATCGGCCAGGCCGGCCTTGATCTCGTCGTCCTCGATGATGCGGCGCTGCTCGGTGTCGACGAGGAACATGCGTCCGGGGCGGAGCCGTCCGCGGCGCTTGATGCGCTCCGGCGCGATGTCGAGCACGCCGGTCTCGCTGCCGATCACGATCAGGCCGTCGGTGGTCTCGGTCCAGCGCCCGGGGCGGAGGCCGTTGCGGTCAAGAGTGGCGCCGACGAGCGTGCCGTCGGTGAAGATGAGCGCGGCCGGGCCATCCCAAGGCTCCATCTGCATGGAGTGGAACTCGTAGAAGGCGCGCAGCTTCGGGTCGATGTCGGCCTGCTTCTCGTACGCCTCCGGCACCATCATCATGATGGCGTGCGGCAGGCTGCGGCCGGTCAGGGTGAGGAGCTCGAGCACCTCGTCGAAGGACGCGGAGTCGCTGGCGCCCTCGGTGCAGATCGGCAGCAGCGGACGGATGTCGCCCAGCAGCTCGGACTCGAGCTGGGACTGGCGTGCGCGCATCCAGTTGCGGTTGCCGTTGACCGTGTTGATCTCGCCGTTGTGCGCGAGCATGCGCAGCGGCTGCGCGAGCGGCCACGACGGGAAGGTGTTGGTGGAGTAGCGCGAGTGGACGACGGCCAGCTCCGACGCGAAGCGCTCGTCCTGCAGGTCCGGGTAGAAGGGCTCGAGCTGCAGCGTCGTCACCATGCCCTTGTAGCCGAGCGTCCGCGCGGACAGCGACACGAAGTACGCGTCGAGCTCGGTGCGGGCGCGCTTGCGCAGGCGGAAGGTGCGCCGGTCCAGGGCGATCCCCGACAGCGCAGGGGCGTCGCCGGTCGCCGGGCGCGACACGAAGAGCTGCTCGAACACCGGCCGCGCCTGGAAGGCGAGCTTGCCGAGGTTCTCCTCCGCGGTGGGCACGTCGCGCCATCCGAGGACGGTCAGGTTCTCGGATGCCGCGATCCGCTCGATCCCCGCCTTCTGGGCCTTGCGTGCCTCGTCGTCGCGCGGGAGGAACACCATGCCGGCGGCGTACTCGCCGACGGGCGGCAGCTCGAAGTCGACCACGGCGCGCAGGAAGGCATCCGGCATCTGCGTGAGGATGCCCGCACCGTCACCGGTGCCGGCGTCAGAGCCGATGGCTCCGCGGTGCTCGAGGTTGCGCAGCGCGGTGAGCGCCAGGTCGATGATGTCGTGTCCGGCCTCGCCGCGCAGCGTCGCGACCATCGCCAGGCCGCACGCGTCCTTCTCGAACGCAGGGTTGTACATGCCCTGCTTCGCGGGGAAGCCGGCCTGTCCCGACGATGCGGGGGTCCTCACCTCGGTGGAGGTGACATGACGGGGGCTCGAAGCCATACCTACCGTCCTCACGTTGATACTCAAGATGGGACGACGTCGGCCCGGGCGCGCTCTCTCTCGGGGCGAGGAGCGCGTTATTTCGTGGCAGGGGTGCTTGTGGCGCTGACCCCGTCGGCCTCGGACGTCGGGGGTTCGCTGACGTCGACGAAGTCGTCGGTGTCCTGCGATTGTACAGCCTGTCCGGCATTCCACTCGCGGCCGGACACGTAGGGCGACGGCTCCAGGCCGGGGTGGCGGCGCTTCTGGACGAAGAAGATCACGAGCCCGAGGATCACGCCGAAGATCGCGGCCCACACGTTCGTGCGCAGGCCCAGGATGATCTCGCTCGGGTCGACGCGGATCGTCTCCCACACGATGCGCCCGGCGCTGTACCAGACGAGGTAGAGGGCGAAGAGGCGACCCCACTGCAGACGGAAGGCCCGACCGACCACCACCAGGAAGACGACGCCGAGCACGTTCCAGATCACCTCGTAGAGGAAGGTGGGGTGGAACAGCGTGCCCTCGGGCAGCCCGATGGGCCACGCGGGGTTCGGGTAGTCGATCTCGAGACCCCACGGCACGTCGGTGGGAAGACCGTACAGCTCCTGGTTGAACCAGTTGCCGAAGCGGCCGATGGCCTGGGCCAGGAGGAGGCCGGGCGCCAGCGCGTCGGCGAAGGTCCAGAAGCGGATCCCGGTCCAGCGGCAGCCGAGCCAGGCGCCGATGGCACCGCCGATGAGGGCGCCGTAGATCGCGATGCCGCCCTCCCAGATGTACAGCGCCGACATGGGGTTCGCGCCCTCGCCGAAGTAGAAGCCCCAGTGCGTGAGCACGTGGTAGATGCGGGCGACGATGATCGCCAGCGGCACCGCCAGCAGCGAGATGTCGATGACCACCCAGGGCTCGGCGCCCCGCTTCGTCAAGCGCGCGTTGGTCCACAGGACCGCGGCGATGATGCCCGTGATGATGCACAGCGCGTAGATGTGGATGCGCAGGGGACCGAGGTCGAAGTAGCTGATCTCCGGGCTCGGGATGCTGGCGACGACGCTCGCGGCGGCGTTGATCATGGGAGAACCGTGTCCTTGCTGGGGTGGGTGGCGGCGACCGCCGACCTTGAGATTCTAGTTCGCGCTCCGCGCGGTGCCTGCGGCGAGGGCGCGCGCGGTGCGATCGAGGGCCTCCAGGCCCCCCTCCCGCAGCGCCCGCACGAGCGCCGTCCCGACGATCGCGCCGTCGGCGTACTCCAGCACTCCCGCGACCTGCTCGGCGTTGGAGATGCCGATGCCGACGCAGGCGTGCTCGGCGCCGTGCGCGCGCAGGCGGGCGACGAGCGTGCGGGCCGCGGCATCCAGCTCGGCGCGCTCCCCGGTGATGCCCATCGTCGAGACGGTGTAGACGAAGCCGGTCGACTCCCGCACGATGAGCTCGAGGCGCTCGTCGGTGGACGTGGGCGCGGCGAGGAACACACGGTCGAGGCCCGTGCGCTCGCTGGCGGCGATCCACTCCGGTGCCGCGTCCGGCGTGATGTCGGGCGTGATGAGCCCTGCTCCCCCGGCATCGCGCAGGTCGTCCGCGTACCGGTCGACGCCGTACTGCAGGACGGGGTTCCAGTACGTCATCACGAGCACGGGCACGTCGACGCGCCGGGTGATCTCGCGCACGGCGGTGAAGGTGTCGCGCATGCGGAAGCCGCGCGCGAGCGCCTCCTGGGTCGCCTCCTGGATCACGGTGCCGTCCATGACCGGGTCGGAGTACGGCGGCCCGAGCTCGAGCACGTCCGCGCCGCTCTCGGCGAGCGTGACGGCCGCCTCGATGCTCGTACGCAGATCCGGGTATCCGAGGGGAAGGTAGCCGACGAAGGCGCCCCGGCCCTGGGCGCGGGCGGCGTCGATCGCCGCGGCGGCGCGCGAGGTCACAGCTTCTCCCCCTCGCCCTTGGCGGCGTCGTCGTGCGGCGCGGCCGCGGCGGCTGCGGCATCCGTTCCCTCGTCGTAGAGGTGGAAGTAGCGCGCAGCGGTGTCCATGTCCTTGTCGCCGCGGCCGGACAGGCAGATCGCGAGGATCGCGTCCGGGCCGAGCTCGCGGCCGATGCGCAGCGCGCCGGCGAGCGCGTGGGCGGACTCGATGGCGGGGATGATCCCCTCGGTCTCGGACAGCAGGCGCAGCGCCTGCATCGCCTCGTCATCCGTCGCCGGGATGTAGTCGGCGCGGCCGATCGAGGCGAGCCAGGCGTGCTCGGGACCGACGCCCGGGTAGTCCAGGCCCGCCGAGATCGAGTGGGACTCGATGGTCTGGCCGTCCTCGTCCTGGAGCACGAACGTCTTGGCGCCGTGCAGGACGCCCGGCCGGCCGCGTTCGATCGACGCGGCGTGGCGCGCCGTGTCGACCCCGTCGCCGGCCGCTTCGACGCCGTAGAGCTTGACGCCCTCGTCGTCCAGGAACGCGTCGAACATGCCGATCGCGTTGGAGCCGCCACCGACGCACGCGAGGACCGCGTCGGGCAGTCGCCCGGCCTCTTCGAGCAGCTGCGCGCGCGCCTCCTCGGAGATCACCTTCTGGAAGTCGCGCACCATGGCGGGGAAGGGATGGGGCCCCGCGGCCGTGCCGAAGATGTAGTTCGTCGTCTCGACGCTCGCGACCCAGTCCCGGTAGGCGTCGTTGATGGCGTCCTTCAGCGTGCGCGAGCCGGTCTTCACCGGCACCACCTCTGCGCCGAGAAGACGCATGCGGGCGACGTTGAGCGCCTGCCGCTCGGTGTCGACCTCGCCCATGTAGATGGTGCAGTCGAACCCGAACAGCGCCGCGGCCGTGGCCGTGGCCACCCCGTGCTGGCCCGCGCCGGTCTCGGCGATCACGCGCGTCTTGCCCAGGCGCTTGGTCAGCAGCGCCTGGCCGAGCACGTTGTTGATCTTGTGCGAGCCGGTGTGGTTGAGGTCCTCGCGCTTGAGGAACACCCGGGCTCCCCCGGCGTGCTCGGCGAACCGGGGCACCTCGGTGATCGGCGACGGGCGGCCGGCGTACGAGTGCAGCAGGCGCACGAACTCCGCCTGGAAGTCGGGGTCGATCTTCGCCGCCTCGTATTCGGCGGTCAGCTCGTCGATCGCGGCGATCAGGGATTCGGGCATGTACCGCCCGCCGAACTCGCCGAACAGTGGCCCGGGAGCCTCACGTAGACTCATGCGCCGGCCTCCAGGAATGCACGCAGTGTGGACACGGGATCGTTGGTGACGAGGGCCTCGCCGACCAGCACGACGTCGGCGCCGGCCGCGCGGTAGTGGGCGACGTCCGCGGGCACGAGCACAGCCGACTCCGCGATCTTCACCGCCCCCGCGGGGATGCGCTCCGCGAGCCGCCCGAACAGGTCGCGGTCGAGCTCGAACGTCGACAGGTCCCGCGCGTTGACACCGATGAGCTCGGCGCCGAGGTCGACGGCCCGGTCGACCTCGTCGGCGCTGTGCGTCTCGACGAGCGCGGCCATGCCCAGCTCGCGGGTCAGCGCGTACAGCCGTGCCAGGTCGTCCTGCTCCAGGGCCGCCACGATGAGCAGCACGAGGTCGGCGCCCGACGCCCGGGCCTCCAGCACCTGATACTCGGTGGCGATGAAGTCCTTACGCAGGACCGGAAGCGACACGGCGGCCTTGACCGCTTCGAGGTCGGCGAGGCTGCCCTTGAAGCGCCGGCCCTCGGTCAGCACGGAGATCGCGGACGCGCCGCCCTCCTCGTACCGGCGAGCCTGCAGCGCGGGGTCGGGGATGGCGGCGAGGTCGCCGCGCGAAGGGCTCGCGCGCTTGACCTCGGCGATGATCTTCACGCGGTCGGCGGGTGCCAGCGCAGCGAGCACGTCGAGTGCGGGACGCTGTGCGAGGGCCGCCGCCTCGACCGCCGCCAGGGGACGCCCCGAGGCGCGTGCCTCGGCGTCCTCAACAGCGCCGGCCGTCAGGTCGGCGAGCATGCTCAGTGCTCTTTCGCGGTGTACTTCGAACCGCCGACGCCGTAGCCCGCCTTGGCCATCGCCCAGCCCACGATGAGGCCGACGATCAGCAGGGCCGCCGATGCCCACACGAGGGCGGGGATGTCGAGGAAGAAGAAGAGTGTGCCCAGGCAGACCGCGACGAGCATGATCACGACGGCCGTCCAGGCGGCGGGCGAGTGTCCGTGGCCGGGGTCGCCGATGTTGTTGCTCATGGTGGATGTCTCCTCGGTGAAGCCTGGGAAGCGCGGAATGTCGCCAGTCTAGCGGTCAGGCGGTGGGGTCCTGGCCACGCGACAGGTCGTCCCAGTCGTCGATGGCCCGCGATCCTGCGGCGTCGTGGGGGCGGGATCCGGCCGGAGCGGAAGACGCCGCCGCATCGTCGGTGCGGTACCGGCGTCCGCTGCGCGGCCACGTGTGCGCGGTGGCGAGCACGAAGACGCCCGTGACGAACAGGACCACCCACACGACCAGGGTCACCGCCGGCCACGGCGTCGTGTCGATGCCGGCGACGAGCGCTGCGACGGATGCCTCACCGGCGATGCCCGTCGATCCCGTCACCACGGCGGCGACCGCCGCCACCGGCGGCGCGAACACCACCGGGACGGTCAGCCACGCGAGGACGCCGGCGATGAGGATGGCCAGCGTGCCGAAGACGTAGCGCAGGACGAGCCCGACGATCGACAGCGCCGCCCCCAGAGCGAGGGCGGCGAGGCTGAGCGGGGCCAGGACGGGGATCGCGGATGCGCCGGGCACCTCGAGCGCCTCCTGGGCGCCGTCTCGCAGGACGACGGTCAGCCACGTCTGCGTCGACGAGATGACCCCGACCGCCCCGCACAGGGCGGCGACGACGACGGCGAGCATGCGGGAGCGGCGGATCACCCGTTCACTGTAGTCACTCCGCAGGGAGGCAGCAGCGCGCACCTCCGGGGGCCGTGAGCACCCGGTTGCCCCACGCGTCGGTCCAGAAGCCCCAGTAGTCCCGCCCGTCGCTGCGCGCGGTGTAGGCGCCGAACCTCATGCCCTCGACCGAGACCGGGACGCCGCCGCGCCGGATGACGAGGTGGACGTGGTCGAAGGTCGCGCCGCCGCCGCAGGGCACCGTCCGCCCCACGTCAGACGCCGCGGGTGGGCTCGAGATCGTCGGCGTCGAAGCACGTGCGCGTGCCGGTGTGGCACGCGGGCCCGACCTGCTCCACCTCGACCAGCACCGCGTCGCCGTCGCAGTCCAGGCGGGCGCCGCGCACGATCTGGATGTGGCCCGAGGTGTCTCCCTTGCGCCAGTACTCCTGCCGGGAGCGCGACCAGAACGTGACGCGCCCCTCGGTGAGCGTGCGGCGCAGGGCTTCGGCATCCATCCATCCGAGCATCAGCACCTCGCGGGAGTCCCACTGCTGGATGATCGCGGCGACGAGCCCGTCGCCGTTGAACGTCACGCGCGCGATGCGCTCGTCGACCGTCTCGCTCATGCCGCGGCCACCTCCCGCACCGCGATGCCCTCGGCCATCATCGCCGCCTTCACGTCGCCGATGGTGAGCTGACCCGAGTGGAAGACGGATGCCGCGAGCACCGCGTCCGCGCCCGCGGCGATGGCGGGCCCGAAGTCCGACGCCTTGCCCGCGCCGCCCGAGGCGATCACGGGGACGCTGGAGAGCTCGCGCATGAGGGCGACGAGTTCGAGGTCGAAGCCCTGTTTGGTGCCGTCGGCGTCGATGGAGTTCACCAGGAGCTCGCCCGCGCCGCGCTCGATCGCCTCGCGCGCCCAGTCCAGCGCGTCGAGGGTGGTCTCGGTGCGTCCGCCGTGCGTCGTCACGACGAAGCCGGACGCGGTCGCCGGCGAGCGCTTGACGTCCAGCGACAGCACCAGCACCTGCGCGCCGAAGCGGTCGGCGATCTCGTCCAGGAGCGGGGGGCGGGCGATCGCCGCCGAGTTGACGCCGATCTTGTCCGCACCGACGGAGAGCAGCCGCGCCACGTCGTCGGCCGAGCGCACGCCACCGCCGACGGTGAGCGGGATGAAGACCTCTTCGGCGGTGCGCCGGACGACGTCGTACGTCGTGGAGCGCTCGTCGACGGTGGCGGTGACGTCGAGGAAGGTGATCTCGTCGGCGCCCTGGCGGAAGTACTCCCGCGCGAGTTCGACGGGATCGCCCATGTCGCGCAGGTTCTGGAAGTTGACGCCCTTGACGACGCGTCCGGCGGCGACGTCGAGGCAGGGGATGACGCGGCAGACGAGGCCCATCACAGCCTCGCGTTGTGGATCGCCGTGACCAGGATCGCGCGGGCGCCGATCGCGTACAGCGCGTCCATGACCTGGTTGACCCCCTTGCGGGCCACCATCACGCGCACCGCCACCCACGCCGGGTCGCGCAGCGGCGAGATCGTGGGCGACTCGATGCCCGGAGCGATCTTGACGGCGTCGTCGACGAGCTCGGCCGGGAGGTCGTAGTCGACCATCACGTACCGCCGGGCTACCATGACGCCGCGCAGGCGGCGCAGCAGCGTGTCGGTCCCCTCCGCCTCGGTGGGCGAGGTGATGAGCACCGCCTCGGACTGCAGCAGCACGGGGCCGAAGATCTCCAGGCCCGCCTGACGGAGCGTGGTGCCCGTCGAGACGACGTCGGCGACGGCATCCGCCACTCCCAGACGGACCGCCGACTCGACGGCGCCGTCCAGCGGCACCAGGTCCACGGCGACGCCGTGGTCGTCCAGGAACGCGTCGACGAGACCCGGGTACGCCGTGGCGACGCGGAAGCCCTGGAGGTCCTTCACGTCGGCGAAGCGTCCGGGCGGGCCCGCGAAGCGGAACGTCGAGTCGCCGAAGCCGAGGGCCTCGATCTCGCGCGCGCCCGGCATGCGGGCGTCCAGGAGCAGGTCGCGGCCGGTGATGCCCACGTCGAGTGCACCCGAGCCGACGTAGGTCGCGATGTCCTTGGGGCGCAGATAGAAGAACTCGACCTCGTTCTGAGGGTCGATGACGTGGAGGTCCTTCGGGTCGCGGCGGCCGATGTAGCCGGCCTCGTGGAGCATCTCGGAGGCGGTCTCGGCGAGCGAGCCCTTGTTCGGCACGGCGATTCGCAGCATGGCAGCGGGGCTTTCGGGTTCGAGGGCGGACGGGGACGCGCGCTCAGAGATGTCGGTAGACGTCTTCGAGGCTCAGCCCCTTCGCGAGCATCAGCACCTGAAGGTGGTACAGCAGCTGCGAGATCTCCTCGGCTGCGGCATCCGTCGACTCGTACTCGGCCGCCATCCAGACTTCGGCGGCCTCCTCCACGATCTTCTTGCCGATCGCGTGGACGCCCGCGTCCAGCTGCGCGACGGTGCCCGATCCCTCGGGGCGCTCGGCCGCCTTCGCGGCCAGCTCGGCGTACAGCGTGTCGAACGTCTTCACCATGACAGGTTACCGTCCGGCCGGGATGCCCCGGTGCCGCGTGACGCCGCGGCTCAGTGCACGTGGTGGTGGGCGGCGACCGTCGCGCGCAGCCCCGCGATGGCGTTCGCGGGGTCGTCGGCGCCGAACACCGCGGATCCGGCGACGAACGTGTCGGCGCCCGCCTCGGCGGCCTGCGCGATCGTGCTCTCGCCGATCCCGCCGTCGACCTGCAGCCACACGGAGGATCCGCGACGGCGTGCCTCGTCGGCGAGCCGGCGCAGCTTCGGCATGGTCTCGGGCATGAAGGACTGACCGCCGAAGCCGGGCTCGACCGTCATGACGAGGATCTGATCGAAGTCGTCGAGCAGGTCGAACAGACCCTCCACCGGCGTCGCGGGCTTCACCGCGACCCCCGCGCGAGCGCCGATCGCGCGCAGCCGCCGGGCGAGGGCCACGGGCTCCTTCGCCGCCTCCAGGTGGAACGTGACGGACGCGGCTCCGAGCTCGGCGTAGCCGGGCGCCCACCGGTCGGGATTCGTGATCATGAGGTGGACGTCCAGCGGCACGGGGCTGGTCGCCTGGACGCGCTCGACCATCTGCGGCCCGAACGTGAGGTTGGGCACGAAGTGGTTGTCCATGACGTCGACGTGCACGAAGTCCGCGGTGGCGATGCGCGCGAGCTCTGCCTGCATGTTCACGAAGTCGGCGGCGAGGATGCTGGGGTTGATGCGGATGCCGCCCGCGCGGCCGGTCTCGTCGTTCGGGAGCACCCGTCCATTATGGTCGAGCCGTGGATCCGATCACCGTACTCCTGCACGAGGTCCTCGAGGATGTGCGGCCCCTCGGCGGCGGCGCGCCCGCCGGGTACATCCCCGAGCTCGCGTCGGCGGATCCCGACCGGCTCGCGCTCGCGGTGGTGGGCCCCCACGGCAGGGTGCGCGCGGTCGGAGACGCCGACCACGAGTTCACCATCCAGTCGATCTCGAAGCCGTTCGTCCTGGCGCTGGCGCTCGCCGACCGCGGGCGGGATGCCGTGCTGCGCAAGGTGGGTGCCGAGCCCAGCGGCGAGCCGTTCAATGCGATCAGTCTCGAGCCGGTGACCGGACGCCCCGCCAACCCGATGGTCAACGCCGGCGCGATCGCGACGTCGGCGCTCATCCCCGGCGACGGCGTGGACGAGAGGACGGCGCACATCGTCGCCGGACTGTCCGCGTTCGCGGGACGCTCGCTGTGGGTCGATGAGCGGGTGTACGCCTCCGAGTCCGCCACCGGCGATCGCAACCGCGCGCTCGCCCACCTCCTGCGGTCCCACGGCATCATCGACGGCCCGGTCGACGCAGCGGTCGAGACCTACTTCCGGCAGTGCTCGCTGCTCGTGACCGCGCGCGACCTGGCGGTGATGTCCGCGACGCTCGCGTTCGGCGGGGTGAACCCGGTGACGGGCGAGCGTGTCGTCGCCGAGGCGGTCGCGCGCGACGTGCTGTCGATCATGACGAGCTGCGGCATGTACGACTACTCCGGCGAGTGGCTGCTGCGGGTGGGCCTTCCCGCCAAGAGCGGCGTCAGCGGCGGGCTCCTCGCCGTCGCCCCCTCGCAGTTCGGCGTCGCCGCGTTCAGCCCCCGCCTCGATGTGCACGGCAACTCCGTGCGCGCCATCGCTCTGCTCGAGACGCTGGCCGAGCGCTTCGGCATGCACATGCTCGAGGGTCACGACAGCATCGCCGTTCCGGCGTTCACCGTCGAGGACACCGACCACGGGCGCACGCTGCGCCTCTCCGGCGAGCTGGGCCTGGCCGGGATGGAGCGCGTCGTCGCGGTGCTGCGCGAGATCGCGGAGGCTCTGCCCGAGGGCGCCGAGGTGACCGTCGACGCGCGCGCCCTCGGCCGCGCGCACAGCGCGGCGCTGATCGCGCTGCGCGCCGAGTTCGAGCAGATGCCCCGGTCGATGCGACTCGCCGAGTGACTCCGGTGTTGCGGCTCGTCGCCCCGACGCGGCGCTGCGGGGGTGTGCTCAGACGCGGCGCAGGAGTGACACCGACATCGCGTCGGTGTTGTGACGGTGCGGCCACAACTGCGCGCGTCCGCTGCCGTCCGTCTGCGGAGGCAGGCCGGGGTCGGCGGCGGACAGGGCCGTGATGACCTCGCGCGCCGACAGCTCTTCGAGCGCGCCGTCCCACTCCCGGCGGATGTCGGACACCACGCCCGAGGTCTCGGCGAGGTGCGGCGAGCACGTGACGTACGCGACCACGCCGCCCGGCCGGAGCGCGCTCACAGCGGCGTTCAGCAGCTCACGCTGCAGTTCGGTGAGTCCGGGGACGTCGCTGGGCGCCTTGCGCCACCGCGCCTCGGGACGGCGCCGCAGCGCGCCGAGGCCGGTGCACGGGGCATCCACCAGGATCCGGTCGTAGGTGTCGGGAGAACCGCCGGCGCGCGCGCGACCGTCCTCCTCCGACACCGAAACCTCCAGCGGCACCCCGGCCAGCGCCTGGCGGACGAGCCCCGCCCGCGCGGGCGAGATCTCGTTAGCCTCGAGCGACGCCCCGTGCGCGAGCGCCTCGGCCGCGAGCACGGCGGTCTTGCCGCCGGGGCCGGCGCACAGGTCGAGCCAGCGCTCCCCCGCCGAGACCGGCATCGCCCGCGTCAGGGCGAGTGCGGCCAGCTGCGAGCCTTCGTCCTGCACGCGCACGCGCCCCTCGGATCCCCGCACCAGTGCGTCGGGGTCGCCGCCGCCCAGACGGAAGCCGATCGGCGAGAACGGCGTGCGGCGGGCGTCGTCGGGCACCTCGGCGAGATCCGGGAGCGCGGCCATCGTGACGCGCGGCGATGCGTTGTCGGCGGTGAGGAGCGCTTCCAGCTCGTCGGCGCGCCCTTCCGCGGCGAGGGCGCGCCGGAATGCGCGCACGACCCACACCGGGTGCGAGAACAGCAGGCCGAGCTGCTCGTCATCGGACCGGGCGCTGGCGGCCACATGGGTCATCCAGTCGCCGGGGGTGTCGCGCGAGACGCGCCGCAGCACCGCGTTGGCGAACCCGCCCGCACCGCGGCCGCCCGCCGCGCGGGCGAGCTCGACCGACTCGTTGACGGCGGCATGCGAGGCCACCCGGGTCGACAGCAGCTGGTGGACGCCCAGGCGCAGCGCATCCAGCACCGCGGGGTCGATGTCGGCGACGGGACGGTCGGCGGCGATGGAGATGACGGCGTCGTAGGTACCCTGCCGCCGCAGCGTCCCGTAGGTGAGCTCCGTCGCGAGGGCGGCGTCGGCGGTCGAGAGCCCCGCACGCGTGATCGCGGTGGGCAGCAGGAGATTGGCGTAGGCGTCGGACTCGTGGACCGCTCGCAGCGTGTCGTAGGCGACCCGGCGCGCGGCGACCGTGCGGCTCACGATCCCGCCACCGGGGTCGCGTCGCGCAGGCCCCGCCACCAGTCCGCGGCGCGCATGGCGCCCTTGCCCGCCGGCTGCACGGTGTCGAGCACGATCGGCGTCGAGCCCGTGCCGGCGAGGACCTCCTTGCCGTGGAAGGCGAGCATCCCGGGCGCGAGGGCGGGTGCGTCCGCGGGCGCCTCGGCGACCGCCAGGACCTTGAAGCGTGCGCCCTCGATCGTCGTGTGCGCCCCCGGCTCGGGGGTGACGCCGCGGATGCGGCCGAGCACCGCCGGCGCCGGCTCGTCCCACCGGATGCGACCGTCCTCGTCGCCGAGCTTGCCGGCGTAGGTGACCTCGCCGGCCTGCGGGCGAGCGACGGTGGCCCCGCTGCCGATGGCGTCCACGACCTCGGCGAGGAGCCCGGCGCCGTCCTCCGCGAGCGACGCGAGGAGGTCGCCCGCGGTCGCATCGCCCGGGATGTCGACGGCGAGCTCGCCGAACACATCGCCGGCGTCGAGCTCGGGCACCAGCTGGAACACGCTCGCCCCGGTCTGCGCGTCACCGGCGATCAGCGCGTGCTGGACTGGCGCGGCGCCCCGCCAGCGCGGAAGCAGCGAGAAGTGGAGGTTGATCCACCCGTGCGCCGGCGTCGACAGGAGCGGCTCGCGCACGAGGCCGCCGTAGGCGACGATGACGCCGAGGTCGGGCGCGAGCGCCGCGATCCGCCCGGTGGCGTCCTCGTCCAGCCGATCGGCGCGGATCACCGGGAGCCCCAGCTCCTCTGCGGCCGCCGCGACGGGCGACGGCGTGAGCACCCGCTTGCGCCCGACGGGCGCGTCACGGCGGGTGACGACCGCGGCGATGTCGTGGGCGGATGCCGCGAGCCGGCGCAGCGACGGCACAGCCGGCGCCGGTGTGCCGGCGAAGACGAGGCGCATGAAGCTCCTGAACGGATCAGAGGTCGGGGTCGGGCACGTCGACCCGGACCTTCAGTGTATTGGCGGCCGCAGGGGCACGACCCTTCGCCGGACGCCTGCCCTTCACGGCCTGGCTCACGACCGAGGCGCGCAGGCTCTCGGCGACCCGCGCGCCGAGCGCGTACTCGAAGCGCACCAGAGCCCGCACCGCCTCGCCGCGCGGGAGCGGCCCCAGCACGGCCTCCGCGTCGAGCTCCGGAACCGCCCGGCGCAGCTCCGCCAGAGCCGTGTCCACGGCGGTGCGCGGCCCGTCCACGGCGGCCACCCGCACGGTGGGCGGCATGCGCAGCGGCGCACGGTCGGCCAGTTCGCCGCGGGCGTACGACGCCTGCGTCCACGTGGCCAGCGCGCGCGCGATCTCGCCCGCCACGCCGACGAGGTGGACCGGCGCCCCGGGCGCGGCCAGGGCGGCGGCGTTCGACCACCAGCGCAGGCACGACTCGCCGATGCGGAGGTCGTCGGCCATCAGCATCCGGTCGCCGTCCAGCAGGATCACCGCCCGGTAGCCGCCGAGAGCGAGAGGCTCTGCGCCGCGGGTCGCCACCACGAGGGCCGGACGCTCGTCGACCTGCATCACGGGGTGGTCCCCGTCGGCGAGGATGACCCGGATGCCGGGGAACGCGCGGCCCAGTTCGTCTGCGGTGCGCTCGCTCCCGGCCGAAGCCATCCGCAGCATCGTGGAGGAGCACTCGGGACAGGCCCACGCGTGGGCGGCGCGCCCGCACCAGGAGCACGTCGGCACCGCGCCGTGGCGGGCGGCGTGCAGGGGGCCGCCGCAGTGCGGACAGCGCGCCGGGTGCCGGCACGCCGCGCAGACCAGGACCGGGGCGTAGCCGGGGCGCGCGACCTGGACGAGGACCGGTCCCCCCGAGAGCGCCTCGCGCGCCGCGGCGAACGCCGAGGAGGGCACGCGCGCGGCGCGCGACTCCCCTTCACGGGTGGCGCTGAGGACCACCCGGGGGCTCATCCGCCGCGCGGCCGGGAGGTCCCTGACCCAGCCGATCGCCACGAGGCGCTCCACGTCGGCGGTGCGGGTGTGCCCCGCGAACACGAGCGCGCCGCCGTCGAGCTCGTGGCGCAGCAGGGCGGCATCGCGCGCGTGGACGCCGGGACTGAGCGGCTCGCCGAGCAGCGGGTCGCCGTCGTCCCAGATCGCGACGAGCCCGGGGTCGGAGACAGGCGCGTACACGGTGGACCGGTTGCCGATGACGACGCACGGCGCGGCGTCCAGCGTGCGCAGGAACGCGGCGTAGCGGGCCGGCCCGCTCTGCTTGGCGTCGTCGCGGACGAGCGCATCGGCGGGGATCCGCGCCTCCAGCACGGCCTCCAGCTGGGCGCGGTCACGATGGTCGGGCACCGCCACCACGGCGCTGCGCCCTGCGGCCAGCGTGTGCGTCGCCGCAGCGGCGAGCAGCACCGCCCACGAGCCGACCGCGCGCCCGTCGTCGAGCACCGCCGGAACGGGGGGTGCGTCGACAGCGAGGCGCTCGCCGCGGTCCAGCGCCTCCGCCAGCCCCGGATACGCGCCCAGCACGTCGTCCGCCCATGCGACGTGGGCGGGATCCACCTCGGGACGGGCCGGCGGGTCTGCGGCCAGCCAGGCCTTCTCGGCCCTCACCATGCGCTTGGGGATCGCGAGGCGCAGGATGTCGCCCGCCGAACCCGCGGCCCGGTCGGCGGCCCTGCGGGCCAGGGCGTACAGCGAGGGGGTCAGCACCGGCACCGGCGACACCACGGCCTCGAGCTGAGAGAGGGGCCGCCCATCGGCATCGGGCTCCCCCACCTCGACGAGCAGCCCGTCGACCATCCGGCCTGCGCTGCGCAGCGGGACCCGCACGCGCACGCCGGGGACCGCATCGGCGGTGAGCGCGGCGGGGATCTCGTAGTCGAAGAGGCGATCCAGCTGTGGCAGTGGGGAGTCGATGAGCACGCGGGCGATGCGACGCCCACGCCGTGCGTCGCCCTCGTCGGGCTGAGGCTCGTCGTGCACCGCGGTCACGCGGCCGCAGTCAGAGCCCGGCGGCCGCGCGCAGCGCGTCTGCGCGGTCGGTGCGCTCCCACGTGAAGTCGGGCAGCTCCCGCCCGAAATGGCCGTACGCCGCCGTCTGCGCGTAGATCGGGCGCAGCAGATCGAGCTGGTCGATGATGGCCTTCGGACGCAGGTCGAAGACCTCGAGGATGGCCCGCGTAATCACCTCGTCGGCCACCGTGCCGGTGCCGAACGTCTCGACGTACAGTCCCACGGGCTTGGCCTTGCCGATGGCGTACGCCACCTGCACCTCCAGCCGCTCGGCGAGACCGGCGGCGACCGCGTTCTTCGCGACCCAGCGCATCGCGTACGCGCCGGAGCGGTCGACCTTCGACGGGTCCTTGCCGCTGAACGCACCGCCGCCGTGACGGGCGGCGCCGCCGTAGGTGTCGATGATGATCTTGCGCCCGGTGAGGCCGGCGTCGCCCTTGGGCCCGCCGATCACGAAGGGCCCCGCGGGGTTGATGTAGAACTTCACGTCGGCGAGGTCGAGCCCCGTCGCCTCGAGCACGGGGTCGATCACCTCGGCCCGCACGGCGGCGCGCAGCGCCTTCTGCGAGATGTCGGGGTGGTGCTGCGTGGACAGCACGACCGAGTCGACCGTTCTGGGGGTGTGGCCCTCGTAGCCGAGCGTGACCTGCGTCTTGCCGTCGGGCCGCAGGAACGGCAGCTCGCCGGAGCGGCGCACCTCGGCGAGGCGCTCGGCCATGCGGTGAGCGGTCCAAGCGGCCATCGGCATGAGCTGCGGCGTCTCGGTCGTGGCGTAGCCGAACATGATGCCCTGGTCGCCCGCGCCCTGCAGGTCGTGAGGATCCTCCGAGCCGTCCTCGCGCCGCTCGAACGCCTTGTCGACGCCGGCGGCGATGTCGGAGGACTGCGCGCCGATCGACACGCTCACGCCGCACGAGTCGCCGTCGAAGCCGGTCTCGCTCGAGGTGTACCCGATCCGGTTGACGACGTCGCGCACGATGGCCGGGATCTCGACGTACGCCGAGGTGGACACCTCGCCCGCGACGTGGACCAGCCCGGTGGTCACCAGCGTCTCGACCGCGACGCGTCCGTCGGCGTCGTCGGTGAGGATCGCGTCGAGGATCGAGTCCGAGATCTGGTCGCAGATCTTGTCGGGGTGCCCCTCGGTGACGGACTCGGACGTGAACAGACGCAGTTCGGTCATCGATGCTCCAGTTGTCGGGCCTCGGACGCGGACGTGGGCGCCGAGGGGGCGGACACCAGTATGCCCCCGTGGACGGACATCTCCGTCGACGGGGGCATCAGGGTGTCACAGGTCACTCGAGGTGGCGAAGGCGCAGCTTGTCCTCGTGGATCTCGTGCAGCGCGATCGTCAGCGGCTTGTCCTCGACCGTCGAGTCCACGAGCGGACCGACGTTGTCGAAGAGGTTGCCCTCGTGCAGGTCGGAGTAGTAGTCGTTGATCTGGCGCGCGCGCTTGGCCGCGTAGATCACGAGCTGGTACTTCGAGTCGACCTTCTCGAGCAGGCTGTCGATGGGGGGCTCGATGATGCCCTGGTTCGTTCCGGCCATGGCGAAACCTCCTGGATCGGATGGAAGGAGTGGGAGTCTGCGGGCCTCGGGTGCCGAGGCATCCCACTAGTCTACGGGACGGGCCGCTGTCAGTGCGCGAGGGCGGCGACCTCGGCGGCGGCGCGGGCCACGTCGTCGTTCACGACGCGGTAGTCGAACTCGCTCTGCGACGCCAGCTCGGTCTTGGCGGTCCGCAGACGCCGTGCGCGTTCGGCGGCGTCCTCCGTGCCGCGACCCACGAGGCGCTGGACGAGCTCGTCCCAGCTCGGCGGCAGCAGGAACACCAGGGTCGCCGACGGGTCGGCCTCGCGCACCTGCCGCGCGCCCTGGAGGTCTATCTCGAGCAGGACGGTGCGTCCGGCGGCGAGAGCCTTCTCGATCGGGCCGCGCGGCGTGCCGTAGCGGTACGCGTTGTGGACCGTCGCGTGCTCGAGCAGCTCGCCGCCTTCGACCATGCGATCGAACTCGGCGTCGTCGACGAAGAAGTAGTGCTCGCCGTCGACCTCGCCCGGGCGCGGCGCGCGCGTGGTCGCCGAGACCGAGAGGTGGATGTCGGGGTGGTGCTCCTTGATGTAGGCGGCGACCGTCCCCTTGCCGACGGCCGTCGGACCGGCCAGCACCACGAGGCGGCTGCGGCCGCCGCGGGGCTCCAGCTCCGGCCAGCGGGTGTCGAGGAATCGCCGCAGATCCTCGCGCTGGCGCGAGCCGAGGCCGCCCAGACGCTTGACCGGCGAGATCTCGAGGTCGTGGAGGATGCGGTCGCGCTTGCCCTCGCCGATCGCGGGGATCGCGGTGAGGAACTCGGGCACGCGCATCGCGCCCGCCGGTGATGAGGGGTCGGCGAGGGCGCGCCGCAGGAGCTCCTGCGGCGTGATCACCCGCATCGCGACGTCCTTCTTCAGTGCGGCGCGCTCGCGGCGGGCGGCGACGGCACGGCGGGATGCCGCCGCACGGTCGACCTCGGGCGGCCGCCCAGGTGCGCCGGAGGCATGGGGCGAAGCCCCATTGGGTACAGTGCGCGAATCGGGCATGTCACTCACCACGGTAGAGAAGGGCGCGCTCGGAGATGCGCGCGGCGAGCCGGTCGGGTCCGGCAGCCAGGATGCTGCGGCTCTCCGACGCTATCACCGCTTGCGACAGCGCGCCGAAGCGCGCGCGGAGCTGGTGCGGCTCGGCGCCCTGGTGCCCGAAGCCGGGACCCAGGATCGGCGCCACCGGGGAGAACGGCCGGAGCCCGGCATCCGCCCAGTCCACGGTGCCCCCGACGACGAAGCCGAGGCTCCCCCACCGGCCGTCCGGCGTCACGGCGGCGTTGCGCGCGGAGACCTCCCGCACGATGGCGGCGGAGACGGTCTCGCCGCCCGCGTGATGCGCGCGCTGCAGGGTCAGCGCCTCGGGATTGCTGGTCGCGGCGAGCACGAAGACGCCCTTGCCGTGGCGCTGCGCGAGCTCGAACGTGCCCTCCAGCGCCCCGACGCCGAGGAACGGGCTCACCGTGACCGCGTCCGCCTCCAGAGGCGACCCGGGTTCGAGCCACGCCTCGGCGTACGCGTCCATCGTCGAGCCGATGTCGCCGCGCTTGGCGTCGGCGATGACCACGAGCCCGGCCTCGCGGCCGGCGGCGAGCACGTCCTCCAGCGCGGCGATCCCCGCCGATCCGAAGCGCTCGAAGAACGACACCTGCGGCTTGACCACGGCCACGCGTCCCGCGGCGGCCTCCACCACGCGGAGGCCGAACTCGCGCACGCCCGCGGGCGAGGCATCCAGCCCCCACTCGGCGAGCAGGTGCGCGTGCGGGTCGATGCCGACGCACAGCTGCCCGTGCGCCGCCATCTCGGCGCGGATGCGCTCGCCGAATGAGGTCATGCGTCCGCCCGCCGGTCGGCGGCGTACTCCTGCAGGCTCTTCACGTCGAAGCCGTCGCGCAGCACCGGCAGCGCGCTGACCGCCGCTCCGAGGACGGCCATCGTGGTGAACAGCGCCTTGTCGCCGGCGACGGCCGCGGCGCGGATCTCGTAGCCGTCGGCGCGCGCCGCTCCTCCCGAGGGGGTGTTCACGACGATGTCGATCTCGCCGGCGTTGATGAGGTCGACGATGTTCGTGTCGCCGGAGCCGTGCGTCTCGGAGTACTTGCGGACGACGTCGACCGCGATGCCGTTGCGGGCGAGGATCTCGGCGGTGCCCTCCGTGGCGACGAGGTCGAAGCCCAGCTCCTGCAGCCGGTGGGCGGGCAGGATCACGGCGCGCTTGTCGCTGTCGGCCACCGAGATGAACACGGTGCCCGACTGCGGCATGCCGCCGTAGGCCGCCTCCTGGGACTTCGCGAACGCGGTCGGGAAGTCGCGGTCGATCCCCATCACCTCGCCCGTGGAGCGCATCTCGGGGCCGAGGACCGAGTCCACCGTCTGGCCGTCCGCCGTGCGGAACCGCTTGAACGGCAGCACGGCCTCCTTGACGGCGACCGGGGCGTCCAGGGGCACGCGCGAGCCGTCCTGCTCGGGCAGCATGCCCTCGCCCCGCAGCTCGGCGATCGTCGCGCCGGCCATGACGCGTGCGGCGGCCTTGGCCAGCGGGATGCCCAGCGCCTTCGACACGAACGGCACCGTGCGGCTGGCGCGCGGGTTCGCCTCGATGACGTAGAGGACGCCGGCCGAGATGGCGAACTGCACGTTGAGCAGGCCCCGCACGCCCACGCCCTCGGCGATGGCGCGCGTCGCCTCGCGCACGCGGTCGATGTCGGTGCGTCCGAGGCTCACCGGCGGCAGCGTGCACGACGAGTCGCCGGAGTGGATGCCGGCCTCCTCGAGGTGCTCCATCACGCCGCCGATGTAGAGCTCCTCACCGTCGAACAGCGCGTCGACGTCGATCTCGATGGCGTCGTCGAGGAACCGGTCCACGAGCAGCGGAAGGCCGGGGCCGATGATGGCCTGGTCGGCGATGCGCACGAAGTAGTCGCGCAGCGCCTCGGTCGAGTACACGATCTCCATGCCGCGGCCGCCCAGCACGAAGCTCGGGCGCACGAGGACCGGGTAGCCGATCTCCTCGGCCACGGCGACAGCGCCCTCGACGTCGATCGCGGTGCCGTTGCGCGGCGCGACGAGCCCGGCGTCGTCGAGCAGGCGCGAGAACTGCTCGCGCTCCTCCGCCAGGTCGATCGCTGCGGGCTTCGTGCCGAGGATCGTGTAGCCGGCCTCCTCGATGCCCTTGGCCAGGCCCAGCGGCGTCTGGCCGCCGAGCTGGCAGATGACGCCGAGGATCCTCCCCGACCGGGACTCCGCGTGCAGCACCTCCAGCACGTCCTCGAGCGTCAGCGGCTCGAAGTAGAGGCGGTCGGAGGTGTCGTAGTCGGTCGAGACCGTCTCGGGGTTGCAGTTGACCATGATGGTCTCGTAGCCGGCGTCGGCGAGCGCGAACGACGCGTGCACGCACGAGTAGTCGAACTCGACGCCCTGCCCGATGCGGTTGGGGCCCGAGCCGATGATGACGACCTTGGTGCGCTCGGAGGCGGACACCTCGGTCTCGGCGTCGTAGCTGGAGTAGTGGTAGGGCGTGAGCGCCGGGAACTCCCCCGCGCAGGTGTCGACGGTCTTGTAGACCGGGCGGATGCCCAGCCCGTGGCGGACGCCCCGCACCTCGGCCTCCGTGTCGCCGCGCAGCTGCGCGATCTGGGCGTCGCTGAAGCCGTGCTCCTTCGCGATGCGGAGGGTGGCGGCATCCAACTCCCCCGCCCGGCGCACGAACTCGGCGACCTCGTTGATGAGCACGATCTGGTCGAGGAACCACGGGTCGATCTTGGTGGCGTCGAAGGCCTGCTCGACGGTGGCCCCCTTGCGAAGCGCCTGCTGCAGGACGACGATGCGGCCGTCGGTGGGCGTCTTCGCGATCTCCAGGAGCTCGGCCACCGACCGGTCCTCGTCGCCCCAGTGGAAGCTCGAGCCGCGCTTCTCGAGCGAGCGGAGCGCCTTCTGCAGGGCCGTGGCGTAGTTGCGACCGATCGCCATGGCCTCGCCGACCGACTTCATGGTGGTCGTGAGCGTGGTGTCGGCGGCCGGGAACTTCTCGAAGTTGAAGCGCGGGACCTTTACCACGATGTAGTCCAGCGTCGGTTCGAAGCTCGCCGGCGTCACCTTCGTGATGTCGTTGGGAATCTCGTCGAGGCGGTAGCCGATCGCCAGCTTCGCGGCGATCTTCGCGATGGGGAATCCCGTCGCCTTCGAGGCCAGCGCCGACGAGCGCGACACGCGCGGGTTCATCTCGATGACGATGATGCGCCCGGTCGCGGGGTCGACGGCGAACTGGATGTTGCACCCGCCGGTGTCGACGCCGACGGCCCGGATGATGTCGATGCCGATGTCGCGGAGCTTCTGGTACTCGCGGTCGGTGAGGGTGAGAGCGGGGGCGACGGTGATCGAGTCGCCGGTGTGGACGCCGACCGGGTCGACGTTCTCGATGGAGCAGACGACGACCGTGTTGTCGGCGGTGTCGCGCATGAGCTCGAGCTCGTACTCCTTCCACCCGAGGATGGACTCCTCCAGGAGCACCTCGTTCGTGGGCGAGTCGTGCAGGCCGGCACCGCCGATGCGGCGGAGGTCGGCCTCGTCGTACGCGAAGCCCGAGCCGAGGCCGCCCATCGTGAAGGACGGACGCACCACCAGCGGGTATCCGAGCTTCTCCGCGCCCTCGATCAGGTCGTCCATCGAGTGGCAGATGACGGACTGGGCCACGTCGGCGCCCGCCTCGAGGACGAGCTCCTTGAAGATCTGGCGGTCCTCGCCCTTGCGGATGGCGTCGACCTTCGCGCCGATGAGCTCGACGCCGTACTTGTCCAGGATGCCGCGATCGTGGAGAGCCATCGCCGCGTTGAGGGCGGTCTGCCCGCCGAGCGTCGGCAGGATGGCGTCCGGCTTCTCCTTGGCGAGGATCGTCTCGATCACCTCGGGGGTGATCGGCTCGATGTAGGTGGCATCGGCGAAGTCGGGGTCGGTCATGATCGTGGCCGGGTTGGGGTTGACCAGGATGACCCGGATGCCCTCTTCGCGCAGCACGCGGCAGGCCTGCGTGCCGGAGTAGTCGAACTCGGCCGCCTGGCCGATGACGATCGGACCGGATCCGATGACGAGGACGGAGTGGATGTCGTCGCGCTTAGGCATTCTTCTTGGTCTCCAGGGTCGCGACGACCAGGTCGCGGAAGCGGTCGAACAGGTAATTGGCGTCGTGCGGGCCGGCCGCCGCCTCGGGGTGGTACTGGACCGAGAACGCCGGGATGTCCAGCGCGCGCAGTCCCTCGACGACCTGGTCGTTCAGGCCGACATGGCTCACCTCGATGCGGCCGTAGCCGTTCGGGCTGTCGAACGCGCCCTCGACCGGGGCGTCGACGGCGAAACCGTGGTTGTGCGCGGTGATCTCGACGCGGCCGGTGGCCTTGTCGAGGACCGGCTGGTTGATCCCGCGGTGGCCGAACGGCAGCTTGTACGTGCCGAGTCCGAGGGCGCGCCCCAGCAGCTGATTGCCGAAGCAGATGCCGAAGAACGGCAGGCCGTCGTCGAGGACGCCGCGGAGGAGGTCGACGTGATCCCCCGAGGCGGCGGGGTCGCCGGGGCCGTTCGAGTAGAACACCGCGACCGGGTCGATCGCGCGGATGTCGTCGATGGAGACGTCCTGCGGCAGCACGTGGACGTCGAAGCCCCGTGCCGCGAGGTTGTCGACCGTGGCCCGCTTGACGCCGAGGTCGAGCACCGCGAGGTTGCCGATCCGCTCCCCCGTCGCCTTCGTGACCTCGGCGGCCGCGACCGACACCTCGGCCGAGAGGTTCCGGCCCGCCATCTCGGGCGCCTCGCGGACGAGGCGCAGCTGCTCCTCCGGGTCGATTCCCGCGGCCTCGCCGGAGAAGACGCCGCCGCGCATGCTTCCGGCCGACCGGATGTGGCGCGTGACGGCGCGCGTGTCGATGCCGCTGATGCCGACCACGCCGTCGTTCACGAGCGCGTCGTCGAGCGACTCGTCGGCCCGCCAGTTCGACACCACGCGCGAGGGGTCGCGCACGATGTACCCGGACACCCAGATGCGCCGTGACTCGGGGTCCTCGCGGTTCATGCCGGTGTTGCCGATGTGGGGAGCGGTCTGCAGCACGATCTGGCCCGCGTACGAGGGGTCGGTGAGGGTCTCCTGGTAGCCGGTCATCCCGGTGGAGAAGACGACCTCGCCGAGTGTCGTGCCGATGGCACCGTAGGCGCGCCCGACGTGGCGGGTGCCGTCCTCGAGCACCAGGACGGCGGGGTCGGTCTGGAAGAGGGAGTTCATGCGCGTGTTCCCGTCTGGGTCGGGGGAAGGATGGTGGCCATGGCGTCGGCGAGGGCGCGGGCGGAGGCATCCTGAGGTCGGAAGTAGGAGTCGACGACGGTGCCGTCGTCGAGGCGCCAGGCGAGGCGGACGAGGCCGTCGCGCTCGACCACGCGGTCGATCGCCACCGTCGCCTGCGCGACGTCCTGGATCCGGTCGGCGGCGAGGAAGACCCGCGGCCTGCCGGTCACGTCGAGGGCGATGCCGGCGTCGGTCACCGTGACGTCGGACCGCGAGCGGAAGCCCAGGCCGCCGATGGCGAGGCGCTCCAGCGGCTGGCCGTGCCGGGTGGTCGCCACGTAGAGCGCGGGCCACGACGAACGGGTGGTGGCGCCCGGGGGGATCTCGCCCACGGGAGCGGCGAGATGCGCGTCACGACGGGTGCGTCGTCGCCATGCCCAGACGAGCAGGGCGAGGAGCACGACCGTGACGGCGACGATGATGCCCAGTGCGCCTTCACGGGTCATCCGCGGACCCCCGGTGCGTCCAGGAGGACGCCGTCGGCGACCGTGGCCGTGCCGCCGTGGAGGGTCCACCGCACGTCGCCCGGGAGTTCCCGCCCGAGGTAGGGCGAGTTGACGCTGCGGCCGCGGAGGTCACCGGCGGTGAAGGTGCGCCGCGGCGAGGGGTCGTAGAACGTCAGGGAGGCGGGCTGGCCCTCGGTGAGCGGAGTGCCGTGGCCCGAGAGCCGGCCGATGCGCGCGGGCTCCCGCGACATGACCCGTGCGACGTCTCCCCAGGTGATGAGACCCGTGTCGACCATCGACTGCTGCACGACCCGCAGCGCGCTCTCCAGCCCCACCATGCCGTTCGCGGCCGCGTGCCACTCGCAGGCCTTCGCCTCCGCCGGATGCGGCGCGTGATCGGTGGCGACGATGTCGATCGTGCCGTCGGCCAGGCCCTCGCGCACCGCGATCACGTCCTCCTCGCGGCGCAGCGGCGGGTTCACCTTGAAGCGCGCGTCGTAGTCGCGCACCAGTTCGTCGGTGAGGAGGAGGTGGTGGGGGGTGACCTCGGCGGTGACGTCGACGCCCCGCTTCTTGGCCCAGC
This sequence comes from Microbacterium sp. ZXT2-5, assembly GCF_055329545.1. Classification (NCBI taxonomy): domain Bacteria; kingdom Bacillati; phylum Actinomycetota; class Actinomycetes; order Micrococcales; family Microbacteriaceae; genus Microbacterium; species Microbacterium sp. ZXT2-5. The sequence goes on along the minus strand of NZ_JBUZWD010000002.1, from coordinate 524,761 downwards.
GGATGATCTCGACCGAACCGGCCGTCGACAGGTGGCACACGTGCAGGCGCGAGCCGACGTGCTCGGCGAGGAGGACGTCGCGCGCGATGATCGACTCCTCGGCGACGGCGGGCCAGCCGGCGAGGCCGAGCTCGGCCGACACGGCGCCCTCGTTCATCTGGGCGCCCTCGGTCAGCCGGGGGTCCTGGGCGTGCTGCGCGATGACGCCGTCGAACGCCTTCACGTACTCGAGGGCGCGCCGCATGATGAGCGGGTCCCACACGCAGAAGCCGTCGTCGCTGAAGACGCGCACGCGGGCGCGGGAGTCCGCCATCGCGCCGAGCTCGGCCAGGCGCTCGCCCTTCTGCCCGACGGTGACGGCACCGATCGGCTGCACGGTGACGTACCCGGCGGCCTCGCCGAGGGCGAGCTCCTGTTCGACGACGCCGGCGGTGTCGGCGACCGGTGAGGTGTTCGGCATCGCGAAGACGGCCGTGTAGCCGCCGGCGGCGGCGGCGCGGGACCCGGTGAGGATCGTCTCGGATGCCTCGTACCCGGGCTCGCGGAGATGCGTGTGCAGGTCGACCAGGCCGGGGAGAAGGACGAGCCCGCCGACGTCGACCGTCGTCGCGCCGATGCGGCTCAGGCCGGCGCCGATCTCGGCGATCACACCGTCCGAGACGATCACGTCGGCGGCGCCGCTGCCCTCGATCAGCGCTCCGCGGAAGAGGAAGGTCTCGCTCATCGGGTGTTCTCCTTCGCTGTGCGATCCGCCGCGGGGATGTCCGTCGCAGGGATGTCGTCGGCCGTGGTGCGCTCCGCTCCCGCCAGCAGCAGGTAGAGCGCGGCCATGCGCACCGAGACGCCGTTCGCCACCTGCTCGAGCACAGTCGAGCGCGGCGAATCGGCGGCTTCGGCGGAGATCTCCAGGCCCCGGTTCATGGGTCCGGGGTGCATGACAATGCTATCGGCTCCGAGCGCGGCCAGGCGGCGTGCGTCCAGGCCCCAGCGGCGCGAATACTCCCGTTCAGTAGGGAAATACGCCGCGTTCATGCGCTCCAGCTGGATGCGGAGCATCATGAGGGCGTCCGGAGCGCCGGAGATCGCCTCGTCGAGGTCGTACACGACCGACACGGGCCACCCGGACATGTCCTGCGGGACGAGCGTGGGCGGGGCGACGAGCGTGACCGCGGCGCCCAGCGTGTTCAGCAGCCAGACGTTCGAACGCGCGACGCGGGAGTGCAGGATGTCGCCGACGATGGCGACCTTGACCCCGGCGAGGTCGCGTCCGCGGCTCTCCCGGCCGAAGCGGCGCCTGCGGATCGTGAACGCGTCGAGCAGGGCCTGCGTGGGATGCTCGTGGGTGCCGTCGCCGGCGTTGACCACGCCGGCGCTGATCCACCCGCTCGTGGCCAGCGTGCGCGGGGCGCCGGAGGCACCGTGACGGATGACGACGGCATCCGCCCCCATCGCCTGCAGCGTCTGCGCCGTGTCCTGCAGCGACTCCCCCTTGGAGACGCTCGAGCCCTTCGCGGAGAAGTTGATGACGTCGGCGGACAGGCGCTTGGCGGCCGCCTCGAACGAGATGCGCGTCCGCGTCGAGTCCTCGAAGAAGAGGTTGACGACGGTCTTGCCGCGCAGCGTCGGCAGCTTCTTCACCTCGCGCTGCTGGGTGTCGGCCATGTCCTCGGCGACGTCGAGCACGCGCAGGGCGTCCTCGCGGCCGAGCGTCTGGGTGTCCAGGAGGTGCCTCATGACTCGATCGTCACCTCCTCGCGGCCGTCGGTCTCGGTGAGACGGACGTTCACCCGCTCGTCGCGCGCACTCGGGAGGTTCTTCCCGACGAAGTCGGGGCGGATGGGCAGCTCGCGGTGGCCCCGGTCGACGAGGGTCGCCAGGCGCACGGCCGCCGGTCGTCCGATGTCCTGCAGGGCATCCAGCGCCGCCCGGATGCTCCGGCCCGAGAACAGCACGTCGTCGACGAGCACGACCACCTTGCCGTCGATGCCGCCCGCGGGGATCTGGGTGGGCTGGGGTGCGCGCGTGGGGTTGCGGTGCAGATCGTCGCGGTACATCGTCACGTCCAGCGCGCCGACGGCGACCGAAGCTCCGCCGAACTGCTCGACGAGCGCGCCGATGCGGTGGGCGAGCGTGACGCCGCGGGTGGGGATGCCGAGGAGGACGAGGCCGTCGGGGCCTCTGTTGGACTCGAGGATCTCGTGCGAGATCCGAGTCAGTGCCCGGGCGATGTCGGCCTCGTGCAGCACGGTGCGCGTGCTCATCCGGCTCCCTTCTCCGCCTCACAGGACGGTGTTAAAGGTTGCTGCGATCGTCGTCCATCCTACGGCACGGCGAAGGCCGGCCCCGTACGGGACCGGCCTTCACGCGGTGGAGGCGACGTCAGTGCCTGGCAGCAGGACCGCGCAGGACGCGGGATGCCACCACGAGGGCGGCGGCGATCAGCACGACGTTCTTGAAGATGTACTGGCCGGTCAGCGTCGGACCGACCGGGCCGAAGACCTCCGCGGGCAGCAGGACGATCGGCGACAGGATGCCGACGAACGCCAGCGCCAGCACCACGAGGCCGATTCGGGCGAAAGCGCCGCCGGCGATGAGCAGGGCTCCGGCGAGCACCTCGATGACGGCGGTCGCGATCAACGCGGCCTGGCCGCTGACCATGCCGAACGTGAGCTTCTCCCACGTGGCGCTCACCAGCGCCTCGACGGGGCTCACGCCGGGGATCAGCTTCAGCGCGCCGAAGACGACGAAGACGGCTCCCAGCGCGACGCGCAGCGCCGGGATGCTCCAGCGCTGCAGCGACACCTTGAGCGCGGACTCCGCGCGTGCCTCGAGGGCGATCAGGGCGCGGAGCGGGTTCTGGCGGCCGGCGGACGCGGGAACGACGCCGGCGGCGCCGTGGACGGGGACGGTGGTCATGGCGTGACTCCTTCGGGTGTGATCGCCCGCGATGGCGGGCACGGTGATCAGGACCCGATCGGAGCCGCAGTGATACGCGCGCCCCGAGATTGACGCTCCTGCTACAGCCGCACCGACAGCAGACCGCCGTCTGGTTGTAGATGAGCTACAACCAGACGGCGGCGCGGTGGTTCAGGCGGCGGGCGTTGTCGCCGCGCGATCGTCCTCCACCTGCGACGCGCGGATCGGGTGTCCCTGGCTGGTGAGGCACTTGCCGCTGGCGAGGTCCCACTTCCAGTCGTGGAGCGAGCAGGTGAGCACGCCGTCCTCGATCTTCCCGGTCTTGGTGAGGTCCGCGCGCAGATGCGGGCACCGCCGCTGCACCAGCCAGTCGCCGAGCTGGGCGTCCTCGGTCTGGTCGGTCTGCTCGGCGTACCAGTTCTCGACGTACTCGATGCGGTCGCGCGAGAGGCACTTGAGGAAGGTCGTGAGGAACTCGTTGAACTTGCCGCTGCGGCCCACCTCGAACTGCATCGACAGGAAGATCGAGTTCGACCAGTCGATCTCGTGGTCGGCGATGTTGGTGGAGACGAGGTCGGCGGGGATCGTGTACCAGTAGATGCACTCCTCACCGGCATACTCCCGGACCTTCGCCTTCGGGAAATCGACGACCATGTCCAGCTCGCCGATGCGGAAGCGCACCACGCCGCCCACGCCGTTGCGGATCGTGCGGGCGCGGCGCAGCAGCGGCTCCCACCACTCCTTGATCGCCGCGAGCATCTCATCCGGCGCGAGCACCGGGGCCCGCGACGCCTCCTCCGCGCGGATCTCGTCCTGGCGGGAGTCGCGCTGCTCGGCGAGGTAGGCCCACTTGTCGTCGAAGATGCGGTCGATCTCGGCATCCGTGTACAGCGTCTGGGTGACCGTGAGCTCGCCGTCGTTCAGCTCGACGACCGTGCCGGGCACGAACTCGTAGCCCTTCTGATCGGGCCGGAGCTCTTTCATGTGCGCAAGGAACTCGCGCTGGTCGGTGAAGATCGAGTCGTTCTCGAGCCCCGTCCCGTTGTAGCGGAAGAGCTCCTCGCGCAGGAACATCGGGGGGCCGGCCATCGGGAAGACGTGCTCGGCGTCGACCTTCTCGATGTAGTACATCGCGCGCTTGTTCTGCGCGTCGCGCTTGAGCTTGGCGAAGTTCTGCTTGGCGTCCTGCGGCAGGTCGTAGACCATCGGCCACCAGATGGCGCCCGACACCTGGGTGAAGTACGCCTCCGGCTTGGAGAACGCCATCAGCTTCTCGAGATCCAGAGGGTGCGAGTCGTTCTGGTTCAGGATGCTGGCGGTCCCATCGTCGACGCTCAGCGACGAGTCGCCGATCGGGCCGTCACTCGGCGCGCGCAGCGGCGTCACCATCAGCTTGAGCGGTCCGAACTCCAGCGGCACGCCGGCCTGGGTGTAGATGATGTCGTCGTAGCCGAGCCTGCGGAGATCCTGCTCGAGGTCGTCCGTCGGGTACTCAGGCAGCAGCACCTTGATGGTCTTGGGCACGTACCGGTCCATGAGCGCCGGGTCGAAGTGGTCGCGGTGCCGGTGCGAGACGTAGAGGAAGTCGGCGTTGCCGAACCGCTCCCAGTCGAGTCCCCGGTTGTCGGGGAACGGGAACCACGACCCGAAGAAGGTCGGGCCGATCACAGGGTCGCAGAGGATGCTTCCCCCCGCCGTCTCGATGAACATTCCGGCGTGGCCGAGGCCCGTGATGCGCATGGGTGTCCTCCCGTGTCGAACCAGATGATTCTAGGCGAGGCTCGCGCGGGCACCTGTCGCACCGGCCGTGCAAAACCCGATCCACCCGCGTGTGCTCGTCCTCAGGCGTCGAACAGCCCGCGGATGTCGTCGGCGGTGAGCGCCTGCCCGAAGAGGGCGTCGTCGTCCATGACCGAGCGGAACAGCCGCGCCTTGCGCCGCTGCAGTGCCATCACCTTCTCCTCGATCGTGCCCGAGGCGATGAGGCGGTAGACCATGACGCTGCGGTGCTGGCCGATGCGGTGGGCGCGGTCCACGGCCTGCGCCTCGGCGGCCGGGTTCCACCACGGGTCGAGCAGGAAGACGTAATCGGCCTCGGTCAGCGTCAGGCCGAAGCCGCCGGCCTTCAGGCTGATGAGGAACACCGGGGCCTCTCCCCCGCGGAACGCGGCCACGGCGGCATCCCGATCCCGCGTGGACCCGTCGAGGTACGCGTAGGCCACCCCGCGCTTCTCCAGCTCGGCGGCGACGAGGCCGAGGAACGACGTGAACTGGCTGAACACGAGGGCCCGGTGACCCTCCGCGAGGGCCTCGTCCAGCTGCTCGAAGAGGGCGCCGAGCTTGCTCGGCGGGATGTTCGCGTGCGCGGGATCCACGAGCTCGGGTGCAAGGCTCAGCATCCGCAGCAGCGTGAGGGACCGGAACACGATGAAGCGGTTGCGATCCAGGTCCTCCAGGAGCCCGAGCACCTTCTGACGCTCGCGCTGCAGCACGGTGTCGTAGAGGGCGCGGTGGGCGGCGCCCAGCTCGATGCGGACCTCCTGCTCCTGCTTGGCAGGCAGGTCCGCGGCGACGAGCTCCTTCGTGCGCCGCAGCACGAGCGGCCGGATGCGTCGCCGCAGCCGGTCCAGCCGAGCGGCACGGTAGGCCCCGCCCTCCTGGTTCTCGGGCACCTTGCCCTTCTCGATGGGGCCCACGTACTCCTCGCGGAACCGCCGGGACGAGGCGAACAGGCCGGGTGCCGTGAGCGAGAGCAGCGCCCACAGCTCGGTCAGGCTGTTCTCCAGCGGGGTGCCGGTCACGGCGAAGACGACGTCGGTGCGGAGATCCCGTGCCGCGCGGTACGCCTGGGTGCGGCTGTTCTTGACGAACTGCGCCTCGTCGAGGATGAGACCGGCCCACTCCAGGCCGGCGAACTCGCGCTCGTCCAGCCGGAGCAGCGTGTACGACGTCACGACGACGTCGGCCGTGCCGGCGGCGTCGGCCGGCGACCGCCGCCGCTTGGCTCGCGTGGCGTCGACGACCTCGACCCGCAGGTCCGGCGTGAACCGCTCGCTCTCACTGCGCCACGTCGACAGCACCGAGGTGGGCGCAACGACCAGGAACGGGCGGGTCTCGCCGCTCTCGCGCGCGTGGGCGATGAGCGCCAGCAGCTGCAGCGTCTTGCCCAGGCCCATGTCGTCGGCGAGGATGCCGCCCAGCCGGTGCCGCCAGAGGAAGGCGAGCCAGTCGTACCCCGCCCGCTGATACGGCCGAAGCTCGGCGTGCAGAGCGGACGGGAGCGGCGCGGCCGGTACGCCGTCGGCATCGCGCAGCGCGTCGACCGTCTCACGCCAGGCCACCGCGGGTTCCGCTTCGTCGGCCAGATCCTCGAAGTCCGCCCACAGGGCCGTCTGATACCTGCTGATCCGGGGGCCGGCCTCCCACTCCTCGAGCTCGCCCGCCTCTTCGATGAGATCGCGCAGGCGTCGCAGCGAGGGGTGCGAGAGCGAGAAGTAGGCGCCGTCGCTGAGCAGGATCCGCCGGCGGCCGCGTGCGAGCGCGGTGAACAGCGTGCCGAAGGGGATCCGCCGGCCGTCGATCGTGACGACCACCCCCAGGTCGAACCAGTCGGAGTCGGTCGTCTCGACCGTGCGCACGCCGATGCGCGGGTCGCCGGTGAGCTCGCGGTACCGCGGGCGCTCGCCGGAGACCTCCACGCGGACGTCGGCGTCGGCCTCGAGCAGCGGCAGCAGCCGCGAGGAGAACTCGGCGGCGTCCAGGCCCGAGAGCGAGCCCGAGGAGGCGAAGTCCACCGGCGCGTGCTCGCTCCACAGCCCGTGGACCCGGGCGCGGATCTCCGACTCGGTCTCGGCGTCCCCGTCGTCGCCGGTGGCGTCGAAGCCGAGTTCCTTCCCGTCGTAGCGCCACGCCAGGGCGTACACGAGCCGGTGGTTCGGCTCGAAGTGGACGCGCAGCACGAGCTGCGGACGCGACGGTGCCGCCAGATCGATCCCGGGCGCCTCGACGCTCACGCGGCGCGCGATCCTCGGGAGATGGTCGCGGAGGAACTCGTCGGCCTCCTCGACGGGCACTCTGACGACCTCGCGCGCGCCGAGCAGCCGAGGCACCGGCTCGGGGAGCGCGACGGGCGCCAGCACGAGCTCGATCCGCTCTCGGGCGACGGCGAAGCGGTAGACGCCCGTGCGTCCCACCGGACGCACGGTGGCGGCATCCGCCCGCTCGCCGTCGATGGTGACCACCGGGGCGACGTCGAGGCCGCGCGCCGAGCGCCGGGCGTGGACGGCGACCGTCGCGGTGCTCGCGAGCGTCACCACGGTGCCCCGCTTCGTCGGGACGAGGGGGATGCCGCGGTCCGCCCCCGCGGCCAGATGCGGCCAGAGCAGGCTCGACTCGATGTCGTCGAGGGTGAGCCACTCCGAGACGTCGGAGAACGCACCGAAGGAGCGGACGTCCCGCCCGATGCTGTGGAGCTCGGCGAACCACCGCGCCTGCGCGGGGTCGAACGCGGTGCCGGGTCGGCGCAGCGCGTCCCACGAGACGGCGCCCTTGATCCACGCGTCGGACCGGTCCGATCTCTGGAGGGGGCGCAGCCCGACGAGCACGTCGGCGCCGAACTGGTGCAGGCCGCGCGGCGTCGCCGTCTCGACCCGTGCCGGCGCCCACGTGGAGGCGCCGCGGCGGACGCGCTGGCGCAGCTCGACACCCAGTGCGAGCGGCGCGTGCTCCGTCGGCGTGGGCGCCGAGGGGGCGAAGACCGCGCGCCACGACGTCCCCTCCCCAGCGGCAGGGGCGGACCCGGCGAGACGGTTGCTCGCCAGCAGCGTGGCGACGGTGTGCTTGCAGTCGAACTGCACGGGGCAGGTGCACGACGTCGCCGCGATCGGGCGGTCGGGACGCTGGGCGTCCAGGCGCACGCGGCAGCGGTAGGTGCGGCCGCCGCTTCCGGCGACCGCGGACTCGATGACGGACGTCGCCGGGTCCCACGACAGCTGCTGCACGGCGCCCTCGGCCAGATAGGCCCGGCCCCGCTCGAACGAGCCGGCGTCGGTGAGGCCGCGGATGTGCGACGGGTCGACGAACGGCGGGGTCACGGCATCCATCCTGGCAAGTGCTCCGGACAGTCGGGGCAGCCGGGCCGGCCGGGGTCGGTCAGGACGCGCGGGCGATGCGTGCGAGCACGCCGTGCACGAAGGCGCCCGAGTCGTCGGTGGAGAACTCCTTCGCCAGTTCCACGGCCTCGTCGATCGCGACGGCGGCAGGCACCTCGTCGTTGTACAGCAGCTCCCACGTGGCGATGCGCAGCACGGCGCGGTCGACGGCGGGCATGCGGGCGAGGGACCAGTCCTTCGCGAACGTCGTGATCTGCTCGTCGATCGCGTCCTGGTTGTCGATCACCCCGTCGACGATCTCACGGGCGTACAGCCACGAGGCCTGGCGTGCGGGCTCGCCGGCGGCGCGGCGCGCCTCGGCGGCGAGGATCGTCGCCGGCTGGTCGCCGCGGACGTCCGCCTGGAACAGGATGTCGAGCGCGCGTTTGCGCGCCTTCGAACGAGCGCTCATCGTCAGCAGCCGCCGACGTCAGTTGACGCGGCCGAGGTAGTCGCCCGTGCGGGTGTCGACCTTGACCTTCGTTCCGGTCTCGAGGAACAGCGGCACCTGGATCTCGTAACCGGTCTCGACGGTGGCAGGCTTGGTGCCGGCCGACGAGCGGTCGCCCTGCAGGCCCGGCTCGGTGTAGGTGATCTCCAGGACGACGGATGCCGGGAGCTCGACGTACAGCGGGTTGCCGTTGTTGAGCGCGATCTGCACCTGCTGGTTCTCGAGCAGGAAGTTCGCGGCGTCGCCGACGGTCGCCGCGCCGACCGTGATCTGGTCGTAGTCGGCGACGTCCATGAAGACGAAGCCCTCGCCGTCGTTGTAGAGGTAGGTGAAGTCGCGGCGGTCGACGTTCTCGAGCTCGACCTTGGCGCCGGCGTTGAACGTCTTGTCGACGACCTTGCCGGTCATGACGTTCTTGAGCTTGGTGCGCACGAACGCGCCGCCCTTGCCGGGCTTGACGTGCTGGAACTCCACGACGCTCCAGAGCTGACCGTCGATGTTGAGGACGACGCCGTTCTTGATGTCTGCGGTGGATGCCATGAGGGTGCGGGTCCGTTTCGTTCGAGAGGAGAGGGCGTCACGCCCGGCGAAGAGGCCGGGGGCCGGAGAGCGCCGACGGTCGATTCTACGGGATGCCCGGTCCCCCGCCGGTCCGTCAGCCCTCGGCCTGGCCTGTGACGGCGTCGATGAGAAGCTCCACCGCCCGGGCGTACCCGGGAACGCCCTCGCCGATCACGTGGACGATGGCGACGTCCGCGACGTACGAACGGTGACGGAACTCCTCGCGGGAGAGGATGTCGGAGATGTGCACCTCGGCGACGGGGAGCCCGACGCCGGACAGGGCGTCGCGCAGCACCACCGAGGTGTGCGTGAGCCCGCCCGGGTTGATGACGATGCCGGCGCAGTCCTCGCGGGCGGCGTGGATGGCATCCAGCAGCACGCCCTCGTGGTTGCTCTGCACGGCACGGACCTCGAAGCCGCGGCGGGCCGCGGCATCCGTCGTCACTCGCTCGACGTCGGCGAGCGTCGCCGTCCCGTACACGGCGGGCTCCCGGGTGCCCAGGAGGTTCAGGTTGGGGCCGTTGACGAGGAGCAGGCGGCGCGGAACGGTCACGCGCCCACCCTACCGGGGTGACGCCGCCGCGCCGGTGGGTCCGGCTCGCCGGTTCAGAGCGCGCGCGCCATCACGATCTCGGGCCCGATGGTGCTCGTGAAGGTCTCGCCGGTGGGGACGAATCCGTTGCGCCGGTAGGCGGCCTGCGCACGGGCGTTGTCGGCGTGGACGTCCAGGGTGAGACGACGGATGCCGAGCCCGGCGACCCACGCGGCGGCGGCGTCGAACAGCGCGTCGATCGTGCCGGCGCCGCGGTGCTCCGGGCTCACGTAGACGCCGACGACGTCGGCACGGGCGGTGTACACGGTGCGACCGGTGTGGTCGACGGTGCCGACGGCGCGCACGAGGACGGTGGCCGATCCGACCCACCGGCCGTCGGCCTCGGCGACGAACTGCGCCGCCTCGTCGCCGATCGCCGCGTCCAGGGTCCGTCGGCGCCAGAACTCGTCGTCGTGCGCGAGCTCCTGCTCGGGGGTGGAGAGGAAGGCGATGCCGGCGTCCGGATCGCCCACGGCACGGATCCGGAGGTCGCGCACGCGCGCCCACTCGTCCTCGCGGACGCGTCGCGCGACCGCCGCCGTCACCCTGCGACCTCCTGGTAGGCCGCGAACAGCAGGGATTCGTCCGGCGCCTGCAGCACGGTGGGCTTGGCGATGTCGTCCAGCACGATGAAGCGCAGCATGCCGCCCCTGCTTTTCTTGTCGCGCTGCATCGTGGCCAGGAGCTGCGGCCACGCACCGGGGCGGTAGCTCGTCGGAAGCCCGAGGGTCTCGAGGATCTCGCGGTGACGCTGCGCCGCGGCATCCGGCAGGCGTCCCGCCAGCCGCGAGAGCTCGGCGGCGAACACCATGCCGACCGAGATCGCCGCGCCGTGGCGCCAGCGGTACCGTTCGGCGTGCTCGATCGCGTGGCCGAGCGTGTGGCCGTAGTTGAGGATCTCGCGCAGTCCGGCCTCGCGGAGATCCTCCCCCACGACCCGCGCCTTCATGTCGATGGCGAGTTCGATCGTGCGCCGGAACGCGTCGCTGCGGGGATCGACCGCGGCCTCGGCGTCGGCCTCGACGAGGTCGAGGATCTCGGGAGCCCAGATGAAGCCCGCCTTGACCACCTCGGCGTACCCGGCGACGAGTTCGTTGCGCGAGAGCGAATCGAGCAGATCGAGGTCGCAGATGACCGCGCGCGGCGCCCAGAACGCGCCGACGAGGTTCTTGCCCTCGGCGGTGTTGACGCCGGTCTTGCCGCCCACCGCCGCGTCGACCATGCCCAGCACCGTCGTCGGCACCTGCACGACCTCGACGCCGCGGAGCCAGGTCGCCGCGACGAAGCCGGCGAGGTCGGTCACCGCTCCGCCGCCGAATCCGACGACGGCGTCGGTGCGGGTGAAGTCCGCCTTGCCCATCACCTGCCAGCAGAACGCGGCGACCTCGATGCGCTTGCCGGCCTCGGCGTCGGGGATCTCGGCGAGGAGCACCTCGCGGTCGTCGATCAGCTGCGCGCGCAGGCTCTCGGCCTGCGCCGCGAGCGTCGGGGGGTGGACCACCAGCACTTTGCGGGCGGCGGGCGGCAGCGCCTCGCCGAGCGTCGACAGGATGCTCCGCCCCACGGTGATGTCGTAGCGCGCGTCGCCGCTCACGCCGATGGTCGTGGCATCCGTCATCTCGACTCGCTCCGCTCGCTGGGCACGTCCGTCTCCTCCTGCTCGGCCCCGGCGGGCCCGAGCGCCTCGTGCGCCGCGTCGCCGCGCACCCAGTCCACGAGGGCGTCCACGACATCCTGCACCGGTCCGCTCGACGTGTCGAAGGTCACGTCGGCGAGCTCCTCGTACACCGGACGCCGCTGCTCGTAGATGGCGGTCCAGCGCTGGACGGCGTCCTCGCCCTGCAGCAGCGGGCGGGCCGAGTCGCGGACGCGGCCGGCCACCACGCGCGCCGTGACGGTCAGCAGCACGACCCGATGGCCGGCGAGGTCGGCGCGCGTCTGCGGGTGCATGACCGCGCCGCCGCCGAGCGACACGATGCCGCCGCCGCGGAGCCCGGCGACGACCGCCTCGCGCTCGAGCGCGCGGAAGTGCTCCTCGCCGTGCTCGGCGAACAGCCGCTCGATCGGTCCGTGCTCTCGCACCACGGCGGCGTCGGTGTCGAAGAACGGGACGCCCAGTGCCCGCGCCGCCTTCTTGCCGATGCTGGTCTTGCCCGAGCCCATCGGGCCGATCAGCACGACCGGGTCAGAGTGCGGCGTCATGCGAGAGCAGGCCGGCGTCGCTCCGGGCAGCCGTGCGCAGCTCCTCGGGGATCGCCGCGAGGAAGCCCTCGATGTTGCGACGCGTCTCGGCGACGCTGTCGCCGCCGAACTTCTCGAGGACCACGTCCGCCAGGACGACGGCGACCATCGCCTCGGCGACGACGCCGGCGGCCGGGACCGCGCACACGTCGGAGCGCTGGTGGTGTGCGGAGGCGGCGTCTCCGGTGGAGACGTCGACGGTGCGCAGGGCGCGGGGCACCGTCGCGATCGGCTTCATGCCGGCGCGCACGCGCAGCACTGTGCCGGTGGACATGCCGCCCTCGGTGCCGCCCGCCTTGTCGCTGGAGCGCGTGATGCCGTCCTCGGCCGTGAACAGCTCGTCGTGCGCCGCCGATCCGCGCCGGCGCGTGGTCTCGAAGCCGTCGCCGACTTCGACGCCCTTGATCGCCTGGATGCTCATGAGCGCCTGTGCGAGCTTGGCGTCCAGGCGCCGGTCCCAGTGGACGTGCGAGCCGAGGCCGGGCGGCAGGCCGTAGGCGAGCACCTCGACGATCCCACCGAGCGTGTCGCCGTCCTTGCGGGCGGCGTCGACCTCTGCGACCATCGCCTGGCTCGTTGCCGGGTCGAAGCAGCGCAGCGGATCGGCGTCGAGGACCTCGACGTCGTCGGGTGCGGGCAGCGCTGCGCCCTCTGGGACGCGGACCGGGCCGATCGACAGGGTGTGGCTGACCAGGCGGATGCCGAGCTCCGCCAGGAAGGCGCGGGCGATGGCGCCGAGCGCCACGCGAGCGGCCGTCTCGCGGGCGCTCGCGCGCTCGAGGATCGGCCGGGCCTCGTCGAAGCCGTATTTCTGCATGCCGACGAGGTCGGCGTGTCCGGGGCGCGGGCGGGTGAGCGCGGCACCGCGACCGCGCGACTTCTCCGTCAGCTCGACCGGCTCGGCGCTCATGACCTCGACCCACTTCGGCCACTCGGTGTTGCCGATGCGCAGCGCGATGGGGCTGCCGAGCGAGGATCCGTGGACCACGCCGGACGAGATGGTCAGCTCGTCCTCCTCGAACTTCATGCGCGACCCTCGACCGTAGCCGAGCTTGCGGCGCGCGAGGTCCGCCTGGATTGCAGCGCGGGAGATCGGGACGCCGGCGGGAAGTCCCTCCATGATGGCGACGAGTTCTGGGCCGTGCGATTCGCCGGCCGTGAGCACGCGGAGCATTGCTCCAGTCTCCCACGCGGGGCGGGCGGGTTACGCCGTGTGAGGATCGACGAGCACGCGGCGCATGGCTGCGAGGGCCTCGTCCTCCCGGTCCATCGGCATGTCGGGGTCGCCGTGGCGGAAGATGCGGATCTGCAGCAGGGCCTGGTGCAGCAGCATGCCCAGGCCCGACCGTGCCGGAGCGCCCGCGCGCTCCCACGCGTCGGAGAGAGCGGTCGGCCAGTGCCCGTACACGACGTCCAGGAGCAGCCCGCCCGAGCGCGCGAGCGCATCGGCGACGGCGGCGGGCAGCTGCGCCTCGCCCGGGAGCGTCGCGATCGTCACGGGGACGGCGGGATGATCGGATGCCGCCAGCGGCGCCGGGGAGATCGCGATGCCGAGCCGCTCCCCGAGCTGCACCAGAGCGTGGACGGCCTCGGGCCGACGGGCGGCCACCTCCACCTCGCTGGCTCCCAGCTCGGACAGCGCCACGAGGGCGGACGTCGCCGTGGCGCCCGCTCCCACGATCCGCGCACGGGGGACGACGGTGATCCGGTCGTCCGAGAGCGCGCGCACGATGCCGCCGACGTCGGTGTTGAAGCCGCGGGGCATGCCCGAGTCCGTGCCCCGCAGCAGGAGCGTGTTGACGGCGCCGGTGAGCTCGGCCCGGCGGTCGCGGGTCGCCGCGGCGGCGAAGGCGACCGCCTTCAGGGGCATCGTGAGCGACAGACCGCGCCACTCACGGTCGAGCCCGGCGAGCTCCTGCCCGAACGACGTTGCGTCGACGCGGCGGCGGCCGTACGACCAGTCCAGGCCCAGCACCGCGTAGGCGGCGGCGTGCAGCTGCGGCGAGCGGCTGTGCGCGATGGGATCGCCCCATACCTCCAGACGCGTCGCGCCGGGCGTCAGCACCCCGAGTCCGGGTTGTCGGCGCACCACTGCTGCCACTGCTCGACGTATCGCAGGTGCTCGCGGTAGGTCTCGGTGAAGACGGTCTCGCCGGTGTTCATGTTGACCGTGACGAAGTAGAGCCACGGACCTTCGGCGGGATGCATGGCCGCGTCGATCGCGACGTCGCCGGGGTTGGCGATCGGTCCGACCGGCAGCCCCGTGTGGACGTAGGTGTTCCACGGGTTGGGGTCGTTCAGCGCCTCTTCGGAGGAGCTCACCGTCCCGTCGTGCATCTCGCCGTAGCCGTACTGCGCGGTGGAGTCCATCTGCAGCTTGCCGAACGTCTCCTGGTTGCTCGGATCGAGCCGGTTCTGGATGACGGTCGACACCTTCTGCATGTCCTGCTCGAACCGCGCCTCGCGCTGGATGATCGACGCGATCGTCAGGATGCGCTGACGATCCTCGGGCGGCACCCCTGCCTCGTCCAGCGACTGCACCGTGCGGTCGACGAGCGTCTGGATCGCCGACTGGGGGGTGACGCTCGGATCGAACGTGTAGGTCGCGGGGAAGAGCCAGCCCTCGAGGCTGTCGGCCTGCACGCCGTACGCGGCGGGGTCCGCCGCGGCGGCCTGCAGCTGATCCAGCGGCAGCCCGGTGCCCTCGGCGAGCCGCTCGAGCGTGCCGTCCACCGTGAAGCCCTCGGGGATCTGCGCCGTGAACTCCTGCTTGTTGGCCGGATCGAGCAGCGCCGCCAGCGCGGCCTTGCTCGTCATCTGCTTCTGCAGCTTGAACACGCCCGGCTGGAAGTTCGGGTTCTGCCCGCTCTCGATGAGGTAGTCGTAGAACGCGTCGGGCGTCTTGGTCACCCCGGCGTCGTACAGCGACTGCGAGATGGGCGAGCCGGTGTCGCCCGAGGCGATCGTCACGAACGCCTCGCCGTTGGCCAGGCCCGCCTCGTAGTCCTTGGGCTCCTCCCACCCCATGACCTCGCGGATGTTGTCCTCATAGGTGTTCCACACCCAGAGGCCGCCGGCGGTGACGCCGCCGAGGATGGCGAGGACCACGCCGAGCGCGATCCACCCCGCGGCGCGCCGGCGCCTCCGGTTCTTGGCGGGTGGCACGTCTCCGATGTCCTCCGTCGAGGTGGAACCGCTGAACAGCTCCTCGAGCGTCCCGCTCGCGAAGTCCGCCGCCGGCTCGTCGCCGCGGGGCGCCGCCGACCGCGCTGCGGAGGGCGCGGCCCCGGCGGCGGTGCCGTTCGCGGCGCGGCTGTAGGGCATCGCGGGGCCGACGCCGGCGCCGGCGAAGATCCATGGGTCGTCGTCGGAGGACGAGCCCTCGGCGCCGACCGGGTCCGCCGGTCGCGGGGTCCGAATCGGCACGGGCTGGAATCCCTCGCCGGAGCCGTCGCCCGCCGGCGCGGCGTGAGCCGGCGACGGCGCGGAATCGCTCCGGCTCACCGGCGACGGCCCGGAGACGAGCGTCTCCCACGACGCCGGCGGAGCGGCCGCCGGCGACGAGGCCGGGGCCTGCGCAGGTGTGGCGCCGGTCGAGGACCGGCGGGCTGCGGCTTCGCGGGCGGCGCGACGCGACTGGGGGATCGCTTCGCCGTCAGGCGATGAGTCGGGCATCAGGCTGGCTCCTGGGGGACGGTGATTCCGGGCGGACGGCCGGTGCTCTTCTCGACATCGAGCGCTTGCTGGAGCAGGACGACCGCGGCGACCTGGTCAATGATGGTACGCGACGAACGCTGGGATCTGCCCGAACTGCGCAGGGCCGCGTGTGCGGAGACCGTCGAGAGGCGCTCGTCCACGAGCCTCACCGGGAGAGCGGATGCCGCGGCCAGCGCCGCCGCGAACTCCCGTGCGTCCCGGGTCGAGGCGGTGTCCTCGCCCCTCATGTTCAGCGGCAGACCGACCAGCACCTCGAAGGCCCCGTGCTCGTCGGCGAGGGCGATGATGCGCGCGACGGAGCCGTCGTCGCGCGGCACGGTCTCGACCGGCGTCGCGAGCAGCCCGTCGGGGTCGCACTTCGCGACCCCGACGCGGGCTTTGCCGACGTCGACACCGAGCCGCGTCCCCCTGCGGAACCCGCTCATGAGCGTGCGCCGCTCACGCGGCGAGGGCGTCCTTCACGGCGGCCAGCGCGGCCGGCAGGGAGGCGGCATCCGCTCCCCCGCCCTGCGCGACGTCGTCTCGGCCGCCTCCGCCGCCGCCGAGCACGCCCGCGGCGCCCTTGGCGAGAGCGCCCGCCTTGGCGCCCGCGGCGCGCGCGGCGTCGTTGGTCGCGACGATGACGACGGGGCGGTCGTTCACGACGGCGCCCAGTGCGACGACGGCGGCGTCCGATCCGAGGCGCTCGCGCACCTGGAGGGCGAGCGAACGGACGTCGTCGGCCGACGCGGCGGTGCCGAGCGACTCGGCGACCACCAGGGTCTCACCGACGCGGGTCGCGGTGCCGGCGAGGGCGGGCAGGCGGTCCCCGAGCGCCTTGGCCTCGAAAGCTGCGATCTTCTTCTCGGCGGCCTTGAGGCTGGCCTGGAGCTCGGCGATGCGGGCGGGGAGCTGCTCGCGCGGCGCCTTGAGCGAGGAGGTGAGCTGCGAGACGAGCGCGCGCTCCGCGGCCAGCGACCGGAAGGCGTCGAGGCCGACCAGCGCCTCGACACGGCGGTTGGAGGCGCCGACAGACGATTCGCCCACGAGGCTGATGAGCCCGACCTCGGCGCTCGCCGACACGTGCGTGCCGGCGCACAGCTCGCGCGACCACGGGCCGCCGATGTCGACCATGCGCACCGTGTCGCCGTACTTCTCGCCGAACAGCGCCATCGCGCCCAGGGCCTTGGCCTCATCCAGCGGGAGCACGCGCGTGGTCACCTCGAGGTTGTCCCGCACCGCGTTGTTGGCGATCTCCTCGATCTCGGACTTCGTCTGGTCGGACAGCGACTGGCCCCACGAGAAGTCGAAGCGCATGTAGCCGGCGCGGTTCAGCGAGCCGGCCTGCGTCGCCGTCTTGCCGAGCGTGTCGCGCAGGGCGGCGTGCACGAGGTGGGTCGCGGAGTGCGCCTGGCGGGCGGCGCGGCGGTTCGCGGCATCCACCACCGACGTGGCCGGCTGGCCGACGCCGACCTCTCCGGTGGAGACCTCGACGGTGTGGCTCACCAGGCCCGGTACGGGCTTCTGCACGTCGAGGACCTCGAGCTCGTAGCCCGGACCCACGATCACGCCCTTGTCGGCGACCTGTCCGCCCGACTCGGCGTACAGCGCCGTCTCGGCGAGGATGACCTCCGCGATCTGCCCGACGCTCGCGCGATCGACCGACGTGCCGTCGACGAGGATGCCGAGCACGCGCGACTCGGTCTCGAGGTCGGTGTACCCCGTGAAGACCGTCTCGCCCTGCGCGCGCAGATCGCGGTACACGCTGGTGTCGGCGAGCTGACGCTTGCGGGCGCGCGCATCGGCCTTGGCCCGCGCGCGCTGCTCCTGCATGAGGGTGTCGAACGCGGCCCGGTCGACGCTCAGGCCCGCCTCCTCGGCGATCTCGAGGGTGAGATCGATCGGGAAGCCGTAGGTGTCGTGCAGCAGGAACGCCTCATCGCCGGGGATGGAGGTCCCGCCGGCGGCCTTCGTCCCGGTCAGGGACTCCTCGAGGATCGCCTCACCCGCGGCGAGGGTGCGCAGGAAGGTGGCCTCCTCGGCGAGGGCGTACTGCGAGATGCGCGCCCAGTCCGTCTCGACGACGGGGTAGGCATCTTTCATGGCGTCGCGCGAGGCCGCGAACAGCTCTGCGAACGTCGGCCCGTCGACGCCGAGCAGGCGCATCGAGCGGATGACCCGTCGCATCAGGCGGCGCAGGATGTAGCCGCGGCCGTCGTTGGACGGCGTGACGCCGTCCGACATGAGCATGAGGGACGAGCGGACGTGGTCGGCGACCACACGGAAGCGCACGTCGTCGTCGTGGTTCGCGCCGTACGTGCGGCCCGACAGCGCCACCGCGCGGTCCAGGACCGGACGCACCTGGTCGGTCTCGTACATGTTGTCGACGCCCTGCTTGATGAACGCGATGCGCTCCAGGCCCATGCCGGTGTCGATGTTCTTGTTCGGCAGCTCCCCCACGACGTCGAAGTCGTACTTCGAGCGCACGTTGGTGATCTCGTACTGCATGAACACGAGGTTCCAGATCTCGACGTACCGGTCGTCATCGGTGGCGGGGCCGCCGTCGACGCCGTACGCGGGGCCGCGGTCGAAGAAGATCTCCGAGCAGGGGCCGGCGGGGCCGGGCAGCCCGGTGCTCCAGTAGTTGGTGTCCTTGCCCAGACGCTGGATCCGCTCCTCGGGCAGGCCGGTGAGCCGCAGCCACAGGTCGTGGGCCTCGTCGTCCTCCTCGTAGACGGTCACCCACAGGTCCTTCGGGTCGAAGCCCAGGCCGCCCTCCGCCTCGGCGCTCGTGAGGAGCTCCCACGCGTAGCGGATCGCGCCTTCCTTGAAGTAGTCGCCGAACGACCAGTTGCCCAGCATCTGGAAGAACGTGCCGTGCCGAGGGGTCTTGCCGACCTCCTCGATGTCGTTCGTGCGGATGCACTTCTGGTTGTCGGCGGCCCGCGGATAGGGCGCGGGCACGTCGCCCGACAGATACGGGATGAAGGGCACCATGCCGGCCACGGTGAACAGCAGCGCAGGGTCGTCGGTCACGAGCGAAGCCGACGGGACGATGGTGTGGCCGTTCTTCTCGAAGTAATCGAGGAAGCGCTGGGCGATCTCGGCGGTCTTCATGCGGGTCCTTGCTGATGCGTGCGGGGGCGTGCGTGAGGGAGAGGGTGTTTCGAGGGTGTTCGGAGCCGGTGGCCGCGCAGCGGCCGGCGTCGTCAGTCCGCGATCTTGCGGGCGGCGGTCTGAGCCGAGTCGAGGACCTCGGATGCCGCGGCGGCGGCCGTGCCCGCGGCGTCGGCGGCGGCATCGCGCACGTCGTCGACGATCCCCGCGAACCGGGACTCCTGCTCGCGGTACGCGTCGCCGATGCGGTCGGTGAACTCCGTGATGCGGGCGTCGACCTCGGCGAGGATCTCGTGGCCGCGCGGGTCCTTGTTGACCAGGTGCGCGAGGACGAATCCGCCGGCGATGCCGAACAGGAACCACAGGAGCTTCATGTCACCACTTCCTCGCGGGGCCGCCGGAGCGCGGCATCCTCCCATCGTATGCGGAAACGACGAAGGGCGCCGGGTTGCCCCGGCGCCCTTCGTGCGACCGTGTTACCGGGCCGCGTAGTACTCGACGACGAGCTGGACGTCGCAGACCACGGGGACCTCGGCACGCTTCGGGCGGCGCACCAGGCGGGCCTGGAGCTTGTCGAGCTCGACCTCGAGGTAGCCCGGGACCGGGGGCAGGACGTCGGCGTGACCGCCGGCGGCCGCCACCTGGAAGGGCTCGAGGCCCTCGCTCTTGCCCTTGACATGGATGAGCTGACCCGGCTTCACGCGGAACGACGGGCGGTCGACGAGCTGGCCGTCCACGAGGATGTGGCGGTGCACGACGAGCTGACGCGCCTGCGCGGTGGTGCGGGCGAAGCCGGCGCGGAGCACGAGGGCGTCCAGGCGCATCTCGAGCTGCTCGACCAGGTTCTCACCGGTCAGGCCCTGGGTGCGGCGGGCCTCGTTGAACTGGATGCGCAGCTGCTTCTCGCGGATGCCGTACTGCTCGCGCAGACGCTGCTTCTCGCGGAGACGGACGGCGTAGTCGCTGTCGGCCTTGCGCTTGGTGCGGCCGTGCTCGCCCGGAGCGTAGGGACGCTTCTCGAGGTAGCGGGCGGCCTTCGGGGTGAGCGCGACGCCGAGCGCGCGCGACAGACGGACCTTGCGGCGGTCCTGGGACTTCGTAGCCACGAAGTGTTCCTTTCGATGACGCTGCCGTGTCTTTCACGGCTCGCGGGCGTATCGCCCTGTCTTCGCCCTGTCCGGACTGCACGCCGGGGCATGCCGGCAGGTCGGTGAAGAAGAGAGGGGATGCCCGAAAACGGTGTTTCGAGCCGCTCAAGCCTACCAGAGGTCCGTCGGGCCCTTCATGAGAGGGCGACGACCAGCGTGGCGGCTGCGAGAGCGGCGCAGGCGGGGGTCATCGTGAGGCGCTCGGCCCGGCTGCGCGAGACCGCGTTCATGGCGATGCCGACGACGAAGTAACCGAGGAGCACCCAGGTGATCACCGCGACGGCGGGGCTGTCGCCGCCGGGAAGCGCGCCCGCCCGGCTGAGCAGCACGACAGCGAAGGCCGCGTACAGCACCACCGAGACGGCGCTGCCGATGCGCAGGCGACGCGGCAGCACACGATGGGCGCCGCCCCACACGAACCTTCCCCACGGTGCGCCTGCGGCCACGCAGGCCTGCAGCACCGCGAGCGCGCACAGGATCAGCGTGGCAACGGTGGCCGCGACGAGGGCGGGGGTCGGCGGCATCCCTATCTCCAGACGAAGACGGCGATGAGGAAGAGGGCGTACGCGATGCCCGCTGCGACGGCGAGCCCGTTCGACAGGCGGCCCCAGCGCGCGCGGACGGCCGCGATCGCGAAGGCGGCGGTCAGGAGGGCCCACACCAGCGTGTGGCCGCCGTCGACGACGGCCAGGCGCAGCCCCGTGGCCTCGGGAACCTCCACGCCGTCGCCGACGGTGGCGAAGACCACGGTCACCACCAGGGCGGCCGCGGACGCGAGTCCGAAGAGGGTGCGCGCGCGGGCGTGGGGCTTCGCGGTCATGGCAGCTTCTCCCCCATCTCGTCGATCCAGGCGCGCATCAGCGCGTGCGAGCGCAGGCCGTAGTCCAGCGTCGCGCGCTGGTACGCGAACAGCCGCTGGGTGGCGGGGTCGAGATCCCCCGTCCGCGCGTCCACCTCGACGGCGAGGGCTTCCAGCGCCCGCCGCGAGTCGTCCACGTGCTCGCGGATGGTGCGGAGGACGCCGGCGCGGTCCGACGCCGGCTCGAGCCTGCCGAGGAGGAACACCTTGGCGAGCACGGTCGTCTCGGCCTCCGTCCCCTGCGGGATGGGCGCCAGCATCCAGGCCCGCCACCGTCGGGTGCCCTCGTCGGTGATCCGGTGGACCTTTCGGCCGCGCCTGGTGCCGTCGGCCTCTTCGACCACCACCGCGCCGGCGGCGGTCAGGTGCTGCAGGGCGCGTTGGATGCTGCCGGAGCTCGCGCTGTAGAACAGCGAGATCCCCGCGGCGAACCGCTTCTGGAGGTCGTAGAGCGACAGCGGCCCGCCGAGCAGCAGGCCGAGGATGACGAATTGCATGGGCGCCTCCGGGGTCGAACGCCACGATATCCCTTTGAGGGATATATATCTACCTCTGAGGGATATCGATCAGCTGCCGTCGAGGATGCGCCGGATCTTCTCGAGGCGCGCCTGCACGTCGCGCTCCGCGCCGAACGCCTTGGGCTCGTAGTACCGGCGTCCGCGCAGCTCGTCCGGAAGGTACTGCTGCGGCGAGATGCCGATCTCGGCGTCGTGCGGGTAGACGTAGCCCTTGCCGTGACCGAGGCGCTTGGCGCCCGGATAGTGCGCGTCGCGCAGATGGACCGGGACCCGCCCGAAGCCGCCGGCGCGCACGTCGGCGATCGCCTTGTCGATCGCGAGGTAGGCGGCGTTGGACTTCGCCGTGGTCGCGAGGTACGCCGTCGCCTCTGCCAGCGGGATGCGGCCCTCGGGCATGCCGATGAACTGCACGGCATCCGCGGCTGCCACCGCGATCGGCAGCGCCTGCGGATCGGCCAGTCCGATGTCTTCGGCAGCGGAGATGATGAGCCTGCGGGCGATGAACCGGGGGTCCTCCCCCGCCTCGATCATGCGGGCGAGGTAGTGCATGGCGGCATCGACGTCCGAGCCGCGGATCGACTTGATGAACGCGCTGATGACGTCGTAGTGCTCGTCCCCCTGGCGGTCGTAGCGCAGCAGTGCCCGGTCGACGGCCTGCGACACCTGCTCGGTCGTGATCTCGGGGACCCCGGCCGCCTCGGCGTCGTCGGGATCGTCGTCGGGAACCGCGAGGGATGCCGCGGCCTCGAGCGCCGTCAGGGCTCGCCGCGCGTCCCCCGACGCCAGGCGCACGATCGCGTCGCGAGCCTCGTCGCCCAGCGCGACCGCGCCGGACAGTCCGCGCGGATCGGCCACCGCCCGGTCGAGCAGCATGCGCAGGTCGTCGTCGGTGAGCGGCTTGAGGGTGAGCAGGAGCGAGCGCGACAGCAGCGGGGAGATGACCGAGAACGAGGGGTTCTCGGTGGTCGCCGCGATGAGGACGACCCAGCCGTTCTCGACGCCGGGCAGCAGGGCGTCCTGCTGCGCCTTGGTGAAGCGGTGGATCTCATCGAGGAAGAGGATGGTCGACTGCCCGTACAGATCGCGTTGCGTCAGCGCCTCCTGCATCACCTCGCGCACGTCGCGCACGCCCGCCGTCACGGCGGACAGCTCGACGAACCGCCGGCCGGAGGAGCGCGCGATCGCCTGGGCGAGGGTCGTCTTGCCGGTGCCGGGCGGCCCCCACAGGATGACCGAGGTCGCGGCGCGCGCGGCCGCCTCGGGGTTCGCGAGCGTCACGAGCGGGGATCCCGCGCGCAGCAGGTGCGACTGACCGGCCACCTCGTCGAGCGAGGTCGGACGCATGCGGACCGCGAGAGGCGTGAGCGCCTGGAAGAGCGCGGTCGGACTGGTCACGCCTCCAGGCTATCCCGGTGCGCGGACGGCGGATCCGGGGCGTTTTGGCCGCCGCCGGGCGTGCCCCGTAGGATCAACCCGCCCGGGCGCGCCCCGGGCGCACCGCGCGGCCCGATCCGGTCCGGAGCGGACGACCGGGCCCTCCCCCGCGCGGGACGGCCGGCGACGAGGCGAACGAGGAGGTCCCGTGGCGACCGGTGGCAAGGATCGCGGCGCACGTGCCGAGAAGGAGCGCTCGCGGCTCTATCAGGCGCGTCGGCAGTTCCACGAGGACCAGGCCCGTCGCCGTCGCCGCGACAATCTCATCGCCGGCATCGCGGGAGGCGTGCTGGTGCTGGGACTCATCGCCGCGCAGACGGTCTATTTCGTGGCGGGGCCAGGAGCACCTGCCCCGTCCCCGACGTCGGTGACCACGCCCACGCCCTCGCCGACGGAGCCCACCCCGTCGTCGACGCCCGCGCCCACCACGACGCCCGAGCCGACGCCGAGCCCCACCGCGACGTCCTGACGAGGTCGATCCCCGAGGCGGCGAAGCATCGGAGTCGGGGCATCCGCCGTACTAGGCTTTAGCCGTCCTACTCCCTACAGACGGCGCGAGCCGCGATGAGGTGCATCCCGTGACTGCCGCAGCAGACTTCCAGCCCGAGACCGACGCCCCCGAGAACACCGGGACCGGCGAGAACGAGAACCCCGCGACCGCGGAGGCGGCCGAGAGCACGGCGGACGGGACGGATGCCGCGGCCGCGGCCGACGGCTCGCCCGACGAGGCCCCCGCGGACGCCGAGCCCGAGCAGACCCCAGAGGCGACGGACGACGCCGAGCCCGCGGTCGCCGACGCTGAGCCCGCGGTCGCCGACGCTGAGCCCGCGGTCGCCGAGACGCCCGCTCCGGCGTCCGACGAGCCCTGGGGCCGCGTCGACGAGGACGGCACCGTCTCGGTTCGCGAGGCCGCCGGGTGGCGCGTCGTGGGCCAGTATCCCGACGGCTCCGCCGAGGAGGCCCTGGCGTACTTCGAGCGCAAGTACTCCGACCTCGCGAGCGAGGTGACGCTCCTCGAGGTGCGTCACCGCCGCGGCGGCGCGTCCGCATCCGACCTGCGCGCCACCGCCCGCACCATCAACGGCAAGCTCGACGGCGCCGCGGCGGTCGGCGACCTCGCGAGCCTCGCCGCCCGCGTGGCTGCTCTCACCGAGACCCTCGCCGCGGAGTCAGAGACCGAGGCCGTGGCGGCCCGCGCGGCCGTCGACGACGCCGTCAAGGCACGCACGGAGCTCGTCGAGAAGGCCGAGGCCCTCGCGGCGCGCGACCCCAAGACGGTGCAGTGGAAGCAGGCGAGCGCCGACCTCAACGCGCTGTTCGAGCAGTGGCAGTCGCAGCAGCAGAGCGGCCCCCGCCTGCCGAAGTCGACCGCTCAGCAGCTCTGGAAGCGATTCCGGGACGCCCGTGCGACGGTCGACAAGCACCGTCGTGCGTTCTACGCCGAGCTCGACGAGGCCCACAAGACCGTCCGCGACCGCAAGAGCCGTCTGGTCGAGAAGGCCGAGGCGCTGTCGTCCAAGGGCGAGGACGGCATCCCCGCCTACCGCGAGCTGCTGGACGAGTGGAAGTCTGCCGGCCGCGCCGGCAAGAAGGTCGACGACGCGCTGTGGGCCCGGTTCAAGGCCGCCGGCGACGCCCTCTACGGTGCACGCGTGGAGCGCGAGGCGGCGGACGCCGAGGCATCCCGCGAGAAGATCGAGCTCAAGCGCGGTCTGCTCGAGGAGGCGAAGGCGGTCGGCGACGAGCGCGACATCGCCAAGGCGAGGTCGATCCTCACGGGCATCCAGCGCCGCTGGGACGAGATCGGACGGGTCTTCCCGCGCGACACCGAGCGCTCCCTCGACGACGAGCTCCGGCGCGTCGAGAACGCGCTGCGCACCCGCGAGGACGCCGACTGGAAGCGGAACGACCCCGAGCAGAAGGCGCGCGCCAACGACATGGCGCGCCAGCTGACCGACGCGATCCAGAAGCTCGAGGACGAGGTGGAGGCGGCCAAAGCGACGGGCGACAAGCGCGCGATCGCGAAGGCGACCGAGGCGCTGGAGGCCCGCCGTTCGTGGCTGAAGGCACTGGGCGGCTGAGCCGACGCACGCACGGCCGGAGGGATTGACGCCGGTCGCGTTCTCCACAGCCCGGCCGATGCGGCGCCCGCGACGGCGGCGCGCTGCGGCACACTTCCCCCATGGGATCGCCGTTCCTCTACTTCACCGACGATCGCCTCTCGGAGGCCGAGCTCACGGCCGCCTGCCTCGACGGCGACCTCGTCGCACTCGGTGACGCGTACATCCCGGCCGACGCTGTCGAGACGGCGGCGCTGCGGGCGGGGTCGCTGACCCCGATACTCGGCGACACGCTCGCGGCCACCCACCTCACCGCCGCGTGGATCCACGGCGGGCTCCCGCTGCCGCCTGCCCGGCACACCGTCCAGCGGGCGGTGCCGCGGCGGCTGCACCTCGTCCCCGACCGCCGGCTGGTCTACCGCGACCTCGCCGTCGCGCCCGACGACCTCCAGCGCGTCGGCGGCGTCCTGGTGACGACGCCGGAGCGCACGCTCGCCGACCTCGCCCGGCTCGGCGACGGGCCTCACGTGCGGGCGGCGCGGCTGCTCGCCGCGGCCGCTCCGGCCCTCGTCCCCCTCGCGATCGCACGTCTGGAGGCCGGGACGCTCCCCCACAAGCGATCAGCCCTGGCGGTGCTCCAACGGATCCAGGCCGCGGATCAGGACGACGTGACGCGGTACACGTCGTAGACCGCGTCGATGCGCCGGACCGCGTTCAGCACGCGGTCGAGGTGGACGATGTCGCCCATCTCGAACACGAACCGGCTGAGGGCGAGCCGGTCGTTCGAGGTCGAGACGGTCGCCGAGAGGATGTTGACGTGGTGCTCGCTGAGCACGCGCGTGACATCGCTCAGCAGCCCGGAGCGGTCCAGCGCCTCGACCTGGATCTGCACCAGGAAGACGCTCTTTGTGGTCGGCGCCCACTCGACGTCGATCAGGCGCTCCTGGTCCGCCATCAGCGACTTCACGTTCGTGCAGTCGGTCCGGTGCACCGAGACGCCGCTGCCGCGGGTCACGAAGCCGACGACCTCGTCTCCGGGGACCGGCGTGCAGCACTTGGCCAGCTTCACGAGGATGTCGGGGGCTCCGCGGACGAGGACGCCGGAGTCCCCACCGCGCGGCGCGCGGGAGCGACCGACGACCGGCAGGTCGATCGGACCCGTCGTGGTGTCGTTGGCGGCGACGAGCGCGGTCACCTTCTCGATCACGGACTGCGTCGAGACGTGACCTTCGCCGACGGCGGCATACAGCGCGGAGACGTCCTCGTAGCGCAGCTGGTGGGCGACCTCGGTGAACGAGTCCTGACTCATCAGGCGCTGCAGCGGCAGGTTCTGCCGGCGCATCGCTCGGGCGATCGACTCCTTGCCCTGCTCGATCGCCTCCTCGCGGCGCTCCTTGGTGAACCAGCCGCGGATCTTGTTGCGCGCGCGGGTGCTCTTGACGAACCCGAGCCAGTCCTGGCTGGGGCCGGCGTCGGGGTTCTTGGAGGTGAACACCTCGACGACGTCACCGCTCTTGAGCTCGGACTCCAGCGGCACCAGGCGGCCGTTCACCTTCGCGCCCATCGTGCGGTGGCCCACCTCGGTGTGCACGGCGTAGGCGAAGTCCACCGGGGTCGCGCCGGCCGGGAGGCCGATCACGCGCCCCTTCGGCGTGAAGACGTAGACCTCCTTCGCGCCGATCTCGAACCGCAGCGAGTCGAGGAACTCGCCCGGGTCGGCGGTCTCGGCCTGCCAGTCGGAGATGTGCGCGAGCCACGCCATGTCGGTGTCGACGGACTTGGCGTCCGTCTTGCCGCCGTTCATCTGCTCCTTGTACTTCCAGTGGGCGGCCACGCCGTACTCCGCCTGCTGGTGCATCTCGTGCGTGCGGATCTGGATCTCGACGGTGCGCCCGCCCGGGCCGATCACCGTGGTGTGGAGCGACTGATACAGGTTGAACTTCGGCGTCGCGATGTAGTCCTTGAAGCGCCCGGACAGCGGCGTCCAGCGTGCGTGGATCGCACCGAGCACGGCGTAGCAGTCGCGGACGCTGCCCACGAGGACGCGGATGCCGATGAGGTCGTAGATGTCGTCGAACTCGCGACCGCGCACGACCATCTTCTGGTACACCGAGTACAGCTGCTTGGGGCGGCCCATCACGCGGCCGCGGATGCGCAGCTCGCGGAGGTCGCTGTCGACCGCGGCGATCACGTTCTGCACGTACTGCTCGCGCTGCGGCGTGCGCTGCTTGACGAGGCTGTCGATCTCGGCGTACAGCTTCGGGTGCAGCACGGCGAACGAGAGGTCCTCGAGCTCGGACTTGATCGCCTGGATGCCGAGCCGGTGGGCCAGCGGCGCGTAGATCTCGAGCGTCTCGGTGGCCTTCTTGCGAGCTTTCTCCGGCGGGACGAAGCCCCAGGTGCGCGCGTTGTGCAGCCGGTCGGCGAGTTTGATGAGGAGTACGCGGATGTCGCGGGACATCGCGACGATCATCTTGCGGACGGTCTCGGCCTGGGCGCTCTCTCCGTACTTGACCTTGTCGAGCTTCGTGACCCCGTCCACGAGCATCGCGACCTCGTCGCCGAACTCGCTCGTGAGCATCTCGAGCGAGTAGTGCGTGTCCTCCACTGTGTCGTGGAGCAGGGCCGCCGCGATCGCACGCGGGCCGAGACCGAGGTCGGCGAGGATCTGGGCCACCGCGAGCGGATGCGTGATGTACGGCTCGCCGCTCTGCCTCGCCTGGCCGGAGTGGGCGGACTCGGCGACCGAGTACGCGCGCTCGACGATCGACAGATCGCCCTTGGGGTGGTGCGTGCGCACCGTGCGCAGGAGCTGCTCGACGTCGTCGCGCCGTGCCGACCGCGAGAAGATGCGCGGCACGAGACGCCGAAGCGACGAGGACTGGGCGGGGGGAACGGTCTCGGTCATTCGAAACCTCCCCTCCGCCGGACCTCACAATCCTACGCCCGCGCGTCGTGCGCTCAGGCCGGGGTGCCGGCCAGCTCGCGCGCCGTCACGACGCGCGCGTCGCGCGTCTTGATCGCCGGCTCGTTCTCACGCAGCAGCGAGTACAGCGGCGCGGCGACGAAGATGGTCGAGTACGCGGCCACGATCGTTCCCACGAAGATCGACAGCGACAGGTCGGTGAGCGTCTGCGCGCCGGCCCAGATGAGGCCGATGAACAGGATCGCACCCGTCGGCAGGATCGCCACGACGGTCGTGTTGATGGAGCGCACGAGCGTCTGGTTCACCGCGAGGTTGACCGACTCGCCGAAGGTGCGCCCCGACACCTCCCCGTCCTCGCTGGTGTTCTCCCGGATCTTGTCGAACACGACCGTGGTGTCGTACAGGGCGTACGAGAGGATCGTCAGGAAGCCGATCACCGCGGCGGGCGAGATCTCGAAGCCGAACAGCGCGTAGACGCCGATGGTGATGATGAGGACGTCGACGAGGCCGATGATCGCCGACACCGACATCTTCCAGGTGCGGAAGTACAGCGCGAGGATGATGAAGGTCAGGGCCAGGAAGATCGCCAGTCCCCACAGCGACTGCCGCGTCACGTCGGCACCCCAGCTGGGGCCGATGAACGCGTAGCTCACCTCGCTCTCCGGAACGTCGTACGCCTCGGCGAGGGCGTCGGAGACCTCGCGGCTCTCGGCATCCGTCATCTGATCGGTCTGGACGCGGACGGCGTCCTCTCCGATCGTGACCACCTTCGTCGTCGCCTCGGGCACCACCGACAGCACGGCGTCGGTCGCCAGCGACTGGTCGACCGGCGACTGCACGCCGTTGACGGTGAACTGCGAGCCGCCGGTGAACTCGATCGAGAACTGGATCGGGCGGAACAGCGGCACGAGAACCGAGCCGAGGACGAGGAGCGCCGCGATGAGGAACCACAGGTTGCGGCGTCCGACGAAGGGGAACGACGTCTTGCCCGTGTAGAGGTCGTTGCCGAGCTGGCTCATGGAGCGCATCAGTCGTCTCCCTCCTTGACGGTCGTGCCCGGTCTGCTGTCGGCCGCGGCGAGCTCGGCCTGCTTGCGCTCGGCGATCGTCTGGCGGCGCACGGCCTCGCCGCGGGCCTTGACGGTGCGGCGTCCGGCGGCGCCGCCGGCGAGCACCGGCTCGCGGAACTGCGCGCGCCCGCGGTACACCGCGCCCAGCGCCGTCGGATCGAGCCCTGACAGCGGATGCCCCGACCCGAAGAACCTCGTGCGCACGAGCAGCTGCATCACGGGGTGCGTGAACAGGATGAAGATCAGGACGTCGATGGCCGTGGTGAGGCCGAGGGTGAAGGCGAAGCCCTTCACCGTCGAGTCCGCGAGGATGTAGAGGACCACTGCGGCGAGGATGTTGATCGACTTCGAGATGTAGATCGTGCGCTTCGCGCGTCCCCAGCCGTCCTCGACGGCCGCCGTGACCGACTTGCCGTCGCGCAGCTCGTCGCGGATGCGCTCGAAGTAGACGATGAAGGAGTCGGCCGTGAAGCCGATCGTCACGATGAGGCCCGCGACGCCGGCCAGCGAGAGGCGGAAGCCCATGCGCCACGCGAGGATGCACAGCGTGACGTAGGTGAGCACGGCCATGACCGCCAGCGAGGCGATGATGACGAACCCGAGCGCGCGGTAGACGATGAGCGAGTACAGCGCGACGAGCGCGAGACCGATGAGACCTGCGATGAGGCCGATCTGCAGCTGCTGCGAGCCGAGCGTCGCCGAGATGGAGTTGGAGCTCTCGACCGTGAAGCTCAGCGGCAGCGCGCCGTACTTGAGCTGGTCGGCGAGCACCTTGGCGGTCTCCTGGGTGAAGCTGCCGGTGATGCTCGGCTTGCCGTCGGTGATGACGCCGTTCATGGAGGGCGCCGAGAGCACGTACCCGTCCAGGACGAACGCGAACTGGTTCAGCGGCGCCTGGGCGCCGTACAGGCGCTGGCTGATCTCGCCGAAGATCTGGGTGCCCTCGCCGTCGAACTGCAGGTTGACCGCCCACAGCCCGTTCTGCTGCTGCAGGCCGAACGTCGCGTCGTCGATCGACGAGCCGTCGAGCTCGACCGGGCCCAGGATGTACTTGACCGTGCGGTCGGCGTCGCAGGTGATCAGCGGCTCGTCGGCCGGAGCGCTGGCCGGGTCGTTGGCCGGGTCGGAGCAGTCGTACGCGAGGAACTCGGCCTGCAGGGCCGGCGTGATCCACGCGGTGTCGCTGCCGTTGGTCGGCGAGGTCGTGGGCGTCGCCTGCAGCGTGGGATCGGGAGTCGGATACGGCGTGGCGTTGCCGTCCTCTCCGACGAACTCGGTGGCGGGGTCGCCTGCGTACAGCACGGCGCGCAGCTGGAGCTGCGCCGAGGCCTCGATCCGGTTGCGGGTCTCCTCGTCGGCCTGCCCGGGGATCTGCACGACGATCTGGTTGCCCGCCTGCGTGGTCACCTCGGCCTCGCCGACGCCGGAGGCGTCGACGCGCTGACGGATGATCGTGACGGCCTGCTCCATCTGCTCGGCCGACGGGTCGGCGCCGTCCTCGGTCTGGGCCTCGAGCACGATCTGGGTGCCGCCCTGGAGGTCCAGGGCGAGAGCGGGGGTCCACGAGCTCTGGCCGAACACGTACACGCCCAGGGCGTTGATGCCGAACAGGAGGGCCGTGATGGCGAGGAGGCCGGTCAGCGCGCGCCACGCATGCCGGACGGGAGTGGATGTCGCCACGTCTCTGCTTTCTTGGGATGCCCGAACGGGCGGAGGAGGGGCGTCAGCCCTGCGACTTGGTGCCGGGCTCGGTGTCGGGGTCGGCCTTCGTGTTGCCGGTGGCGGCCTGGTCGTCGCTGATCGAGCTGATGTCGCCGTTGGCGACGCCCTCGGCGTACTCGGCGTGGCTCTCCTCGGCCGCGAGGTACTCGTCCTCGCTGACGGCGCCGACGGTGGGGTTCACGATGCGCAGGATCGCCTGGCTGTGCACCTTGATCTGCACGCCCGGGGCCAGCTCGACGATGGCGGGCTGGTCGAGGTTGTCGGCGTCGTACGAGACGATCGTGCCGTACAGGCCGCCCTGCAGGAGCACCTCAGCGCCGGGGACGGTCTGGCGGGCCTTCTCCTCCTGCTCCAGCTTCTGCTTCTGCATCCGGCGGCGCGAGCTCCAGAACATGAAGACGAGGAGTCCGACCAGCAGGATGATGAGGCCGTAATTGCTCAGGAACGTAGCGAGGTCCATGGAGGCGGGAGCACCTTTCGGTTAAGGCGTGCGCGCCAGCGGCGGCACTGCCTTGCAGGAGGGGGTGGGCGAAAGCCTCCAGCGATTATAGGTCATCGAATCGGAGCGCCGAGTCTGCGAGGGGCACCCCCAGGTGGGCATACGCCTCCGGCATCGCGATGCGTCCGCGCGGTGTGCGGCCCATGAAGCCGATGCGGACCAGGTACGGCTCCACCACCGACTCGATCGTGTCGGGCTCCTCGCCCACCGCGACGGAGAGGGTGCCCAGGCCCACGGGACCGCCGCGGAACCGCCGCACGAGCGCGTCGAGGACGGCGCGGTCCAGGCGGTCCAGCCCGATGGCGTCGACGTCGTAGAGGTCCAGAGCGGCGTCGACGGTGGCGATGTCGGCGCCGCGACGGTTGCCGTGCACCACGAGGTAGTCGCGCACGCGACGCAGCAGGCGGTTGGCGATGCGCGGCGTCCCCCGGGACCGGCGGGCGATCTCGGCGCGGGCCGCCGGCGGCAGCGAGACGCCGAGCATGGCCGCCGAGCGCTCGATGACGCGCTCGAGCTCTTCCGGCTCGTAGTACTCCAGATGCGCGGTGAATCCGAAGCGGTCGCGCAGCGGATTGGGCAGCAGCCCCGACCGCGTCGTCGCGCCGACCAGCGTGAAGGGGGCGAGGTCGAGCGGGATGCTGGTCGCACCGGCGCCCTTGCCGACCATGATGTCGATGCGGAAGTCCTCCATCGCGAGGTACAGCATCTCCTCCGCCGAGCGCGCCATGCGGTGCACCTCGTCGATGAAGAGCACCTCTCCCGGCGTCAGGCTCGACAGCAGCGCCGCCAGGTCGCCGGCGTGCTGGATCGCCGGACCGCTGGACAGCCGCAGCGGCCGTTCGCTCTCGTGCGCGACGATCATCGCGAGCGTCGTCTTGCCGAGGCCCGGGGGTCCGGAGAGCAGGATGTGGTCGGCGGGGCGCTGCTGGATGCGCGCGGCGTCCAGCAGCAGCTGCATCTGACCGCGCACCTTCTGCTGTCCGACGAATTCGGCGAGCGAGCCGGGGCGCAGCGCGCCCTCGATCGCGAGCTCGGCCTCGTCGACCGGCTCGGTCGCCTCGCGCACCTCAGCCACCGACCGGCTCCTTCCGCGCGGGCCCGAGGGCCGCCAGGGTCAGTCGCAGCAGGGCGGGGACCGAGGAGCGGTCCCTGTCGGCGGCGTCGGCGGCGACGAGGTCCACCGCTTCTGCTGCCACGCGCTCCGACCACCCCAGCCCGACGAGCGCCTGCACCACCTGTGCCGGGATCGCCGCGGCGGCGCCTGCGCCGCCGGCGGGGCCGGCGGGCCTGGTGACGGCGATCTTCCCCGCCAGCTGCACCACGATGAGCTTCGCCGTCTTGGGGCCGATCCCCGACACGCGGCGGAACGGCGCGTCGTCGTCGGCGGCGACCGCGTCGGCGATCTGCGGGACGGTCAGGGTGGACAGCACCCCGAGCGCCGACTTCGGTCCGACGCCCGTGACGCCCAGCAGAAGCCCGAACACGCCCAGCTCTTCGCGGGACTCGAACCCGAACAGCGACAGCGCGTCCTCGCGGACGATCAGCGACGTGTGCAGCGTGAGGGTGTCGCCGACCTGCGTCATGCGCGCCACCTGCGGCGTCACGGCCACGTGGAGGCCGACTCCGCCGACCTCGACGACGACCGCGTCCGCGTCGACGTGCACGGCCGTGCCGCGGACTGAGGAGATCATGCTCCGAGCCTACGGTGCGGTTCGCACGTTTGTTCGAGCGACACGCTCGGCGGCGCACCGCTCACTTCCGGGCGAGGCGCTCGGCATCGGCCCATGCCCGCTGCGCCGGTGTGAGGGGCTCGGAGCGCGACCCGGTCGCGGGGGCTCCGCGCCACGCGTGGCAGAGCGCGAGGGCGAGCGCGTCGGCGGCGTCGGCGGGTCTCGGCAGCTCGTCGAGCCGCAGCACGCGCGCCACCATGGTCTGCACCTGCCGCTTGTCGGCGTTCCCGTACCCGGTGATCGCCGCCTTGACCTCCGACGGCGTGTGCGTCGCCGCGGCGAGTCCGCGTTCCCCGGCGACCAGGAGCGCGATGCCGCTCGCCTGCGCGGTGCCCATCACCGTGGCGCGGTTGTGCTGTGCGAACACGCGCTCCACCGCGACGACGTGGGGCTCGTGCGCGTCGAGCACCGCACGCAGACCCGTCGCGATCAGTGCGAGCCGCTCCTCGATCGGGGCGCCCGGGTCCGACCGCACGACGCCGACGTGCACGAGCGTCGCGGAGCGGTCGGGACGCACGTCGACGACGCCGACGCCGCAGCGCGTGAGGCCCGGGTCGATGCCGAGCACGCGCAGAGGACCACGGGAGGACGCCACTCCCCCACGTTAGGCCAGGCGGACGGATGCCCCGCCCAGGCGCGCCTGGGCGGGGCATCCGGAGCGATCGTCAGTCCTCGTCCTCCTCGAGCTCCGCCTGCACCTCGGGCGTGAGGTCGAAGTTGCTGTAGACGTTCTGCACGTCGTCGCTGTCCTCGAGGGCGTCGATGAGGCGGAAGACCTTGCGCGCCGTCTCGGCATCCACCTCGACCTTGAGGTTGGGGACGAACTCGACGTCGGCCGACTCGTAGTCGATGCCCGCCTCCTGCAGCGCGGTGCGCACCGTGACGAGGTCGGATGCCTCGGTGATGACCTCGAAGCCCTGGGCGTGGGGCTCGACCTCCTCCGCGCCGGCCTCCAGGACCGCCATCATGACGTCGTCCTCGGTGGTCGACTCGCCGCCGACGACGATCACGCCCTTGCGGGTGAAGTTGTACGCGACGCTGCCCGGGTCGGCGAGCGTGCCCCCGTTGCGGGTGAGCGCGGTGCGCACCTCGGCGGCCGCGCGGTTCTTGTTGTCGGTGAGGCACTCGATCAGGAGGGCGACGCCGGAGGGGCCGTACCCCTCGTACATGATCGAGGAGTACTCGACCGACTCCCCGCCGATGCCGGCGCCGCGCTTGATGGCGCGGTCGATGTTGTCCTTGGGGACCGACGTCTTCTTCGCCTTCAGCACGGCGTCGAACAGGGTCGGGTTGCCCGCCAGGTCAGGCCCGCCGAGCTTCGCGGCGACCTCGATGTTCTTGATGAGCTTGGCCCACGACTTCGCACGGCGCGCGTCGATGACCGCCTTCTTGTGCTTGGTCGTCGCCCACTTGGAATGCCCGGACATGGTCCTCCTGAATCACGCTCGTCGGCGGCCGGCGCTTCGATCGCGGCGCCACGACGGACTAGTTTATCCCCGCGTCACAGGGCGAACTCGAACCCGAAGCGCGACGACAGCAGCGCCACGAGGTCTCGCGGCACCTTCGTGAGATAGGCGGGGGCTGGGGCGAGCCTGTCCGCCGAGCCGATGAACGGGAAGTACACCGGACCCTCGGTCAGCTGCTCGACCCGATCGCGGACGGCGACGATCTCGGCGCCCACGCGCCGCAGGCGGGGAAGGGTGATCGGCGAGGCGAGGCGCAGCGTGTCGCTGATGGGCATGCGCCAGTGGCGCAGCTCGTCGCCGCGCCGGGAACGGGTCTCCTCGCCGAGCGGGCCGAGCACGCGACCCCACGCGGCGATGCCGGGAACCGGCAGCGTGCGATCCCACACGAAGAGCGTGTCACCGGGCTCGGTGAACCCGACGAGCTCATGGGACCACTCGAAGCGGCGGTCGTCGGCCGCCTTCGGAGCCGTCAGCGCGTCGCCGACGACACCGCGCGACGGGGCGATCATCCAGTAGCGCTCCTCCGGGTGCTCGCGCCACCAGTCGTTGATCGTCATGGATCAGAATCTACCCCGGGAGGCGGATCCGGCCGGTCAGCCGACGCGCTCGCGGACCATGTCGAGGAACAGCGCGTGGAACCGCTGCTCCCCGCCGACCTCCGGGTGGAAGGACGTGCCCAGGAGCGCTCCCTGGCGGACGGCCACCACGCGTCCGTCGGCGAGCGCGGCCAGGCGCTCCACGCCCTCCCCCGCCTGCTCCACGAGCGGCGCGCGGATGAACACCGCGTGCACCGGGGGGCGGCCGAGCACGGGGACGTCCAGATCCACCTCGAACGAGTCCACCTGGCTGCCGAAGGCGTTGCGGCGCACCGTCACGTCGAGGCCGCCGAAGGTCTGCTGACCCTCGATCCCGTCCGTGATCCGGTCGGCGAGGAGGATCAGGCCGGCGCAGGTCCCGTAGACGGGCATCCCCTCCGCGATCGCGGCGCGCACCGGGTCGCGCATCCCGAACGCGCGGGCGAGCTTGTCGATGACGCTCGACTCGCCGCCCGGGAGGACGAGGCCATCCACCTGGGCGAGCTCCTCGGGGCGTCGGACCGTCGCGACCTCGGCCCCGAGGTCCGAGAGCACGCGCACGTGCTCACGGACGTCGCCCTGCAGCGCGAGGACGCCGACCCGGGGTCGCGGCCTCGTCACCAGCCGCGCTCGGCGAGCCGATGCGGCGCGGCGAGGTCGGCGACGTTGATGCCCACCATCGCCTCGCCGAGTCCGCGGGACACGTCGGCGATCACCGTGGGGTCGTCGTAGAAGGTGGTGGCCTTCACGATCGCCGCCGCGCGCTCGGCGGGGTTCCCCGACTTGAAGATCCCCGAGCCGACGAAGACGCCGTCGGCGCCCAGCTGCATCATCATCGCCGCGTCGGCGGGCGTGGCGACGCCCCCGGCGACGAAGAGGACGACGGGGAGCTTGCCCGTCTCGGCGATCTCGGCGACCAGCTCGTACGGCGCCTGGAGCTCCTTGGCCGCGACGTACAGCTCGTCCTTGGTCATCGACCGCAGGACGTTGATCTCCGAGCTGATCTTGCGGATGTGCTTGGTCGCCTCCGACACGTCTCCGGTGCCGGCCTCGCCCTTGGAGCGGATCATCGCCGCACCCTCGTTGATGCGGCGCAGCGCCTCGCCGAGGTTGGTCGCGCCGCACACGAACGGGACGGTGAACTTCCACTTGTCGATGTGGTTGACGTAGTCGGCGGGCGAGAGCACCTCGGACTCGTCGATGTAGTCCACGCCGAGCTCCTGCAGCACCTGCGCCTCGACGAAGTGGCCGATGCGGGCCTTGGCCATCACCGGGATCGAGACCGACGCGATGATGTCGTCGATGAGGTCGGGGTCGCTCATGCGGGCGACGCCCCCCTGCGCGCGGATGTCGGCCGGCACGCGCTCGAGCGCCATGACCGCGACGGCGCCCGCGTCCTCGGCGATCTTCGCCTGTTCGGCAGTGACGACGTCCATGATGACGCCGCCCTTGAGCATCTCGGCGAGTCCGCGCTTGACGCGGTCGGTTCCCGTGTCGGCAGTGGTCACGAGCGTTCCCTTCGTTCGGCGCGGTGCGCGCAGCGGTGAGGACAAATGCGGGTATTGGCCTAGGCCAAAAGATAGCATGAGCTGGGCCCTACACTCATCCGGAGACGGCCGCTGAAGGGGGATGCGCAATGGACCTGGACATCCGCGGCAGGTCGGCGTCCGAGATCGCCGACAGCCTGCGTGCCCTGATCGAGCGCGGCGACCTTCGCCCCGGGCAGGCGATCCCGCCCGTCCGCGCCCTGGCAGACGGGCTGGGGGTCAACCGCAACACGGTCGTCGCTGCCTATCGCCAGCTCACGCAGGCCGGCGTCATCGTGACGCGCGGCCGCGGCGGCACGCGCGTGGCCGACCCCGCCGCCGTCGCCCAGGAGGGCTTCGCCGCCGGCAGCGTGCTGCGCGACGTCGGCACGGGCAACCCCGACCCCGACCTGATCCCCGACCCGTCGTCCGCATTGGCGAGCGTGGCCGGGCGGCCCGTCCTGTACGGCGAGCCGGTGATCGACCCCGCCCTGGAGGAATGGGCGCGGGAGTGGATGCGGCAGGACCTGCCACCTGCCGCGGACATGCGGCTGACGATCACCAGCGGTGCGGCCGACGCCGTCGAGCGCCTGCTCGCCCAGGCGCTCACGCGGGACGACGCCGTGGCGCTCGAGGACCCCTGCTTCCTCACCAGCATCCACACCGTCCGCATCGGCGGGTACCGCGCCGTTCCGGTCCCCGTCGACGACGAGGGCATGACGGTCGAGGGACTGCGGGCGGCGCTCGACCAGGGCGTCCGCGCCGTCGTCCACACGCCGCGGGCGCAGAACCCCACCGGGGCGAGTCTCTCGAAGCGTCGCGCCGAGCGGCTGCGGGCGGTGCTGCGCGACCACCCGTACGTCCTCGTCATCGAGGACGACCACTTCTCGCTGCTGTCGCGGCAGCCGTTCCACTCCCTCGTCGCGGCGGGCCACCGACGGTGGGCGCTGGTCAGGTCGGTGTCGAAGTTCCTGGGTCCCGACATGTGCCTGGCGGTGACGGCATCCGATCCCGAGACGGCCGAGCGGCTCGCGATGCGGCTCACTCCCGGCACGACCTGGGTCAGCCACCTGCTCCAGCGGCTCACGCTCGCTCTGGTGACGGATGCCGCGACCATGGCGGCCATCGAGCGCGCGGGCGCCCACTACGCGGCGCGCAACGCGGCGTTCGTGCAGCGCCTGTCGGCGCAGGGCGTGCCGGCGGGCGCCGGTGACGGGCTGAACCTGTGGATCGCGCTCCCCGTGCCCGCGCGGGCGGTCTCGGAGCAGCTGATGCGCCGCGGGTGGCTCGCCCGGCCCGGCGACGAGTTCGTGCTGGCCGAGGCGGGCCCGTCGCACCGCCTGCGGCTCACGGTGCACGATCTGGACGACCCCGACGCCGACCGGCTCGCCGCCGACGTCGCCGCCGCCGTGCGAGCGGCCGGTGGACGGCTCGTCACGCGCGAAGTGGCATGATCGAGCGGTGAAGATCCTCTCGATCCAGTCCGCGGTCGCCTACGGTCATGTCGGCAACTCCGCCGCCGTCTTCCCGCTCCAGCGCATCGGCGTCGAGGTCATGCCGGTCTACACGGTGAACTTCTCCAATCACACCGGCTACGGCGCATGGCGCGGCCCCCTCATCAGCCCGGACGACGTGCGCGAGGTCATCACGGGCATCGAGGAGCGCGGCGCGTTCCCGGAGATCGACGTCGTGCTCTCGGGGTACCAGGGCGGCGAGGGCATCGCCGACGTGATCCTCGACGCCGTCGCACGGGTCAAGCAGGCCAACCCCGAGGCCGTCTACGCGTGCGACCCGGTGATGGGCAACGCGAAGTCGGGCTGCTTCGTCGCGCCGGCCATCCCCGTGCTGCTGCGGGAGCGCGTGGTCCCCGCCGCCGACATCATCACCCCGAACCAGTTCGAGCTCGGCTTCCTGACCGGCACCGAGCCCGCCGACCTCGCATCGACGCTCGCCTCGGCAGACCTCGCCCGGGCGATGGGCCCCGGAACGGTGCTGGTCACGAGCGTCGAACGGCCCGATCGCCCGGAGGGGACGATCGAGATGCTCGCCGTGACCGACGACGGCGCCTGGATCGTGCAGACGCCCCACATCCCGATGAAGGCGAACGGATCGGGCGACGTCACGGCCGCCCTCTTCACCGCGCACTACCGCCGCACCGGCGACGCGGCCGATGCGCTCGCCCGCACCACGTCGAGCGTGTTCGACCTCCTCGAGCGCACGCACGCGTCGGGCGAGCGCGAGCTGCAGCTCGTCGAGTCGCAGGAGGCCTACGCCCACCCGCGTCTGCAGTTCGAGGTCACGCGGGTCCGCTGATCGCATCGGAGTGACGGATGCCGCGGGCCGCGGCATCCGTCGACTCCGGTCAGGCGCTCCAGGCGTCGGCCACCGCGCGGCGCACGTCGCCCAGCAGCTGGGGCAGCGCCTTGGTCTTCGCGATGATCGGGAAGAAGTTCGCGTCCGCGGCCCAGCGGGGCACGATGTGCTGGTGCAGGTGCTCGTCCACGCCCGCGCCGGCGACATGCCCCTGGTTCATGCCGATGTTGAAGCCGTCGCAGCGCGACACCTGACGGAGCACGCGCATGCCCTGCTGTGTCAGGAGGCCGATCTCGGCGACCTCCTCGTCCGTCGCCTGGTCGTAGGTCGCGATATGGCGATACGGGCAGATCAGCAGATGGCCCGAGTTGTACGGGAAGAGGTTCAGCAGCGCGTACGCCGTCCTCCCGCGGAAGACGATGAGGCCGTCCTCGTCGGACCTGCGGGGCGCCTCGCAGAACGGGCACTCCTGCCGCAGCACCTCGGGGCCCGCCTGGATGTACGCCATGCGGTGCGGGGTCCACAGCCGCTGGAACTGGTCGGGCACCCCCGGGAGTGTCGCGGCGTCGACGAGCACCGGGTCCGGGGCATCCGTTCCCGGAGTCCCCGGACCGGGCTCGCCGACGTCCGTCACGAAAAGTCCTCCGCCGTGTTCACCAGGGCATGCGAGGCGATCGCGTCGCGGACGCGGCGGACGGCGTCGGCGATCGGCACGCCGTTCTCCTGCGAGCCGTCGCGGAAGCGGAACGACACGGTGCCGGCGGACTGGTCCTGCGCGCCCGCGATCAGCTGCAGCGGCACCTTCTGGGTGGTGTGGGTGCGGATCTTCTTCTGCATGCGGTCGTCGGAGTGGTCGAGCTCGGCGCGCACTCCCGCTGCCCTCAGCTGCGCGATGACGTCGCCGAGGTAGTCGGCGAAGTCCTCGGCGACGGGGATGCCGACCACCTGCACGGGCGCGAGCCACACCGGGAACGCGCCGGCGTAGTGCTCGAGCAGGATCGCGAAGAACCGCTCGATCGAGCCGAAGAGCGCCCGGTGGATCATGATCGGCCGCTTCTTCTGGCCGTCGCGATCGGTGTACTCCAGCTCGAACCGCTCCGGCAGGTTTGGGTCGACCTGGACGGTGGACAGCTGCCAGGTGCGACCGATCGCGTCACGCGTCTTGAGGTCGATCTTCGGACCGTAGAAGGCCGCCTCGCCCGGGACCTCGGTGAGCTTCAGGCCGCTCGCGAGGGCGACGTTGCGAAGCGCGTCGGTCGAGTGCTCCCAGAACTCGTCCGAGCCGATCCACTTCTCCTTCTCGTCGTCGCGCATCGACAGCTCGAGCTCGAAGTCCTCGAGGCCGAAGTCGCGGAGCATCGAGATGACGAACTCCAGGACGCGGGTCGCCTCCTCCTCCAGCTGCTCCGGAGTGACGAACAGGTGCGAGTCGTCCTGGGTGAAGCCGCGCACCCGGGTGAGGCCGTGCAGCGCGCCCGAGAGCTCGTTGCGGTACACCGTGCCGTTCTCGGCCAGCCGCATCGGCAGGTCGCGATAGCTGCGCGCGCGCTCCTTGTAGATGAGGATGTGCATCGGGCAGTTCATCGGCTTCAGGTAGTAGTCCTGGCCGTGCTTGGTGATCTCGCCCTGCTCGTCGCGCTCCTCGTCGAGATGGATGGGCGGGAACATCCCCTCCTTGTAGGTGACGAGGTGGTTGGACTGCAGGAACAGGTCCTGCTTGGAGATATGGGGCGTGTAGACGTAGGTGTAGCCGCCCTCGATGTGGCGCCGGCGCGCGTGCTGCTCCATCTCGCCGCGCACCACGCCGCCGCGCGGGTGCCAGACCGACAGGCCCGATCCGATCTCGTCCGGGAACGAGAACAGGTCCAGCTCCTTGCCGAGCTTGCGGTGGTCGCGCTTCGCGGCCTCCTCGAGGCGCGTCTGGTAGGCGCGCAGCTCGTCCTTGGTCGGCCAGGCGGTGCCGTAGATGCGCTGCAGCTGGGGGTTCTTCTCGCTGCCGCGCCAGTATGCACCCGCGATCCGCTGGAGCGCCCACCCGTTGCCGATCATGCGGGTGTTGGGCAGATGCGGTCCGCGGCAGAGGTCCTTCCACACGGTCTGGCCGTCGCGGTCGACGTTGTCGTAGATCGTCAGCTCGCCCGCGCCGACCTCGACGGAGGCGCCCTCGGCCTTGTCGGCGGCGCCGCCGCCCTTCAGGTCGATGAGCTCGAGCTTGAACGGCTCGTCGACGAGCTCGACGCGCGCCTCCTCCTCGGTCACGACACGGCGCACGAAGCGCTGGCCCTCGCGGACGATGCGCTGCATCTCCTTGTCGATGGCCTTGATGTCCTCGGGGGTGAAGGGATGCTCGACGCCGAAGTCGTAGTAGAAGCCGTCGGTCACCGGCGGGCCGATGCCGAGGTTCGCCTGCGGGTGGATGCGCTGGACGGCCTGCGCGAGGACGTGGGCCGTCGAATGGCGCAGGATCGCCAGGCCGTCGGGGCTGTCGATGGTGACGGGCTCCACGGCATCCGCCTGCTCCACCACCGTCGCGAGGTCTTTCAGCTCACCGTTGACGCGGAGGGCGACCACGGAGCGATCGGGGAACAGGGCGAAGCCGTCGGCGGGATAGGACACAGCGTCAGTCACGGAAACTCTCCAGGGAATGGCTCGGATCAAGGCTACTCAGCTTCGGGCGCACGACACGCCCCGCCCGCTCAGGCGCCGAGCGTTCGCGTGTCGGTCTCGAGTGCCGCAGCGGCGGCCGACCAGACGAGTTCCACGCTCCGAGTCTAGTCAGCCGACGGCGGCGCCCGTGCCCTCCGGACGGCGGCCGATGTGGACGAGCTCGTGGCGGGGCCGCGCTGCGGGCAATAGGCTGACGGCGTCGTCGCATGCGGTGCGGAAGCCGCCCGGCGTGTGGCGACACGCGCACCGCGACCACTGGGGGTCGACATGAGCGAGGGCGATGTCCTGCCGGCGGCGACCGGCGATCGGATCAGGCGGAGGCTCCGCTGCGGTGAGCCGGTGGTCCACGGGTTCGACGCGGCCGACGGCGTGGCGCTGCGGCTCACGCGGTTCCGGGGCGGGCGCAGGGGACCTGTCGTGCTCTCCCCCGGCTTCGGGACGTCGGCGCTGGCCTACACGCTCGACACGACCGAGACCAACCTCCCCGAGCACCTCTACGAGCGCGGCTACGACGTGTGGGTGCTGGACTATCGCGCGAGCCCCGCCCTGGCGTCGGCGAGCTCGCAGTTCACGCTGGACGACATCGCGCGGTTCGACTACCCGGCCGCCGTGCAGAAGGTCCGAGACGTCAGCGGCGCCGAGTCCGTGCAGATCGTCGCGCACTGCGTCGGATCGCTCACCCTGCTGATGTCGCTCGGGCTGGGCCTGCGCGGCGTGCGGTCGGCGGTGGCCTCGCAGGTGACGCTCCACCCGCGCGCGGGCGCGCTCAACGAGTTCCGCGCCGGCATCTACACGGGCAACGTCCTCCAGGCGCTCGGCGTCGACACGCTGACCACCGAGCCCGCCGACGATCCGTCGTGGGCCGAGTCGCTCTACGACCGTGCCCTGGCGCTGTATCCCGCGGGCGAGGAGCCGTGCGACAGGCCGTTCTGCCGCCGGGTGATGTTCATCTACGGCGAGGTCTACGACCACGACCGCCTCAACGAGGCGACGCACGATCACCTGCATGAGGCGTTCGGGGTGGCCAACCTGACGGCGCTCACCCACATCACGAAGATCCTCCGGGAGGACCATGCCGTGAGCATGGACGGCGAGCACGACTACCTCGACGACGTGTCCGGCCTGCGCGTCCCGATCGCGTTCGTCCACGGCGAGGCCAATCGCCTCTTCCTGCCGGAGGGCAGCCGGATCACGTACGAGCACCTGCGGGAGGTCAACGGCGACGGGTACTACACGCGGCACGTGATCCCCGGCTACGCCCACATGGACTGCTTCATCGGGACGGATGCCGCGCGCGATGTCTACCCGGTCCTCACCGCTGAGCTGGACCGGTACAACTGAAGCCGGCGAGGAGGCGCCTCGACATCGATCGACCAGGCCACGCGATCGCAGCGCCGGCAACGCGAAGGCTGCGTACCTGTGCACGATAGCGGTCGCGACTGCCTCGCTCACCGTGGACATCCGTCGATCACGATCGAACGCACCGCCTCGGCGGTCCGCAAAGAGTGGCCGCTTAACGGCGTAGCCTGCCCGCGTGCGACGACAGGCTGTCGATCCCTCCGCCATCTCGTCGGAAGCCCACGATCCCGCAACGGCTGTGCTCGAGCTCGAGTTCTCATCCCGCGAGGTCTATTGCTACTTCGCTGTGCCGCCGTCGGTGCACCGGGGCTGCTAGCGGTCGAAAGCGCGGGCTGGTCCTCCCGCGATCG
Source organism: Microbacterium sp. ZXT2-5 (assembly GCF_055329545.1). Classification (NCBI taxonomy): domain Bacteria; kingdom Bacillati; phylum Actinomycetota; class Actinomycetes; order Micrococcales; family Microbacteriaceae; genus Microbacterium; species Microbacterium sp. ZXT2-5. The sequence goes on along the minus strand of NZ_JBUZWD010000002.1, from coordinate 481,816 downwards.
CATCCAACAGGTGTATCCGGGGCAGATGGACGCCGGCAGAGCGCGTCGGCGGGTGCGGTCTCGTATTGCACCAGCGTGCAGCCCGAGGTGTGTAGCACTACCAGCCGGGGCACTATCGTGCGGAACCCACGGCAGCGACGTTGCGCAGGCGGTCGGGGCGGCGGAGCGATTACGGTGGCGCTGCGCATGTGTCTGCGGTTACGGGGGCGGAGCCGCCGTTCGTCATGCGGTGAAGGAACGCGGCCATCTCGGAGCGGAGCACGTTCTGCCCGGGGCGATACTCGCGGCATCCGTATCCGACGTCCCAGCCCGTGGAGATGCCTTCTGAGGCGAGCCAGAGGATCTCGTTGTAGAAGACGATGCCTGGCTGCACGTCCTGGAATGGGCTCGCTCCGGTCGGGATGAACCCGGGGCTCCCCTCGAACCGGTGCAGGAACGCGGCCATGACTTCGCGGGTAGTGGGCCATTCAGGACGGAACTCGATGCCGTTGGGTGTCGCCCATCCCCTGGAGATTCCGGTCGAGGCCAGCCATGAGATCTCCTTATAGAAGACGTGCCAAGTCGGCACATCCACAAACGGCGAGACGGTAGAAGGCGTGTAAGTCGGCTGCCCCGCCAGGCGATACAGGAACGCTGCCATCTCCCCCCGCAGTATTTGGTTCTGAGGGCGGAACTCGTAGACGTTCGGGGCGACCTCCCAGCCTCGACTGATGCCGTTGTTCGCCAACCAAAGGATCTCGTTCTGGAAGACGTGTCCGTCGATGTCCGTGAAAGTGATGGGATTCTGGCCGGGAAGCGGAGCGCTGTGGATGTAAGGGTAGGGGTCCGTCGTGACATCCCACCTGCCGGGAGTAGTCCGCAGCTCGATGTGCAAGTGATCTCCCTGCGATGCCGCCCCGGTGTTACCCATCATGCCGACGAACTGCCCGCGGGCGACCCTCTGATTCGCCCCAAGGGGCGAGGCGCTACGCATGTGGGCATAGAAGGACGTCCATCCATTCGCATGCAGGATCTCCGCGAACCAGCCGAAGTTCGTGTGCCAGCCGACGCCATACACCGTGCCGTCGGCCACCGCACGGATCTCGGGGCGAGCGGTTCCACCCAGCGGATAGTCCACACCATGGTGCATGCGACCGTTCCGCACGCCGTAGCCGGAGCTGATGCGGCGATAATGCGTGAAGGGATGACCCCACTGCACCGCGGTGGCGTGGGCAGTCACGGGAGCCCCGAGCGCGGTGACCCCCATTGCCGTAGCGAAGCCCGCTCGCAGGAGAAAGCTCCTTCGGGGCATCCATCTCGATGCTCGATTGAGCGCCGTGTCACCTTCCATCAGATCTCCCCCGGGCGGACGCCAGTGACGAACTCCTGCCACTCAAGAGCGGTGAGCAACACGCAGTCGGCGTAGAACAGGAAGTCTTTGCCGCCCGGGCGCAGCCCGCAGACAATTGAACCGGACTCTTTACCCCGCCCGTACGGCACGCGCACGACGATCACACCGTCGGGACGGCGACCGAAGGTCGCGCCCTCATAATCGATGAGCTGCTCCGTCCGGTCGCTCGCCGGAAGCCATCGCTGCACCTGCTCGACGCAGCGCCGGGCGAGAGCCGGCGGTGGGCTCGGAGTATCTGTCATTGCCATCCCCAGAACCTACTGGAGCGTAGGGGGTACGGGGGGCAAATTGGCGCGCGCCGGGCATGCGGACCTGTGATTCATGCCCGCGCGACAAAACCCCCGCCGTGGCGGGGGTTTCAGGTGGTGGGCGATACTGGGATCGAACCAGTGACCTCTTCCGTGTCAGGGAAGCGCGCTACCGCTGCGCCAATCGCCCGAGTCGAACTCCGGTCGGGACCGGGAGTGGAGGTGGCGACGGGATTCGAACCCGTGTAAACGGCTTTGCAGGCCGGTGCCTAGCCGCTCGGCCACGCCACCGCGTGTGGTTTGACCCCACGTGCCGTGATCCCTGGAGGGGATCCCTGCACTCGAGCGGATGACGAGACTCGAACTCGCGACCCTCACCTTGGCAAGGTGATGCGCTACCAACTGCGCTACATCCGCATTTCGATTCCGGGATTCGCACCCCGGGCACTTGAACGACTTTAGCCGATCCTCGCCGTCATGCAAAACCGGACGGACCCCGCGCGTGTCACACGGATGTGGTTCGAGGCACGCTTCGCCATCCGGTAGGATCGTTACTCGTCCCCCTCGGGGTACGGGCGATTGGCGCAGTTGGTAGCGCGCTTCCTTCACACGGAAGAGGTCATCAGTTCGAGTCTGGTATCGCCCACCACGACGAATGAGGCCGGTCACGCCAGTGGCCGGCCTCTTCTGCATCCGGTCAGTCGCCGATCGCCCAGCCGTAGCGGCGGTGGAGCGCGTCGGCGACCCGCATGAAGCGCTCGAGATCGAGGGCGGATGCCTCACGCCGCAGTCCCTCGCGATGCACGCTGTAGACCTGGTCGATGTCGACCCACGACGGCCTGCCGCGCGCGTCCCACTCCCCCGCGCCCAGGGGGAGGAAGTCGCGGTCGCCGTCGTGGGCCTTGCTGGTGAGCTTGACGGCGTAGACGCGTTCGGGATCCTGCCTTCCGATGACGAGCACGGGACGGTCCTTGCCACGCCCGTCGTTCTCGACGTACGGCACCCAGGTCCAGACGACCTCTCCGGCGTCCGGCTCGCCGTCGCGGTCGGGGGCGTACGAGATCCGCAGCGCGCTCCGGCCCGGTGGCGGCACCTCGATCGTGGCGGTCGCGCCGGCGTGCGACGCGGCGGGGACCGCCGGCGCTGCGGACCGCCGCGGCCGCAGAATGCTGCTCAGGACGCCGAGCAGACCTCTTCGCTGTGTCACACGCGTCATCCTACGAGGCGCGTCGGGCCGCCCCGGCGCGCCGAAGGGGCGCCGCGGTCGGGGGGAGACCGCGGCGCCCCTTCGGCGCTGTGCGAAGAGCGTCAGGCGCGAGTGCCCTCCAGGACGTATCCCTCTTCGCCGTGCACGACGGTGTCGATGCCGGCGACCTCGTCCTCGTTCTTGACGCGGAAGCCGATCGTCTTCTCGATGACCAGGCCGATGCCGAAGGCCAGGGCGAACGAGTACACGAGGACGGCGATCGCGGCGATGGCCTGCACGAGCAGCTGCGTGAACGAGCCGCTGTAGATGAGGCCGGTGCCGTTGGCGAAGAAGCCGAGGTACAGCGTTCCGATGAGGCCGCCGACGAGGTGGATGCCCACGACGTCGAGCGAGTCGTCGAAGCCCCACTTGTACTTGAGCTCGATCGCGAGGGCGCAGACGGCGCCGGCGACGAGGCCGAGCACGATCGCCCAGATCGGGGTCACCGACGCGCACGCCGGGGTGATGGCGACCAGACCCGCGACGGCGCCGGAGGCGGCACCGACCGAGGTGGGCTTGCCGTCCTTCAGCTTCTCGACCACGAGCCAGGCCAGGAGGGCCGCGGCGGGGGCGGCGATCGTGTTGACGAACGCGAGGGCCGCGGTGCCGTCGGCGGCGAGCTCCGAGCCGGCGTTGAAGCCGAACCAGCCGAACCACAGCAGGCCGGCGCCCAGCAGCACGAACGGCGGGTTGTGCGGGACGTGGACGCCCTTCTGGAAGCCGACGCGCTTGCCGAGCACCAGGGCGAGCGCGAGAGCGGCCGCGCCGGCGTTGATGTGGACGGCCGTGCCGCCTGCGAAGTCGATCGCGCCGACTCCGAACCACTCCTGCATGCCGTAGGTGATCCAGCCGCCGTAGGCGAAGCTGCCGTCCTCGGCGAGGCCGAAGTTGAACACCCAGCTGGCGACCGGGAAGTAGACGATCGTGGCCCAGATGGCCGCGAAGATCATCCACGATCCGAACTTGGCGCGGTCGGCGATGGCGCCCGACACCAGAGCGACCGTGAGGATCGCGAAGGTGGCCTGGAACGCGACGAAGGCCAGCGGCGGGTATGCCGCGCCCTCCGGCACCTCGAGGAGGCTGGTCAGTCCGATGGCCGACCAGTCGATCGACCACGGGGCGACGAGGCCCTCAGCGCCGGGGAAGGCGATGGCGTAGCCGTAGACGACCCACAGCACGCCGATGAGGCCGAGTGCGCCGAAGCTGAGCATCATCATGCTGATGACGCTCTTGGCCTTCACCAGGCCGCCGTAGAAGAACGCGAGACCGGGCGTCATCAACAAGACGAGCGCGGCCGCTATGAGCATGAATGCGGTGTTGCCTTGATCCATCTCGGTGGAGAACCTCTCTGCGGGGGACGCAGCTGAAAGCGTCGGGTTCCCTCAGTGTGTCGACCGTCCGTTTCGGCAGCGGGACGACCCGTGTTTCTCCTTCGTTACGGAGCCGCCCCGCACGTAAACATCGTGTTTCGGGGCTCCGAGGACCCGCCGGGAATCAGGCGAGGGTCGACGCGACCAGGCGGGAGATCGCCCGGAGATACTTCTTGCGGTACCCCCCGGCGAGCATCTCCTCCGGGAAGACGAGGTCCAGCGACGTCCCCGTCGCCCGGATCGGCAGCTGCGCGTCGTACACGCGGTCGATGAAGGCGACGAAGCGCAGCGCCGCGGACTGGTCCGTGAAGGGTTCGACGTCGCGCAGTCCGACCATCGAGAGCCCCTCGATCAGGCGGATGTAGCGAGACGGGTGCACGCGGGCGAGGTGACTTACGAGGTCGTCGAACGCATCGTCGGAGACGAGGCTCGTGGCCGCGGCATCCGCGATCGCCGCGTCGTACTGCGGGCGCTCGAGCACCATCGCGTGGCCGTCGACGGCGCGGTGACGGTAGTCCGTCCCGTCGATGCGCACCGTATGGAAGCTCGCCGCCATGGCGTGGATCTCGCGCAGGAAGTCCTGCGCGGCGAACCGCCCCTCCCCGAGCGCGTTGGGAGGGGTGTTGGATGTCGCCGCCAGACGCGTCCCGGAGGCGACGAGCTCGCCCAGCAGCCGGGTCATCACCATCGTGTCACCGGGGTCGTCCAGCTCGAACTCGTCGATGCACAGCAGATCCGAGCCGCGGAACAGCTCGACGGTGTTCTGGTAGCCGAGCGCGCCCACGAGCGCCGTGTACTCGATGAACGACCCGAAGTACTTCCGCCGCGCGGGCAGCGCGTGGTACACCGCGGCCAGGAGGTGGGTCTTGCCCACGCCGAAGCCGCCGTCGAGGTACACGCCCGGCTTGACCTCCGGCCGCTTCGCGCGACGGAAGAGCCCGCCCTTGACGGGTGCCGCGGTTCCGGTGAACGCCAGGAGCAGGTCCTTCGCCTCCTGCTGCGAGGGATATGCGGGATCGGCCCGGTAGGTGTCGAAAGTCGCGTCGGCGAACTGCGGCGGCGGCACGAGGGCGGCGACCATCTCGGCACCGGCGAGCTGCGGGGTCCGCTCTGCGAGGTGGACGACGCCGGAGCGGGTGGCGGAGACGGTCATGCGGATCCTCGGTGGAAGTGGACGGCGCGTTACAGCAGGGCTGTGCTCGCCCGCCCGGGAATCTAGGGTCGAAGGCGACGGTTCAACCCTAACCGCCGCCCGCGGGCGCCGATGCGTGCCCGCACCCCGCCGACATCAGGAGACGCCATGCCCGTCGAGACCGACACCTCGTCCGAGAAGTTCGCCGAGTACGCCCAGCCCGGACGGCTCGTCACCGGCGAGTGGCTCGAGGCCCGGCTGGGCCGGCCGGGGCTCGTCGTCGTCGAATCCGACGAGGACGTGCTGCTGTACGAGACGGGGCACATCCCCGGTGCCGTCAAGGTGGACTGGCACACCGAGCTCAACGACCCCGTGGTGCGCGACTACGTCGACGGCGAGGGCTTCGCCGCGCTGCTCGGCCGCAAGGGGATCTCCCGCGATGACACGGTGGTGATCTACGGGGACAAGAACAACTGGTGGGCGGCCTACGCGCTGTGGGTCTTCTCCCTCTTCGGGCACGAGGACGTCCGGCTCCTCGACGGCGGCCGTGACAAGTGGATCGCCGAGGGCCGCCCGATGACGACCGAGGTGCCCAAGCCCGCGCCCACGCGCTACCCGGTCGTCGAGCGCGACGACTCGGTGCTGCGCGCATACAAGGAGGACGTCCTCGCACACCTCGGCAGCGGTCCGCTCATCGATGTGCGCTCCCCTGAGGAGTACGACGGCTCGCGCACCACTGCCCCGGCCTACCCCGAGGAGAGCGCCCTGCGCGCCGGGCACATCCCCACGGCGAGGAGCGTCCCGTGGGGACGCGCCGTCGCCGAGGACGGCGGCTTCAAGAGCCGCGCCGAGCTCGACGCGATCTACCGGGGCGAGGTCGGGCTGAAAGACGACGATGCGATCGTCGCCTACTGCCGGATCGGCGAGCGGTCCAGCCACACCTGGTTCGTGCTCAGGCATCTCCTGGGCTTCGACGACGTGCGCAACTACGACGGGTCCTGGACGGAGTGGGGCAGCGCGGTGCGTGTGCCGATCGTCGCGGGAGCCGAGCCCGGCGACGCCCCCCGCCGGTGACCGGCCGGGTCCCTCGCCATTCGGGCGTGGGATGATGGCGGGGATGACCGACACCGCCCTGCCCGAGCGCCTCGCCGAGATCCGCGACGAGTTCCTGGAGCTGCCCGAAGCCGACCGGCTGCAGCTGCTCCTGGAGTACTCGTACGAGCTGCCCGCCGTGCCGGCGGAGTACGAAGGCCACCCCGAGCTCTACGAGCGCGTCGTCGAGTGCCAGTCCCCCGTCTTCATCGTCGTGGACGTCGACGGCGACGGCACCGTGGCCATGCACGCGACGGCGCCGCCCGAGGCGCCGACGACGCGCGGGTTCGCCAGCATCCTGGCCCAGGGCCTCACCGGGCTGACAGCCGGCGAGGTCCTCGCGGTGCCGGGCGACTTTCCCCAGACGCTGGGGCTCACCCGCGTCGTGTCGCCGCTGCGGATCTCGGGCATGACGGGCATGCTGCTGCGCGCGCAGCGGCAGGTGCGCGCCAAAGCGGCCGCCTGACACGCGCGCACTCCTCAGTCGGGCAGGAGGCCCTGCGCTGCGAGCCACGAGCGGATGCTGTCGCTCCATCGCTCCTGGTCGTAGTTCCACAGCTTCGTGTGCCGCGCGACCTCGAACACCTGCATCTGGACGAGATCGGGGCGGGCGACGACGAGGTCGTGCGAGGCGTCCGAGGGGACGTAGCCGTCGTCGTCGCTGTGGAGGATGAGGATCGGATGCCGCAGCTCGCTCGCGCGCGACAGCACGTCGAGCTGGTCGAGGCGGATCGCCGCGCCGGTGCGGGTGAGCGGGGCCGCCCACTCCGTACGGAGCGCCTCCATCGCCAGACCCGTGATCGCGTCGGGCACGCGCTGCTCGCGCGCCTGGTACTTCAGCACGAGGCTCCAGTCCACGACGGGCGACTCGAGGATCAGGCCGGCGATCGCGTCGCGGTGTGCGGAGTTCAGGGCCAGCTGCAGCGCGATCGCTCCGCCCATCGACCAGCCCATGATCACGATCCGGCGGGCGCCGCGTCGCCGGGCGAACCCGACGGCGGCATCGACGTCGCGCCATTCCGTCGATCCCAGCCCGTAGGTGCCGCTGCGGCTGCGCGGCGCCTCACCGTCGTTGCGGTACGAGACCACGAGCGAGGTGATGCCGAGCCCGTGGAAGACGGGGACCGCGCGCAGGCACTCGGCGCGCGTCGTACCGCGCCCGTGCACCTGGATGACCCACGTCTCGCCGGAGCCCGCCGGGAAGAGCCACGCCGGGCACGGGCCGACGGTCGAGCCGATGAGCTCCGGGCTGAAGGGAAGGTGCAGCTGCTCGGGACGGTCGTAGTACCAGCCGCTGAAGGCCGCCTCGGGGGCGAGCTCGGCGTCGGAGCCGATATGGGTGAGCAGCTTGCGCTTGACGCTGGTGGCGTCCTCCGAGAGCACCGAGCCGAGCTTGATGTAGTCCGAGGTGCCCTTGGTGAACAGGCCGTAGCGCCCCGGAAGCGCGGTGTCGGGCGTCCGCGACAGCGTGATCGTCTGCGCGGCGGTGTCCAGGGCGAGGATGCGCGTGTCGGGCTCGCGCCGCGTCGGCGTGACGACGCGGCGGGCCATCAGGACGGACCCGGCGGCGAGGGCGCCGAGCGTCCCGGCCAGCGCGACGCTCAGCACCGTGAGCGCGGCTTTGACCCCGGCGACGTAGGCGGGTGTGCGGGGCCGGGTGGCGGAGCTGCGGGTTGCGCCGCCCATCGCGGCGCGCCTGAAGGCGACCATCGAGGCATCACTCTAGTCTGTCCGCGTGGCTGACCAGCGTCCCCCCGCGGCACCGAGCTCGTTCGAGCAGGCGGCCGAGGCGGTGCGCTCGATCTCGTTCCGCGACGACCTGACGGTGCGTGAGATCCCGGCACCGCAGGGGCTGGCGCCCCAGGCGCTCGCGATCGCGGGCGATGTGCGCTCCTCCCCCGACGACGTCGACTCGCCGTACGGCACGGGTCGGCTCGTGCTGCTGCACGATCCGGAGGAGCCGGCGCCGTGGAACGGCCCCTGGCGCATCGTGTGCTTCGCCCAGGCGCCGCTCGAGCCGGAGATCGGAGTCGATCCGCTCCTGGCCGATGTCGCGTGGACGTGGCTCACCGACGCGCTGGCGTCGCGTCGCGCCGGGTTCCATTCGGCCTCCGGGACGGCCACGAAGACGCTCTCCAAAGGTTTCGGCTCCCTTGCCGCGGAAGGAGACGGTGCGCAGATCGAGCTGCGGGCGTCCTGGTCACCGGAAGGCGCGATCGCTCCGCACGTGGAAGCATGGGCGGAGTTGGTATGCATGCTCGCCGGGCTCCCGCCCGGCTCGGAAGGGATCGCGATGCTGGGTTCGCGCAGGACGCCGCGTGGTTGATTATGAGGTGATCGACGAGGTGGGCCACCTCGCCGACGCCGCGCGCCGGCTGGCCGCCGGCCAGGGGCCTGTGGCCGTCGACGTCGAGCGCGCCTCCGGATTCCGCTACTCGCAACGCGCATACCTCGTGCAGGTGTTCCGTCGCGGCGTCGGCGTGTTCCTGTTCGACCCTCCGCCCATCGGGGACTTCCAGGCGCTGCAGGACGCGATCGGTCACGAGGAGTGGGTCCTCCACGCCGCCAGCCAGGACCTGCCGTCACTGCGCGAACTGGGCCTCGTGCCCGACTCGATCTTCGACACCGAGCTCGCCGCGCGACTTCTGGGTCATGACCGGGTTGGCCTCGGTGCGGTCGTGGAGGACACCCTCGGGATCACCCTCGCCAAGGCGCACTCCGCCTCGGACTGGTCCACCCGTCCGCTGCCGCAGTCGTGGCTGGAGTACGCGGCACTGGACGTCGAGCACCTCGTGGACGTGCGCGACAAGCTGCTCGAGGAGCTTCACGAGCAGGGCAAGGCCGACTTCGCGGCCGAGGAGTTCCGCGCCGTGCTCGAACGCGAGCCGAAGCCGCCGCGCGAAGAGCCGTGGCGTCGCCTGAGCGGCCTGCACACGGTACGTGGACGCAAGGCGCTGGCCGTCGCCCGTGAGCTGTGGACCGCGCGCGAGGAGTACGCGCGGGCGGAGGACGTCGCGCCCGGGCGACTCGTGCCCGACCGCGCGCTGGTGGCCGCGGTGCTCGCCGACCCCAAGTCGAAGAGCGCACTGGCCGCTGTGAAGGAGTTCACCGGGCGGGCCAGCCGCTCTCAGCTCGATCGCTGGTGGGCCGCCATCGAGGCGGGCCGTGCCACGAGCCACCTCCCGCTGGAGCGCGCGACGGGCGGGGACTCGCTCCCGCCGCCCCGCGCGTGGGCGGACCGCAACCCCGAGGCGGACGCGCGCCTGAAGGCGGCGCGCCCCGTCGTCGAGCGGCGGGCGGAGGAGCTGCGCATGCCGACCGAGAACCTGCTGACTCCCGAGCTGCTGCGGCGCATCGCGTGGACGCCGCCGGAGCCGGTGACCGAGGCATCCATCGGCGACGCGCTCGCCTCGCTCGGCGCGCGGTCGTGGCAGATTGCGCAGACTGCACAGCTGATCGCCGATGCCTTTGTGGGATCCGTGCAAGCCGTGTCGGAGCCCTCCGAAACGGCTTCGTAGGTTTCCGCCACCCGATTCAGACCGCTCCGACCGCCCTCCTAGGCTGGCGTCATCCCAACTTTTGGAGGCAGAGTGGCCGAGATTTCGGACGTCTACTTCGTCGATGGCATGCGCACCCCGTTCGGGCGCGCCGGCGAAAAGGGCATGTACTGGAACACCCGAGCGGACGACCTCGCCGTCAAGGCGACGATCGGACTCATGGAGCGCAATCCGGGCGTTCCGAGGGACCGCGTCGACGACGTCGCCATCGCCGCGACGTCGCAGACGGGCGATCAGGGCCTGACCCTCGGCCGCAGCGTCGCGATCCTCGCCGGGCTCCCCCAGACCGTCCCGGGCTTCGCGATCGACCGCATGTGCGCGGGCGCGATGACCAGCGTCACGACGATGGCCGCCTCGATCGGCGTGGGCATGTACGACGTCGCCCTGGCCGGCGGGGTGGAGCACATGGGCCACCACCCGATCGGCGGCAACGCCGACCCCAACCCCCGCTTCGTCGCGGAGAAGATGGTCGACCCCGGGGCGCTCAACATGGGCGTCACCGCCGAGCGCATCTTCGACCGGTTCCCCCACCTGACCAAGGAGCGCTCCGACCGCTTCGGCATGCTCAGCCAGCACAAGGTGCAGGCGGCGTACGACGCCGGCAAGATCCAGCCGGATCTCGTGCCGGTCGCGATCAAGGACGCCGACGGCTCGTGGGGTCTCGCGACCGAGGACGAGGGCCGGCGGCCGGGTACCACGATGGCGGACCTCGCCGGCCTCAAGACCCCGTTCCGCCCGCACGGCCGGGTGACCGCGGGCACCTCGTCGCCGCTCACCGACGGTGCGACGATGTCGCTCCTCGCCGGTGGCGGCGCGGTCAAGGAGCTCGGGCTCACGCCGAAGATGAAGCTCGTCTCGTTCGCGTTCGCCGGCGTCCAGCCCGAGATCATGGGCATCGGGCCGATCCCGTCGACGGAGAAGGCCTTGAAGAAGGCGGGCCTGACGATCGGCGACATCGGACTGTTCGAGCTCAACGAGGCGTTCGCCATCCAGGTGATCTCCCTGCTCGACCACTTCGGCATCGCCGACGACGACCCGCGCGTCAACCAGTGGGGCGGCGCCATCGCCTTCGGCCACCCGCTGGCGGCGTCCGGCGTCCGCCTGATGATCCAGCTCGCGGCGCAGTTCGCCGAACGACCCGACGTGCGCTACGGCCTCACCGCGATGTGCGTCGGTCTGGGCCAAGGCGGCTCGGTCATCTGGGAGAACCCGTTCTACGACGGAAAGAAGCGGAAGTAAGCGCGGAATGACGAACTACGACGACATCGACTTCTCCCCCATCCTCGCCGTCACGGAGGGCGAGGTGATCACGCACTCGCGGGTGCGCGACATCCGCCTCCCCTCCGGCAAGGTGCTCGCCCTCATCACGCTCGACAACGGTCGCGACCACACCCGCCCCAACACGCTGGGACCGGCGACGATGTTCCAGCTGGGCGAGACGCTCGAGGCGCTCGAGGGGCGTGCCGCGGCCGGTGAGATCCAGGCGGTCGGCATCACCGGCAAGCAGTACATCCTGGCGGCGGGCGCCGACCTCTCCGACATCAGCAAGGTCGGCTCGAAGGACAACGCACGCCTGGTGGCCCAGCTGGGTCACAAGGTCTTCGGCATGCTGTCCGAGCTGGGGGTGCCGACGTTCGCGTTCGTGAACGGGCTGGCGCTGGGCGGCGGCCTCGAGATCGCGCTGAACAGCACGTACCGGACGGTGGATGCCTCGGCCGCCGCGATCGCCCTCCCCGAGGTCTTCCTCGGCATCATCCCCGGCTGGGGCGGCGCCTACCTGCTGCCGAACCTCATCGGCATCGAGAACGCCCTCGAGGTCGTGATCTCCAACCCGCTGAAGCAGAACCGCATGCTCAAGCCGCAGCAGGCGTTCGACTACGGGATCGTGGACGCGATCTTCCCGGCGGCGAACTACCTCGAGGATTCGCTGAACTGGGCGGACCGCGTGCTCAGCGGCAAGACCAAGGTCGAGCGCAAGCACGAGCCCGGGAAGATCGAGCGCCTCACCAAGTGGCCCATCGCGATCAAGATGGCACGCGGCATGCTCGAGTCCAGGATCGGGACGGTCCCGAAGTCGCCGTACGTGGCGCTGGACCTCCTCGACAAGGCGAAGGGCGGCACCAAGGCCGAGGGCTTCGCCCGCGAGGACGAGGCGCTGGCCGAGCTCGTCACCGGCGACCAGTTCGCGGCATCCATGTACGCGTTCGATCTGGTGCAGAAGCGCGCCAAGCGGCCGGTCGGGGCTCCTGACAAGGCCCTGGCGAAGAAGGTCGCCAAGGTCGGCATCATCGGCGCCGGCCTCATGGCCAGCCAGTTCGCGCTGCTGTTCGTCCGCAAGCTGCAGGTGCCGGTGCTCATCACCGACCTCGATCAGGCGCGCGTCGACAAGGGTGTGGCCTACATCCACGACGAGATCGGCAAGCTCGAGGCGAAGGGGCGACTCGACGGCGACGCGGCCAACAGGCTGCGCGCCCTCGTGACCGGCACGACCGACAAGACGCTCTATGCCGACTGCGACTTCGTGATCGAGGCCGTATTCGAGGAGGTGGCGGTCAAGCAGCAGGTGTTCGGCGAGATCGAGAAGATCATCGCGGAGGACGCCATCCTCGCCACCAACACCTCGTCGCTGTCCGTGGCGGAGATCGGCGCGAAGCTGACGCATCCCGAGCGCCTGGTGGGCTTCCACTTCTTCAACCCGGTGGCGGTCATGCCGCTGATCGAGATCGTGAAGACGCCGCAGACGTCGGATGCCGCACTCTCGACGGCCTTCGTCGTGGCGAAGAGCCTCGGGAAGAACGGCGTGCTGACGGCGGATGCGCCGGGCTTCGTGGTGAACAGGCTGCTCGCCAAGGTCATGGGCGAGGCGGCGCGCGCGGTGTACGAGGGCACTCCCATCGCCGACGTCGAGAAGGCTTTCGCGCCGCTCGGACTGCCGATGGGACCGTTCCAGCTGATCGACCTGGTCGGATGGAAGGTCGCCGCACACGTGCAGGACACGATGGTGCGCGCCTTCCCCGACCGCTTCTACGCGAACGAGAACTTCCACGCCCTCGCGGAGTTGCCGCAGGTGGTCGAGAAGGACAAGGGCGGCCGCGTGACCGGCTGGACGAAGGCGGCGGAGAAGGTGCTCAAGCCCGCCGTCGGCTCCTCGCCCGCCTCGGCGGAGACCATTCTCGAGCGCGTCCAGGACGGACTCGCCCAGGAGATCAGGATCATGCTCGACGAGGGCGTGGTCCCGGAGGTGCAGGACATCGACCTGTGCCTCATCCTCGGAGCCGGCTGGCCGTTCATCGACGGTGGCGCATCGCCCTACCTCGACCGCGAGGGGGCTTCGCAGCGGGCATTCGGCGACACCTTCCACCACCCGGTGATCACGGGCATCGGCAGCTGAGCCGACCGACGACAGGCGGGCCGCGCAGGGCGCATCCTCCTCGGAGGGTGCGCCCCGTGCGTGCCGCGGGGGCGACAGCGGCCGGCGCGGCGAACGACCGCACCCCCGCCGTGGAACGCCGGCGGTCATGCCGGTGAACATCTCGCGAGCAGGGGCGTCTTCGGCGATGTCCCGGGATCGACGCAGGGCATCCTTTACTCAGGGACGATCGGGAGGAGTCCGGGTGCTGGATGCGATCTCGGGGCTGTTCAGCGGCAACGCGCTCAGCGTGCTCGTCAAGACGAGCGGCGCGGCGCTGACCCTCCTCGTGGTGGTCCCGGCGCTCATGAAGCTCTTCCTGGTCACGGTGGACGAGGGCTCGGCCGCGATCCGCACGCGCAACGGCAAGCCGATCATCCGACGGGTGCGCGGGTCGGACGACGGCCGCGGCGAGGTCGTGGTGCTGCGACCGGGCACCCACGGGGCGTTCCCGATCCTGTACTGGTACCGCATGGTCGACGTCCGGGCCCGATCGACGGATCTCCCGGCGCGCTGCCTCACGGCGGCGAGCGGGCATCAGCACCTCGTCCATGCGTCGTTCGACTGGCGGCCCATCGTCTCGGGCCACGACCTGCGGGTGCTCGAACTGGACGTGCTGAACGTGAAGGAGCGGGCGGGCAACATCGTCGGCGCCGCGCTGCGCGACCTCGTGCACGAGCTGGACGGCGCGGTCCTCCCGCCGAACGACGTGCTGTCGCCGCGCATCGTGGCTGCGTGCACCGAGCTCGTGCGCAGAGAATGCGGCGTGGAGCTGCTGCGCGTGATCGTGACCGGCGATGCGCTCACCGACGGATACCTGCTGTCGCAGGCGGTCGCGCCCCTCGCGCCCGGTCCCGCACGGTCCGAGTGGGGCGCGGCGGCCGCCATGCTGGCGGACCGGCTGAGCTCCGTCTAGCGGCGCTCGTCGCGCGTGCGGGCCAGGTCCGGCAGCGTGGGGATCTCGCTGGTCTGGGCTCCGCGGGCGACGGGGATGCGCGTGCCGAGCACCTGGGCGACGACGTCCTGCGCGATCTTCGCGGGCGTGAGACCGGCGTCCTCGAGGATCTGCTCGCGGCTCGCGTGGTCGATGAACTCGTCGGGCACGCCGAGCTCGTCGACGGCCGTGTCGATTCCCGCTTCGCGCAGCACCTGCCGCACGCGCGTGCCGATGCCGCCGACACGGATGCCGTCCTCGATGGTGATGACGAGGCGGTGGGATGCCGCCAGCTCCACGATCGACGGCTGCACCGGGACGACCCACCGCGGGTCGACGACGGTGGCGCCGATCCCCTGGGCGCGAAGCCGCTCGGCCACGTCGACGGCGATGTGCGCCATCGGGCCGATGCCCACGAGGAGGACGTCGTGGGCGTCGGAGCGCACCAGCACGTCGACACCGTCCTCGAGGCGCTCGATCGCCGGCAGCTCCGGGCTGACGGCGCCCTTCGGGAAGCGGACCACGGTCGGCGCGTCGTCGACGGCGACGGCCTCGCGGAGCTCCTCGCGCAGCCGCGGCTCGTCGCGGGGCACGGCGATGCGGATGTGCGGCACGATCTGCAGCATCGCGAGGTCCCAGATGCCGTGGTGGCTGGGACCGTCGGGTCCGGTCACCCCCGCGCGGTCGAGGACGAACGTGACGCCCGCGCGGTGGAGCGCGACGTCCATCAGCACCTGGTCGAACGCGCGATTCATGAATGTCGCGTAGATCGCGACGACGGGGTGCAGCCCGCCGAAGGCGAGGCCGGCCGCCGAGGCGACGGCGTGCTGCTCGGCGATGCCGACGTCGTAGACGCGGTCGGGGAAGCGCTGCGCGAACGAGAGGAGTCCCGTGGGCCGCAGCATGGCGGCGGTCATGGCGATGATGTCCTCGCGCTCGTCGCCGACCGCGACGAGCTCGTCGGCGAAGACGTCGGTCCATGCGAGGCCGCCGGAGGAGCCCAGGGCCGCTCCCGTGAGGGGGTCGATCTTGCCCACCGCGTGGAACTGGTCGGCCTCGTCCGACAGTGCGGGCGCGTAGCCGCGGCCCTTCTCGGTGATGGCGTGGACGATGACGGGCGCGCCGTACTCCTTGGCCAGCTCGAGCGTCTCGATGAGGGTCGGCAGGTCATGGCCGTCCACCGGACCCAGGTACTTGATGTCGAGGTTCGAGTAGAGGGCGGCGTTGTTGGTGAAGCGGGACAGGAATCCGTGGGTCCCGCCCCGCACGCCGCGATAGACCGCGCGCGCGGCCGGGCCGAGCTTGCGGAACAGGTTGTCGGAGCCGCGGTGCAGCGTGCGGTACGACTCGGCGGTGCGCACGCGGTTCAGATACCGCGCCATGCCGCCGATCGTGGGGGCGTACGACCGCCCGTTGTCGTTGACGACGATCACCAGGTTCCGGTCGTTGTCGTCGGAGATGTTGTTGAGCGCCTCCCACGTCATGCCGCCGGTGAGCGATCCGTCGCCGACGACGGCGATGACGTGGCGGTCCTTGCGCCCGGTGCGCGTGAGGGCCCGGGATACGCCGTCGGCCCAGCTCAGCGAGCTGGAGGCGTGCGAGGACTCGACGACGTCGTGGAGGCTCTCCGAGCGCTGGGGGTAGCCGGCCAGGCCCCCACGTGCGCGGAGCCGCGAGAAGTCCTGGCGGCCGGTCAGCAGCTTGTGCACGTACGACTGGTGACCGGTGTCGAAGATCATCGGGTCGTTCGGCGAGTCGAACACCCTGTGCAGAGCGATGGTGAGCTCCACGACGCCGAGATTCGGGCCGAGGTGACCCCCGGTGCGGGCGACGTTCTCGACGAGGAAGCCGCGGATCTCGTCCGCGAGCTGCTCCAGCTGGTCGGTGGTCAGCGCGTCGAGGTCACGGGGTCCGGCGATGGACGACAGCAGCGACATCCCCGCTCCTTTCCGGCCCGGAAGGGCCCTGTCAGTCTACCCGCGGCATGAACGAGGGACCGGATGCCTCGGCATCCGGTCCCCCGTGAATCGGCTGTCAGACCAGCGAGCGGAGCACGTACTGCAGGATGCCCCCGTTGCGGTAGTAGTCGGCCTCGCCGGGCGTGTCGATGCGGACGACCGCGTCGAACACGACAGTCTGCTTGCCCTCGGGCGAGAACTCGCTGGGCTCGGCGGTGACGCGCACCGTCTTGGGCGTGACGCCCTCGTTGAGCTGCTCGAGGCCCTCGATCGAGACGATCTCGGTGCCGTCCAGACCGAGCGAGCGCCAGCTCTCGCCGGCCGGGAACTGCAGCGGGACCACGCCCATGCCGATGAGGTTCGAGCGGTGGATGCGCTCGAAGCTCTCGGTGATCACGGCCTTCACGCCGAGCAGGCTCGTGCCCTTGGCCGCCCAGTCGCGCGACGAGCCGGAGCCGTACTCCTTGCCGCCGAAGACGACCAGGGGCGTTCCCTGCGCCTGGTAGTTCATGCTCGCGTCGTAGATGAACGACTGCGGGCCGCCCTCCTGGGTGAAGTCGCGCGTGAAGCCGCCTTCGACGATCTGACCGTCGTTGACCGCGGCGACGAGCTCGTTCTTCAGGCGGATGTTCGCGAACGTGCCGCGGATCATGACCTCGTGGTTGCCGCGACGGGAGCCGTAGGAGTTGAAGTCCTTCTGCGCGACGCCGTGCTCGGTGAGGTACTGCGCGGCCGGCGTGCCGGCCTTGATGTTGCCCGCCGGCGAGATGTGGTCGGTGGTCACCGAGTCGCCCAGCGTCGCCATGACCCGCGCGCCGGTGATGTCGCTGACCGGGGTCAGCTCCATCGTCATGCCCTCGAAGTACGGGGGCTTGCGCACGTAGGTCGACTCGTCGTTCCACTCGAAGATCGGACCGGTCGGCGTGGGCAGGTTCTTCCACCGCTCGTCGCCCTCGAACACCGTCGCGTACTGGGTGATGAACTGCTCGCGCGAGATCGACGTGTCGATGATCTGCTGGACCTCGTCGGGCGAGGGCCAGATGTCCCTCAGGAAGACGTCGTTGCCCTCGGTGTCCTTGCCCAGCGGGTCGGTCTCGAAGTCGAAGTTCATCGAGCCCGCCAGCGCGTACGCGACCACGAGGGGCGGCGAGGCGAGGTAGTTCATCTTCACGTCGGGGCTGATGCGGCCCTCGAAGTTGCGGTTGCCCGAGAGCACCGCGGTCACCGCGAGGTCATGGTCGTTGATCGCGGCGGAGACCTCCTCGATGAGGGGACCCGAGTTGCCGATGCAGATGGTGCAGCCGTAGCCGACGGTGAAGAAGTCCAGGCCCTCGAGCGCCTTGTCCAGGCCGGACTTCTCGTAGTAGTCGGTGACGACCTTGGAACCCGGGCCGAGCGTGGTCTTCACCCAGGGCTTGCGCTTGAGGCCCTTGTCGACCGCCTTCTTGGCCAGCAGACCGGCCGCGATCATGACCGACGGGTTGGAGGTGTTGGTGCACGACGTGATGGCGGCCAGCGTGACGGCGCCGTTGTCGAGGATGTACGCCTCGCCGTCGGGCGTGGTGACCTTGACCGGCTTGGACGCCGTCGCCGGGGCGCCGCTGTTGATGTGCACCGGACGCGTGGTGGGCTCCTCCTCGCCGGGGACCTGGCCCGGGTCGGAAGCGGGGAAGGAGTGCTTGGACTCGAGGTCGACGATGTCGTCGGAGGTGGAGGCCGTGGCGTAGCTGACGATGTCCTTCTCGAACTGCGCCTTCGCCTCGGACAGCAGGATGCGGTCCTGCGGGCGCTTGGGGCCTGCGATCGAGGGGACGACGGTCCCGAGGTCCAGCTCCATGTACTCGCTGAAGGCCGGCTCCCGCGTCGGGTCGTGCCAGAGCGACTGCTCCTTGGCATACGCCTCGACCAGCGCGACGGCGTCCTCGTCGCGCCCGGTGAGGCGGAGGTACTCGAGCGTGACGTCGTCGATGGGGAACATCGCGGCGGTCGAGCCGAACTCCGGGCTCATGTTGCCGATGGTGGCGCGGTTCGCCAGCGGCACCGAGGCGACCCCCTCGCCGTAGAACTCGACGAACTTGCCGACCACGCCGTGCTTGCGCAGCATGTCGGTGATGGTCAGCACGACGTCGGTCGCGGTGACGCCGGCGGGGATCTCGCCGGTCAGCTTGAAGCCGACGACGCGCGGTATCAGCATCGAGACGGGCTGGCCGAGCATGGCGGCCTCGGCCTCGATGCCGCCGACGCCCCAGCCCAGCACGCCCAGGCCGTTGACCATGGTGGTGTGCGAGTCGGTTCCGACGCAGGTGTCGGGGTAGGCGCGCAGGACCCCGTCGACCTGGCGGTCGTAGATCACCTTCGCGAGGTGCTCGATGTTCACCTGGTGCACGATGCCGGTGCCGGGCGGGACCACCTTGAAGTCGTCGAACGCCGTCTGCCCCCAGCGGAGGAACT
Organism: Microbacterium sp. ZXT2-5; assembly: GCF_055329545.1. Classification (NCBI taxonomy): domain Bacteria; kingdom Bacillati; phylum Actinomycetota; class Actinomycetes; order Micrococcales; family Microbacteriaceae; genus Microbacterium; species Microbacterium sp. ZXT2-5. Next base: position 463,029 of record NZ_JBUZWD010000002.1, on the reverse strand, counting down.
GGTACCGCTCGCCGTTGCGCTCGTACTCGATCTCGACGTTGCGCTCGAGGGCGTTCTCGGTGCCGAACAGGTCGGCGATCACGGAGTGGTCGATGACCATCTCGGCGGGCGACAGCGGGTTGATGCGGTTCGGGTCGCCGCCGAGGGCGGTCACGGCCTCGCGCATCGTGGCGAGGTCGACGATGCAGGGCACGCCGGTGAAGTCCTGCATCACGACGCGGGCCGGCGTGAACTGGATCTCGGTGTCGGGCTCGGCGTCGGGGTTCCACGAGCCGAGGGCCTTGATCTGCTCCTTCGTCACGTTCGCGCCGTCCTCGGTGCGCAGCAGGTTCTCCAGCAGCACCTTGAGGCTGAACGGGAGCTTCTCGTAGCCGTCGACGGTGTCGATGCGGAAGATCTCGTAGTCGGTGCTGCCGACCGTCAGGGTGCTCTTCGCACCGAAGCTGTCAACCGTGGACACGTCTGTCTCCTTCGTCGGCGGCGGGATCGGGCCGGAGTCCGGCATCCCCATCTTCCCCCGCACCGGAGCCCTCGGCTAGTGAGGTCTCCCTTATCGTGCGGCGGGAAAGTATCTTGATGTCAAGATAAATGTATCACTTCGGCGAGGACGGGTAGAGCGCACGCACGGCGAGCCACGTCACGGCGACGAGAGGCGCGAACAGCGGCAGGCCCATGATGAGCTTGAGCGTGCCGAGGGCGGCCACGTCACCGGCGAGGTACAGCGGCACCTGGACGATGAGGCGCAGTGCGAACAGCGCGGCCCAGGCGATCGAGAGCCAGAAGAACACGCGCCGCTTGCGCCGGTCGGCGCGCCACGCGGTGCCCTCCCCCATCAGGAATCCGACGGCGAGGCCGATGAGCGGCCATCCGACGAACGCCGAGACGAGGAACGCGGTGCCGTACAGCGTGTTGGTGAGGAAGCCCGGGATGAAGCTGTCCTCTCCCCGTCCGGTCCACAGGGACAGTCCCGCTGCGGCGGCTGCGGCGATCAGACCGCCGATCGCCGCGCTCGCGGACTGGCGCTGGATCAGGCGCACGACGGTGAAGACCGCGGCGAGGCCGACCGACAGCCCGAGGCTCAGCGGAAGGTTCCCCGAGCGCACGTCCGGATCGGAGTCGTACGTCGCGGTCCAGGCGACGAGGAACACCACGCCGGGGAGCACGGACTCGAGGATGCCGCGCCAGCCGCCCATGGCGGCCCACACGACGTGGCCCGTGCTCTTCCCCTCGGCGGGATCGAGTCCGGCGCGGCGCGCGGCGCCGCCCAGGGCGGCGCCGAGCACGTCGGATGCCGAGGGCGCGGCATCGGTCTGCTCGCCGGCGTCGCCCGCCGTGCCGCCGGGAGCGGGACGGCCGGCGTCGTCGTCGAACCGCGGGGCGTCGCTCACGCCGTGCCCGGCGTCGCCGGCATCCGCAGCGGGATGAGGTCGCGCGGGGGCATCGGCGATCCGCCGCGCACCACCACGATGGAGCGGAAGAGGTCCTCGACGGCAGCGGCCGCCTCGACGTCGGCGGTGGCCGCCCCGCCGATCACGCCGCGCAGGAACCAGCGCGGTCCGTCGACGCCCACGAAGCGCGCGAGGCGCTTGCCGGCGGTGCCGTCCGGGCCTGCCACGACCGGCACCTCGGCCAGCAGCTCGGGCCCGAGCGGGCCCTCGCGCTCCTCGACGCGGCCGCCCTGCTGGCGGATCTGCTGGCGGATCTGCTCGCGCGTCTCCTCCCAGAGGCCCGCCGAGCGCGGGGCGGCGAAGGGCTGCACCTGGAGTGTCGAGCCGGCGTAGTCCAGCCCGACGGCGACGATGCGCTTGGTCTGCTCCTCGACCTCGAGGCGCAGGTTCAGGCCCTCGCGCGGGAGGATCTTGATCCCGCCGAGGTCGATGTACGGCCGCACGGGATTCGCCTCGGACTCGTCGAAGGGCCCCGTCTCGGCGCGGTCCTCGGGCGCGACCTTGCGCGGCCCGTCGGCGGATGAGGGATCGGTCATGCCAGGACTCCGTCCTTCTGATAGCCGGTGGAGCCGAAGCCGCCCTCGCCGCGCACGCTGTCGGGCAGGGTCTCCACGCGGATGAACACGGCGCGGGGCACCGGCATCACGATCAGCTGCGCGATGCGGTCGCCGACGGCGATGTCGTGGGCCTGCTCGCGGTCGGTGTTGAGCAGGATGACCTTGATCTCGCCGCGGTAGCCGGCGTCGATGGTGCCGGGGGCGTTGACGACCGTGATGCCGTGCTTCGCGGCCAGACCGCTGCGGGGCACCACGAACGCGACGTAGCCCTCCGGGAGCGCGATGCGCACGCCGGTCCCGACGAGGGCGCGCCCACCGGGCTCCAGGCGCACCGCCTCGGCCGCCACGAGGTCGGCGCCCGCGTCGCCCGGGTGGGCGTACGCCGGGACGTCGGGGGCGATAATGGGGACGTCCACCGTTTCAGTCACCCCATGAGGCTAATGCAGAACTCAACGCGTCATGCCGGAGCCGCGGGCCCTCGGACCGACGGCTATCGCGAGCGGCTGGGTCCCTCGCTGTGGATCCTGGTAGCGGCGGCGCTGGCCGCTCCGATGGTGGCGCTCGTGCTCACTCCCGTCGACACCACGGTCGCGCTCGTCATCGGGGTGGCGGTGGGGGTGCTCCTCGTCGGCGTGCTGATCGCGGCAGCGCCGGTCGTCGAGATCCGGGACGGCGAGCTGCGGGCGGGGCGCGCCCACATCGGAGTGGAGTTCCTCGGAGACCCGGCGATGCACACGGGCGACGATGCGCGTCACGCGCGCGGGGCGGGTCTGGATCCGCGGTCGTGGCATCTCATCCGCGGGGGCATCGACGGGGTCGTGGTGATCCCCGTGACCGATCCCGACGACCCGACGACCGCGTGGGTGATCTCCTCGCGGACGCCGGATCGGCTGGCCGCCGCGGTGCGGCGGGCTCAGATCAGGCCGCGCACTCCGAGCAGATAGGCCCGTGCGCGGTGTCGTGATCGAGCTGCGAGCGGTGCTTGACGAGGAAGCAGTTCGAACAGGTGAACTCGTCTTCCTGGGGCGGGAGAACGACGACGTCGAGCTCGAGGTCCGACAGGTCGGCACCGGGCAGCTCGAAGCCCGACGGGTTGTCGGCGTCCTCCACGTCGACCGAACCCGAGAGCTTGTCGGGAACGCGCTCCTTGAGCGCTTCGATCGACTCGCTGTCGTCCTCGGTCTTGCGGGGGGCGTCGTAATCGGTGGCCATGCGTGAAGGTCTCTACTTCCGGGGTATCGCGGGTTGCGCTGGCCCTTGCGGGCGGCGATAGTTTGCACGACCGGTCCTCATTTCGCAAATGCGATCCGGCCGCTCTCGGGGGTGCTGCCGCGTGAAACTCGCGGCGCGCGCCGGATATTCCCGGCGCGCGCAGTCCGCTGTGTCAGCATGGGCGGACAGGCAGGATCGGAGGGGCGTTTCGCATGGAACAGCTCAAGGTGATCGGAACCGAGGACGACAAGCTCGTTCTGGCGACCGAGTCCGGCGAGAGATTCTCGCTCGACGTCGACGACGTGCTGCGTGTGGAGCTGCGCAAGGCGCGCAAGGAGCGCGACACCGACGCGCAGACTCCTCGGCCGAGCCCGCGCGAGATACAGTCGCACATCCGCTCGGGGCTTTCCGCGCGCGAGGTGGCCGAACTGCTGGGCGCCCGCGTCGAGGACGTCGTCCGCTTCGAGGGTCCCGTGCTCGCCGAGCGCGAGCACGTCGTCGGCCAGGCGCTGGCCGTCCCGGTGCTGCTGGGCGGCGACCTCGAGGGCGACGGCCAGACCACCTTCGGGTCGGCGGTGCGCGGTAAGCTCGCGGAGGCCGGAGCCGTCGGAGAGCGGTGGACCAGCTGGAAGGAGCCGACCGGCTGGATCGTCAAGCTCGAGTTCACCTCGAACGACATCGGCCACGACGCCCGCTGGGGATTCGATCCGCGCCGCTCCACGCTGTCGCCGCTGAACTCCGACGCGATCCAGCTCTCGCGTCAGGGATCGCTGCCGGAAGGCCTGATCCCCCGTCTGCGGGCGCTCGAGACCGCCCCCGCCAAGGACGACTCCCGGTTCGACAGCGGCGCGTTCGGCCCGCGCCGGCTTCCCGACGCCGACCTCGAGTCGCCGGACCTGCCGGCGCCGGCAGCGGCGGCCGTGCAGCAGGCGGCGATCAAGCGCGCGAGCGAGCCTCCCGTGACGACCTCGGCCGAGACAGCCGACCTGCTCGAGGCGCTGCGTCGCAGGCGGGGCCAGCGCGAACCGCTGCCAGGGGTCGAGGAGGTCGCTGCGTCGCCCCGCAGCACCGCGCCGGTCGCCCTGTTCGACGCGCTCGAGCCGGGCTACGAGGAGACGGCCGGCGACGACGAGCCGCCGGCGTCCGACTACCAGCCTCCCTCCCCCGCCGTGGCCGAGGCGGGTCGCCGCAAGGGCCGCACGTCGATGCCCTCGTGGGACGAGATCGTCTTCGGCGCCCGCTCCGACGACTGACCGGGACCACGCGGACGCTGCCGTCAGGTCTGCGGATCAGGCGAACGCACCGAGCCGGATGAGCGGGACGACCCGTTCTTCGTCGGTCAACGATCCGTGCTGACCGACCATCTTCTGCGGCGCCTTGTCGGCCAGCCGGTCGTCGTAGTAGGCGATGCCCGAGCGGGCGGCGACCACGACGTCGCCGATCCTCTCGCGGACCTCCGGTGCCACGTCACCCATCAGGCCGGACGCCTCCAGCTCGGTGCGCGAGACGACCCACGAGCGGGATGCCTCGGCCTCGCGCCACCGGTCGAGCACGGCGTCCGCCTGCCCGGGCTCGGCGTACAGGTGGAGCATGCGCGGCTCGCCGCCGATCAGGCGCACCCCCTCCAGCAGCGGACCCTCCTCGAGCAGGACGTGCCGGTGGCGCGGCACGTCGATCATTCCGTGGTCGGAGGTCACCACGACGCCCGTGCCGCGGTCGACCGCGGCGGCGAGCGTGCGCGCGGCGGCATCCACGTGCTCCAGCACCGCGATCCACTCGTCGGACTCCCAGCCGCGCTTGTGTCCGACGGCGTCGAGATCCGGCGCGTACAGGTAGACGAGGGAGCCCGGATGCCCCGCCGCGAGGTCGGCGGCGATCCGCACGCGGTCTTCCAGGTCGTCGGCGGCGTGGAACTCGGCGTCGCCGAGCGTGGCGACGGTGAAACCGGTGCTCTGGTACTCCTCGCGCGAGACGGCGAAGAAGGGGCGGCCGAGCGTCGCCGAAAGCGGCGTCGCGCGCTGGAACGAGAGCGGCAGATCGTCGGTGTCCCAGCCGCGCAGTTGATTCACGACGTCATCGGTGCCGGGCACGCGGGCGCGGTAGCCGACGATGCCGTGCTCCCCCGGCTGCGCGCCGGTGAGCAGGCTCGTGAGGGCGGCGGCGGTCGTCGAGGGGAAGACCGTTCGTGCGACATCCCGCTTCGATCGGGCCTCGGCGAGGAAGCGGGCATGCCCCGCGCGGGCGGAGAGGCTGTGCGCGCCGAGCCCGTCGAGCACCCACACGATCGCGCTCCGGGCGGGCGCGAACCATTCGGAGTCGCCCGTCAGAGCCGCCGACATCTCGGGAACGACACGGGTGAGGCTCCGGGCGCGGGGCGGGTCCGCGGGTAGGCTGAAGGACATCGGGGCCAGTCTCGCACACTGCGATCTCCCCACCTCGCTCCCGCCGTCACCCGAGGCCTCATCGTCACATGCCCGCTTCCCGCACCGATCCCGCAGCCGCCGATCACGGACGCATCGAGGACGTCGACGTCTCGTCCGAGATGCAGACGTCGTTCCTCGAGTACGCGTACTCGGTCATCTATTCGCGCGCGCTGCCGGACGCCCGCGACGGGCTGAAGCCGGTGCAGCGGCGCATCCTCTTCCAGATGGCCGACATGGGCCTGCGTCCCGACCGCGGGCACGTCAAGAGCGCCCGTGTCGTGGGCGAGGTGATGGGAAAGCTGCACCCGCACGGCGATGCGCCCATCTACGACGCCCTCGTGCGTCTGGCCCAGCCGTTCTCGCTGCGCGTGCCGCTCGTGGACGGGCACGGCAACTTCGGCTCGCTCGATGACGGCCCCGCGGCCCCGCGCTACACCGAGGCGCGTCTCGCGCCACCCGCCCTGGCGCTCACCGAGAACCTCGACGAGGACGTCGTCGACTTCATCCCGAACTACGACGGGCAGTTCCAGCAGCCCGAGGTGCTGCCGGCGGCGTTCCCGAACCTGCTCGTCAACGGCACCACCGGCATCGCCGTCGGCATGGCGACCAACATGGCGCCGCACAACCTCATCGAGGTGGTCGGCGCCGCGACCCACCTGCTCGACAACCCCGACGCCACGGTGGACGAGCTCATGGAGTTCGTGCCCGGGCCCGACCTCCCCGGCGGCGGCATCATCGTCGGTCTCGACGGGATCAAGGACGCCTACACGAACGGCCGCGGCAGCTTCCGCACCCGCGCGAAGGTCTCCATCGAGTCGCTCGGGCCGCGCCGCACTGGCCTCGTCGTCACCGAGCTGCCGTATCTCGTGGGTCCCGAGCGCGTGATCGAGAAGATCAAGGACGCGGTCAACGCCAAGAAGCTCCAGGGCATCTCGGACGTCACCGACCTGACCGACCGCCACAAGGGCCTGCGCCTCGTCATCGGCATCAAGACCGGGTTCGACCCGCAGGCCGTCCTCGAGCACCTCTACCGGCTGACCCCGCTCGAGGACTCGTTCGGCATCAACAACGTCGCACTCGTCGAGGGCCAGCCGCAGACGCTCGGCCTCCGCGAGCTGCTGCGCGTGTACCTCGATCACCGCATCAGCGTGGTGACCCGGCGCAGCCGCTACCGCCTGGCCCGTCGCAACGAGCGCCTGCACCTGGTCGAGGGTCTGCTCATCGCCATCCTCGACATCGACGAGGTCATCCAGGTCATCCGCACCTCCGACGACGGCGAGCAGGCGCGCGGGCGCCTGATGAACGTCTTCGACCTCTCCGAGCCGCAGGCGGAGTACATCCTCGAGCTCCGGCTTCGGCGGCTGACGAAGTTCTCGCGCATCGAGCTGGAGACGGAGCGTGACAATCTCAAGCGCGAGATCGCCGAGCTCGAGGAGCTCCTCGGCAGCGACGTCCTGCTGCGCGCGCAGGTGGCCAAGGAGCTGGATGCCGCCGCCGAGGCGTTCGGCACCCCCCGCCGCACGCTCCTCCTCAACGGCGGCCCCGTGCAGCCCCGATCGCGTGCGGCCGCGGTCCCCGCCGATCTGCAGATCGCCGACGCGCCGTGCCGTGTGTTCCTGTCGGCGACCGGCCGCATGGTGCGCGCCGAGCTCGTCGCCGACGCCCCCGGCGGCGGCATCGTCCCGCCTGCCCGCCGGTCCAAGCACGACGCGGTCCGATCCGCGGTCGATACGACCACCCGCGGTGACCTCGGCGCGGTGACGAGCCTCGGCAGACTGATCCGCTTCTCCCCCGTCGATCTCCCCTCCGTGCCCGGCAACTCGGTGCAGCTCGCGGCGGGGACCCGCGGCGACCAGTACCTCGGCCTCAGCGGCGGCGAGCACGTCGTCGCCATCGTTCCGCTGGCAAGCACCCCGCCGATCGCGCTCGGCACCGCGCAGGGCGTCGTCAAGCGCGTCGCGGCCGGCGAGCTCGGCACCAAGCACGACATCGAGATCATCTCCCTCAAGGACGGCGACCGCGTGGTCGGCGCCGCACCGGCCTCCGACGGTGCCGAGCTCGTGTTCGTCGCCAGCGACGCCCAGCTGCTGCGCTTCGACGCCTCCTCGGTGCGCCCGCAGGGCCGGTCGGCCGGGGGCATGGCGGGCATGCGCCTCGCTGACGGCGCCCAGGTCGTCGCTTTCGACGTCGTCGGACCGTCCGAGTTCGACGCCGTGGTGGTCACGGTCGCCGGATCGACCACGGCGATCGCCGGCACCGACGCCGGGAGCGCCAAGGTGTCGCTGTTCAGCGAGTTCCCCGCGAAGGGACGTGCGACCGGCGGAGTGCGGGCTCAGCGGTTCCTCAGGGGCGAAGACGCGATCACGATCGCCTGGGTCGGCACCGATCCGCGCGCGATCGGGCCGGACGGCGCCGTTCGCGCGCTCCCGGCATCGGGGGCCAAGCGCGATGCCTCGGGCACGACGCTGGACGGTGTCATCGGGGCGATCGGCACCGGCGTCCGCTGACCGGGGCGGGTCGGCGGTGGGAGGTCTCGATACGCGTGCTCGTTCCTCGCGCGCTACCCGACCTTGATCCGACTCGCGTCACGCATCGATGCGCTCGCGCGCGAGCCGGTCGCTCGAGTCGATGATGAACTCCTTGCGGGGAGCGACGTCGTTGCCCATCAGCAGCTCGAAGACGGATGCCGCGGACTCGGCGTCCTCCATCCGCACCCGACGCAGCGTGCGGCCGGCGCGATCCATCGTCGTGGTCGCGAGCTGATCCGCGTCCATCTCGCCGAGCCCCTTGTAGCGCTGCACCGGCTCCTGCCAGCGCTTGCCCGCCTTCGTGAGCTTGGTGAGCAGCCCGTGCAGCTCCGCCTCGGAGTAGGTGTAGATGGTGTCGTTGGGCTTGGAGCCCGGGTTCATGACCACCACGCGGTGAAGCGGCGGCACGGCGGCGAACACGCGGCCCTCTTCGATGAGGGGGCGCATGTATCGGAAGAACAGCGTGAGCAGCAGCGTGCGGATATGCGCGCCGTCGACGTCGGCGTCGCTCATCAGGATGATCTTGCCGTAGCGTGCGGCGTCCAGTTCGAACGAGCGGCCCGACCCGGCGCCGATCACCTGGATGATCGCGGCGCACTCGGCGTTGGACAGCATGTCGCTGACCGACGCCTTCTGCACGTTGAGGATCTTGCCTCGGATCGGCAGCAGCGCCTGGTACTCGCTGTTGCGGGCGAGCTTGGCGGTGCCCAGCGCAGAGTCGCCCTCGACGATGAACAGCTCGGACTCGCCCACGTCGTTCGAACGGCAGTCGGCGAGCTTCGCAGGGAGGGAGGACGACTCGAGGGCGTTCTTGCGGCGCTGGGTCTCTTTGTGCGTGCGCGCGGAGATGCGGGCTTTCATCTCGGAGACGACCTTGTCCAGCAGCAGCGAGGTCTGGGCCTTGTCATCGCGCTTGGACGAGGAGAATCGGGCCGTGAGCTCCCGCGTGACGACGTTGGCGACGATCTGGCGGGCGGCCGGGGTGCCCAGGACCTCCTTGGTCTGTCCCTCGAACTGAGGCTCGGGGAGGCGGACGGTGAGGACGGCGGTGAGACCGGCGAGGATGTCGTCCTTCTCGAGCTTGTCGTTCCCGACCTTCAGCCGTCGCGCGTTCTGCGTGACCTGATCGCGCAGCACCTTCATCAGACCCTGCTCGAATCCCTGCTGGTGCGTGCCGCCCTTCGGGGTGGCGATGATGTTGACGAACGACCGGGACACCGTCTCGTAGCCGGTCCCCCAGCGCACGGCGATGTCGACCTGGCACTCCCGCTCGACCTCGGTGGGGACCATGGCGCCGGATGCCTGCAGCACCGGCACGGTCTCGGTGAAGGTGCCGGAGCCGGTGAGGCGCCACGTGTCGGTCACGCCGGCGTCGGGTGCAAGGAAGTCGGCGAACTCGGAGATGCCGCCGTCGAAGCGGTAGCTCGTCTCGACAGGCTCGCCGGTCTCGGTGCCGGGACGCTCGTCGCGGATGACGATCTCGAGACCGGGGACGAGGAACGCCGTCTGCCGGGCGCGCTGCTCGAGCTCCTGCAGGTTGAACGCCGCGTCCTTCGTGAAGATCTGGCGGTCGGCCCAGTACCGGATGCGCGTGCCCGTGACGCCCTTGGCCGCGCGGCCCACGACGCGCAGCTCGCTGCGCTCCTCAAACGGCGTGAAGGCGGAGTCCGGACTGCCGTTGGAGAAGATCCCGGGCTCGCCGCGGTGGAACGACATCGCCCACGTCTTGCCGCCGCGATCGACCTCGACGTCGAGCCGCTCCGAGAGCGCGTTGACGACGGATGCCCCGACGCCGTGGAGGCCGCCGGACGCGGCGTACGACCCTCCGCCGAACTTGCCGCCGGCGTGGAGCTTGGTGAAGACGACCTCGACGCCGGAGAGGCCCGTGCGGGGCTCGATGTCGACCGGGATGCCGCGCGCGCGGTCGCGCACCTCCACGCTGCCGTCGGCGTGGAGCACGATGTCGATGCGGGAGCCGTGCCCCGCGAGCGCCTCGTCGACGGAGTTGTCGATGATCTCCCAGAGGCAGTGCATGAGGCCGCGGGCGTCGGTCGAGCCGATGTACATGCCGGGGCGCTTCCGGACCGCCTCCAGCCCCTCGAGCACCTGCAGATGATGGGCGGAGTACTCGGAGGTCACAATCTCCCATGGTAATCGGGGCTCCCGACACGTCCGCGTAGACACGCACCATGGGGTCGGACGCGTACGCGCTCAGCGAAATGTGGTCGGTTCCGGGCATTCTCAGACGTGCGCGTGGTTGTATTTCATGACCGCTACGGAGTTCTACGCATACGAGGAGGCACCGAGATGACCACGCTTTCGACACCCACCGAGAATGGCGCCGTCCTCGAGCACCGCCTCACGGCGGTGGACCGCTGCGACTCCTGCGGCGCCCAGGCGTACATCGCCGCCGAGGTCAACGGCAGCGAGCTGCTGTTCTGCGCGCACCACGGCCGCAAGTACGAAGAGAAGCTTCGCGCGATCGCCACGGCTTGGCACGACGAGACCGCGCGGCTGTCCGACGCCGACTGACGGCGACGGGCTTCACTCCACCGCGTACGAACGCGGGACCAGCGGTGAGACGCGCACGGCGATCTCCTCGCCGATCGTGCCGATGAGCTCGGCGAGGTCGGTCGCGCTCGCCTCGCCGTCCGCGCCGGCCCCGTACACGATCACGCGGTCTCCGGCGGCCGCTCCGGGCCACGCAGCGATCAGCGAGTCCATCTCCCCCACGGACAGGAGCAGCCGGGTCCCCGCCGGTGTGGCCACGCTCGCCCGCCCTTCCAGGCGCGACGGGAGCCCGTGCAGCGCGCCCACGTCGACGCGTACCCCGTCCGCTCCGACGCCGAGCACCTCAGCCTCCAGCCGGGCGATGGGCACGAGTCCGAGCTGGCCCGCGGACGGACCTCCGGCCGAGCGGATGCCGTAGCAGAAGGCGCCCACGCGAACCATGTCGTACCGGAACTCCGGGCGCGCGAACGAGGCCGCACTGGCGGCGAGATGCCTGACGACGGGGCGGAGCCCCGCGTCGTGCGCCTGTTGCAGCCCGCGCTCGAACAGGGCGCGCGCGTCGTCGTCCTCGTCGTCCGACGCCTCGGCGATGTGGCTCCAGATGCCCACGACGTCCAGCGCGCCTTCCGCCTCCAGCGCGGCCGCCCGGGAGACGAAGCGGGGCCACGCCTCGGGGCGCACGCCGTTGCGGTGCAGACCCGTGTCGAGCTTCAGGTGCACGCGCAGCGGCCGCCCGACACGCCAGGCCGCGGCCGCCGCGTCCTCGAGCAGGTCGGCGTCTCCCACCCCGAGGTCGATGCCCGCCTCGGCGGCGGCGCGGAGATCCGCGTGCGCGGCCGCGATCCAGGCGAAGATGCGGACGTCGTGGCCGAGCTCCCCGCGCACCGCCCGGGCCGTGCCGATGTCGAACGCGCCGAACCAGCGGACGCCGGCGCCCGCCGCGGCCCGCACGACGGGACCCAGACCGTGTCCGTACGCGTCGTCCTTGACGACGAGGATCAGCTCGGCCGGAGCGACGGTCTCGCGCACCCTCGTGATGTTGGCGACGAGGGCGGTCAGGTCCACGTGCAGCGTCGCGGTCACGGAAGCTCCTCGCGGAGTGCGCGGAGCCCGACCGTCGTGATCAGCTCCGAGGAGCGCAGCCCGGTCGCGCGCACCCAGTCGGCAAGCGACGGCTCTCCTGCGCCGGGGTCGCCGAGGAAGAGCGCTTCGTCGCCGCGTCGGACCGCGGCATCCGCGACGTCCACGACGCAGACGTCCATCGCGACGCGTCCGACGATCGGATGCCGCTCCCCCGCGATGCTCACGTCCACGGCCCCGCCGAGCCCGCGGACGACGCCCTGCGCGTACCCGCCCGTGACGAGCGCGATCCGCGTGTCGGCGGGTGCGCGGAAGGCGTACCCGTACGAGACCCCCTCGCCGGCGCGGAGGTCCTTGACCGACAGCACCGTGCCCGACAGGCGCAGGGCCGGTGTCGTGCCGGCATCGCCGCCGGGGAGGCCGAACAGGGTCTCGGGAGCGAGCACGTCGTCGGCGTCGGCGGGCGTGCCGTCGGCGGCGGAAGCGAACTGCGCGGCGTCGAGGACCTGCTGCACGAGCACGGCGCCGTGCCCCCAGGCGTCCGCCTGCAGCACAGCGGTTCCGTAGCGACGGATGCCGCGCTCCCGCGCGGTGCGCGCGTTGGCCGCCAGCGCCGCGCGCGAGACGCGGGCGACCGGAGCGCTGCGTGGATCGGATCCCGTCGCGGCATGCCCAGGGATCGACGAACTCACGCCTCTAGACTAACGGGGTCCCCCGAACCCGACCCCGGAGCACGCATGCCTTCTCAGGGCCTCGGCCTCGCGCCCCGCCTTCGCTATCTCGCCGCCCGCGCCCGCCGCATCGATGTGGGCTCGGTGCTCGAACGCGCGAAGGAGACCTCGCACGCACACGGCAAGTGGACCCCCGCGGTGCTCGCCGACATGCTGTGGTCCGCCGGCTTCCGGCAGGTGGGCTTCCAGGACTACGTCGACTACGACTTCGCGATCCTCAGCCGCGCCGAGCGCGCCACCTACATGACCCATCCGGTGTCGAACGAGCTGTCGCAGAAGTACGACCACCCCGACTACCGCCACCTCTTCCACGACAAGGTGGCCTTCGACCGCACGTTCAGCGAGTTCCTGCGGCGCGACTGGATGATCGTCGAGGAGCGCAACGCCGACGCCGTGCGCGCCTTCGCGGAGAAGCACGGGACGATCGTCACGAAGGAGCCCGTGGGCCAGGCCGGGACGGGCGTGCACCGCTACCACGCGAGCGAGGTGTCGGATTGGGACGAGTTCCACCGCGGTCTCCTCGCGCGCGGCGAGCTCCTCATCGAGGAGGTCATCCGCCAGCACGCCGACCTCGCGGCCGTCTGCCCGGGGACGGTGAACACGACCAGGGTGACCGCCTTCTTCGACGGCGAGGAGACGCACATCCTGGCGATGGCCCAGAAGTTCGGGCGCGGCGAGGTGAGCGACCAGATGACCTTCGGCGGCTTCTACACGATGCTCGACGACGACGGCCGCGCCGTCGGCCCCGGCTACGACTCGCACGGGCACGTGCACGTCGCGCACCCCGACAGCGGTTTCGTGATCGCCGACTTCCAGCTGCCCATGGTCGACGAGGTCAAGGCGTTCGTCGACCAGGTGGCGCGCGTGGTGCCGCAGATCCAGTACGTGGGCTGGGACATCGTCGTCACGCCCGACGGGCCCGTGCTCGTCGAGGGCAACTGGGGTGCCGGCGTGTACGAGAACAAGCCGAGCGTCACCGGCATCCGCACCGGCCACAAGCCGCGCTATCGGAAGGCCATCGGGTTCTGAGGAGGACCTGAAGACGTCGAAGGCGCGGCATCCGAGCGGATGCCGCGCCTTTCGCGTGACGGCGGTCAGACCGCCCGGACGATGCCGAGCGGCGTGGACTGGTGCCCCTGCCCGAGCGGGTTGTCCTTGAGGATCGCGACCAGTCGCCGCTCCTGCGCCTTGTCGAGCGTGGAGCCGAGGACGTTGCCGCCGAGATCGTTGATGTCGACGACGGCGACCTCGGACACGCCGCCGAGGAGCGCCTTCAGGTGCTGTGCGACCTCGCGGGGGCGCTCGGGTCCGAGCACGACAGCCTTGTTGTACGGCGGGATCGTGCCCGACGTCGGCCCGTCGATGGCGCGGGCCTTGTCGCCGGCGATGCGGTAGAAGTCGCCCTTGCGGCCGAAGAGCTTCGTCACGGCCGAAACCGCCGCGGCGAACAGGATCCGCATCGTCCCGCACTCGCGCAGCGCCATCTCCATCGTCTCGGGCATGCCGAGGCCGATGCCGTAGGGCGTGCGCGTGACGTACCGCGAGAGGAAGAAGGCCAGCTTGCGCGGCTGGATGTCCTCCACGAGGTACGAACGGCCCTGCGTGATCGCGACGATCTTCTCGGTCACGAAGAGCAGGTCGCCCTCGCGCACCACGTCCGCCGCGTACTCGCGCACGAAGGCGTCGAGATCGTCGCCGGGCATCACGACCCGCGTGCGGATCGGGATGCGCGCGAACGACGAACCCTCGACCTGGACGGTGAGTGCCTTGCCGGCGTTCGCCTCACTCACTCGAGGTAGTCCCGGAGGGACTGCGAGCGCGACGGATGCCGCAGCTTCGCCATCGTCTTCGACTCGATCTGGCGGATGCGCTCGCGGGTGACCCCGAACGTGTCGCCGATCTGGTCGAGCGTCTTGGGCTGGCCGTCGCCGAGTCCGAAGCGCATGCGGATCACGCCGGCCTCGCGCTCGGAGAGCGAGTCGAGGAGCGACTCGAGCTGGCGCTGCAGCATCGTGAAGCCCACCGCATCCGCCGGCACGACCGCCTCGGTGTCCTCGATGAGGTCGCCGAACTCGCTGTCGCCGTCCTCACCCAGGGGCGTGTGCAGCGAGATCGGCTCGCGGCCGTACTTCTGCACCTCGATGACCTTCTCGGGGGTCATGTCGAGCTCGCGGCTGAGCTCTTCGGGCGTGGGCTCGCGACCGAGGTCCTGCAGCATCTGCCGCTGCACGCGCGCGAGCTTGTTGATGACCTCGACCATGTGCACCGGGATGCGGATGGTGCGCGCCTGGTCGGCCATGGCGCGCGTGATGGCCTGACGGATCCACCATGTCGCGTAGGTCGAGAACTTGAAGCCCTTGGTGTAGTCGAACTTCTCCACCGCGCGGATGAGACCGAGGTTGCCCTCCTGGATGAGGTCCAGGAACTGCATGCCGCGGCCGGTGTAGCGCTTGGCGAGCGACACGACGAGGCGCAGGTTGGCGCCCAGCAGGTGGCTCTTCGCGCGCTGACCGTCCCGGGCGACCCACTGCAGGTCGAGACCGAGCTGCGACGTCTTCTCGGCGGCCGACATGTGCGACAGCTTCTCTTCGGCGAACAGGCCCGCCTCGATGCGCATCGCGAGCTCGACCTCTTCGGCCGCGTTCAGCAGCGGCACCTTGCCGATCTGCTTGAGGTAGTCCTTGACCGGATCGGCGGTCGCGCCGGTGATCTGCGTCGAGTAGACGGGGACGTCGTCCTCGTCGCTCGACGAGATGACGATGGCGCCGGTCGGGAGGGGCTCGGTGAACACCGGCTTGGTGCTCTCCTCCTCGTCCTCCTCCTCGGCGGGGTTCGCGTCGTCGGCGGCAGCGGGCTTGCCCTCGGTCTTGGCGGCGGCGGTGTCGCCCGACTCCTCGTCGGCGTCGACGTCGTCGCCCTCGAGCTCGACGTCGTCGTCGAGCTCCTCGACGTCGTCCTCGAACTCGTCGTCCGACTTCTTCGCGCGCTTGGACGCCGTCTTCGGCGCGGCCTTCGCCTTCGCGCCGCCCTTCGGCGCCGCGGCCTTCGTCGCAGCCGGAGCCTTCTTCTCGTCCGACTCGGTGTCCTTCGCGGCCGAGCGAGCCTTGGTGTTCGTGCCTGGAGTCACGTTTCGCCTTTCACCGGTCGACGCGCGCCGCGCGCCTCCGGTCGGTTTCGGACACTAGTAAGACCCTTGTCAAGTCCACATCTTCGGCAGGAAGCCTGACGAAGACGGTTGACAACGGGTCAGAGCGTCTAGTATCTCATACTTGCCGTGCGCCGCCAGCATCGCCCCGCGGAGTGCGGCGCACCTCCATCGAAGGCTTCAACGCCGCGGCGCACGCGGACATTCCGCCGGGGCGGCGGTCGCGTCAGGAACCGCGCTTGTCGTCCTCGCCCGGTCGCGACGCGAGGAAGCGCTCGAGCTCCGCCGCCAGTTCGTCGGCGCTGGGCAGATCCCCCGTGTGGATCATCGGCGTGGCGAGCGTCGATCCCGCCATGTAGGCGTCGTAGCGCTCCTCGAGCCCCTGCACCATGCGGGCGAGCTCGTCGCTGCCCTCGATCTGCTCGGTCACTTTCTCGAGGTACTCGCGGTTCTCGTCGCGCAGGTCGTCCCCCGCGAAGACCAGCCCGGTCGCGACCGTGAGGCTGTCCAGCGCCGCGAGCGCCGCCGCCGGGTACTCGGTGTCGCCCAGGTAGTGAGGGATGAGCAGGACGAAGCCCGCGATGCGCACACCGGCCGCCGCGAGGCGGTACTCCAGAAGGTGGCCCGCGGTGGCGGGCACCTGCGTGTGCGGCTGCCACACCGAGTGCGCCTCCGTGAGCTCCGACCGGGTGCCGCTGACGGTCGTGCCGATCGGCCGGGTGTGCGGCACCGGCATCGGGATCGCGTGCACCCAGGTCACCGTCGACACGCCGTAGGCCTCGGTGAAGTCGAGCACCGCCGCGGCGAAGGCATCCCACGCGAAATCGGGCTCGTACCCGGCCAGCAGCAGGAAGGGCTGGCCCAGGGCGTCGTGCGCGAACGACAGCTCCAGGCGCTGCGGGCGGTAGTCGGTGAGGTGGTCCTTCTCGAAGGCGACGATCGGCCGTCGAGCACGGTAGTCGAGGAGGACGTCGTTGGAGAACACGGCCAGCGGAGACGGCGACAGCTCATCGCGGAAGTAGTCGATGACCTGGCTCACGGCGCTGCCCGCGTCCGTGAACCCGGTGAGGGCGATCACCAGCGGGAGTCCGCGCGGGACGGGCGGCGCGGAGGCCGCACGCTCGAACAGCGGGCCGGTAAGGGGCATGGTCCCATGCTACGAGCCGACCGCCGACGCCGGGTCGCTGCCATCGCGCTCAGAGCGAACACCCGTCGTCCCCGCCGGGTTGAGTCGTGCGACGGAGGAGGACCTATCGAAACCTAGGATGGACAGCATGTCGTTCCCCGACCTCGAGTACCGCACGTCACCCGTCCGAGAGTCCGAAGCCGACGCTCTTCTCCTCGCACTCCCCCCGCTCGAGGCCGACGCCCCGAACGACCTCGCGGACTGGCCGGGTCTGCGAGAGTCGCTGTCCGCGGTGGGTTTCACGGGGTCGTGCGGCGCGCTCGTCCGGGTGTACGCACCCGACAGCACGTCGATGCCGCTGGCCGTCGTGGGCACCGGCGCGAACCCGGATGCCGCGGCGCTGCGCGACGCGGTCGGCGCGGCGATCCGCTCGCTGACCGGCTTCGCCACGGTCGCCGTCGCCGCGCCGCTGGCGGATCCCGCGCTGTGGACCGCGGCGGCCGAAGGCGCCGCGCTGGGCGGCTACCGGTTCGACGGCTACAAGTCGGAGGCGCCGAAGGCCCGGGCGTCCAAGGTCATCGTGCACGGCACCGCGGATGCCGACGACGACGCGCTGCGGCTCGTGGTCGAGACCGCGACCTCGGTGGCGCTGGTGAAGGACCTCGTGAACATGCCCGCGGAGTGGCTGGGGCCCGCCGACGTCGCGGAGCGTGCGGCCCAGGCGGTGGCGGAGCTTCCCGTCACGGTCGACGTCCTCGACGAGCAGGCGCTTCGCGATCAGGGCTTCGGCGGCATCCTGGGCGTGGGGCAGGGGTCGGACCGCCCGCCGCGCCTCGTCCGCCTGCAGTACTCCCCCGACGGGGCGCGACGCCACATCGCGCTCGTGGGCAAGGGCATCACGTTCGACACCGGCGGCCTGTCGCTGAAGCCCGCCGCCTCGATGGTGGGCATGAAGTACGACATGGCGGGCGCCGCGACGGTGCTCGGCGTGCTGCGGGCCGTGGCATCCGTCTCCGCCCCCGTCAAGGTGACCGCCTGGCTGTGCCTGGCCGACAACATGCCCTCGGGTCGCGCCACCCGCCCCGGCGACGTGCTGCGGATGCTCGACGGCACGACCGTCGAGGTGCTCAACACCGACGCCGAGGGGCGCCTCGTGCTCGCCGACGGGCTCGCGGCCGCCAGCCGCGAGCGCCCCGACGTGATCGTCGACGTCGCCACGCTCACCGGCGCGATCCTGATCGCCCTCGGCACCCGGCACACCGGCGTCATGGGCGATGACGACGCCGTCGCGGCGTACCTCGCCGCCGCGGCGGAGACGGGCGAGCCGGCGTGGCAGCTGCCGCTCCCCGCCCGCATGGTCGAGGAGCTCGACTCGCCCATCGCCGACCTGCAGAACGCCAAGATCGGCGACCCTGCGGGCGGATCGCTGTTCGCAGGGCTGTTCCTGCGTCACTTCGTCGGCCGCACGGGCGACGACGCCGATGCTCCCCGGATCCCCTGGGTGCATCTGGACATCGCCGGCAGCGGGACCCACAAGGGCGCGCCGTACGGCTACACCGACAAGGGGCCGACGGCCGCCACCGTGCGCAGTCTGGTCCGCTTCGTCCTGGCAGACCTCGATGAGGAGGCACGATGACCGACCACACCTTCGATCTCGTCGTACTGGGGGGTGGCAGCGGAGGCTATGCGGCCGCGCTGCGCGCCGCCGAGCTCGGCAGGAGCGTCGCCCTCGTCGAGAAGGACAAGGTCGGCGGCACCTGCCTGCACCGCGGCTGCATCCCCACCAAGGCGCTGCTGCACGCCGCCGAGGTGGCGGACCTGACGCGGGATGCCGCGTCGGTGGGCGTGCGCGCGTCGCTCGAGGGCATCGACCCGGCGGGCGTGCGCGCGTACCGCGAAGGCATCGTGGCCAAGAAGTACAAGGGGCTCGAGGGCCTGGTGAAGGCGCGCGGCATCACCGTCGTGAACGGCGAGGGCCGGCTGGAGGCGGGGCCGGCGGTGCGCGTCGGCGACGACCTCTACCGCGGCACGGACGTCGTGCTCGCGACGGGCTCCTACAGCCGGACCCTGCCCGGACTCGAGATCGCCGGTCGGATCCTCACCAGCGAGCAGGCGCTGGAGCTCGAGGAGATCCCCCGCAGCGTCGTCATCCTCGGCGGCGGTGTCATCGGCGTGGAGTTCGCGAGCGTGTGGCGCTCCTTCGGCGCGGAGGTGACGATCGTGGAGGCGCTCGACCACCTCGTCCCCAACGAGGACGTCGCGCTGAGCAAGGGCCTCGAGCGCGCCTTCCGCCGGCGCGGCATCCAGTACTCCCTCGGAGTGCGGTTCCAGAGCGCGTCGCAGACGCCGGATGCCGTGACCGTGACGCTCGAGGACGGCAAGAGCCTCACCGCCGACCACCTGCTGGTCGCCGTCGGCCGCGGGCCGGCGACCGCGGGCCTCGGCTACGAGGAGGCGGGCGTATCCATCGAGCGGGGCTTCGTCACGGTCGACGAGCGCCTCCGCACCGGCGTGCCGCACGTGTGGGCCGTCGGCGACATCACCCCTGGCCTCCAGCTCGCGCACCGCGGGTTCCAGCAGGGCATCTTCGTCGCGGAGGAGATCGCCGGACTGTCCCCGGTCGCCATCCCGGACTCCCAGATCCCCCGCGTCACCTACAGCCACCCGGAGGTCGCCTCCGTCGGACTGACCGAGGCGCAGGCCATCGAAGCGCATGGCGCGGACGCCGTGGTGACGCACGAGTACAACCTCGCCGGGAACGGCAAGAGCGAGATCCTCGGCACCGGGGGCGTCGTCAAGGTGGTGCGATCGAAGGATGGGCCGGTCATCGGCGTCCACCTCATCGGCGACCGCGTCGGCGAGCTGATCACCGAAGGCCAGCTCGTCGTCGGGTGGGAAGCGCACCCCGAGGACATCGCCCCGTTCGTCCACGCGCACCCGACGCAGTCGGAGGCGCTCGGCGAGGCGTTCCTCGCTCTGGCGGGCAAGCCGCTGCACGCGCTGTGACCCTCCGCGCCGCCGCCCATCACTAAGCTAGATCCGATATATCTTCAGAAGGAGACTTCCTCATGAGCACATCCGTGGTCCTCCCCGCTCTCGGCGAGAGCGTGACCGAGGGAACGGTCACCCGCTGGCTCAAGAACGTCGGCGACACCGTTCAGGCCGATGAGGGCCTGCTCGAGATCTCCACGGACAAGGTGGACACCGAGATCCCCTCACCGGTCAGCGGCGTCATCGAGGAGATCCTCGTTCAGGAAGACGAGACCGTCGAGGTCGGCGCGGTGCTGGCGAAGATCGGCGACGGCTCCGGCAGCGCAGAGGCGGCACCCGCTCCCGAGGCTGCTGCCGCAGACGCCGCTCCGGCTCAGGCTTCCGCCCCCGCCCCGGCGGAGGCCCCCGCACCCGCTCCGGCGCCCGCGGCTGAGGCTCCCGCACCTGCCGCTGAGGCGCCCGCACCTGCGGCCGAGGCTGCCCCGGCGCCCGCGGGCGGCGGCAAGGACGTCGTCCTCCCCGAGCTCGGCGAGAGCGTCACCGAAGGGACCGTCACGCGCTGGCTCAAGCAGGTCGGCGACGAGGTCGCGGTCGACGAGCCGCTCCTCGAGATCTCGACCGACAAGGTCGACACCGAGATCCCTTCGCCGTTCGCCGGCACGCTGCAGGAGATCCTCGTGCAGGAGGACGAGACGGTCGCCGTCGGATCGCCGCTGGCGCGCATCGGCGAGGCGGGTGCCGCGCCGGCTCCGGCCGCCGAGGCTCCCGCGCCCGCACAGGCCGAGGCTCCCGCCGCGCCGGCACAGGCCGAGGCTCCCGCCGCGCCGGCACAGGCCGAGGCTCCCGCCGCACCGGCACAGGCCGAGGCTCCCGCACCGGCACAAGCCGAGGCGCCCGCCGCTCCGGCTCCCGCGCCGGCACAGGCCGCCCCGGCCGAGGCGCCTGCCCCGGCTCCGGCCGCTGCGCCGGCTCCCGCTGCCGCGCCGGCTCCGGCTGCGGCGCCCGCGGCATCGGCTCCGTCTCTCTCGACCGGCGAGGACAGCATCACCTACGTCACGCCGTTGGTGCGCCGCCTCGCACAGCAGCAGGGCGTCGACCTGGCGTCCGTCAAGGGCACGGGCGTCGGCGGCCGCATCCGCAAGGAGGACGTCCTGAAGGCCGCGGAGGCCGCGTCGGCTCCGGCTGCCGCGGCGCCCGCCGCGCCGGCTGCCCCCGCGCCGCTGGAGGTGTCGCCGCTGCGGGGCACCACGCAGCCCATGTCGCGTCTGCGCAAGGTTCTCGCGCAGCGCGCCGTCGAGTCGATGCAGTCGACCGCTCAGCTCACGTCCGTCGTGGAGGTCGACGTCACCAAGCTCGCGACGTTCCGCGACAAGGTGAAGGGCGACTTCCAGGCCAAGACCGGCGACAAGCTGTCGTTCCTGCCGTTCTTCGCGCTGGCCGCCGCGGAGGCCCTCCAGGCCTACCCGGTCGTCAACTCGACCGTGGACGGCGACCAGATCGTCTACCCCGCGACCGAGAACCTCTCGATCGCCGTCGACACCGAGCGGGGCCTGCTCACGCCGGTTCTGCGCGACGCGGCGACCAAGAACCTCGCCCAGATCGCTCGCGAGATCGCCGACCTCGCGGCTCGCACGCGTGAGAACAAGCTCAAGCCCGACGAGCTCGCCGGCGGCACGTTCACGCTGACGAACACCGGTTCGCGCGGCGCGCTCTTCGACACGCCGGTCGTGTTCCTTCCGCAGACGGCCATCCTCGGCACCGGTGTCGTCGTCAAGCGGCCCGGCGTGGTGACGGTCGACGGCAAGGACGCCATCTCGGTGCGCTCCTACGTGTACCTGGCGCTCTCGTACGACCACCGCGTGATCGACGGCGCCGACGCGGCGCGCTTCCTCGGCGCCGTGAAGTCTCGCCTGGAGGCCGCGCAGTTCGAGGGCCAGCTCGGCATCTGATCCCGCGCCCCCAGGGTCTACGGCTGCTGCGCGACGTCACGGACGTCGCGCAGCAGCCATTTCTCCTCGTGGCGCAGGATCACCACGAGCTGCGACGGGATGCCGCCCTCGTCCGGGTGCACTCGCACGACCGCGAGGTCTCCGAAGTCGTCGAGCATCGTGACCGTGCGCTCGTCCGCCGGCAGGTCGATGGCGCCGTCGGCGATCGCAGCGCCATCGACGACGACCCTGCGCAGGCACTCCGCATCGGCTCCGCAGGCCAGCCTGGCGTCGAGCAGTCCACCCGCGATCGCGGCGAGGTCGGCCGGCGCCGCGGCCGGCGCGGCCGGCGCCTCCGCGTCGGTGCCCGGCGAGGCGCCGACGTCCTCGACCGAGTCCGCATCCGGCCCGGCGGCGGGGGCGGCGACCTGCGTCCCGGCGCCCGCCGTCGCAGCCGGCGTCGACGCGGCCGGTCCGCCGGTGGCCACGACGTCGGCGGATGGCCACAGGGCACCACCCGCCAGCACGGCGGCCGCGACGGCACCGGCCACCAGCCACGGCGCCCGGCGGGAGGTGGCCCGAGCCGGCCGATCCCCCGGCCTCACCCGCCGCCATACG
This sequence comes from Microbacterium sp. ZXT2-5, assembly GCF_055329545.1. Lineage (NCBI taxonomy): Bacteria > Bacillati > Actinomycetota > Actinomycetes > Micrococcales > Microbacteriaceae > Microbacterium > Microbacterium sp. ZXT2-5. Next base: position 440,731 of record NZ_JBUZWD010000002.1, on the reverse strand, counting down.
GCCGTGGTCGCGCGCGAGACGGTGTCGGCGAGCTCCTCGTCGACGCCGCGGAGCAGCGATTGCCACATCGAGCGCGGCGGCGGCTCATGCACGACGCGTGGGCGCTCACCCGCGGCGCTGCTGCGCGCCATGCCCTCCGACGCTCTGCGCGGGCTCAGGCTCACCGTGACGAGGGACTCCGCTGGTGAGAGCGCGAACAGGGCGTCCTCGGCCGCGGCGAGCTCGGCGACCGATACCCGGTCCGCCCCGAGGGTGCGCACCGCGGTGTCCCACGTCCGCTGCATGACGGGGGGTGGGGTGACCCGTTCGAGGACCGCCACCGATGCGTCGAGCGCACGGGGGTCGGAGGCATCCGTGGCCAGCACCGGGCGACCGGCGTCGTCGAGCCACCACTGGCCGCCCGTCTCGGCCACGCCCGCCAGCTGAGCGCAGCCGCGCAGCACGCTGACACCGAGCGTCACCGCCTCGCCGGGGCTGAGCGGCATCCGCTCCTGACGGCGGCGGACGAAGTCGTCCAGTCGCTCGAGGCACACCGGGAGGACCGCATCGTGCCCGCCCGCGCGCCGGGTGACGTCGAGCGCGGCGAGCACGTGACCTTCCGGATCCGCCTCCCATCCGGCCCAGTCGGTTCCGAGGACCGCGGCATCGACCAGGATGCGGGAGGCGCCGTCGTCTGTGCGGACCAGGGTTCCGGGCCATGGGCCGTCCTCGTGCGCGCGCACGGCGCGTACGGCGCGGTAGGCCCGGCCCAGCGGCGCGTCATCGGTGTCCACCATCCCAGCGTGGTCGTGCGCGCGGAGTGACGCGCTGCGAGCGGACGCCTCTGTGGACGAACGCCTTCAGCGCGGGTGTGGGGAGGAGCCGAGAAGGCACGCGCGAAAAGGTAGGCTGGAGGGCATGGCCGCGCGCAGTTCCGCCCCCGAGAAACGCCCTGGATTCTTCTCCCAGGTCCGCACCCTGTACACCTTCACGCAGAAGGAGTTCCGCTGGCTGCCGTTCCTGCTGATCGGCATCCTGCTCCTCGGCATCGCGGTGGGTGTGGCGATCGGGTTCCTCATCCCGCCGGTCGCGATCTGGAGCGTGATCCTCTGGGGTCTCACCGGCCTGATGCTCGGCGTGCTGGCGTCCATGATGACGATGACGCGCCTGTCGACCCAGGCGATGTACAAGAAGATCGACGGGATGCCGGGCGCCACCGGCCACGTCCTGTCCAGCTCGCTCGGCCGCAAGTGGTCGGCGAGCGAGATGCCGGTGGGCATCAACCCCAAGACGCAGGAGGCCGTGTACCGCGCGGTCGGACGCGGTGGCGTGGTCATCGTCGGCGAGGGGGCCCGCGGCCGGCTGACCCGCCTCGTCAACGACGAGCGCTCGAAGGTCCAGCGCGTGGCCGCCGGAGTGCCGGTGACCGTCTTCTACGTCGGCCACGGTGACGGCGAGGTCCCCATCGCGAAGCTCGCCCCCGCCATCAAGGCGCTGCCGAAGAAGATCGACCGCGCCACCATGGCCGCCGTCATCAAGCGCATCGACTCGGTCTCGCAGTCGCTGTCGTCGCTGCCCATCCCGAAGGGGATCGATCCGACGAAGGTGCGCGCGCCGCGCCCGCGCTGACCGCGCGGGGCCGCGGTCAGGCGCGGACGAGGACCGTCCCGGCGGCCTTGTCGTGGAGTCCTCGCTGGTCGGCGTCCCAGATGACGGCCGGGATGACGACGATCAGCAGCGCCGTGCGCACGACGGGCCGCCACAGGCCCACCCACGCGCCGTCCAGCCGCACCAGTCGCAGGCCGAAGAGCCGGTGACCCGGGCTCCCCTGCAGGGTCGGCAGGAAGACGAGCTGGATCGCGGCGAACAGCGCCAAGATCGCCAGCGGATCCCAGCCGAAGAAGCCCGAGATCAGGTACGCGGCGCCGTAGTCGATGAACAGCGCACCCACCCGTCGGCCGAGCCGGCCGATGGATCCCGTGCCCTCGCGGGGCAGTCCGAGCCGTTCTCCGGGGTAATCCTGCGTGCTCTGCGTCACGGGACAAGCGTATCCAGGTCCCCGTAACATGCCGGAAACACGAGTGATACTGCCGGGCAATCCCCTTTGGGTAGCTTGCCTGCAAGCCCGACCCGCACGGGCGGTTCCGAATGCCCTACCTCTGGAGTCTTCATGTTCAAAGATTCATCCGAGGTGCTGAAGTACATCAAGGATGAGGACGTCAAGTTCCTCGACATCCGTTTCACGGACCTTCCTGGCGTGCAGCAGCACTTCAACATCCCGGCCTCCACCGTCGACGAAGAGTTCTTCACGGTCGGCCAGCTGTTCGACGGCTCCTCCATCCGGGGATTCGCGAACATCCACGAATCTGACATGCAGCTCATCCCCGACGTGTCGACGGCGTACCTCGACCCGTTCCGCGAGGCGAAGACGCTCGTCATGGTCTTCGACATCTACAACCCGCGCAACGGCGAGATCTACGCCAAGGACCCGCGCCAGGTCGCCAAGAAGGCCGAGAAGTACCTCGCGTCGACCGGGATCGCCGACACCGCGTTCTTCGCCCCCGAGGCCGAGTTCTACATCTTCGACGACGTCCGCTACGAGGTGAAGCAGAACTCCAGCTTCTACTCGGTGGACTCCGAGGAGGGCGCCTGGAACACCGGCCGCGTCGAGGACGGCGGCAACCTCGCGAACAAGACCCCGTACAAGGGAGGCTACTTCCCCGTCTCGCCGGTCGACAAGACCGCCGACCTGCGCGACGACATCAGCCTCCGCCTCATCGAGTCGGGCCTGCACCTCGAGCGTGCCCACCACGAGGTCGGCACCGGTGGCCAGCAGGAGATCAACTACCGCTTCGACACCATGGTGCACGCGGCCGACGACATCCTGAAGTTCAAGTACATCGTCAAGAACGTGGCCAACGAGTGGGGCAAGGTCGCGACCTTCATGCCCAAGCCGCTCTTCGGCGACAACGGCTCGGGCATGCACACCCACCAGTCGCTGTGGCTCGAGGGCAAGCCTCTCTTCTACGACGAGAAGGGCTACGCACAGCTCTCCGACACCGCCCGCTGGTACATCGGCGGCATCCTGGCCCACGCGCCGGCGCTGCTGGCGTTCACCAACCCGACGCTGAACTCCTACAAGCGTCTGGTGAAGGGCTACGAGGCACCGGTCAACCTGGTGTACTCGGCCGGAAACCGCTCGGCGGCCATCCGCATCCCGATCACCGGCTCGAACCCGAAGGCCAAGCGCATCGAGTTCCGCGCGCCGGACGCGTCGGGCAACCCCTACCTCGCCTTCGCGGCGCAGCTCATGGCGGGCCTGGACGGCATCCAGAACCGCATCGAGCCGCACGAGCCCGTCGACAAGGACCTGTACGAGCTTCCCCCCGAGGAGGCCAAGAACATCCCGCAGGTCCCGAACTCGCTGCTCGACTCGCTCGAGGCGCTGCGCGCCGACCACGAGTTCCTGCTGAAGGGCGGCGTGTTCACGCCCGAGCTCATCGAGACGTGGATCGAGTACAAGATCGAGAACGAGATCCAGCCGCTCAACGCGCGTCCGCACCCGTTCGAGTACGAGCTGTACTTCGGCGTCTGACGTTCCAGCACGCGAGAGAGCCCTGGGAGACCGGGGCTCTTTCGCGTGGCTGACGGATGCCGTGACCCGGCGCGCGTGCTTATGCTGAACGGGCGCACCCGCGCCTCGTGACGAAAGCGAATCTCCGATGCCGACCGGCCGCTCCACACCGACGCGACGACGTCGCGCGCGCCGGCCGAAGGCGAAGACCTCGAAGGCGTCGGCGCGGCGGCGCATGGCGCGTGCCCGCCGCCGAGGCCGGTCCGTGCGGCGAGCCGGTGCCGCGGTCGCGATCGCGGTGACGGTCGCGGTGGTGCTCGCGGCAGCCGTGCTGCTCGGCGGCGGCGTGCTGGCCGGGGCGTTCGGCAGGGCCTTCGCCGCCGACGGTCGCGCACCGGCCCTCCCCGTGCCGCCGGCCGCGATCGCCGAACCCGCTGTCGCCGGCTACGGGCTCGAGCAGCTGGCCAACGCGTGCACCATCCTCGCCGCCGGCCGGGACCTCGGGTTCGACGAACGAGACCAGACCATCGCCGTGATGACCGCGATGGGCGAATCGTCGCTGCGCAACATCGACTACGGCGACTGGGAGACCAGCGGGGTGACCAACCCCGACGGCTCGCGCACCACGTCCATCGGCCTGTTCCAGCAGCAGGACTCCTGGGGGACCCGCGAGGCCCGACTCGACCCGTACACCGCAGCAGGCGTCTTCTATCGGGCGATGGCCGCGCGCGTTCCCGACAGGGCAGCGCTGGAGCCGACGCTCGTCGCCCACCGCACCCAGGTCAACAAGGACCCGTACCACTATGCGCGGTACTGGGACCGCGCCGTCCGCGTGGTGGCGGCCCTAGAGGGCGCTCGGCTGGACGGCGACCGCATCGACGGCATCCCGCTCTGTCCTGGCTCCTGAAGCTCGCGGCCGGCGCAGACTGCGGCCCGGCCCCTATCCGTAGAAGAGCTTCTCGAAGACGCGGCGTGCGCGACGAGTGGTGCCGAGATAGTCCTCTTCGACCCGCGTGGCCGACCGCGGCGGGTACTCGAGGAGGCGGCCGATCCCGTCGAGCTTCTTCCGGTCGACCGGCAGGACGTCGCTGGTCTGCCCGGACAGCAGGGTGTTCGCCGAGCGGAGCCGGCTGGACAGGCGCCAGGCGTCGGTGAGCCGGTCGGCCGCGCTCGTCGGGATGAGACCCGCCGTCTCGGCCGCACGGAGCGCGCGCAGCGTGGACGTCGTGCGCATCTCGGGGACGGCGTGCGCGTGCTGCAGCTGGAGCAGCTGCACCAGCCACTCGACATCGCTGAGCGAACCGCGGCCCAGCTTCAGATGCCGCGACGGATCGACGCCCTGCGGGAGGCGCTCGCTCTCGACCCGCGCCTTGATCCGCTTGATCTCGCGGACCGCGGCCGCGTCGATGCGCTCGGGGTAGCGCACCTGGTCGATGAGACTCGTGAAGTCGGCGATCAGCTTGACGCTCCCCGCGACGCCGCGCGCCCGCAACAGCGCCTGCGCCTCCCACGGCAGCGCCCAGCGCCGGTAGTACTCGGCGTACGCCTCGAGCGAGCGCGCGAGCGGTCCGTTGCGTCCCTCCGGACGCAGGTCGGCGTCCAGCTCGAGCGGAACACGGTGGTCCTCCGAGTGCGTCCGCAGCGCCGCGACGAGCTTCAGCGCGAGCTCGTGCGCCCGCTGGGGGTCGACGCCGTTCGCCCGGTAGACGTACATGACGTCCGCGTCCGAGCCGAAGCCGAGTTCGGCTCCGCCGAAGCGGCCCATGGCGATCACGGAGAAGTCGAGCGCCTCGTCCTCCGGCGGCACCACCTCGCGGCGCACCGCGCGCAGGGTCGCCTGGATCGTCACCTCGGTGATCGTGGTGAGCGCCTCGGCCAGCTCCTCGATCGTCATCGTTCCGAGAATGGCGCCCATCGCCACGCGCAGCTGCTCCCGCCGCCGCAGCGCGCGCACCGCGCGCATGGCGTCGAGCGTGGTGGCGTGGCGCGTCTGGATCGCGCGCGCCTCCTGCTGCAGCACCGCGCCCGACCGAGGGCGCAGCAGCTCGGGATCGTCGAGCCAGGCTGCGGATTCCGGGATCCACTCGATCAGCTCGCCCACGTAACGGGACCCCGAGAGGACGCGCGAGAGGCTCTCGGCGGCCCCCGACGAGTCCCGCAGCATCCGCAGGAACCAGTGGGTGTCGCCGAGCCGCTCACTCAGTCGGCGGAATGCGAGCAGTCCGTAGTCCGGATCCGCGCCGTCGGCGAACCATCGGATCATGACGGGCATGAGGTGTCGCTGGATCGTCGCCTTGCGGCTGAGGCCGCTGGTCAGGGCGGCGATGTGGCGCAGCGCGCCGGCGGGATCGGTGAAGCCGATCGCCGCGAGCCGGTCGTGCGCCTGCTCCGTGGAGAGCGCGCGCTCGTCGGCGGGCAGCGCGGCCACCGCGGACAGCAGCGGACGGTAGAACAGCCGGACGTGGATGTCGCGCACCTCGCGCTTGACGGACTCCCACAGCGACCAGACGCCGTTGCCGCTGTCGGCGAGCCCGCTGGCCCGCGCGAGGACGCGAAGGTCCTCCGGGCGCTGCGGCATGAGGTGCGTGCGGCGCAGCTGGCGCAGCTGCACACGGTGCTCGAGGAGTCGCAGCACACGATAGTCCCGGGAGAACGCGGATGCCTCGGCCCGGCCGATGTAGCCCTCGGTCACCAGTGCGGCGAGGGCGTCGAGGGTGCCGCGCTGGCGGATGCGGTCGTCCGTCAGCCCGTGGACGAGCTGCAGGAGCTGCACGGTGAACTCGATGTCGCGGATGCCGCCGGGACCGAGCTTGAGCTGGTACGGCACATCCGCGGCGGGGATGTGCTCGGTGACGCGTTCCCGCATCCGCTGCACGCTGTCGACGAAGTTCTCGCGCGCCGCGCTGGTCCACACCTTGGGCTGGACGGCCTCGGTGTACGCGCGCCCGAGCGCCTCGTCGCCGGCGATGGGTCGCGCCTTGAGCAGCGCCTGGAACTCCCAGCTCTTGGCCCAGCGGTCGTAGTACGCCAGATGCGAGTCCAGCGTCCGCACCAGCGCTCCCTGCTTGCCCTCCGGGCGCAGGTTGGCGTCGACCTCCCACAGCGGCGGCTCGATCTCGACCCCGCTGATGCCGCGCATCGTCTGCACGGCCAGTCGCGTGGCGATGTCGACGATCCTGCTCTCCCCCAGTTCCTGGACGGCCTCGTCATCACCGCCGGCGACGAAGATCACGTCGACGTCGCTGACATAGTTCAGCTCGCGGGCACCGGTCTTGCCCATGCCGATGATCGCGAGCTCGGTGCGCGCCACCTGGTCGCGCGGAAAGAGCCCCGCCCCCACCGCGCCGCCGGACACCCGCGTGCGGGCGACGGCGAGGGATGCCTCCAGCGCGGCGCCCGCGGCATCCGCCAGCCGCGCCGACACGCTGGCGATCTCGTCGACGGGTGCAGGACTGAGCAGGTCGTATGCCGCGATGCGTGCCAGCATCCGCCGATAGCGCACGCGCAGCGCCACCCAGGCGCTCTCGCCGCCCTCTGCGGCGAAGCCGTCCACCGCTCCCACCGACTCCAGCAGCGTCTCGCGCAGCTCTGCGCCGGTGGGAAGGCGTTCGCCCGCGGCGGCGAGCTCGTCGACCTCCGCGGGATGACGCAGGAAGAACTCGCCGAAGCCCGTCGATGCGCCCAGGAGCGCCCACAGGGCGCGCCAGGCGGCCGGATGCTCGCGGGCGCGCCGGACGGGGTCGGAGTCGCGGCGTGCCAGGCGGGTCACCCCGAACAGCGCCTCATCGGGGTCGGCTGCGTGCGAAGCGGCGTCGAGGACGTCGCTGCGCGGCGCGCCGATGAGCTCGGACAGCTCCTCGAGCAGCGCCTCGGCCTCGGTGAGCCGGCTGAAACCCAATCGCGCGAGAGGGGTGAGGGATGCCGGACGTTCGCTCGCGGACATGCCTCGACCGGCCTCAGAGCATCTCGAGGTTGCTCTTGAGCTCGAAGGGGGTCACCTGGGAGCGGTACTCCTGCCACTCGCGCCGCTTGTTCAGCAGCACGTAGTTGAAGACCTGCTCGCCCAGCGTCTCGGCGACGAGCTCCGACTCCTCCATGTACTCCAGCGCGTGGTCCAGGCTCGCCGGCAGCGGCGCATAGCCCAGCGCCCGTCGCTCGGCATCCGTCAGCGACCAGACGTTGTCCTCCGCCTCGGCGGGAAGCTCGTACTCGCCCTCGATGCCCTTGAGGCCCGCGGCGAGCATGAGCGCGAAGGACAGGTACGGATTCGCGGCCGAGTCGAGGGCGCGGTACTCCACGCGCGACGACTGCCCCTTGTTGGGCTTGTACAGCGGCACGCGCACCAGCGCCGAGCGGTTGTTGTGGCCCCAGCAGATGAAGCTCGGGGCCTCGTCGCCGCCCCACAGCCTCTTGTAGGAGTTCACGAACTGGTTGGTGACCGCCGAGATCTCGTTCGCATGGCGCAGCAGCCCGGCGATGAACTGGCGGCCGACCTTCGACAGCTGGTACTGCGCGCCCTCTTCGTAGAACGCGTTGACGTCGCCCTCGAAGAGCGACATGTGCGTGTGCATGCCGCTGCCGGGCTTGCCGGTCATCGGCTTGGGCATGAACGTCGCGTAGACGCCCTGCTCGATCGCGACCTCCTTGATGACCGTGCGGAAGGTCATGATGTTGTCGGCGGTCGTGAGAGCGTCGGCGTAGCGCAGGTCGATCTCGTTCTGTCCCGGGCCGCCCTCGTGGTGGCTGAACTCGACCGAGATGCCGAGGTCCTCGAGCATCCGCACCGAGCGACGCCGGAAGTCGTGGGCGGTCCCGCCCGGCACGTTGTCGAAGTAGCCGGCGGAGTCCACCGGCTCGGGCCCCTCGGCGCCGAACGCCGACGACTTCAGGAGGTAGAACTCGATCTCGGGGTGTGTGTAGAAGGTGAATCCGGCATCGGCCGCCTTCGCGAGCGTGCGCTTGAGCACGTGGCGCGGGTCGGCCACGGCCGGCTGCCCGTCGGGGGTGGTGATGTCGCAGAACATGCGCGCAGTGGGGTCGATCTCGCCGCGCCACGGCAGGGTCTGGAACGTGGTCGGGTCGGGATGCGCGAGCAGGTCGGACTCGTAGGAGCGCGTCAGGCCCTCGATGGCGGAGCCGTCGAAGCCGAGCCCCTCGCTGAAGGCGCCCTCCACCTCGGCGGGGGCGATCGCGACGGACTTCAGTGTGCCGATCACGTCGGTGAACCAGAGCCGGACGAACTTGACGCCCCGCTCCTCGATGGTCCTCAGAACGAAGTCACGCTGCTTGTCCATCGCGTCCTCTCCGGTGCCCGAACCGTCGGCAAGACCGCGGTCGAAGCCAGACTACTGGTCGTCGGCGGGCTCTCCTGACACGCCCGTGCCACCCCAGGAATCCTCGCGGGCCTCCTCCTCCGCCCACGCACGCGAGCGCCGGCGCATGACCTCGGGAGCCTCGGCGGCCTCCTCCGGAGTGTCGAAGGGACCGGCCCGGTCCACCGAGGGTGACTCGAAGCCCTTCTCGACCTCGCCGGTGCGGAGGTTGTACCAGTACTTCTCGCTGCCGTTCGTCATCGTGCGCTCCTCTGGATCGCGGGCAGTTCGCCGTCAGGTCGATCCTACTGACGGGGCGCGTCATCGTCCGGGATCACGATCGGTAGGCTGACGGCATGGCATCTGACGCGGCACGCGCCGTCGGCGTGGACATCGGCGGCACCGGCATCAAGGCGGGAATCGTCGACCTCGAGCGTGGCGAACTGATCAGCGACCGCGTGAAGGTCGCGACCCCGGAGGGAGCGCATCCGCCGGATGTCCTGGCCGCGGTGACCGAGGTGCTCTCCACGCTCGGCGTCGCCGACGACCCCTCGGTCGCACTCGGCGTGGCATTCCCCGCCATCGTCAAGCACGGGCGCACCCTGTCGGCGGCCAACGTCTCCGAGCGGTGGATCGACTTCGAGGCCGAGAAGTTCTTCGAGGACGGACTCGGTCGCGACATCCACTTCGCCAACGACGCGGATGTCGCCGGGATCGCCGAGGTGCGCTACGGTGCGGCCAAGGATCAGCCGGGTCTGACGATCCTCACCACGCTCGGCACGGGGATCGGCTCGGCACTGCTGTACGACGGCGTGCTCATCCCGAACTCCGAGCTCGGCCACGTCCAGCGGGCGGAGCACGGCAAGGACGCCGAGGCGTACGCCGCGTACTCCGCGATGGAGCGCGACGAGCTGTCGTGGGAGCAGTGGGCCGAGCGGCTGCAGTGGTACTACAGCTACATCGAGTTCCTCTTCAGCCCCGACCTGTTCGTCGTGGGCGGCGGCGTGAGCAAGCACGCCGCCAAGTTCCTGCACCTCCTGCAGCTGAAGACCCCGATCGTGCCCGCCGTGCACCGCAACAACGCCGGGATCATCGGAGCGGCCGCGCTCGCGCGCGGCTGACCCGATTCGCCGCACCCGCGCCCGGTGCGGTCGGGTCGTCCGGTCGAGCGGATCCCACGGACGAGCTCTTCGGAGGCGAATGGGCCGGCCTGTACGCCGGGTTCTGTCCGGGGGCCGAAGCCCCGTGGACGGTCATCTCTCTCGGCGACACGTTGCCGTGCCGCTCCAGCGGCCTACCCGGGGACTCGGCGGGCCGCGTCGTCATCCCCTGTCTGGCCTTGCTCCGGGCGAGGTTTGCCGTGCGGGCCGTGTCACCACGACCCCGGTGGTCTCTTACACCGCCCTTTCACCCTTACCCGGCCGTAGCCGGGCGGTCTGCTCTCTGTGGCACTGTCTCGCGGATCGCTCCGGGTGGGTGTTACCCACCGCCCTGCCCTGTGGAGCCCGGACGTTCCTCGGCGCGGAACGGAGATCCGCCCGCGACGCGACCGTCCAGCCGACCCATTCGCGTCTGGCAGTCTACCGCCGCGGTCCGTGGCCCGCCTCGGCCTCAGTCCTTCAGCGCGGTGTCGCCCACGCGCACATCGAGCGGGAAGTCGAGCGGGAAGTCTCCGAACAGCAGGCGGCCGGCGGCGGCCGCGGCATCCGTCACCGCCTGAGCGACCTCCTCGGCGTGCTCGTCGGGCGTGTGGACGATCACCTCGTCGTGGAGGAAGAGAGCCAGGTGCGGCTGTCTCGCGAACGCCGGACCCGAGCGCGGCGCCGCGTCGGCGACCGCCACCGGCGCGATCGCGGCCAGACGCGTGCGGAGGTCGGCCAGCCACGCCAGCGCCCACTCGGCGGCGGTGCCCTGGACGACGAAGTTGCGGGTGAACCGGCCGCGATCGCGCGCCCATCGCCGCGCCCGCGTCTCGTCGATACCGGATGCCTCGGCCTCGGTCGCCCGCGACTGCGCGGCCGCCCACGACGGCGACGGCGGCGGGGACGTGCGGCCCAGCCACGTCGAGACGACCCCGCCGTCCTCGCCGGTGCGCGCCGCGTCGTCGACCAGTCCCATCGCGCGGGGGTAGGCCCGCCGCAGCCGTGGGACGAGGCGCCCCGACTCGCCGGTCGTGGCGCCGTACATCGCGCCCAGCAGCGCGATCTTCGCCTCCTGCCGCGTCGCCACCGCCCCGCTGTCGACGATGCCGGCATAGAGGTCGCGCCCCCGCGCCGCCGCGGCCAGCGCCGTGTCGCGTGACATCGCGGCGAGGACCCGCGGCTCGAGCTGCGCCACATCGGCGACGACGAGGCGCCAGCCGGGATCGGCCCGCACCGCCTCTCGCAGCTGCCGCGGAAGCTGGAGCGCGCCGCCGCCCGACGACGCCCAGCGACCGGTCACCACGCCGCCGGGGACGTACACCGGCCGGAAACGTCCGTCCTCGACCCAGTCCGCCAGCCATGTCCACCCATTCGCCGAGAGCAGGCGCGAGAGCTTCTTGTACTCCAGCAGCGGCTCGATCGCGGGATGCCGCTGCTCGGCGAGCTCCCACCGGCTCGTGGACTGGACGAGCACTCCGGCGCGGTGCAGCGACCGCAGCAGCTTCGGCTGCGAGTCGAGACTCGCGGTCGGATCGCCGAGGGCTGCGCGGACGCGGGCGGCCGCTTCCGCGAGCTTCGCGGGCGGGCCTCCGCCCGCGGGCCGCTCCCCCAGCATCCTCACCAGGATCCGGTCGTGCGCCGCGGCGTCCCACGGCAGTCCGGCGGCCCGCAGCTCGCAGGCGATGAGCGCGCCCGCGGATTCCGCCGCCGTGAGCAGGCGCAGGCGGCCCGGCTCGCGGCCGCCGGCCATCGCGTCGCGCTGTCGCGCGAACTCCGACAGCGCGCTGTCCACGTCGGACGGCGGTCCGGAGGGGCGCGCGGTGCCGTCGAGCTCGAACAGCGCCGGCGGCGCGGCGTCGTCGTCGTATGGGGCCGCATCCCACTCGTGAGCACCCCGGACGGCGGCGGAGCCGTCCACCAGCACCGAGTCGCGCAGGATGGCGTGGCACAGTCGCAGGTCGTGACACCGCGCGACGCGCACGCCGTCGGAGAGCAGTCGCGGGTACCACTGGGGCGCGTCGTTCCAGACCCAGCGCGGCGCGAGGGAGGACTCCTGCGCCGCGACCCACGAGCTCAGATCGGCGTCGGGGATCCGGTGACGGCCGAGCTCCTCACCCGTCGAGCCGAGCGGGACGCCGATCGCGCCGCCGTCGGTGCGTCCGAGGACGATCCACGCGGCCGCTTCAACGCCGGCCATCGCGGCACAGCGGGCGTCGGGTCACAGACCGGACTCGTCGTCGCGCACCAGGATGCAGCCGCATTCCGGGCACGTCACCACCTCGTCCTCGGGCGCCTGGCGCAGCACCTGCAGGTCGGTGCCGGCGAGCACCATGCGGCACCCCTCGCACGTGCGGCGCCGGAGCAGGGCCGCGCCGGCGCTGCGGGCGGCCACGCGCTCGTACAGCGCCATCAGCTCGCCGGGGAGCCCGCCCGCGATCGCCGCACGGTCGCGGGTGGCGGCATCGAAGGCGGCTCCGGCCTCGGCCACGGCACGCTTGCCTTCGGCGCTGAGCTCGGCGCCCTCGGCGTTCGTCGCCGCGATGAGGCCCTCCTGCTCGGCGACGGCCGCATCGGCGAGCTCCAGCCGCTCCATGACGGACAGCTCGGCGTCCTCGAGGTCGCTCTTGCGACGCGCCAGCGCGGCCAGCTCGCTCTCGAGCCCCTGGGCCTCCTTGGCGTTGCTCGAGGAGGCGAGCCGCTGCGCGTCGCGCGCCGCCCGGGCGTCCACGACCGCGACGTCGGACTCGATGCGCGACAGCTCGGTGCGCAGATCGTCGCGCGCGCCCAGGCGGTTCGACAGCTCCGCCGAGAGCTCCTGCCGGCGGCCGAGGAGCTCCTGCACCCTCGCGGCCTGCGGCGGGTTCCGGCGGGCGTGGTCCGCCTGGCGGATGCGGGCGTCGAGCTGGGCCACCTCGACGAGGCGGCGCTGGTCTGCGGCGGTGGCTTTCACGTCACCAACCTACCCCGCGAGCCGTCGACGCCAGGAGCGGCGGGGACTAGCATTCGACGATCGGCTCCCGATGACGAAAGGCGCGAACAATGGGCGTTCTCCGCACCAAGTCCGTCGAGCGATCCATCGCCGACACCGACGAACCGGAGTACCGGCTCAAGAAGTCGCTGTCGGCGCTGGACCTCACCGTCTTCGGCATCGGCGTCGTCATCGGCGCCGGCATCTTCACCCTCACCGGCCGGGCGGCGCACGAGGTCGCCGGCCCCGCGATCGTGATCAGCTTCGTCGTCGCGGCGATCGCCTGCGCGCTCGCGGCGCTGTGCTACGCCGAGTTCGCCTCCACCGTGCCGGTGTCCGGATCGGCCTACACCTTCTCGTACTCGTCGCTGGGCGAGCTCTTCGCGTGGATCATCGGGTGGGATCTCATCCTCGAGATGTTCCTCGGCGCCAGCGTGGTCGCACAGGGCTGGAGCGCGTACCTCGGAACCCTCATGGAGCAGCTCGGTGCGCCGATCCCCGCGGAGATCGGCTACGGCGGCACGGTCGACCTCATGGCGATCCTGCTGGTGCTGGTGCTGGGCGGGCTGATGACCTTCGGCATCAAGGAGTCCCTCCGGGTCAACCTCGTCCTGGTGGCGGTGAAGATCTTCATCGTGCTGTTCGTCATCATCGCCGGCATCCTGTTCGTGAACCCCGCCAACTGGTCGCCCTTCGTGCCGGAGGCCGCGCCCCGCGAGACCGCGACCGGCCTCGGCCAGCCGCTGCTGCAGTTCCTGTCGGGCATCGAGCCGATGGCATTCGGCGTCGGCGGCATCTTCGCCGGTGCGGCGCTGGTGTTCTTCGCATACATCGGGTTCGACGTCGTGGCCACCACGGCCGAGGAGACCAGGAATCCGCAGCGGGACATGCCGATCGGCATCATCGCCTCGCTGGCGATCTGCACGGTCCTCTACTGCGCGGTCGCCCTGGTGGTCACGGGAATGGTCTCGTACGAGGAGCTCGACCCCGCCGCGGCGCTGGCGAACGCCTTCGCCTACCACGGGCAGGCGTGGATGGCGACGCTGATCTCCGCCGGCGCGGTCGCCGGCCTCACGACGGTGGTGCTGACGCTGCTGATCGGCGCGACCCGCATCATCTTCGCGATGTCGCGCGACGCGCTGCTTCCCGCGGGCCTGGCCAAGGTGCACCCGAGGTACCGCACGCCGTGGCTCATCTCGATCATCGTGACCGTCATCGTCGCGGTCGTGGCGGGTCTCACGCCGATCGGCCTCCTCGAGGAGATGGTCAACATCGGTACGCTGTCGGCCTTCGTGCTCGTGTCGGTCGGGGTCATCGTGCTGCGCCGCAAGCGGCCCGATCTCACGCGCACCTTCCGCGTGCCCTTCAGCCCCTGGCTGCCAGGACTGTCGGCGGCGGTCTGCGTCTACCTGATGCTCAACCTCACCGTCGAGACGTGGCTGCGATTCCTGGTGTGGCTCGCGATCGGCTTCGTCATCTACTTCGCCTACTCGCACCGGCACTCGAAGGTCGGTCAGCCGGGCTACGAGGAGTTCGCCCTGCCGCATGTGGTCTCGCACACGCGCGACGACAGCGACGGCGATCCGCGCCGCTGAACGTGACGGCGAAGTGGGCCCTGCCGGGGTCGAACCGACGACATCCACGGTGTAAACGTGGCGCTCTACCAGCTGAGCTAAAGGCCCGCGCGGTCAGTCTACGAGGTGCGTCCGGATCGTCGTGAACTCGCTAGGCTGGCAGCTGGTGCGTTGTGCACGGCAGACAAAGCCTGCGCCGCTCCGGTAGAGATTCCCTGGCACGATCTGCCAGACGACGAAAGGTCTTCTGTGACTGTCAACGATCAGGATCCGTACTCGCAGGAACCCCTCGACAGCGATCCCGATGAGACCTCCGAGTGGCAGGAGTCCCTCCAGCAGCTCGTGCAGGCGAAGGGCCACGGCCGTGGCCGCGAGATCATGCTGAGCCTGCTGCAGACCTCCCACGAGCTGCAGCTGAACGTGCCGCAGGTTCCCACGACGGACTACATCAACACGATCGCCCCCGACAACGAGCCCGAGTTCCCCGGTGACGAGGAGCTCGAGCGCCGCTACCGCCGGTGGATCCGCTGGAACGCCGCGATCACGGTGCACCGCGCGCAGCGCCCCGGCATCGGCGTGGGCGGTCACATCTCGACCTATGCCTCCTCCGCGTCCCTCTACGAGGTCGGCTTCAACCACTTCTTCCGCGGCCTCGACGACCCCTCCGGCGGCGACCAGGTCTTCATCCAGGGTCACGCCTCCCCCGGCATCTATGCGCGGTCGTTCCTCGAGGGGCGCCTCGACGAAGCGCAGCTCGACGGCTTCCGCCAGGAGAAGTCGAAGTTCCCCGACGGCATCCCGTCCTATCCGCACCCGCGCCTCATGCCGGAGTACTGGCAGTTCCCGACCGTCTCGATGGGTCTCGGCCCGATCAACGCCATCTACCAGGCGATGACGAACAAGTACCTGACGAACCGGGGCATCAAGGACCTCTCGAACTCACGCGTATGGGCCTTCCTCGGCGACGGCGAGATGGACGAGGTCGAGAGCCGCGGCCAGCTCCAGGTCGCCGCGAACGAGGGCCTGGACAACCTGACGTTCGTCGTCAACTGCAACCTGCAGCGCCTGGACGGCCCGGTCCGCGGAAACGGCAAGATCATCCAGGAGCTGGAGAGCTTCTTCCGCGGCGCCGGCTGGAACGTCATCAAGGTCGTGTGGGGGTCGGGCTGGGACGAGCTGCTCTCGAAGGACGTCGACGGCGCGCTGGTGCACCTCATGAACACCACGCCCGACGGCGACTTCCAGACGTACCGCGCCGAGGACGGCGCCTTCATCCGCGAGCACTTCTTCGGGCGCGACGAGCGCACCGCCGCTCTGGTGAAGGACTGGTCGGACGACGACATCTGGGGCAAGCTGCGTCGCGGCGGCCTGGACTACCGCAAGGTCTACGCCGCCTACAAGGCCGCGACCGAGCACAAGGGCCAGCCCACCGTGATCCTGGCCAAGACCATCAAGGGCTACGGCCTGGGTCACCACTTCGAGGGCCGCAACGCGACCCACCAGATGAAGAAGATGACCCTTCAGGACCTCAAGTACTTCCGCGACTCGATGCGCATCCCGATCTCGGACGCGCAGCTGGACGAGAACCCCTACCTGCCGCCGTACTTCAACCCCGGCGCACAGGACGAGACCATCCAGTACATGCTGGAGCGCCGCAAGGCCCTGGGCGGGTTCCTCCCCGAGCGCCGCTCGCACCACGTCGGCCTCCAGCTTCCGGGCGACGAGGCCTACGCGCTGCCCAAGAAGGGCTCCGGCACGCAGGAGATCGCCACGACCATGGCGTTCGTCCGCCTGCTGAAGGATCTGCTGCGCGCGAAGGACTTCGGCCACCGGATCGTGCCGATCATCCCGGACGAGGCCCGCACGTTCGGCATGGACGCGTACTTCCCGACCGCGAAGATCTACAACCCGCACGGTCAGAACTACACGTCGGTCGACCGCGAGCTGCTCCTGGCGTACAAAGAGAGCCCGCAGGGCCAGATCATGCACGTCGGGATCAACGAGGCCGGTGCCGTCGCGGCCTTCACCGCGACCGGCACGTCGTACTCGACGCACGGCGAGCCGCTGATCCCGGTGTACGTCTTCTACTCGATGTTCGGCTTCCAGCGCACCGGCGACGCCCAGTGGGCGGCGGGCGACCAGATGGCGCGCGGCTTCATCATCGGCGCCACCGCCGGCCGCACCACGCTCACCGGCGAAGGCCTGCAGCACGCCGACGGCCACTCGCCGCTGCTGGCATCGACGAACCCGGCGACCGTCTCGTACGACCCGGCCTACGGCTACGAGATCGCGCACATCGTCCGCTCGGGGCTCGAGCGGATGTACGGCGGCAACCACCCCGACCCGAACGTCATGTACTACCTCACGGTGTACAACGAGCCGCTCGTGCAGCCGGCCGAGCCCGAGGGCGTGGACGTCGACGGCATCGTGCGCGGCATCCACCGCATCTCGTCGCTCGAGGGCGAAGGGCCCCGCGCGCAGATCCTCGCCTCGGGCGTGGGCGTGCCGTGGGCGCTCGAGGCGCAGCAGCTGCTGCGCGACGACTGGGGCGTGCAGGCCGACGTGTGGTCGGTGACGTCGTGGAGCGAGCTGCGCCGCGACGGTCTCGCGGCGGACGAGCACAACTTCCTGCACCCGGACGAGGAGCCCCGTACGGCGTACATCACCGAGAAGCTCGCGGGAGCGCCCGGGCCGGTCGTCGCGGTCAGCGACTTCATGCACGCGGTGCAGGACCAGATCCGCCCCTGGGTGCAGCACAACTTCGCCACGCTGGGTGCCGACGGATTCGGCTTCTCCGACACCCGCGCAGCGGCTCGCCGGTTCTTCAAGATCGACGGCCCCTCGGTCGCGGTCCGCACGCTCCAGGCCCTCGCCGCCGAAGGCGCCGTGGACCGCAGCCTCGCCGCGCAGGCCATCCAGAAGTACCGCCTGCACGACGTCACGGCCGGAACGAGCGGAAACGCGGGCGGCGAGAGCTGATCCGCGAATGGGCAAGTCCGCCGAGGTGATGGACAAGCCCGAGACGCTCGCCTGGCTGCGACGCATCTCGGGCGATCTCGCCACCGTCACGATCAAGCGCCTCGAAGAGACGCTGCCCTGGTATGCCGAGATGCCGCCGGCCCGACGCTCCGCCGTCGGGCTGGTGGCACAGGCGGGCATCACCTCGTTCATCTCCTGGTACGAGGATCCCGCCTCCACCCCGTGGATCGCGGCGGACATCTTCGCCGTCGCCCCCCGCGAGCTGCTGCGCAGCGTCAGCCTGCAGCAGACCCTCCAGCTCATCCGGGTCACCGTGGAGGTGACCGAGGAGCGCGTCGCGGGCAAGGGCGAGCACCTTCGCGAGGCGATCCTGCTGTACTCGCGTGAGGTCGCGTTCGCGGCGGCGGACGTCTACGCGCGGGCAGCCGAGGCCCGCGGACTGTGGGACGCCCGCCTCGAGGCCCTCGTCGTGGACTCGATCCTCACGGGCGAGGCCGACGAGGAGCTGCCCAGCCGCATCGCCGCCCTCGGGTGGCACGGCCACGGCGAGGTCGCGGTGCTCGTAGGCACGACTCCGCCGCAGTTCGACGTCGACCAGCTGCGCCGGACCGCCCGCAAGCTGGGCGTCGACGTGCTGATCGGCGTGCAGGGCTCCCGCCTCGTGCTCGTGGTCGGCCGCGCGGACCCCGGCTCGCGCGCGGACGACGCCGCGACCGATCTCCCCTTCGCGGAGATCGCGCGCCGGCTGGAGCCGGGCTTCGGCACCGGGTATCTCGTGCTCGGTCCCACCGTCCCGGCGCTCGTGGACGCGAGTCAGAGCGCCCGCGCGGCGCTGGCGGGCTTCGCCGTCGCACGGGCGTGGCGCCACGCGCCGCGTCCGGTGGAGGCCGACGACCTGCTTCCCGAGCGCGCCCTCGCCGGAGACCCGCTGGCCAAGGTCACGCTGGTGGAGCGCATCTACCGACCACTGCAGGCACACAGCGCCGACCTGGTGTCGACGCTGTGGGCGTACCTCGACAACGGCCGGTCGCTCGAGGCGACCGCGCGCGAGCTCTTCGTGCATCCGAACACCGTCCGCTACCGCCTCAAGCGCGTATCGGAGGTCATCGGCTGGGATGCGACGGGCCCGCGGGAGGCGCTCATCCTCCAGACGGCGCTGATCCTGGGCTCCATCGGGACGGATGCCGCGCGCCGGCGTGCGCCCTCCCAGCGACGGGCACCAGCCTGATCGCGACGGCGCCCGGTGTGCACCACGCACAAAGCATGCCGGCATTCTTTGACCGTATCGCCAGAACCCGCCGGATGATCCTTGACAGGATGGAACGGTGATAATCGCCGTCTTCCCCGGGCAGGGCTCCCAGACCCCCGGCTTCCTGGCTCCGTGGCTCGACGAGGACGGCGCCGCGGAGCGGCTCGCCCGCTACTCGGAGTGGTCGGGGGTCGACCTCGTCGCCGCCGGGACCCAGTGGGATGCCGACCGCATCCGCGACACCCAGGTCGCCCAGCCGCTCATCGTGGCGGCGAGCCTGCTGTCGTGGAACGCCCTCCCCGACCGAGCCGCCATCGGGGGCGTCGCCGGTCACTCCGTCGGCGAGTTCGCCGCCGCGGCGGCCGCAGGCGTCCTGAGCGAAGAGGCGGCGCTGACGCTCGTCGGCATCCGCGGCAGAGCCATGGCGGAGGCGGCAGCGGCGGCCGAGACCGGGATGAGCGCCGTGATCGGCGGAGACGAGGCATCCGTCCTCGCCCGCCTGGACGAGCTGGGGCTCGCCCCCGCGAACTACAACGGCGGCGGCCAGCTCGTCGTGGCAGGCGCGCTTCCCGCCCTCCAGGCCCTCGCCGCCGAGCCCGTCGCGGGCACGCGCGTGATCCCGCTGCAGGTCGCCGGCGCGTTCCACACGCAGTACATGTCCCCGGCGGTCGAGACGCTGCGGGCAGCGGCGGCCGACCATGAGGTGTCGGACCCGGGCGTGACGCTGTGGACCAACCGCGATGGTTCCGCTGTCGCCTCCGGACGCGCCTTCGTCGACCTTCTGGTCGAGCAGGTCGCCTCGCCGGTGCGCTGGGACCTGTGCATGGCCTCTTTCGCCGACAGCGGCGTGTCGGGCATCGTCGAACTGTCGCCGGCGGGCACGCTCGTCGGGCTCGCCAAGCGCGCGCTGCGCGGGGTCCCGGCCGTCGCCGTCAAGACACCCGCCGACCTGGAGGCCGCCGGCGCACTGCCGGCCGCCGATGCCTGACCGGAGTACCCGAATGACCGCCAGCCTCATCCAGCCCACCGGCGCCGCGCACACGCGCATCTACGCGTACGGCGCCGCACGCGGCGAGAACGCCGTGCCGAACGACGACCTCGTCGGCCCCATCGACTCCAGCGACGAGTGGATCCGTAAGCGCACCGGGATCGTGACCCGCATGCGCGCGTCGGCCGGCACCGATGCGATCGATCTGGCGACGGATGCCGCGCGCGAGGCGATCGAGCGCTCGGGCGTCGAGGCGTCGCAGATCGACGCCGTCATCGTCGCGACGATCTCGAACCCCAAGCAGACGCCGTCGGTGTCGGCCATCGTCGCCGACCGCGTCGGTGCGAACCCCGCCGCCGCGTACGACCTCAACGCCGCGTGCGCGGGCTTCGCGTACGGCGTCGCGCAGGCGGACGCCCTCATCCGCGCCGGCGCCGCGCACTACGCGCTCGTCATCGGCACCGAGAAGCTCAGCGACATCGTCGACCCGACCGACCGCAGCATCTCGTTCCTGCTCGGCGACGGAGCGGGCGCGGCCGTCATCGGCCCCAGCGACAGCGCCGGCATCGGACCCACGGTGTGGGGCTCTGACGGCTCGAAGGCCGACGCGGTCGGGATGAACCACACCCTCATCGAGTTCCGCGAGGGCGCGGCGCCCTGGCCCACGCTGCGCCAGGAAGGGCCGACCGTCTTCCGCTGGGCCGTGTGGGAGATGGTCAAGGTCGCCCGCCAGGCCCTGGAGGCCGCCGGTGTGGAGGCAGCGGATCTCGCCGCCTTCGTCCCCCACCAGGCGAACATGCGCATCATCGACGAGTTCGCCAAGCAGCTCGGCCTCCCCGACACGGTGCTGATCGGCCGCGACATCGAGACGACCGGCAACACCTCGGCGGCCTCGATCCCGCTCGCGACGCACCGGCTGCTCGAGGAGCACCCCGAGCTCTCCGGCGGCCTGGCGCTGCAGATCGGCTTCGGCGCCGGGCTGGTCTTCGGCGCACAGGTGGTCGTGCTTCCCTGAGGCCGCGAGCCCCGACCATAGACTGAGACCCGGCCCGCCCCCGGGTCCGCGTACCCCCAAGAAACAGGAGAATCCCATGGCATTCACCAGCGACGAGGTCCTCGCCGGACTCGCCGAGCTCATCACCGACGAGACGGGCATCTCGTCCGACGAGGTCGCTCTCGAGAAGTCGTTCACCGACGACCTCGACATCGACTCGATCTCGATGATGACGATCGTCGTCAACGCCGAGGAGAAGTTCGGCGTCACCATCCCCGACGACGAGGTCAAGAACCTGAAGACCGTCGGCGACGCCGTCAGCTACATCACGTCCAACCAGGCGTAACCCCTTCCGGTGGGGGCTGCGGCCCCCACCGGCACACCCACGAGGACTTTCACCGTCATGAGCAACTCCCGCATCGTCGTCACCGGCATCGGCGCGTCATCGCCCCTGGGCGGCACGGCACCCGAGAGCTGGTCGGCCCTTCTGGACGGCGTGTCCGGCACGCGGTCCCTCGAGCACGAGTGGGTCGAGCAGTACCAGCTGCCGGTGACCTTCGCCGCGGAGGCGAAGGTGCGTCCCGACACCGTGCTCGAGCGCCCCGTCGCCAAGCGTCTCGACCCGTCGTCTCAGTTCGCGCTCGTCGCGGCCATGGAGGCCTGGGCGGACGCCGGAACCCCCGAGGTGGAGCCGGAGCGCCTGGGCGTGGACTTCGCGACCGGTATCGGCGGTCTGCACACCCTCCTCGACGGCTGGGACACGCTGCGCGAGAAGGGCCCGCGTCGGGTCCTGCCGATGACGGTGCCCATGCTCATGCCCAACGCCGCGGCGGGCAACCTGTCGCTGCACTTCAACGCCCGGGCCTACGCGCGCACCGTCGCGAGCGCCTGCGCGTCGAGCACCGAGTCGATCGTCAACGCCATCGAGCACATCCGCTCGGGGCTCGCCGACGTCGTGATCGCGGGAGGCACCGAGTCGGTCATCCACCCCGTCACGATCGCCGCGTTCTCGTCGATGCAGGCGCTGTCCCGGCGCAACGACGACCCGGCGACCGCCTCGCGGCCGTGCAGCATCGACCGCGACGGCTTCGTCATGGGCGAGGGCGCCGGAGCTCTCATCCTCGAGACGGAGGAGCACGCCCGCGCGCGCGGCGCCAAGATCTACGCCGTCGTCGCCGGCGGCGGCGTGACGGCGGACTCGTACCACATCACGGCGAACGACCCCGAGGGACTCGGAGCGGCCCGGGCGGTGAACCTCGCGCTGGAGATGGCGGATGCCTCGGCCGACGAC
This sequence comes from Microbacterium sp. ZXT2-5, assembly GCF_055329545.1. NCBI lineage: Bacteria > Bacillati > Actinomycetota > Actinomycetes > Micrococcales > Microbacteriaceae > Microbacterium > Microbacterium sp. ZXT2-5. The sequence goes on along the minus strand of NZ_JBUZWD010000002.1, from coordinate 418,681 downwards.
GTCACGCACATCAACGCGCACGCCACCTCGACCCCGGTCGGCGACCCGAACGAGTACCAGGCGCTCCGGGCCGTCTTCGGCCCGCGCATCGACGAGATCCCGGTGTCGGCGACGAAGGCCTCGACCGGTCACCTGCTCGGCGGCACCGGAGCGCTCGAGGCGATCTTCACTGTGCTGGCGCTGCGCGACCGCGTGGCGCCCCCGACCATCAACCTGACGACGCAGGATCCGGCGGTGCCCTTCCGCATCTCCGGGTCGCCGACCCCGCTCGGCGACGGGCCGCAGTTCGCGATCAGCAACTCCTTCGGCTTCGGCGGGCACAACGCGGTAGCGGCCTTCGCATCGGTCTGAGTCGCACGCACGTCCAAGACGCCCCGATCCCCTCGGCGAGAGGGAGATCGGGGCGTCTGTGGTGACAGGCGGTGGTTCGCGGTCCCGCTGCCCGGGATCATCGGCCTCCGAGCCTCGGTAGTGGCGCCTCGCACCGCCCGGGTCTGTGAAGTTGTGTCACGCCGACGTGGCGGCGGCCGGGCCGCGCCCGGCCGGAGATCAGCCGACCTTGTGGAGCCAGACGACCGGCGCCTCGTCGCTCGCGTGCCGGAACGGCTCGAGCTCTTCGTCCCACGCCGCACCCAGGGCGACCTGCAGCTCCCGGTGCAGCTCCGAGGCGTCGCCGCCGGCGATCTCCATCGCATACCGGATGCGGTCCTCGCCGATCACGACGTTGCCCGCGGAATCGGTCTGGGCGTAGTGGATGCCGAGTCCCGGGGTGTGCAGCCAGCGGCCGCCGTCGCTGCGCGGGGTCGGGTCCTCGGTCACCTCGAACCTCAGGTGCTCCCAGCCGCGGATCGCCGTCGCGAGGGCCGAGCCGGTGCCTGCCGCGCCCTCCCAGTAGAACTCGGCGCGGCGGCTTCCTGCCAGCACCGGCTGTTCCGCCCAGTCGAAGCTGACGGCGCGGCCGAGGGCCCGACCGACCGCCCACTCGAGGTGCGGGCACAACGCTCGTGGCGCGGAGTGGATGAAGATCACCCCACGCGCCTTGTGTGTCGCCATGATCTCTCCGTTCGTCAGGTGCGTCTTCCCCTACGACCTGAGACGGTGTCACAGCGTGCTGTTCGGTTGTGCTGTCGCCATTATCGCCGAGGGGGCGGTGGAATCACAAGTGTGTGATTCCACCGCCCCCTGATGAGATGCGGGTCAGGCCTCGCTCATGGCCTGGACCGCGGCCTTGCCCTTGGCCGCGTAGTAGGCCGCGCGGGCGGCGTCGCGGCGCGCCTGCTCTGCCTGCCCGGCGTCCAGGACGTCCTGGGGGACCTCGAACTGGTCCGTCGTGGGCTTGCCGTGGTACTTCTCGATGTAGGCGTCGAGCTCGGGGCCGGACTCCCACGACGTGATGAGGCAGTAGCGCGGCGCGTCGCCGTCGTGGTGCACCGCGTGCCACAGTCGCTGCGTGTCGACGATGAGCTGCGCGCCGGCAGGGAGCGCCACGCGGTACTCGATGCTCGGGTCGGTGCGGTTCTCGCGCAGGACGAAGTAGCTGTTCTTGTCGTCCGTCAGGTTGAAGAAGCCGCGGACCACCCAGCCGGTGCCGTCGGGGTTGAGGCGGTTGTTGTCGTCCTGGTGCAGGTTGTACAGCGCGTCGGCGTACGTGTTCGGCTGCAGTTCGATGATGCGGCAGCGCCCCACGTTGGAGCCCGGCTCCTGCGCGCGACGCGTCAGGGTCGGCGCCTTCTCGGTCTGCTCGGGGATCCAGACGCCGTCCTTGTCGGTGCGCGGCGGCGTGTGGTTCCAGAACCCGTTGCACTCGATCTCGCCCTTGGCGGAGGCGAGCGGTGCGAACCGGGTGTCGCCGGAAGACTTCCAGTCGACGTACTCGATCGAGAGCCACTCCTGGGGATCGATCTCCTCCCCGTAGGAGTCGAGCACCACGAAGCCGGTCTCATCGAGAGCGGCGGACTTGATGTAACCCATGACGAATCATGCCTTTCGGTCAGTGAGCCAGCACGTTTTAACAGGCTCAACTTAGGCAAGCCTACCTCGCACCCCTCGGGCGCCCCCGTGACCGAGCCGTGAATAACCGGCGCCCCGGCGGCCCGCCGATTCCGCGCCGGGGGCCCCGAATAGACTGAAGGAGCCATGGTCACTGCCACGAACGTCGATGCGACTGCTGTCAACACGATCGGGTGGCTCTCCGCCGCGGACTGGACCATCGTCGTCCCCGTCTACCAGCGGCAGTACCGGTGGGACATCGGCGGATGCGAGCAGCTGCTGGCCGACATCCGCGCCGTCGCGGACCTCGACGACCGGCACATGCACTTCATCGGCTCGATCCTGTCCTCCGCGAGCGGCGAGGGCGAGGGCGCGGAGCTCGTGCTCATCGACGGGCAGCAGCGCACCACCACACTGATGCTCCTCGTCGCGGCCCTGCACCACACGGTGCGGGAGGCCCGGCCCGACCTCGCCGACGAGCTGCAGCGCGTCCTGGTCCACTCCCACGACGTCACCCGCACGAAGCTGCGACCGCACCGCGCGTGGGCCGGCGTGTTCGAGCGCGTCGTGCTCGACCTCCCGCTGCCGCCTGGTGAGCACCGCGACTCCCGCTTCGACGACAACTACGCGTTCTTCCGCAGCCAGATCAGCGTGGAGGAGGCGCCGCACATCTGGCGGGGGCTGCAGAAGCTCGAGCACGTCGCGATCACGCTGGGTGCGGGCGCGAACGCCCAGCAGATCTTCGAGAGCCTCAACTCGACGGGCGAGCCGCTGCGCGACCACGAGCTGATCCACAACTACGTCCTGATGGGGCTCACGCACGCCGAGCAGCGCGAGGTCGAGGCGGACTTCTGGCGGCCGATCGAGGCGAACACGGGCGACGCGATCGCCGACTTCTGGCGGCAGTACCTCGTGATGCGGACCGGCCGCGAGGTCACCGTGGTCGGCGGACGCGGTGTCTACGACGCCTTCCGTCACGAGTTCCCCCGCCTCCCGTTCCCCGAGCTCGTCGCGCGGGCAGAGGAGTGGCGCGCGCTGTCACGCGTGTACCGGGTGCTGCTGCGGCCGGACGAGGCGCCGGATGCCGAGATCGCACAGCAGCTCCGTCACCTCAACACCTTCGGCACCGCGATGTACCCGCTCGTCATGCGCGCATACCGGGACGTCGAGACCGGTGCGCTCGCCCGCGAGGCGTTCATCGAGACCCTGGAGATGATCCAGGCGCTGTTGATGCGCCGGTCGGTCGTCGGGACGGGCACGCAGCGCCTCGTCGCGCGCCTGTGCCGCGCCCGAGAAGCGGGATGGGAGGCCCTCGTCGCGGCGATCTCACGCATCACGCCGTCCGACGAGCGCATCGCCGTGGCGCTCAAGTACTCCGAGCTGCCGCACGCGCGATATGCGCTCGGGCGCATCGCCGGACTCGACCCCGCCGCCGAGGTCGACATCGAGCACATCTTCCCCCTGGCCCCCGGCGATGCCTGGTCGGGCGACGGCGTGCGGGAGTGGGCCGCGTACAGCGAGGACGAGCAGAACAGTCATCGCGCGCTCGCCCAGACCATCGGCAACCTGGCCGTGCTCGAGGAGGACCTCGCGTTCCGAGCCTTCGACCGCTCGTTCCCCGAGAAGAAGGCCCTCTACGCCCGGAGCGCGATCGTGACGACCGCCGAGCTCGCCGAGGTGCCGGCGTGGGGCACCGCCGCCATCGCCGAGCGCTCCCGGCACCTGACCGAGCGCTTCGTGCAGGTGTGGAAGCGCCCCGGTGGGCCCGCCATCGACGACGACGGCCTCACCCCGATCCTCGACGCGGTCCGCCGGCGGGGATGGCCCCCCGGCTGGCACCGCGAGTGGTCGTACGTCGAGTACTGCGGCGAGCACTGGGAGGTCTACGACGTCAAGCACCTCTTCAACCGCGTCTTCAAGCGGCTGTGGGCTGATGCGCGTGCGGCGGTCGTGTCGTACAGCGCCCGCCGCGGCGGCCCGGTCTACACCGCGCAGTCCTGGAACGGTCAGTGGGATCGACTCGACGACCATCACTCGCTCTACATGGGGTGGGACTCCAGCTACATGCTGAGCGCCGTGCAGGGCGTCCTCGAGGAGGCGGGCATGGCCCCCGAGGTCTTCGTCAAGTACTCCTACATCGGCGAGGCGATGTGACGGGCGGGACGGATGCCTCGCGCCGAGGCATCCGTCCCACCCGTCATCGGGGTCCTGCCGGCGTCACTCGAACGAGACGGCCGCGTTCTCGTTGTTGAGGACGATGACCGGGGTCACCGCGGGGTGGCCGGCGGCGCGGATCCTCGCCAGGTCGAAGCGCAGCAGCGGAGTGCCTGCCGTCACCTTCTGCCCCTTCTGGACGAGGGTCTCGAATCCGTCGCCCTTCATGCCGACCGTGTCGATGCCGACGTGGATGAGCAGCTCGGTGCCGTCCTCCAGCACGAGGGCCACGGCGTGGCTGCTGTCGAACGTGGCGCCGATGGTGCCGTCAGCGGGAGCGACCACCGTGTCGCCGGTCGGCTCGATCGCGACGCCCGGGCCCATGACGCCCTCGGCGAAGGTCGGATCGGGCACCTCCGAGAGCGGCACGACGCGGCCCGCCAGCGGCTGGCGCAGCCGGATCGTGGTCGTCGCGGGAGCATCGGTCAGCACGGCGGTCCCACCCGCGGCCGGCGCGGGTGCCGGCTCGGCCGTCGCGCCGGCGGGAGCCGATGCGCGGCCCGCGAGGATCGCCTCCATGGCGTCCTTCACGAACTGCACGTTCGTTCCGTAGACCACCTGCACGGACTTGCCGCCGGGCTTCATGGTTCCCGCCGCACCGGCGCGCTTGAGCGCGGCGTCGTCGACCTTGCTCACGTCGTCGATCTCCATGCGCAGGCGGGTGGCGCAGTTCTCCAGCTCGAGGATGTTGTCCTTGCCGCCGAGGGCGTCGATGAACCGTCCTCCCGTGACGAGGTACTTGTCGTCGGCCGTGTGGGTGTCGTACTCGGTGCCCTCGCCGAGGATGTCGTCGTCCTCGCGTCCCGGCGTCTTGAGGTTGAACCGCTTGATGAAGAAGTAGAACACCACGAAGTAGATGAAGAACCAGAAGACGCCCATCACGGGGATGAGCCACGGGTTCTGCGCCATCGGGTTCATCCAGTTGAGGACGAGGTCGATGAAGCCGCCGGAGAAGCCGAATCCCATGCGCACCGGAAGGATCTGGCTGATCGCCATCGAGATGCCCGTGAACACGGCATGCGTGAGGTAGAGCACCGGCGCGAGGAACATGAAGGCGAACTCGAGGGGCTCGGTCACACCCACGAAGAAGGAGGCGATGGCGCCAGAGAACAGGATGCCGTAGGCGAGCTTCTTCCTGGTGGTCCTCGCCGTGAGGTACATCGCGAGGGCGGCGCCGGGGAGGCCGAACATCATGATCGGGAAGAAGCCCGTCATGTACTGCCCGGTCACGCCGTACGTGCCCTCGCCGGCGAGGAAGTTGTTGAGGTCGTTGATGCCCGCGACATCGAACCAGAACACCGAGTTCAGGGCGTGGTGGAGCCCCACCGGGATGAGCAGGCGGTTGAGGAACCCGTAGATGCCCGTGCCGAACGCGCCGAGCGTCACGATCCACTCGCCGAATCCGACCAGGCCGCCGTACACGAACGGCCAGACGAAGAACAGGACGACGGCGACGACCAGCGAGAAGCCGGCCGTGACGATCGCCACCGAGCGCTTGCCCGAGAAGAACGACAGCGCGTCGGGCAGGCGCGTGTCCTTGAACTTGTTGTAGCAGTAGGCGCCGATGAGGCCGCAGATGATGCCGACGAAGACGTTCTGCACACGCAGGAACGCCGGGTCGACCTCATTGACGTTGTCGACGCCGGTGAAGAGGAGGACGGTCTCGGGCTTGAGCAGCGTCGTGACCACGAGCCACGACACCAGGCCCGCCAGCGCCGAGGTGCCGTCCGACTTCTCCGCCATGCCCAGCGCGATGCCGACGGCGAACAGCAGCGCCATGTTGTCCAGCAGCGAGCCGCCGGCGGCGCCGAGGAATGTCGAGACGACGTTGGGACCGGCTGCCGAGCTGATCCAGTACGAGATGCCGGACAGGATCGCAGCGACCGGCAGCACTGCCACCGGAAGCATGATCGATCTGCCGAGCCTCTGCAGGAACTTCATTGTTCTCCTCCAGGGGGGGCCAGGAATGGGTTGTGACGATGACGCTACCGTCAATCGGCGATCGCCGTCAGTGCCACTCCCTCCGAAAGTAAGGATGGTGAACGAATCCGGCTCGATCGGGCGCGGCGGCGGCGCGCACGCAGACCGGGAGCGCAGAGGACCGCCGCGGACAGGATGCCGCGGCGGTCCTTATCGGTAGGGCGGGTGGGACTTGAACCCACGATCGTCGGGTTATGAGCCCGCTGCCTTGACCAGCTTGGCCACCGCCCCCCGCACATCGGGTGCGCGAAGAAGCCTACCCGCCCGCCGGAGCGATCCGCGGCGTCAGCGGGTGTCGGGCTTGTCGGCCGGGTCCTTCACGGGCGGCTCCGGCCACACCTTCGCCACCGCCTCGGTGACCTTGATCGACGCGGTGGAGGGGTGCGCGTCGTCCGGTGCCGTTCCGGTGCTCCCCCGCTGGATCGGGAGCTCCTGGCTCTCGCTGAGCACCTGCGGGTGATGGCGCGCGAGCTGGAACACGCCCCATACCGCGACCGCGCCCACCACGGCGAAGGCGATGTACACCCACAGCGGCGCCCCCGCGACCTCCTGCAGGACGATCAGGCCGATGAGGATGGCGACGATCGGGTCGATGACGGTGAGGCCGGCGACCACAAGGTCCGGCGGGCCGGAGGCGTAGGCGCTCTGCACGAAGTACGCGCCGACGATCGCCCCGACGATGAGGGCGGCGAGGCACAGGAAGGTGAGCCCGTCGAAGTCGTTGTCCTTGATGCGCTCGATGACGACCTTGGCGAGCGTCGCGACGAAGCCGTAGATGACCCCCGCGGCGGTGATGTAGAAGAGGGCGCCCATCCGCTTGCGCAGCCACACCCACAACCCCGCGAAGACCAGCGTCACCACGGCGAGCAGCACCAGGATCGTGATCAGCTGTCCGCTGGAGACCGGCTTCTCGGTCGCGAAGAGCGCCGCGATGGTCACGAAGACGAAGATGCCCCCCACGCACGCCGCGATCGCGATCAGCGAGCGTCGCGTGGGCTTGTGCCCGCTGATCTGCGCGTTCAGAAGGGTCGTGATGACGAGCGCGATCGCACCCAGCGGCTGCACCACGATGAGCGGCGCCACGGCGAGGGCGGAGAGCTGACACACGATGGCCAGTGCGAGCATGACCGTGCCGATGACCCACGAAGGGCGCGAGAGCAGCTTGAGCAGGTGGCTCGCATCGAGGCCGCCCTGAGTCGGCTGCGAACGGCTCATCCGTTCGACCTTGGTCACCCCGCGGTGCTGATACTGGGCCCCGAACGACATGAAGACCGCGCCCAGCAGGGCGAGCGGGATGCCGTACAGCAGGCCAGGGTTCTGGAACGCGCCGACCAGCTGGTCCCCCACGTCCTCGAGCTCCACCGCGGTCCACAGCACACATCGACATTAGCCGCAGGCGTCGCTCGATAGGCTCAAGGCGTGGCTGTTCTCCCGATTCGCATCATGGGCGATCCCGTCCTGCACTCCCCCGCATCCCGTGTCGAGGCGATCACGGACGAGGTCCGCACGCTCGTCGCCGACATGTTCGAGACGATGGATGCCGCCCCCGGCGTGGGCCTGGCAGCCCCGCAGGTCGGCGTCCCACTGCGGATCTACACCTACTCGTACACCGATGACGAGGGCGCTCCCTGGCGCGGCGTGATCGTCAACCCGGAACTGTGGATGCGGCCGCTCGAGCCCGGCGCGCCCGACCCCGACGAGGAATCCGAGGGGTGCCTGTCGTTCCCGGGCGAGCGGTTCCCGCTGCGGCGCTCCGACGAGGTGCTCGTCACCGGGACCGACCTCGAGGGCGAGCCCGTGCGCATTCAGGTCGACGGCTGGCGCGCCCGCATCATGCAGCACGAGTTCGACCACCTCGACGGCGTGCTGTACGTGGACCGCCTCGACGACGGCGACTGGAAGACCGTGCAGAAGATCGCCCGCAAGCGCGGCTGGGGCCGGCCGGGAAGCTCATGGACCCCCGGCGTCGACGACCTCGACGCGTGACGCGACCTGCCGCGCGGCGTCCTCAGGGCGTCTGAAGACGAAGAAAGGCCCCGAGGTGGAGCTCGGGGCCGATCCGCTCCCCCACTTGGACTCGAACCAAGAACCTATCGGTTAACAGCCGATTGCTCTGCCAATTGAGCTATGGAGGAATGTTCCGCACTCTCGCGCGGGCAACCAGTCCATATTAGCAAAGCTCCACCCATGGTCATGACCACGGGAGACCTCAGGACCCGACGAGTCTCCGATCCGCTTCGCCGCTCGGCGTCCACAGCAGGTCCTGTGTTCCGTGGCCGAATGCGACGGCATGGCCGGCGCGCAGCACCAGCACGTCGGCGTCGAGCTCGTCGACGACGTCGGCCTGATTCGTCACCACCAGCGCGGCCATGCCGAGGTCGCGCTGCCGCCGGAGGATCGCCTCGCGCGCGGCTTTGCGCACCTCGACGTCCATGTTCGCGTAGGGCTCGTCGGCGATGAGGACACGCGGCTGGAGCACGAGCGCGCGCGCCAGCGCGACGCGCTGGCGCATGCCCGCGCTCAGCTCGTAGGGGTACTTGGCCGAGGCGCCCAGCGGAAGCATCATCTCGTCCAGCAGTGACGCGACGCGCACCGCGAGAGCGCGCGAGCTCACCCGCCGGTCGCGGCTGGTGATGGGTGCGCTGATGACCTCGGCGACGGTGAGCCGGGCGGGAAGGCGCGCCCCCGCCGACTGGGGCAGGTATCCGGCGTAGTAGGTGAGGAAGCGATGGTCACGCCCTGGCCGGCGCACGGAGACGCCCTCGACCGTGCCGTCCCCGCCCACGACCGCGAGGCCGGGCTCGTCGGCTCCGGCCAGGACCGCGGCGAGCGAGGACTTGCCGGATCCGGTCGGTCCTATCACGGCGAGGTTGCGTCCATGCGCCAGGCGGAATGTGACGCCGTCGACGACGCGCTGACTCGGGCCGCCACGACCCGCGCGGGCGATCGACAGGTCGGAGCAGTCGATCGCGGCATCCGCGGTTCGTCGTCGAGCCATCTCCTCATCCTGCCCGGCAGCGGACCCTCGCGCCAGTCGGAGCAGTCCGTCAGGAGGACTCGTCGGCGATCGCCTGACGTCGTGCGTCGAGCTCGCGCAGGCGCAGGCGGATGCTGCGACCCTGTTCGGAATCGGCGGGCACCCGCTGGATCGCGCCCAGCAGCTCGGCCTTCTCGCGATCGATGGCGCGCATCACGAGCCGCCGCGCCAGGTCACCGGCCGAGGCGACGGCCGCCTCGTCGTTCAGGGCCGGGAAGTCGCCCGCAAGCAGCTCGGCCGCCAGCGACCGGTAGGGCTCCCGCACGGTGCCGACGACCGCAGCCGACCAGCCGGGCCGCTGCATGTCGGCGGCCGAGACCACCGCGGCGCGGACGGCGTCGAGCGCCGGGTGGCGGAACGGTTGCTCCAGCGCCCGTGCGACGAGGGCGGGCTCCATGCGGTGGCCGAACTGCAGGACGCCCATCAGGGCGTCGCGCTCGAGTCCCACCTCCGGCGTGCGCGGCAGCGTGGCGAGCGTGACATGCAGGGCGCCGTCCTCCGAGGAGGAGGGTGCGGGCGGCTCCGCAGCGGCCGGGGCATCCCGTCTCCCGCCGCGCCCGGCGCGCTCCACCTCCCGCCGGACGTCCTCGGTGTCCATGCCGAGCCGGCGTGCGAGCACCCTCACGTACTCCGGCTGCAGCAGCGGGTCGCGAAGCTCGGCCACCACGGGGGCGGCGGTGCGGAGCGCCCCGACTCGCCCCTCCACGCTCGCGAGGTCGTAGCCCGAGATGCGCTGGTCCAGGACGAACTCCACCATCGGGACCTTCGTCTCCAGAAGCCCGCGGACCGCGCTGTCGCCGCGGGTGAGGCGCAGGTCGCACGGATCCAGCCCCTCGGGCCCGGTCGCGACGTAGGTCTGCGCGTTGAAGCGCTTGGCGTCGGCGAAGGCGCGCAGCGCCGCCTTCTGGCCGGCCGCATCGGGGTCGAAGGTGAAGACCACCTCGCCCGCCGTGGAGTCGTCGCCCATCACGCGTCGCAGCACCGAGATGTGGTCGGAGCCGAAAGCGGTACCGCACGTCGCGATAGCCGTGGTGATGCCGGCGAGGTGACAGGCCATGACGTCGGTGTAGCCCTCGACGACCACGACGCGGTGCTCCCGCGAGATCTCGCGTTTGGCGAGGTCGAGGCCGTAGAGCACCTGGGCCTTCTTGTAGATGGTCGTCTCGGGGGTGTTGAGGTACTTGGGTCCCTGGTCGTCGTCGTAGAGCCTGCGTGCGCCGAAGCCGATGACCTGCCCGGTGACGTCGCGGATCGGCCACACGACGCGGCCGCGGAAGCGGTCGTACACCCCGCGCTGCCCCTGCGACACCAGCCCCGCGGACGACAGCTCCTCGTCGGTGTAGCCCTGCGCGCGCAGGACGGAGTGCATCCCCGACCAGCCCTTCGGGGCGTAGCCCACCCCGAAATGGGCAGCCGCCCCGGCGTCGAAGCCGCGCTGGCCGAGGAACCTCCGCGCCGTGTCGGCCTCGGCGGTCATGAGCTGCGCGCGGAAGAACTCGGCGGCGGCGGCGTTGGCGGCGTACAGCCGCGCGCGCCCGGTGTGCTCGGGGGCTGCGCCGCCGTCCTCGTAGTGCAGGGCGTAGCCGATCCGCCCGGCGAGGCGCTCGACGGCCTCGGTGAACGTCACGTGGTCCATCGCGCGCAGGAACGAGTAGACGTCCCCGGACTCGCCGCAGCCGAAGCAGTGGTAGAACCCGGCCTGCGGGCGCACGTTGAAGCTGGGGCTCCGCTCGTCGTGGAAGGGGCACAGCCCTTTGAGCGAGCCCACGCCGGCGGACTTGAGGGCCACGCGCTCGCCGATGATGTCGGCGATGTTCGTGCGGGCCTTCACCTCGTCGACGTCGGCCTGCCGGATGCGCCCCGCCATCAGCGCACCTCGGATCGCTCGGGCGCGGGGCCCGCCGGTGCGTCCATCGGGCGGGCGCCGGGAGCCCAGACGCCGACGGAGGCCGGATCCAGCTGTCCGACGAGGGACCCGTGCCACGCGATCGCCAGCTGATCGGTGAGGCTCGCGACCTGATCCACGACGACCCGCCGGCGCGCGGCATCCGTCCGCGCCGACGCGAAGTCCTGCGCGTGCAGGCGGTCCAGCGCCTCCGGCCGTTCCCACAGCGCGCTCGCCAGGCGCTTGAGGACCCGCCGCTGCTCCTTGTAGAGATCCTTGCGTCCCTCGATCGAGACGACGGCCGCCCCGATGATGCCCTTGAGGACCGCCATCTCGGCCTCGACGACGCGCGGCACCACGAGGTGACCGCGGTAGCGCGTGAGGACGGAGGTCGCGTACGACTCGCGGGTGGCCGTCGTGGCGGCGCGGGCGAAGCGGCCGATCAGATCGGAGGTCAGGTTCTTCAAGCGCGCGAGCGCGGCGCGGGATCCGTCGAACGCGTCGATCCACTCGGGCATGCGCGTGAGCCGGAACAGGGCGTCCTCGAGCTCGTCGCGGGCGAAGTCGAAGCCGACCCACGACTGGATCGCGGTCAGCAGCCACTCGTGCTCGCGGGGATCGGCCAGGCGCGCGGGATCCAGGTAGCCGTTGACGATCGCGTCCTCGAAGTCGTGCACCGAGTAGGCGATGTCGTCGGACAGGTCCATGACCTCGGCCTCGATGCACCGCACACGTCCGGGCGCGTCCGCACGCAGCCAGCGGAAGACGTCCTCGTCCTCGGGGTAGACGCCGAACTTCAGCCGTCCGCCGGGATCGGGAAGCGGGTGGTCGGCGGTCCAGGGATACTTGCACGATGCGTCCAGGCTCGCGCGCGTGAGGTTGAGGCCGAAGCTGCGCCCGTCGGCGTCGATGACCTTCGGCTCGAGCCGGGTGAGGATGCGCAGCGTCTGCGCGTTGCCCTCGAAGCCGCCGAAGTCCTCGGCCCACTCGTTGAGCGCGCGCTCCCCGTTGTGGCCGAACGGCGGATGCCCCAGGTCGTGACTGAGACAGGCGGTGTCGACCACGTCCGCGGCGAGGTCGAGCGCGGTGGCGAGCTCGCGACCGACCTGGGCGACCTCGAGCGAGTGCGTCAGACGGTTGCGTGCGAAGTCGGCGGGGCTCGCGGGACTGAGCACCTGGGTCTTGGCCGCGAGGCGCCGCAGCGCGGCGGAGTGGAGCACGCGCGCGCGGTCGCGGGCGAAGTCGTCGCGCTGGGAGCGGTGCTGCTCGGCGTGGAAGCGGGCGGCGTCGGCGTCGTCGTAGCCGGCGGGCCGGTCGGCGGCGCCCGCGGAGTCGTCAGCCGCCACTGTGGTCGAGTTCCGCGTCGGCGATGGCGGTGGATGCCTCGGCGCTCAGCTCGCGCGAGTTCAGCCAGCCGTCGGGCAGCGCCGGACGCTTGGGGGTCCCCGCGCGGCCCCGCTGCCCCTCGGCGGCGGCGCCGGGGTACGGCGCGTCGGCGTCGAGGGTCGCCAGCAGATCGTCGATCTCGGTGAGGCTGGACGCCGTCGCCAGGCTCGCGCGCAGTTCGCCGCCGACGGGGTAGCCCTTGAAGTACCAGGCGACGTGCTTGCGGATGTCTCGGCAGCCGCGGCCCTCGTCCTCGAAGAACTCGACCAGGAGCTCGGCGTGCCGCCGGAACGCGCGGGCGACGAACCCGAGGGTCGCGTCGACCGGCTGCGCGGGCGCCGCCCCCGGGCCGCCGAGGGCGCGCGCCAGGTCTCCGAACAGCCACGGCCGGCCGAGGCATCCGCGTCCGACGACGACGCCGTCGCAACCGGTCTCAGCCATCATCCGCGCCGCGTCGTCGGCCGACCAGATGTCGCCGTTGCCGAGCACCGGGACGCTGGTCACGGCCTCCTTGAGTCGGGCGATCGCCGACCAGTCGGCCTGGCCGGAGTAGAACTCCGACGCCGTGCGCGCGTGGAGCGCGACCGCGGCCACGCCCGCGTCCTCCGCGATCCGCCCGGCGTCGAGGTACGTCAGGTGGTCGGCATCGATGCCCTTGCGCATCTTCACCGTGAGGGGGATGTCGCCGGCGGCACGCGCCGCGCGCGTCACGATCTCACGGAACAGGCCGAGCTTCCACGGCAGCGCCGCTCCGCCGCCCTTGCGCGTGACCTTGGGGACGGGGCATCCGAAGTTCAGGTCGATGTGATCGGCCCGGTCCTCCTCTACGAGGAGCCGCACCGCCGCCTCCGTCGTCGCGGGATCGACGCCGTAGAGCTGGATGGAGCGCGGGGTCTCGGACTCGTGGTGGGTGATGAGCCGCATCGTCGTCGCGTTGCGCTCGACGAGTGCGCGCGTCGTGATCATCTCGCTGACGTACAGCCCCGCGCCGTACTCGCGGCAGAGCCGGCGGAACGCGGTGTTGGTGATGCCCGCCATCGGCGCGAGCACCACGGGCGCGTCGAGTTCGATGGGCCCGAGGCGCAGCGCGCGGGTCGGGGCGAGGGCGGTGGTCACGCGTTCCATTCTCGTACAGGAATCCGTTCCTTGGCTGAACGCCCGTCTCGGCTGTGGATCCGCGTGGCGCGGCGCGGCCACGGGACGGGCCCGCCGCGGATCGCGACGGGCCCTGGGCGGGTGCGGGTCAGGCGTCGACGTCGGCGGGCTCGTGGTGCTCCGCCCACACCTGGCGCACGATCTGCGCGAACGCCTCGGCCGGCTGCGCGCCCGAGACGCCGTACTTGCCGTCGATCACGAAGAACGGCACTCCGTTGATGCCGTATGCGGCGGCCTGCGCCTGGTCGGCGCGCACCGCGCTGAGGTACCGGCCGCTGACGAGCGCCTCACGGGCCGCCTCGGCGTCGAGTCCGGCATCTGCCGCCAGCGAGACCAGCTCGTCCTCGCGGCCCAGGTGCCGTCCCTCGGTGAAGTAGGCCGACATGAGGCGTTCGGCGAGCTCGGGCTGACGACCGTGCTCCTTCGCGAAGTGCAGCAGCTCGTGCGCCTTGACGGTGTTGGTGTGCTTGAGCAGATCGAACCGGTACGCCAGACCCGCCTCGGCGGCGACGCCGGTGACGCGCTCGAGCATCTGCTGCGCCTGCGCCGACGAGATGCCCTTGTGGGTGGCGAGGTAGTCCGCCTCTCCGCCCTCGAAGTCGACGGGGGTGTCCGGCGACAGCTCGAACGAGTGGAACGTGACCTCCACAGCGGGCGCGTCCTCGTCGGCGGATGCCGCGGCCAGCCCGTTCTCCAGGTTGCGCTTGCCGATGTAGCACCAGGGGCAGGCGATGTCACTCCACACGTCGATCTTGATCGCTTCCGTCATGCTGAGGGACAACCGCGCGCGGATGCTCATCTATTCCGTCGCATGGGTCTGCGCGACGCGTCCGTCAGGAGGTCGGCGGATCGGCGTCGGGCACGAACCGGAATCTCACGCGGACGTCGTCGTACGGCACCACGATCGTGGACGCGTCCGGCGACCAGGCATCAGGGACGAGGTAGAGCCTGCCACCGCCCTGGGCGAGCAGCCGGAGCCCGAAGTAGCGATAGGCGAAGGCCGGCGGCGTGAGCCCCTCACCGTCGGCCGGCGCCTGCGCACCGAGCTGCTGGAACGCGATGTCGTCGTTGCCCGGGTACAGTCGCTCGGTCGTGTCGAGCACCACGGCGGGAAGGGTCGTGAGGTCGGCGGCGAGCGAGCGCGCCTGCCCGCGTCCCCACCACTGGGCGATGGTGGCGGTCGACCAGAACGTGCCCGCGACCATGACGAGGACGAGGAGGACCACCACCGCGCGGCTCACGGTCGCGCCTCCGAAGGCGCGTGCGGTGGAGGCGGCATAGGCGGCCAGTCCTGCGCCGATCGCCAGCGACAGCGGCGTGAGCAGCTGCCCCCACGCCCAGGCGGGGAAGAACGGCACGAGGAACGCGCACGCCAGGCCGGCCAGGAGGAACGCGATCCCCGTCCAGGCGATCACGCGCACCACGCGGCGGCGCACCGCATCGGGCCGGTCGCCGAGCCGGCGTCGCAGCGCGCGGTGCCCCACGATCCCCGCGGCCGCCAGGAGCAGGAGCACCATGACCGGGATGAACAGGGCCCCCGGGCTGCGCATGACGAACTCCTGGGTGCTGAGTCCGATGATGTCGACGTCGACGCCGAAGTAGCGGAAGAACTCCCGCGTCGAGACGTATCCGAAGTAGAACAGCAGCGCCGTGACCAGGGTGAGGGGCGCGACGAAGGACGAGAGGAACCCCATCCACTTCTCGAAGCCGAGGCCTGGTTCCACCTGAACGGCGCCCTTCGGGACGGGCTCGGCGTCGACCGCGGCCTGCTCGGCCGGTGCTGCCCCGGGCGTGGGCGCCGCCGGGCGTACCCGCCACGCGCTCAAGGCTCCTCCCCGGGCTGCTCGTCGGCCGGTGGCTGGTCGGGGTCTTCGGACGGCTGCTGTTCGCCCGGCGCCTGCTCGTCGGATTCCTCCTCGCCGTCGATCGGCGCGTCGCCGCCGTCCGCCTCGGGGTCGGTGACGACGATCGGCGGGCCGGGGTCGACCGCGCGGGCCGCGACCGCGTCGCAGATCTCCGCGCTCGGGCATTCGAGCGTGCCGACGAACGAGATCAGCGTGCCGTCCTGGAAGTCGGCGGACGGGCGCAGGAGGAGACCGCAGAAGATCCCCGACTCGTTGGCGGCGACAGTCAGTCCGAGGCAGGAGCGGTCGGCGCCGCGGGAGCCGCAGGCCTCGCCCTCCACCTGCAGTCCCGGCCGATCGGTCACCGCGCCGTCGAACGTGAAGCGCACTCCTTCGGGGATCGGCTCGCCGCCGCCCCAGAAGACGGCGATGGTCTTGCACCAGACACCGGCCGCGATGACCTCGGCGACGCCCTGGTCGCCGTACGCCGGTCCCCCGTACTGCGCGACGGGTCCGGTCCGGACGCGGTCCTGTGCGGGATCCTCGCTCCCGTCGGAGTCGGTCCCGCCATCGTCCTCACCGTCGGCGTCGGTCCCGTCGTCCGAGCGGTCGGGCGACGGCGACGGGCTCGCGCTCGTCGTCGCCCCGGCGTCGTCGGGGCTCACGGGCGTTCCGCACCCGGCGAGGCCGAGCAGCAGGACGACGCACAGGGCGGTGGCACCCGCCCTCGGTCTCGACAGCGCCACGATGCACCTCCGACCGGCCGCGCATGCGGCTCACGTCAATGATGAGCGCGCGCGGGCGCCGTGGATACCCCGGCCGAGGCGCGGCCGGTCAGCCGGTCGACGCGTCCGGCGCGTCCACCGCGCCGCCGAAGCGGCGATCGCGCCCGAGGTAGACGTCGATGCCGTGCCACAGGTCCGTGCGACTGAAGTCCGGCCACAGCGTGTCGAGGAAGACGAACTCGGCGTATGCGGACTCCCAGAGCAGGAAGTTCGACGTGCGCTGCTCGCCGCTGGAGCGGAGGAAGAGGTCGACGTCGGGCATGTCCGGGCGGTAGAGCCGCCGCTGGATCAGCTTCTCCGACACGGCCGAGGGCCGGAGGCGTCCCGCGGCCACGTCGTCGGCGATCGAGCGCATCGCGTCGACGAGCTCGATGCGGCCGCCGTAGTTGACGCACATCGTGAGGGTCAGCACGTCGTTGCCCGCCGTCAGCCGCTCGGCGAACTGCAGCTCCTTGATGACGCTCGACCACAGTCGCGGCTTGCGTCCCGCCCACTGGATGCGCACGCCCCACTCGTTCAGCTGGTCGCGCCGGCGGTGCAGCACGTCGCGGTTGTAGCCCATGAGGAACCGCACCTCCTCGGGCGAGCGCGACCAGTTCTCCGTCGAGAACGCGTACACCGACAGGTGCTTGACGCCTGCCTGGATCGCGCCCGCGACGACGTCGAGCAGCGCCGCCTCCCCCGCTTTGTGTCCCTCGATCCGAGTGAGCCCGCGACGATTCGCCCAGCGCCCGTTTCCGTCCATGACGATGGCGATGTGGTTCGGCACTGCTCCCTTCGGGTACTCCGGCGGGTGCACTCCGGTCCAGTCGAGCGGCCGGTACGGAACCGCGTCGCGGTGGGTGTAGGGCTTGGGGGTCACCGGCGGCCTTCCTGCGAGGGTGACGAGACGTGGGAGAGCGAGCGGATGCCGCGCTCGAGGTGCCACTGCGCATAGGCCGCGATGAGGCCCGAGGCGGCCGCGGTCGCGCCAGGGGACGCGGCATCCACCACGTCCCACTCGCCGGCCATGAGCGACTGCAGCAGCGAGACGGTGGCGGGGTCGACGCGCGCCGCGCCCGTGGGCGCGCAGTCGCGGCACACGATCCCGCCCTGCTGGGCGACGAAGGTGTCGTGGGGCCCGATGCGTCCGCAGCGGGCGCACTCCCCGAGCCCGGGCGCCCAGCCCGACAGCGCCATGGCCCGCAGCAGGTAGGAGTCCAGCACGCTGCGCGAGGCGTGCTCCCCGCGCGACAGCGCGCGCAGCCCGCCCACCAGGAGCAGGTACTGCTGGGGCGTGGCCTCGGCCTCGTTCAGGCGATCGGCCGCCTCCACCATCGCGTGCGCGGAGGTGTAGCGGTCGTAGTGCGCGGCGATGTCGGCGCCGTAGGAGCCGAGCGACTCGGCCTGCTGCACGATGTCGAGCGAGCGGCCCTGGTAGAGCTGCACGTCGGCGACCATGAACGGCTCGAGCCGCGCGCCGAAGCGCGACGACGTGCGCCGCACGCCTTTCGCGACCGCGCGCAGCTTGCCGTGACGGCGGCTGAGCATCGTCAGGATCCTGTCGGCCTCACCCAGCTTGTGGGTGCGCAGGACCACGACTTCGTCGCGGTAGGTGGGCACCCCTCGATTATCCCCGCGCGCGTGCGGGATCGGGCGGCGGCGCGGCGGGCGGGCGGCCAGCGCATCGGAATAACCGTGTACATTGTTCACTATGTCGGGGACTCACATATTGGACACCCTCCTTGCGATCTCCGTCGTGCTGGAGGACGACCAGCGCCGCGAACTCGAGCGACGTGGTCTCACCCAGCCCCGCACCCATCTGCTGTGGCTGCTGCACCACCGAGGTCCGGCGACGCAGGCCCAGCTCGCGGAAGCGCTCGGTGTGACGCCGCGTCATGTCACGACGCTCGTCGACGCGCTCGAAGCGACCGGGTTCGCGCACCGGCAGCCGCATCCCGCCGATCGCCGCGCCGTGCTCGTGACGCTGACCGACCGCGGACGGTCCGCCATGCGGCGGATGGATGCCGAGCACGAGGTGCTCGGCGCCGACCTCGTCGAGGGCCTCGACGAGGAGTCCGTGACGGCGGCGGGCCGGGTGCTGGAGCACGTCCTCGCCAGGCTGCAGTCACTCGTCGCCGAGCACGAGGCGCGCGAGAAGCGTCGGGCGGACTCGGCATGAATCTCTCCACGGACAGCGGCACCGAGGTCCGTGCGCGCGGCCGCGTGCTGCGGCTCGCACGGCTCGCCTGGCGCGCCGAGATCGGCGTGTGGCAGAGCCTCTACCGCTGGATCTTCCGGCGTCCGCGCGTTCCGGCCGGGGCGACGGCCTTCGCCTACCACGCACCCGTCATGACGATCCTCATGGTGTTCATCGTGCTGTCGGCGGTCGAGATCCCGATCATCGACCTGATCGTGCATCCCTGGCCGTGGGTGCGTATCCCGCTGCTCGTCGCGGGCATCTGGGGCCTGACCTGGATGATCGGTCTCGCGCTCAGCTACCTCACCCATCCGCACGCCGTCGGAGCCGCCGGTATCCGCGCACGTGCCGGCGCGGACGTCGACATCGACCTGCCGTGGGAGGTCGTCGCATCGGTCGAGAGATCGCACGACGTCGTCGAGAAGGCGCCGAAGCTGCGCGACGAGCAGCACGGCCGCACGCTGTCCCTGCGCATGGCCAACGAGACCAACATCCTGGTCGTGCTCGAGCGACCGGTCCTCGCACGCGTGTCGGATCGAGACGTCGAGATCGACGCCGTGCGGCTCTGGGCCGACGACGTCGACGGCTTCCTGCAGGCGGTGCGCACCCACATCCCGTGAGTCCTCCTGCGGGCGCGCTGCGCAGCCCGGGCCGCGCGGACGCGACAATGGTCCTGTGAACGAGCCGGTCTTCATCATCCCGCTGTGGGCGGATCTCACCGCCGTGGCCCTCGGAGGGGTGCAGGGCGCCCTGTTCGCCTCCGGCTTCCGGGGCCAGCGCCGACTCGATCTGCTCGGCGTCGCCATCATCGGCGTCGTGGTGGGCATGGGCGGCGGCCTCATCCGCGACCTGCTCCTGAACGTCGCGCCGACCACGCTGCAGAGCAACTGGTACCTGCTGACCGCGACCGGCGCGGCGCTGTTCGGGATGCTCCTCGCCGGCGTCTTCCAGCGCCTCAACGCCCTCATCGTCGGCCTCGACGCCGTGGTCATCGGCATGTTCGGCGCTTTCGGCACCAGCAAGGCGCTGGCCCTCGGTCTCCCCGTGGTGCCCGCCGTGTTCGTCGGCGTCTGCGCCGCCGTGGGGGGCGGCATCCTGCGCGACATGATCATGGGGCTTCCGGTCGCCATCATGCACGTCGGCTCGCTCTACGCGGTCGCCGCCGGTGCCGGATGCCTCGTGCTGGCGGTCTCGCAGCAGCTCGGGCTGAACGTCGTCGCGGCGTCGGCGATCGGCATCCTCGTCACGGCGGTGATCCGCCTTCTCGCGGTGATCTTCGACATCTCGCTGCCCGAGCAGCGAGCCCTCTACCGCCGCAAGGTGGCCGTGGAGACGTCGACGATCCCCATCGTCAAGCCCTGACGACGCCCACCACACACCGACGGGCGCGCGCGGGGATCACCCGCGCACGCCCGTCGACGGTTCGCGCTCAGACGCCCGCGAGGGCCCCGGAGCGCTGCCGCGTGCGGATGGCGCGGTTCACGCCCGACACGATCGCCTTCAGCGACGCGGTCGAGATATCGGAGTCGATGCCGACGCCCCACAGGCGCTCGCCATCGACCTGCAGTTCGATGTACGCGGCGGCCTGCGCGTCGCCGCCTGCGCTCAGGGCGTGCTCGACGTAGTCGTAGAGCGTCACGTCGAATCCCTGCGCGCGGATGATCTCGAGGAACGCCGCGACGGGACCGTTGCCGCGCCCGGATGCCTCGAACCGCTCGTCGCCGTCGCGCAGCGTGATGTCGAGCGAGACATCGCCCGACAGGTCGCTGCGCGTGCTCGTCGCCAGCAGCTCGAACCGGCCCCAGCGCTCGTCGGCGTTGTCGGAAGGCAGGTACTCGTCGGTGAAGATCTTCCAGATCTGCTCGCTCGTGACCTCGCCGCCCTCGGCGTCGGTCTTGGCCTGCACGACGCCCGAGAAGTCGATCTGCAGCCGGCGGGGCAGATCGAGCGAGTGGTCGGTCTTCAGCAGGTAGGCCACGCCGCCCTTGCCCGACTGCGAGTTGACCCGGATGACCGCCTCGTACGAGCGTCCCAGGTCCTTGGGGTCGATCGGCAGGTACGGAACTGCCCAGTCGATGTCGTCGACAGTCACCCCGGCCGCCGCGGCGCGGGCCTCCATCGCCTCGAAGCCCTTCTTGATGGCGTCCTGGTGCGAACCGCTGAACGCGGTGAACACGAGGTCGCCGGCCCACGGGCTGCGCTCGTGGACGGGCAGCTGGTTGCAGTACTCGACGGTCCGCTTGACCTGGTCGACGTCGCTGAAGTCGATCTGCGGGTCGATGCCCTGCGTGAGCAGGTTGATGCCGAGCGCCACCAGGTCGACGTTCCCCGTGCGCTCCCCGTTGCCGAACAGGCATCCCTCGATGCGATCCGCGCCGGCCATATAGCCGAGCTCGGCGGCGGCGATCGCGGTGCCGCGGTCGTTGTGCGGGTGCAGCGACAGGATCACGTTCTCGCGATGCGCCAGGCGCCGGCTCATCCACTCGATCGAGTCGGCGTAGACGTTCGGCGTGGCCATCTCGACCGTGGCGGGGAGGTTGATGATGACCTTGCGCTCCGGGGTCGGCTCGAAGATCTCGATCACCCGGTTGCAGACGTCGAGTGCGAACTCGAGCTCGGTGCCGGTGTAGCTCTCGGGCGAGTACTCGTAGAACACCTGGGTCTCGGGGATGCGCTTCTCGAACTCGCGGCACAGCCGTGCGCCTTCGAGGGCGATGTCGACGATGCCCTGGCGGTCGGTGCGGAACACGACCTCGCGCTGCAGCACACTCGTGGAGTTGTACAGGTGCACGATGGCCTGCTTGGCGCCGGCGATCGACTCGTAGGTGCGCTCGATCAGATGCTCGCGGGCCTGCGTCAGGACCTGGATCGTCACGTCGTCGGGGATGAGGTCCTCTTCGATGAGCTGGCGCACGAAGTCGAAGTCGGTCTGGCTCGCCGACGGGAAGCCGACCTCGATCTCCTTGTACCCCATCCGCACCAGGAGCTCGAACATGATGCGCTTGCGCTCGGGGCTCATCGGGTCGATGAGCGCCTGGTTGCCGTCGCGCAGGTCCACGGCGCACCACCGCGGCGCGGCGGTGATCCGCTGGTCGGGCCAGGTGCGGTCGGGCAGATCCACCCGGATCTGCTCGTGGAAGGGCCGATACTTGTGGATCGGCATGCCCGAGGGCTTCTGGGTGTTCTCCATGATTCGTCGCTTCCGTCTGTTCTCGAGCGGTCACCGGATCGGCCCGGCTCGATGCCTGATGATGCGGGCCAACGAAAGCTCCGCGACGAGGAAGGCCCTAGATCGAGGTCTCGTCGCGGCGGCTAAGAAGGAGAAGCCCGCGGAAGCGCATGGCACCAGGCTACACCCCGTCGCGAGACAGGGCGAACGCGTGACGACCGCCGGATGCCGCGGCATCCGCTTCTGAGACGATCGGCGCGCGGGCGACACCAAGAGGACATGACAGGTCTTCGTCGTCCGCTGCGCCTCGCCATCGTCGCCGTCACCGCGCTCGCCCTCGCCGGCTGCGCGGGTGCGGCGCCATCAGGAACGCCCTCTCCCCCGTCGCTCGGCGCCGTCACCCCCGTGCCGCCCGAGGGCGAGGTGACGGCGGTGGGGACGGTGCTGGACACCGGCAGCGTCCCGGAGCTCTGCCTCGGGCCGGTGGCCGAGTCGTACCCCCCGCAGTGCTCCGGCATCCCGCTCGAGGACTGGACGTGGGAGGGCGTCGAGGGTGCCGAGTCGTCGGGTGACGTGACGTGGGGCGCGTACGCGCTGCAGGGCACCTTCGACGGCGAGTCGTTCACCGTCACGCAGCCGCCCGTCATGCTGGCCCTCTACGACCCGATGGCCCCCGAGGACCCCACCGGCGGTGAGCCCGGTGCGGGCGACGAGCAGACGCTCGCGCGCATCCAGGAGGAGCTGCCCGATCGCCTCGGCTCGTCGTATCTGAGCTCATACCCGCAGGACGGGCGGCTCTGGGTCGACGTCGTCTGGGACGACGGCACCTGGCAGGACGCCGCCGACCGCGAGTTCGGCGAGGACGTCGTGCTCATCCGTTCCGCGCTGCGCGAGAGCGGCGGCTGACCCGGCGCCGAGTGCACGACCGGGGCGCGGCATCCTTCCGGAGTCAGGGGCGGCTCAGAAGCCGAGACGGCCGAGCTGCTTGGGGTCGCGCTGCCACTCCTTCGCGATGCGCACGTGCAGCTTGAGGAACACCTTGGTGCCCAGCAGCGGCTCGATCTGCGCGCGTGCGCGGGCGCCGACGTCGCGCAGCCGGGAGCCCTTGTGCCCGATGATGATGCCCTTCTGGCTGTCGCGTTCGACGACGATGTCGGCGAAGACGTCGGTGATGTCGGAGTCCTCGCGGGCCGCGATCTCCTGCACGACGACGGCGATCGAGTGCGGCAGCTCGTCGCGCACGCCGTCCAGCGCAGCCTCGCGGATGATCTCGGCGACCCGGTCCTCGGTGGACTCGTCGGTCACGACGTCGTCGGCGTACAGCGCCGGCCCCTCGGGCATCAGCGAGAGGAGCTCGTCGCTCAGCACGTCCAGCTGGTCGCGGGTGAGCGCCGAGAGCGGGATGACAGCGGCCCAGTCCTCGCGCAGCTGGTCGACCTCGATCAGACGCTCGGTGATCTGGTCCCGAGTCGCCGCGTCGGTCTTCGTGACGATCGCGACCTTCTTCGCCCTGCCGTAGCCGCCCAGCGACTCCGCGATGCGGCGGTCGCCGGGGCCGACCTTCTCGGTGGCCGGGACGCAGAACCCGATGACGTCGACATCGCCGAGCACCTGCTCGACGAGGTCGTTGAGCCGCTGGCCCAGCAGCGTGCGCGGCTTGTGGAGCCCGGGGGTGTCCACGATGACCAGCTGGCCGCCGGGCCGGTTGAGGATGCCGCGGATCGCGCGCCGCGTCGTCTGCGGCTTGTCGCTCGTGATGGCGACCTTCTCGCCCACGAGGGCGTTGGTGAGCGTGGACTTGCCGACGTTCGGGCGGCCGACGAAGGTCACGAAGCCCGAGCGCCCGTCGACGGGCGCGGGAGAAGCCGTCGGTTCGGTGGCCGGAGCGGCCTCGGGGTCCCGGCCGGTGTCGGAATCGGTCATGGCGTGTCTTCCTTCCTCGGCAGGCGGACCTCTCCGCTGCGGGGGCTCACGGTGCGGATCTCGCCGGTGCGCGTGCCGACCGTGCGGTTCTCGCCGGTCCGCGGCTGACGCGAGGAGTCGGGTGGCGTCTCGCCGCGCTCGACGAAGACCGTCGAGATGCCGCGGCCGCGGCCGCGCGAGGCGCCGCCGGTGAGCACGAGGCCGGCGTACTCCGCCGTCGCGCCCGGCTGGGGGACGCGGCCGAGCGCCTTCCCGAGAAGTCCGCCGATGGAGTCGACGTCCTCGTCCTCGAGCTCCATGCCGAACAGGTCGCCGACCTCGTCGAGCCCGAGCCGTGCGCTGACGCGGTAGTGACCGGGCTCGAGCTCGGTGACCTCCGTGGCGCGCGGGTCGTACTCATCGGCTATGTCGCCGACGAGCTCCTCGATGAGGTCCTCGAGCGTCACGAGTCCCGAGACGCCGCCGTACTCGTCGACGACGAGGCACACGTGCACGGCGTCGCGCTTCATCTGCTGCAGCAGCGTCTCGGCCTTCATCGACTCCGGCACGAACACGGCGGGGCGGGCGATGCGGCTGATGGGGGCGTCGCGCCAGCCCACCTCGTCACGGAAGGCGAACTGCACCAGGTCCTTGAGGTACAGCACTCCGACCACGTCGTCGGCCTCGTCGTCCACGATCGGCACACGCGAGACGCCCTTCTCGAGGAAGACCGTCATGGCCTCGCGGGTCGAGGTCGAGGCATCCACCGTGACCATGTCGGTCCGTGGCACCATCACCGCGCGCACGAACGTGTCGGTGAAGTCGAACACCGAGTGGATCAGCTCGCGGTCGTCCTGCTCGATGAGCTCGTTCTCGGCCGCCTCGTCGATGATGCTGAGCAGCTGCTCCTCCGACGCGAACGACGAGCCGCGCGAGGCGCCCGGGGTGATGCGCGTGCCGAGGGCGACCAGCCCATGGGCGAGGGGGCCGAGGATGACGCGGACGCCGCGGATGATCGGCGCCGCACCGCGCAGCAGGCCCTTCGCGTGAAGGCGGCCCACGGTGCGGGGGCTGGCCCCGACCACGACGTAGGACACGCCCGTCATCAGCAGCGCCGCGGCGAGCATCGCCCACCAGGTGTCGTCGAACAGCAGGATGAAGGCGACCGTGACGAGGACTGCGGCCGTGGTCTCGGCGAGGACGCGGATGAACACGACGGCGTTCGCGTGCGCGTCCGGATCGGCGGCGATGCGCCGCAGGGCGTCCGCGTTGCGACCCTCGGCGCCCAGCTCGGCGAGGTCGGCGCGCGAGGTCACGCCGAGCGCAGCGTCGATCGCGACCATCAGCGCGCCGAACCCGAGGAGCAGGACCGCGGCGGCGAGGAGGAGAGCGGCGGTCATGTGCGCGGTCGTCGACGCTCGGACGCCTGGAACGCCGCGATCAGCTCGCGCTGCAGTCCGAACATCTCGCGCTCCTCCTCCGGCTCGGCGTGGTCGAAGCCGAGGAGGTGGAGCAGGCCGTGCGTGGTGAGGAGGATGAGCTCGTCGAGGGTCGAGTGCTTCGCCGCGACGGCCTGCGTCTCGGCGACCTGCGGGCAGAGCACGATGTCGCCGAGGAGCCCCGGCGGCGTGGGCGCGTCCTCGGTGCCGGGGCGCAGCTCGTCCATCGGGAAGCTCAGCACGTCGGTCGGGCCGGGCTCGTCCATCCACTGCACGTGCAGGGCCTCCATCGCACCCTCGTCCACGAGGAGGATCGCGATGTCGGCGTCGGGGCTGACGTGCAGCTCCGCGAGGTGGTGCTCCATGAGCCGCAGCAGCACGGTCTCGTCGACGGCGATGCCGGACTCGTTGCCGATCTCGATGGTCATGCGCGTCCTCGCTTCGGAAGGTGGTCGCGCGGTCCGCCGTGGCGGACCGTCGCGGCCCGGCGCTCCGCGCGATTGGCGAACTCGGATGCTTCGTCGCGCTCCCTCCGCGCGGCGAGCCGGCGCTCGTCGTACTCGCTGTAGGCGTCGACGATGCGGCCGACGAGCGTGTGACGCACCACGTCCTGGCTGGTGAGGTACGAGAAGTGGATGTCGTCCACCTCGTTCAGCACCCGCGTCACCAGCCGCAGGCCGGAGGCGCCCTGCGGCAGGTCGATCTGCGTGATGTCGCCGGTGACGACCATGCGCGTTCCGAACCCGAGGCGGGTCAGGAACATCTTCATCTGCTCGGGCGTGGTGTTCTGCGCCTCGTCGAGCACGACGAAGGAGTCGTTCAGCGTGCGGCCGCGCATGTACGCCAGCGGCGCGACCTCGATCGTGCCCGTCGCCATGAGCTTGGGCACCAGCTCGGGGTCCATCATCTCGTTGAGCGCGTCGTACAGCGGGCGCAGGTAGGGGTCGATCTTGTCGGTCAGCGTTCCCGGGAGGAATCCCAGGCGCTCCCCCGCCTCGACGGCCGGGCGCGTGAGGATGATGCGGCTCACCTCTTTGCGCTGCAGAGCCTGGACGGCCTTCGCCATGGCGAGATACGTCTTGCCGGTGCCGGCGGGGCCGATGCCGAACACGATCGTGTGCTCGTCGATCGCGTCGACGTAGGCCTTCTGGCCGAGCGTCTTGGGCCGGATGATCTTGCCGCGCGACGACAGGATCGCCTCTCCGAGCACCTCCGACGGACGCGGCCCGCCCTCGGTGCGCAGGATGCGGTTCGACGAAGCGACGTCCTCCTCGCCCAGCGCGTGGCCGGCCTTGGTCATCGTGAGCAGCTCGTCGACGAGGGAGCGCGCCGCGGCGACCGCTCCGGCCTCGCCGGTCAGGGTGATCTCGTTGCCGCGCACGTGCACGTCGACATCGGGGTGCTCCCGCTCGACCACGCGGAGCAGGCGGTCCTGCGGGCCGAGCAGCTGGACCATGGCCACGCCATCGGCCCAGACGCGTTCGACGGTGGTGGCGCGCTCGCGCGCGTCGTGATCAGCAGGTTGGTCAGGCACCTACGCTCTTCTCTTCGAGGCCTCCCGCGAGCACGTGGGCGTGCACGTGGAAGACGGTCTGGCCCGCGTTGGGGCCGGTGTTGAAGACCAGCCGGAAGTCGCCGTCCGCGTGTTCGGCGGCGAGCTTGTTGGCCAGGCCCACGAGTTCCGCCATCAGGTCGGGGTCGCCGGCGGCGAGCTCGACGACGTTCCGGTAGTCCTCGCTCTTGGGGATCACCAGCAGGTGCACGGGCGCCTGCGGGTGGATGTCGCGGATCGCGAACGCGTTCTCGGTCTCTGCGATGATCTCGGACGGGATCTCCCCGTTGTGGATGCGCGTGAAGATCGAGGGTTCGCTCATGCGGCAAGTCTAGCGACGGGGCCCTGCCACCGGCTCGGGCGCCGATCGACCGGTGCGCCATGCCGGCCCGGCGCACGGCCCACCCTTCACCACCGTCCCAGCGCCGCGCTGACGACGGCCAGGGCGGCCGGGCCCGCGGTGGAGGTGCGCAGGACGGTGTCGCCCAGGCGCACGGCCCGGGCGCCCGCGGCGGTGAGGACGTCCAGCTCCTCGGGGGCGATGCCGCCCTCGGGGCCGACGACGAGGACGATGTCGCGCTCCTCCCCCTCGCCCACCCGCAGGGCGCTCAGGGGCTCCGTCGCCGTCGGCTCCAGGATCAGGACGACGGATGCCTCCGCCCGGCGTGCCAGCTGAGCGGTGGTCGTCAGCTCCGCGACGTCCGGGAGCCACGCGCGGTGAGCCTGCTTCGCGGCCTCGCGGACGATCGTGGCCCATCGCGCCCGCCCCTTCGACGCCTTCGCCGCGTCCCAGCGCGACACACTCCGGGCGGCCTGCCACGGCACGATCTCGTCCACGCCCAGCTCGGTCGCCGCCTGCACGGCGAGCTCGTCGCGGTCTCCCTTGGCCAGCGCCTGCACGAGCACGACCCGTGGTCGCGGTGCGGGGGCATCCGTCCGCTCGCGGACCCGGACGACGACCTCGCGCGGCGCGACGGCCTCGACCTCGCCGGTCAGCCACGCACCCCTCCCGTCGCCGACGGTGACGCCCTCGCCGACGCGGACACGGCGCACGGTGGCGGCGTGATGCGCCTCGGGGCCGGTCAAGGTCACGGTCCTCCCGGGCGAGAGCCCAGCGGCGTCGTCGACGAGGAAGTGCAGCGGCATGGCTCAGCCGTTCCGGAAGCGGTCGCGCAACTTGGCGAACAGTCCCTGGTGGAACTCCGCGAGCCGGGGACCGGGGGCCTTCGTGCGCTTGGCGAACTCCTCGATCAGGGCGCGCTCCTTGTGGTCCAGCCGCGTCGGGGTCACCACGTGCACGCCGACCTTGAGATCGCCGCGCTGCGAGCCGCGCAGCGGGGTGATGCCGCGCCCCTTGATCGTCAGGATGTCGCCGGCCTGCACGCCGGGGCGCACCTCGAGCTCGACCGGGCCGTCCAGCGACTGGATCGTCGTGGTCGTGCCGAGGATCGCGTCGGGCATCGACACCTCGAGGGTCGCCAGCAGGTCGTCGCCGTCACGGCTGAACACCTCGTGGGGCGACACCGTCACCTCGATGTACAGGTCGCCGTTCGGGCCGCCGGCGGGGCCGACCTCGCCCGAGCCCGGCAGCTGCAGGCGCAGGCCGGTCTCCACGCCGGCGGGGATGTCGAGGGACACGGTGCGGCGCGCGCGCACACGCCCCTGCCCCTGGCACGTCGCGCAGGGGTACGGGATCGTAGTGCCGTAGCCCTGGCACACGTTGCACGGCTGCGACGTCACGACGTTGCCCAGCAGGCTCCGCACCTGACGCTGGACGTTGCCCGTGCCGTGGCAGATGTCGCACGTCACGGGGCTGGTGCCGGGCTGGCAGCACGACCCCTGGCAGGTCTCGCACAGCACGGCGGTGTCGACGTCGATGTCGCGGTGGGCGCCGAACACCACGTCCCCGAGCTCCAGGGTGACGCGCACGAGGGCGTCCTGCCCGCGCTCGCGCCGCGACCGCGGCCGGCCGCCGCGCGTGCCCCCGGCCGCGCCGAAGAAGGTCTCGAAGATGTCGTTGAACCCGCCGAACCCGCCGGCGCCGCCGAACGGAGAATCGGCGCCGCCCACGTCGTAGCGGGCGCGCTGCTCGGGGTCGCTGAGCACGTCGTAGGCGTGCGTGACGAGCTTGAACCTCTCGGCCGCGTCCTCGCCGGGGTTCACGTCCGGGTGGAGCTGGCGCGCGAGCTTGCGGTAGGCCTTCTTGATCTCGTCGGGGGTGGCCTCGCGCGAAACGCCGAGGACCTCGTAGTGGTCAGCCACTTTCGCCTTCCTGCCGCGGCGGCGCCGCGGGATCGTGGGTACGCGTCCGCGTCAGCGGGAGCTGTCGTCCTGCTCGAGCATGCGCGTGAGGTAGCGCGCGACGGCACGGACCGCCGCGAGGTTCGAGGGGTAGTCCATGCGGGTGGGGCCGAGCACGCCGACACGCGCGAGCGAGCCGGTGGCATCGTAATCGCTGGCGACGACGGATGCCTCGGCCAGGCCGAACGGCTCGTTCTCGCGTCCGATGCTGGCGGCGAGCCCCTGCTCGTCGGCCACCATCTCGCCCATGAGCCGCAGCAGCGTCACCTGCTCCTCGATCGCCTCGAGGAGCGGATAGATGCTGCCGCGGAAGTCCGACTCGCTGCGCGCGAGATTGGCGCTGCCGGCCATCACGAGCCTGTCCTGGCGGAACTCCTCGAGCTCCTCGGCGACCGCACGCACGATCTCGTCGGTGGCGCGCTCGTGGGCGGGGGCTTGCGGGGCCTGCGCCTCCAGGCGGTCGGCGATGCGCTGCAGCCCCTCCCGGACGGGCCGGCCCACCAGCAGCGTGCCGAGCTCGGCACGGATGCGCGCGAGATCGGCCTCGTCGAACTCGTCGCCCACGAAGGCGAGCCGCTGCGAGACCCGGCCGGTGTCGGTGACGACGATGACGAGCATGCGCCCGGCGCCGAGCTGCACGAGCTCGACGTGCGTGACGGTGGCGCGGGCGAACGACGGGTACTGCACGATCGCGACCTGGCCCGTGAGCTGCGTGAGTGCGCGCACCGTGCGCACGAGCACATCGTCGAGGTCTCCGGGGCCGTCGAGGAACGAGGCGATCGCGGACCGCTGCGCCGGCGAGAGCGGCCGCAGCTCCGCCAGATGGTCGACGAACACCCGATACCCCTTGTCGGTCGGCACGCGGCCGGACGACGTGTGCGGGGCGGCGATGAGCTCCTCGTCTTCGAGCAGGGCCATGTCGTTGCGGATGGTCGCCGCAGAGACGCCGAAGGCGTGCCGCTCGACGATCGCCTTGCTGCCGACCGGCTCGCGCGTGTCGACGTAGTCCTGGACGATCGCCCGCAGCACCTGGAGTCCGCGCTCGCTGACCATCACGCCTCCTCACGCCCGATCTGGCACTCGCATGACTGGAGTGCCAATTCTATCCGATGAGCCCGTCACGATCGCTGAGCGACGCCGCGTCCGCAGATCTCCGCGCGGCTCCGCCCCGGCACGCCCCGGCGCGGGCGCCTCACGGCGTCAGCGCCCGGACGACGGCGTCGGCCAGGAGCCGCCCGCGTCGGGTGAGCACGACACGGCCCCGGAGCGCGTCCCGCCCCTCGATCAGGCCGTCGGCGATCAGCGCGGCCACCGCGTGCCGACCCTCGCCCAGCAGCTCGTCGACGGGCATCCCCTCGCGGATGCGGGTGCGCAGCAGTACGCTCTCCAGACCGCGGGCGGCGGCATCCGGGATCTCCCGCCCCGCCGCGGGCGACTCGCCGGCCGCGAGGCGCTGGGCGTAGGCCGCCGGGTGCTTGACGTTCCAGAAGCGCACGCCGTTGACGTGGCTGTGGGCGCCGGGGCCGAAGCCCCACCAGTCGGTCCCCGTCCAGTACGCCAGGTTGTGCCGGGAGCGGTGCTCGGGGCCGCGGGACCAGTTCGACACCTCGTACCAGTCGAAGCCGGCGACGGACAGCAGGTCGTCGGCGAGCTCGTACATGTCGGCCTGCAGGTCGTCGTCGGGCGCGGCGACCTCGCCGCGGCGGATCTGACGGGCGAGCTTGGTGCCATCCTCGATGATCAGCGCGTAGGCCGAGATGTGGTCGGGCTCCAGCGCGACGGCCGTCGCGAGGGAGCTGCGCCAGTCGTCGAGCGTCTCGCCCGGTGCGCCGTAGATGAGGTCGACGCTGACGTCGAGTCCCGCCTCGCGTGCGGCCGACACGGCGGTGCGCACGTTGTCGGGGTCGTGGGTGCGGTCGAGCGCTGCCAGGACGCGGGGGACGGCGGACTGCATGCCGATCGACATCCGGGTGACCCTCGCTGCCGCCAGCTCGGCCGCCACCGCCGGCGACACCGTGTCGGGATTGGCCTCGACGGTGATCTCCGCGTCGTCCCGGAGCCCGAACGCCTCGCGCACCCCGTCGAGCATGCGCGCGAGATCCCCCGGCGGCAGCAGCGTGGGCGTGCCTCCGCCGAAGAAGACCGTCGATGCAGGCCGGGTGCCGCCGGCGCGCTCGAGGACGCTCCGGGCGAGGCCGATCTCGCGCAGGAGCGTGTCGGCGTACTGGTCCTGGCGTGCCCCGCGCAGCTCGGACGCCGTGTAGGTGTTGAAGTCGCAGTACCCGCACCGCACGCGGCAGAAGGGCACGTGCAGGTACACGCCGAAGTCGGTGGCCTGATCGATGCGGATGCCGGCCGGCAGCGAGCCGTCCGCCGGAACGGGCTCGCCGAGAGGAAGAGCGGAGCCCATCAGCGCCTCACGCGGGGGTGGTGTACAGCGGCGAGATCGCGCGCAGATAGCGCGTGAACAGCTCACGCCGGCGGCGCCTGGTCAGCGCGGGCAGCATCCGGTACAGCAGCGCGTGCGGGGCGTCGAACGCGCGAACGGTGAACCACACCTCGTCCTTGTCGTTCCAGTCCAGCATGAACGACTCCTCGCCGCTGACCACCGAGTCGCCGACCGTGCCCAGGGCGAAGCCGACGCGCCGGGGCTCCTCGATGGCGAAGATCACCCGGAGCTCGGCATCCGCCCGAAGCCCCTTGACGCGGCCCGCGACGCGGATCGTCGTGCCGGGCCCCACGTACGGGGTGCCGTCGGCGTCGAAGCGCTGCTCCGACTCGGTGCGGCTCGGCGCGACCGGGTTGCCCTCGGCGTCGAAGCTCACGCCCGAGTACATCGGCCCGGAAGCCGGGCGGACGTCGGTCACCTCGAGTCCGGCGCCGCGCTGGGCGGTCCACGACAGCAGCGCATCGCTCGCGGCGTGGAAGCGGGCCTCGCCGCTGCCGATGCGCCACGACTGCTCCGCGGGGATGCTGCGCTCCGGCGGGAAGTGCATCAGATCGGCCGCCTGCGTCGCCCCGACGGCGGCGTAGTCGACGGTGTCGTCACGGAAGGTCCCTCGACGCATGAGGACCAGCCTACTTGGCGCCCTTGGTCTCGACGTCACCCGAGAGCGCGGCGATGAACGCCTCCTGGGGGACCTCCACGCGCCCGACCATCTTCATGCGCTTCTTGCCCTCCTTCTGCTTCTCGAGGAGCTTGCGCTTGCGCGAGATGTCACCGCCGTAGCACTTCGCCAGGACGTCCTTGCGCATGGCGCGGATGTTCTCGCGCGCGATGATGCGGGCGCCGATGGCGGCCTGGATCGGCACCTCGAACTGCTGCCGCGGGATGAGCTTGCGCAGGCGCTCGGTCATCATGGTGCCGTACGCGTACGCCTTCTCGCGGTGCACGATCGAGCTGAAGGCGTCGACCTTGTCGCCCTGCAGCAGGATGTCGACCTTGACCAGGTCGGCCGTCTGCGAGCCGGCGGGCTCGTAGTCGAGGCTCGCGTAGCCCTGGGTCTTGGACTTCAGCTGATCGAAGAAATCGAACACGATCTCGCCGAGCGGCATGTTGTAGCGCAGCTCGACGCGGTCCTCGCTGAGGTAGTCCATGCCCAGCAGCGACCCGCGGCGCGACTGGCACAGCTCCATGACCGTGCCGACGTAGTCCTTGGGCAGCAGGATCCCCACCTTCACCACGGGCTCCGAGACCTCGGCGACGCGGCCGTCGGGGTACTCGCTGGGGTTGGTGACCACGACCGTCTCCCCCGTGTCGGTGGTGACCTCGTAGGTCACCGACGGCGCGGTCGTGATGAGGTCGAGGTCGAACTCGCGCGACAGGCGCTCGGTGATGATCTCGAGGTGCAGCAGCCCGAGGAAGCCGCAGCGGAAGCCGAAGCCCAGCGCGACCGACGTCTCGGGCTCGTACTGGAGGGAGGCATCCGACAGCTTGAGCTTGTCCAGCGCCTCGCGCAGATCGCCGTAGTCGCTGCCGTCGATCGGGTAGATGCCGGAGAACACCATCGGCTTCGGGTCGGTGTACCCCGGCAGGGCTTCGGCGGCGGGCTTGCGCTGATTGGTGATCGTGTCGCCGACCTTCGACTGGCGCACGTCCTTCACGCCGGTGATCAGGTAGCCGACCTCGCCGACGCCGAGACCCCGGGTGGGCACCGGCTCGGGGCTGGACACGCCGATCTCGAGGAGGTCGTGGGTGGCTCGCGTCGACATCATCTGGATCCGCTCGCGCGGCTCGAGCTTGCCGTCGACCATGCGGACGTACGTCACGACGCCGCGGTACGAGTCGTACACCGAGTCGAAGATCATCGCGCGGGCCGGGGCGTCGGCGTCGCCCGTGGGCGCGGGGATCTGCTCGACGATGCGGTCCAGCAGGTCCTCGACGCCCATCCCCGTCTTGCCGGACACCCGCAGCACGTCGTCGGGCGAGCCGCCGATCAGGTTGGCCAGTTCGGCGGCGAACTTCTCGGGGTCGGCTGCCGGGAGGTCGATCTTGTTGAGCACCGGGATGATGTGCAGGTCGTTCTCGAGCGCGAGGTAGAGGTTGGCGAGGGTCTGGGCCTCGATCCCCTGCGCGGCGTCGACGAGCAGGATCGCGCCCTCGCAGGCGGCGAGCGAGCGCGACACCTCGTAGGTGAAGTCCACGTGCCCGGGCGTGTCGATCATGTTCAGCGCGAACGTCCCGTCCGCGGTGGACCACGGCATGCGGACGGCCTGCGACTTGATCGTGATTCCCCGCTCGCGCTCGATGTCCATGCGGTCGAGATACTGCGCGCGCATGTCGCGGTCGGATACGACGCCGGTGATCTGCAGCATCCTGTCCGCCAGCGTCGACTTTCCGTGGTCGATGTGGGCGATGATGCAGAAGTTGCGGATCAGCTCAGGAGGGGTCGCAGACGGCTCGAGAGGCTTCAGGGCACGGGGTGACATGTCCAGACGATTGTACGGGTGACGGATGCCGCGACCCTGCGCGTCACCGGATCCCGCCGTGCGCAGGCCGCGCCGGGGCCGGCAGGCGGCTGAGGCCCTCCAGCAGCTCCGCCTTGTCGCTCGCGACGCAGACGCGCACCCATCCCTCGCCGGAGGCCCCGAACGCGCTGCCCGGTGCGACGGCCACCCCGTGCTCGTCGAGGAACCGCTCGCACCACGCGACCACGTCGCCGCCCGAGGCGTGCGAGACGTCGATCCAGAGGTAGAACGCGCCGGTGGGTGCGAGATAGCGCAGGCCGCGGGCATCCAGCAGCGCCGTCGCGGCGGCCAGGTTGTCGCGGTAGTGCGCCGCACTCGCCGCGACGGCGGTCTGCTCCCCCGTCAGCGCCGCGACAGCCGCCCGCTGCGCGGGCTCGTCGACGCAGCTGACCACCGACTCCTGCACCCGCAGCATGGTCTGGCGCCATCCGGGAGGCGTCACGAGCCAGCCCACCCGCGCACCGGTCATCACGTACGTCTTCGACATCGAGAACACCGAGAGCACCCGTCCGTCGTCGTCCAGGGTCGCCGGGCTCACGTGCGGATGCCCCCACGTGAAGCGCTCGTACACCTCGTCGCTGATCACCCACAGGTCGTGCCGTCGAGCCAGCGCCATCAGCGCCTCGAGTGTCGCTCGATCGAAGGTGGACCCCAGCGGATTGGACGGCGTGTTCACGATCAGGACGCGCGTCCGCGGGGTGACGAGGGCGTCCAGCTCGTCCAGGTCGGGCTGGAAGCCGCGGTCCGGACGCAGGGGGTAGGGCACCGGCGTCGCCTGCAGCAGGTGCGCGTTCATGGTGAAGGTCGTGTACCCGGGGTCGGGCACGAGCACCTCGTCGCCGCGCGACAGGGTCAGGGCCATCGCGAGGTGCAGCGCCTGCGTCGCGCCGACCGTCACCCAGATCTGCTCGACGTCGGCCTCGAGCCCGTTCTCGCGCGCGAGCTTCGCGCGGATGGCTTCGCGCAGGGCCGGGATGCCGCCGTTCGGCGTGTAGCGGATGGCCCCGGCCGTCCACGCCGCCGCCGCCGCGTCTCTGATCGCCGCGCCCGCCACCTCTCCGGGCTCGCCGACGGCCAGGACGATGGTGCCCGGCCGGCGCAGCGCGCGCTCGAGGATGTGTCGCACGCCCGAGCCGGGCATGCGCGCGATGTGCGGGGCGATCTCGGGCATGCCGCCATGCTAGGGCGGGCGCTGTGGCTAGCCTGTCGTCATGGCGGTCCACGTCGTCCTCGTCCACGGCATCCGCACATCCGCGACGATGTGGCGGTCGCAGGTCGCGTATCTCCAGGCGCGCGGGACCCCGGTCACGGCGGTCGATCTGCCCGGGCACGGATCCCGCATGCGCGAGGAGTTCACGATCGAGTCCGCCTTCGCCACGATCGACGACGCCGTGCAGGCCGCGGCGGAGCGCGGCCCGGTGCTGCTGGTGGGGCACTCCATGGGCGGGCTGCTGTGCATCGAGTACGCGGGGGCCGAGGAGCGGCCGCCGGTCTCGGGATTCATCGCGGCGTCGTGCACCGCGATCCCGCGGGGCATCGGCCTGCGGGCCTACCGCCTGCTGGCGCGGGGCTTCGACTCGCTCCCCGACCGGGGCATGTGGCTGACGGACCGGATGCTCGATCGCATCCTCCCCGAGGAGACCCGCGCGGACTTCGGGGCAGGCGGCTACGCGCTGGACGCGCAGGACGTCGCCCTGCGGAGTCTGTCGGTGCTGGACCTGCTGTCGGCGCTCAGGCGCATCGAGGTGCCGCTGTGGATCGTCAACGGGCAGTACGACCAGCTGCGGGTGAATGAGCGGCTCTTCACCCGCGTGGCGCAGCACGCCGAGCTCATCGTCGTCCCCCGCACGACCCATCACGTCACCGTGATGCGCCCGCGGGTGTTCAATGCGGTGCTGGAGGTCGCCCTCGCTACGCTCGAGGCGGGGCAGCATGAGCACCCGGGCCGCAGCGTCGGCGGACTCCCGTCATCGACCGGGCGACCGACCTGATAGAATCCTTGTTTGGCTTGCGTGTGGGTTCGCCCTCACGACCGCCGAGCAGCGCCCCTCTCCCGCTGACCGGCATCATCAATCCGATTCCCTTCGAACGAAAGAAACGTCGACACGTGGCGAACATCAAGTCGCAGATCAAGCGCAACAAGACCAACGAGAAGGCGCGAGAGCGCAACAAGTCCGTCAAGAGCGAGCTGAAGACGCTCGTGCGCCGCACGCGCGAGGCCGTCGCCGCGGGCGACAAGGCGGCCGCTGAGATGGCGCTCGGCAAGGCCACCAAGAAGCTCGACAAGGCCGTCAGCAAGGGCGTCATCCACAAGAACCAGGCGGCGAACCGCAAGTCGGCGATCTCCAAGCAGGTTGCTGCGCTCTGACGCCGGAACGGCTCGGCAGGTCCGCGTCGCATGAGAAGGCCCGTCCCGCGAGGGGCGGGCCTTTCGCATGTCCACGGCGCCGGCGGTGTCGGCGACGCCCCCCGAGCGGCGAGGACCCGCGGGGTCAGGAGCCGTAGGGAGCGCGCGTGGCGATGACCGTGATCATGCGCTCCAGCGCGAAGATCGGGTCTCGCGAGCCGCCCTTGACCTCGGCGTCCGCGCGCGCCGTCGCCTGGATCGCGCGGCCCAGGCTCTCTTCGTTCCACCCGACCAGGTCGCGGCGCGCGCGGTCGACCTGCCAGTCCTTCATGCCCAGGCGCGCGGCGAGCGCCGCGGCGGGCTCGCGGTTGCCTGCGACCCTGGCCATGGTCCTCAGCTTCATCGCGACCGCGGCGACCAGCGGGACCGGGTCGGCTCCCGAGGCCAGCGCGTGCCGGAGCGCGATCAGCGCCTCGCCGTAGCGCCCGGCGATGGCCGTGTCGGCGACGGTGAAGGCCGAGGTCTCGACCCGACCGCCGTAGTACCGCTCGACGATCTGCTCGGTGATGTCGCCGGGGACGTCGGCGATGAGCTGCTGGCACGCCGCGGCGAGCTCGGTGAGGTCGTCGGCGAACGCGGACACGAGCGCGCGCAGCGCGACCGGGGCGATCCGCTTGCGCGCAGCCTGGAACTCTCCCGCCGCGAAGTCGAACCTGTCGGAGTCCCGCTTGATCGCCGGGCAGGCGATCTCCACCCCCGCGCCCTGGCCTGCCCGGATCGCGTCGAGGAGCTTCTTCCCGCGCACGCTCGCGCCGGTGTGCCGGAGCACGACCGTGGCGCCGTCCTGCGGGGCGGCGAGGTACGCGAGCGCTTCGGAGAGGAAGGTGTCGGAGCACTTCTCGACGCCGCTGACCCGCACCAGGCGCGGCTCGCCGAACAGGGACGGCGAGGTCACACCCAGCAGAGACCCCGCCGGGTAGTCGTCGGCCCGGATGTCGGACACTTCGAGCGTCGGATCCTCTGCGCGCAGATAGTCGCGGACACCGGCGATCGCGCGCTCGGCGCAGACCTCCTCGGGGCCGGACACGAGCACGACGGGAGCCGGCTGCGGGGTGCGCCACGACAGCTGAGGGATGGCGCTGCGCGCCGACTTCGCCGGTGATCGGCGCGCGGGTGATGCCATCCCCTCAGCCTACCGACGACCGCCGACGCGAGCCGCGGCGCCCCCCCATGAGCGATCAGCCGCCCCGGTCGCGCCAGAGTGCCACCGCTCCCCCGGCCGTCGTCCACAGCGCGACGGATCCGTCCTCGTCGGTGCGCACCACGCGTGCGCGGGCGTCCGCGAGGACCGCGAGGAGCTCGGGGCGCGGGTGGTCGTAGTCGTTGTCGAGCCCGACCGTGATCACCGCGACGGCGGGCCGGGCGGCGGCGTAGAGTGCGGCATCCTGATCCGCGCTGCCGTGATGGGCGACCTTGACGATCGCGTACGGCGGGTCCAGCGTCGCGGATGCCACGAGGGCGCGCTGCGGCGACGCGGACAGGTCGCCGAGCAGCAGGGTGGGCGGCACGCCGCCGCCACGCACGTCCAGCACCACGCTCGCGTCGTTGCCGGCCGGGTAGGCGCGGCTGTCGGCGCGCGGCCAGAGCACCCGCCACCGCGCCCCGCCGAGCGACCCCGACATCCCCGCGGACGCCTCGACGGCGCGGGCGCCCGCCGCTTCGAGGGCGGCGATCCCGGCGTGCCCGGCGGCGTCGGTGGGGCCGTGCAGCACCGTGCCCACCCGCCCCTGCACGGCGTCGAGACCGCCCGCGTGGTCGAGGTCGAAGTGCGTCAGCACGAGGAGTTCGATGCGTCCGACTCCGGCGCGCGACAGGCATGCCTCGAGGGCGCCGGGGTCCGGTCCGGTGTCGACGAGCGCCACGGCGTCGCCCGAGCGCAGCAGCACGGCATCGCCCTGGCCGACGTCGCACGCCAGCATCGCCCACCCCGAGGGGAGGGTCAGACGCCCGGCGACCGTCGCCAGCGCGCCCGTGCCGAGTCCGGCCCCCACCACCGTCGCCACGAGGACCGCCGCGCCGGCGCGCGCGGCGCGAAGCGCGGGTGGGCCGGCGCGCGGAAGCGCGATCGCGGCGCCGACCGTGAGACCGACGAGCGCGAGCGCCACGGCGCCGGGCACGCCCTCGGGCCACGGCAGCTGGTCGGCGGGCAGCTCCGACATCGTCACCGCGGTCGCCGCGATCCAGGACGCCGGCACCCATGCCAGCACCGCGAGGCCCGACTGCAGCCACGGCAGCGGCGCGCTGAGGCACGCGGCGAGGCCGAGTACGGTCGCCGCCGGCGCGGCCGGACCTGCCAGCAGGTTGGCCACCACGCCGTAGACCGGCACCGTGGGCTGGATCAGGATCAGCAACGGGCCGCAGGCGAGCTGAGCCGCCAGCGGCACCGCGAGCGCCAGCGCCAGCGGACGGGGTACCCAGCGGGCCAGCCCGGAGGCGAGCGGGCGCGCGAACAGCAGCAACGACCCGGTCGCGGCGACGGAGAGCCCGAATCCGAGGGATGCCGCCAGCCACGGGTCGAAGACGAGGAGCAGCGTCACCGCGAGGCACAGCAGCGCCATTCCGGCGCCGGGACGGCCGAGGAGGACGGTGAGCATCGCGATCGCCGCCATGGTCGCGGCGCGAACGACGCTCGGCTCGGGGGTCACCAGGACGACGAAGCCCAGCAGCACCGCCAGCGCGCAGCCGACCCGCAGCCCGCGGGAGGCGCCGGCCGCCGCCGCGAGGCCGAACGCGATGCCCACGACGAGGGCGCAGTTCGCGCCGGAGACGGCGGTCAGATGCGACAGGGAGGCCTCCTTCATGGCGGCGTCGAGCTCCGGGGAGACGATCGACGTGTCGCCGACGGCCAGCCCCGGCACGAGCCCGGCGCCCGCCCCCGGCAGATCCGCGACGGCGCGGACGAGGCCGCGCCGGAGGTCGCCGGTCAGCGCCGCGGCACCGTTCGCCGCCTGCCGGACCTCCACGCCGCGAGATGCCCACAGCACCAGGACCGCGCGATCCCCCGCCCGGCCAGTGCTCGCGGTGCCGTGGACCTCGACGTCGGCGCCCACATCGAGCAGGTCCGGGCGGTCCACGTCGTCGGGAGCGACGCGTACCGTGACGTCGATCGCCACGCGGTGGGTCTTGCTGCCGGCGTTGACGCTGCGGGCGCGCGCGGCGAACGAGAGCGTGCCGGCGCGCCGCTCGACCTTGCCGACCACGTCGGCCCGCACGTCGACCGCCCGGCCGCCTTGCAGGGCCAGCTCCGTGACGGCCTGGCGCCCAGGCCCGGCCGCCACCACG
Source organism: Microbacterium sp. ZXT2-5 (assembly GCF_055329545.1). Classification (NCBI taxonomy): domain Bacteria; kingdom Bacillati; phylum Actinomycetota; class Actinomycetes; order Micrococcales; family Microbacteriaceae; genus Microbacterium; species Microbacterium sp. ZXT2-5. The sequence continues at coordinate 379,207 of NZ_JBUZWD010000002.1, read as the reverse complement.
TGCGCGGCGGTCGTACCCGCCGCCGCGGCGGCGAGCACGATCACCGCCAGGACGACGCGTGCTGTCCGGGGCGGCATCCCGAGCCTCGGTGCGACAGCGGCGGCCGGAATCGGCGCCGCGCCCGGGGAGAGAAGCCCGCTCGAGACGCGGCGACCCGCTCGCGCGACGACGGCGACGGCGACGACGGCGACCGCCCAGGACACCGACGCGATCCAGCCCGCCGCCGCGGGAGCGAGGATCGCCGCCGCGGCGATCACCCACGTCGCGCCGGCGACGGGGACGAGGCGCAGTGCCGGGAGACGCCGTGTCACACCGTCACCAGGTCGCGGAGTGCCTCGAGCATGGTGTCGCCGATCCCCGGGACGGCCAGCAGGTCCTCGACGCTGGTGAACCCGCCGTTGTCATCCCGCCAGGCGATGATCCGCTCCGCCAGGGCCGGTCCGATGCGCGGCAGCGTCTCGAGCAGCGTCGCGTCGGCGGTGTTGATGTCCACACGGCCGTCCGGCGCCTGTCCCGGCGGTGCCGCCGTGGGCGGCGCGGCCTCGCCCTGGCGCGGAACGGGCAGCTGCTCGCCGTCGTCGATCGGCCGCGCGAGGTTCACCGCATCGCGCGCCGCGTCGTCGGCGAATCCGCCCGCGGCCGCGATCGCGTCGACCACCCGGGCGCCGGCGGGGAGGACGTACAGGCCGGGCTCCCGCACGGCGCCCGAGACGTGGACGAACAGCTCTTCGCCCCCGCCGGGGGTCGCGACCGGCGAGGGGTCGACGGCCACCTCGTCGACGGGAGTCGTCGCGCCGCGGACGATGCCGATCGCGATGGTGACGGCGAGGGCCACGAGCACGATGACCACCACGGCACCCGCGCCGAAGCGTCGCCGCGCGCCAGGACCCGGCGCCTGCTCCGGGTCGTCACGGGCACCGACTGTCACGCGCCCACGCTACGAGTGCGCCGCGACCGCCCGGGACGCCCGGGACGCGATTGTGCAGTCCGCGCGCCCGTCCGCTCCTGGGGAGGAGCGTCAGTGCGTGCTGAAGCTCACGACCTTCGGCGGTCGCACGACCGCGCGCGTGATCTCACGACCCGCCAGCGAACGGACGACCTTCTCGTCCGCCCGCGCGAGGCGCTCGAGCTCGGCGGCCTCGATGCGCGCGGGCACCTGCAGGGTTCCGCGCACCTTCCCGTCGATCTGCACGACCGCCGTGACGCTCTCTTCGACCAGCAGCGTCGGGTCGGCCGTGCGCCACGGCACGAGGCCGACGAAGCCCTCGTAGCCCAGGATCTGCCACATCTCCTCGGCGGTGTGCGGGGCGAACAGATCCAAGATCATCGCGGTCGCCTCGGCGGCCTCGCGGACGGCGGGGTCGGCGGGGCCGGCGCCGGTGTCGATCGTCTTGCGGGTGGCGTTGACCAGCTCCATCAGGCGGGCGACGACGACGTTGAACTTCGTCTGCTCGACCAGCCCGGGGGCATCCGCGAGCAGTCGGTGCGTGACGCGGCGGAGCGCGGTGTCGCCCTCGGCCCAGACGACATCGGGGTCGCTCGTGACGTCCTTGGCGACGCGCCAGGCGCGCGCGAGGAACTTCTGGGCGCCCGTCGTGGACACGTCCTCCCAGTTGATGTCGTCCTCGACGGGACCGGCGAACGCGATCGCGATCCGCACCGCGTCGGCGCCGGGGTCGACCATGCTCGAGGCGAACTCGACGAGGTTGCCCTTCGACTTCGACATCTTCGAGCCGTCCAGCAGCACCATGCCCTGGTTGATGAGGCTCGAGAACGGCTCCGTGAACTCGATGAGCCCCATGTCGAAGAGGACCTTCGTGATGAAGCGCGCGTACAGCAGGTGGAGGATGGCGTGCTCGACCCCGCCGATGTACGAGTCGACGGGAGCCCACCGGTCGGCGGCACGCGGCGGGAACGCCTCGGCGTCGTCCGTCGGCGACAGGAACCGCAGGAAGTACCACGAGCTGTCGACGAACGTGTCCATCGTGTCGGGGTCGCGCAGCGCGGGCTCCCCCGTCTCGGGGTCGGTCGTCTGCATCCACTCCGTGGCCCCGCCCAGCGGCGAGGTGCCCTTGGGCGCGAGGTCTAGGCCCTGCGCGTCGGGGAGGCGCAGCGGCAGCTGGTCGTCCGGCACCGGCACGATGCGCCCGTCCTCGGTGTGGATCATCGGGATGGGCGTGCCCCAGAAGCGCTGGCGCGAGATCAGCCAGTCGCGCAGGCGGTATGACTTCGCGGCGCGGCCGGTGCCCGCGGCGTCCAGCTCCTCGATGACCCGCGCGATGGCATTGCGCTTGGACAGGCCGTCGAGCGAGCCGGAGTTGATCATGCGGCCGTCGCCGGTGAGCGCGATGCCGGTGCGCGCGGGGTCGATGTCGTCGAGGGTGTCCACCGGGCCCGGGTCGATCGGGACGCCGTCGTCGTCGAGCTCGATGACGGGGATCGCGCCCGTGATCGGCGCGGTCGTGTCGACGACCACCTTCACGGGCAGGTCGAACGCTCGGGCGAAGTCGAGGTCGCGCTGGTCGTGGGCGGGCACCGCCATGACCGCGCCGTGCCCGTAGTCGGCCAGCACGTAGTCGGCGGCCCAGATGGGCAGGCGGTCGCCGTTGACCGGGTTGATCGCGAAGCGGTCCAGGAAGACGCCGGTCTTCGGCCGGTCGGTGTTCTGCCGTTCGATCTCGGTCTCGCGCTGCACGGTCTCGAGGTAGTCCTGGAAGCGCATGCGCACCTCGGCGGTCGAGCCCGCGGCGAGCTCCGCCGCCAGGTCGCTGTCGGGGGCGACGACCATGAACGTCGCGCCGTGCAGCGTGTCGGGGCGGGTGGAGAAGACCGTGACCTTCTCGGCGCGACCCTCGATCTCGAAGTCGATGTCGGCCCCGACCGATCGGCCGATCCAGTTCCGCTGCATGCGGATGACCTTCTGCGGCCAGAACCCCTCGAGCTGGTTCAGGTCGTCGAGCAGGCGGTCGGCGTACTCGGTGATCTTGAAGTACCACTGCGTGAGCTTCTTCTTGATCACTTCGGCGCCGCACCGCTCGCAGTGCCCGTCGACGACCTGCTCGTTGGCGAGGACCGTCTGGTCGTTGGGGCACCAGTTGACCGGGCTCTCCTTGCGGAAGGCCAGGCCGCGCTCGTACAGGCGCTGGAACAGCCACTGGTTCCACCGGTAGTACTCCGGGTCGCTGGTGTGCAGGATGCGGCTCCAGTCGTACGACGAGCCGTACTCCCGGAAGCTCTTCTTGTGCTGCGCGATGTTCGCGTAGGTCCACTCGCGCGGGTCGGCGCCGCGCTGGATGGCGGCGTTCTCGGCGGGCAGCCCGAACGAGTCCCAGCCGATCGGGTTCAGGACGTTGTAGCCGCGGTGGCGCCAGAAGCGCGCGACGATGTCGACGTACGCGTAGCTCTCGGCGTGGCCCATGTGCAGGTCGCCCGAGGGATACGGGAACATGCCCAGCACGTACTTGCGCGGCCGCGTGTCGTCGTCGCCGCCCGCGCGGAAGGGGTCGGCCTCGGCCCAGCGCGCCTGCCACTTCTGCTGGATGGCGTAGGCGTCGTAGCCCTCTGCGGGCGCACTGGTGTCGGAGGACATGGTCTGACTCACGGGGGAAGAACCAATCATGGGAGGGGCTGAGACGCGCTCAGCGCGCGAAGCGCGTCTTCCAGGTTAGCGGAAGGGCGCCCTCACCAGCCGGGCGGCAGTCCGGCGCCGAGCGCCGCCAGCGGCCCGCGCGCCTTGATGCCCACCTCGGCGACTTCGGCCGCGGCATCCGATCGCCATGTGATCCCCCCGCCCGCGCCGACGTACGCGCCGTCCGGTCGCACCACGATCGATCGGATGACCATCGCGAGATCCAGCGCGCCGTCGTCGCCGACCCACCCGAAGCAGCCCGAGAACACGCCGCGCGGCGCGGCCTCCAGCCGATGCAGGATCGTCATGGCGGAGAGCTTCGGCGCACCGGTCATCGACCCGGCGGGGAACGTCGCGTCGAGCAGGTCCGCGAGCGTCGTGCCGGGGACGAGCGCACCGGACACCGTGCTGACCAGCTGATGCACGGCGGGATACGACTCCACCTCCAGGAGCGCGTCGACGCCGACCGTGCCGGGCGCGCACACGCGCGAGAGGTCGTTACGCATGAGGTCGACGATCATGACGTTCTCGGCGCGCTCCTTCTCGCTCCCGCGCAGCTCCGCCCGAAGCGCCGCGTCCTCGGCGGCGTCGCGGCCGCGCGGGCGGGTGCCCTTGATGGGGCGGGTCCGCACGATCGCCGCGCCCTCGCCGCCGCGCTCCACCTGGAGGAAGCGCTCCGGGCTCGCGCTCAGCAGCGCAGAGTCGCCCGAGCGCACGAACCCGCCGTGGTGGGCGGGGGTCGCAGCGCGCAGCCGCAGGTAGACCTGCACCGGGTCGACGGATGCCTCGACCTCGAAACGCGTCGTCAGGCACAGCTGGTAGGCGTCGCCCTCGCGGATCGCATCGCGGCAGCGCTCGATGAGAGTCGCGTACTCGTCCGGCGTGTGGCGCGAGCGGGCGTGTCCCAGGGGCGCGGGCGGCGCAGGCGCCGGCCCGGTCGTCGCCGCGGCGACGGCCTGGACCAGCCCGGTCAGCGCGCTCGGGGGCGCGAACACGCGGACGCGCCGGCGGGCATGGTCGAAGGCGACGAGCCGCTCGACCCGCAGCCACCGCTCGTGCGGCACGGCGTCGTCGTCGCGGACGGCGGGGGCGCCGGCGCGGGCCGCGGCGTCGTCGTAGCCGATCCAGCCCACCCAGCCGCCGCGGAACGGGCTGTCGCCGTCGTCCTCGCCGCCGCCGCACGCCGTCGCGCGCACGACGGCGGCGTCCTGAGGCGTGCCCGTGCCCATGAAGCTCCAGCCGGCTTCGGCCGCCGGCCCGGCATCCAGCCAGAAGACGTGCTCCGCATCGGCGAGCAGCGCGGAGAAGACGGATGCCGGATCCACCCACTCCGCGAGGTCCGCGGCGGCGAGAGGGTCCGACATGTTCCCAGGTTAGAGGGACGGACGGAGCTCTAGGCTCGTGGCGTGAACGAGTTCCTCACGTGGCTCCTCGACGCCGTCCAGAGCGTCGACCCCCTCGTCAGGACCCTCCTCGCCGGTGTCGCGGTGATGCTCGAGACCAGCGTGCTCGTCGGGCTCGTCGTGCCCGGCGACACCATCGTCATCGTCGCCGGGACCGCCGTGGCGTCGCCCCTGGAGGGCGTGCTGCTCGGGATCGCCGTCGTTCTCGGCGCGCTGGCCGGCGAGAGCATCGGCTTCTGGCTCGGACGATTCCTCGGCCCCAAGATCCGGCACTCCCGGCTCGGGCGCCGCATCGGCGAGGAGAACTGGGCCCGCTCCGAGCGCTATCTGCGGCGTCGCGGCGGCCCCGCCATCTTCATCTCCCGCTTCCTGCCCGTGCTCCACTCGCTGGTCCCGCTCACGGTGGGGATGAGCGGATTCCCCTACCGGCGCTTCCTCGCGTGGACCATCCCCGCGTGCGTCATCTGGTCCACGCTGTACATCTCCGTGGCCGCTCTCGCGGCGGGGACGTACCGGGAGCTGGCCGATCAGCTGCACTACGCCGGCTACATCTTCGTCGGGGTCATCGTGCTGTTCCTGGGCCTGGTCTTCGTCAGCAAGAAGGTGATCGAGCGCGCCGAGCGGAAGCACCTCGATCATGACGGTCCCGACCAGGCCGCCGTGGCGGACATGGAAGACTGAAGGAGTGTCTGCCACCGATACCCGGTCCGAGCCCGCCAACGTGCTGTGGTTCGCTCGCCTGGAGTATCGCTTCCACGCCTGGCGGGAGCGACGCGCCCGGCGACGCGGCCACAGGCCGACGGTGGCCCCCTTCCCGGGGTATGCGGGGCCCGATTGGGTGCGCGTGCTCGGGCGGGTCATGATCGCCCCGCCGGCGAAGACGACCGAGTCCGGCGAGTACGCGGGCGTCCGCGGCTGGCGCAGCTTCGTCGCCGTCCCGATCGGCTACGCGCAGGTGACGGTCTCCATCGGCGGGGTCGACCACGAGGTCGTCGCCGATCGCGGCGGCGTCATCGACACGCGGCTTCCGGCGAAGCTCGAGCCGGGCTGGCAGACCTTCACGATGTCGGTCGAGGGCGGCGAGCCGGTCGAGACGCGCACGTTCGTCGTGGGCTCCGACGTGGAGTTCGGAGTCGTCTCGGACGTCGACGACACCGTCATGGTCACGGCGCTGCCCCGCCCGCTGCTGGCGGCGTGGAACTCGTTCGTGGTCAATGAGCACGCCCGCCAGCCGGTCCCCGGAATGGCGGTGCTGATGGAGCGGGTGGTGCGCGAGAACCCGGGCTCGCCGCTGATCTACCTCTCGACCGGCGCCTGGAACATCGCGCCCACGCTCATCCGCTTCCTGAGCCGTCACGTCTTCCCTCCGGGGTCGCTCCTGCTGACCGACTGGGGTCCCACCCACGATCGGTGGTTCCGTAGCGGGAAGACCCACAAGCTCACGAACCTCCGGCGCCTGGCCGACGAGTTCCCGCACGTGCGGTGGCTGCTGATCGGCGACGACGGCCAGCACGACGACGAGATCTACACCACCTTCACCGACGAGCACCCCTCACAGGTGGTGGCGGTCGCGATCCGGCGCCTCTCCCCCGCCGAGGCCGTGCTCGCCGGTGGCCGCACGGCCGTGAACGACCACGCCGCGGCATCCGTGCCCTGGGTGAGCGACGACGACGGCGCCGGCCTGCTGGAGCGCCTGGAGGGTGTCGGCGTCCTCGGCAGCGGCGGCACGATCGAGGCCTGAGCGGCCGCGCCGACGTCGGCGGCCGCGCGTAGGCTGGCCGCATGTGCGGACGCTTCGTGGTGGCAAGTGCCGGTTCCGACCTCGTCGGGGTGCTGCGCGTCGACGTCGAAGGCGATGACCTCCCTGAGCCGTCGTACAACGTGGCGCCGACCTCCCGCGTGGCGATCGTGCTCGACTCCGCCAAGACCGAACCGCCGACCCGGCGGCTCGAGGCGGCGCGGTGGGGGCTCGTCCCGTCGTGGGCGAAAGACACCAAGATCGGGGCGCGGGCCTTCAACGCGCGCGCCGAAGAGCTCGAAGACAAGCCGATGTTCCGCGGAGCGCTCGAGAAGCGCCGAGCAGTGGTGCCCACCTCCGGCTACTACGAGTGGAAGAACGTCGACGGCGTCAAGATCCCGCACTACATCCACCCGGCCGACGGCGAGCCGCTGTTCCTCGCAGGCCTGTACGAGTGGTGGCGCGACAAGACGAAGGGCGACGACGACCCCGATCGCTGGCTGCTGAGCTTCACGATCCTCACGCGCGACGCCATCGGGCGGCTCGGCTCGATCCACGACCGCATGCCGCTGTTCCTCGACCCGGATCACGCCGACGCGTGGCTCGATCCCACCATCGACAATGTGCGGGACGTGCTCGACGCCGCCATCGACGCCGCCCCCGCCCTCGCCGAGACGCTCGACGACCACGAGGTGTCCACCGCCGTCGGCAACGTCCGCAACGATGCGCCGGAGCTCATCGAGCCGGTGTGACGCTCCGGCTCGGCGGCTGTACGAGCCCGCGTATCCTCGAACGGTGACCATCGCGCCGCCCTCCGCCCCCGTGCTGCCGGCGGCGGTCTGGCGTGAGCGCGAGGCCGCGCACGAGACGCGGGCACGGGCCTCGACGGCCGCCCGGCGGGCGCGCCAGGAGCGCCGCGAGACGCACCCGGTGGAGGACTTCCTCTTCACGTACTACTCGTACAAGCCGGCCGTGCTGCACCGCTGGCATCCGGGTGAGGGCGTGGAGCTCGCGGATGCCGCAGCCGATGCCCGTGCCCGGTGGCGCTGGTACCGCCCCGGCAGCGCGCGGGGGGCGATCGCCGTCGACGGCGCGGGATTCCGCGCGGAGCGCGGGGCCCTCGTGGGCAACATCGCCCGGATCCTCCGTGCCACCGCGGACCGGACACCCGGGTTCGGCTGCTTCGGTCTCCACGAATGGGCGATGGTCTACGGGCAGGCGGAGCACCGGCATCCGGTCCCCTTGCGTCTCGGGCAGGATGCCACCGATGCCGTGGTCGATGCGCACGACCTGCGCTGCACCCACTTCGACGCCTTCCGGTTCTTCACCCCGGCCGCCGTCCCGCGCAATCGCGAGACGCCGACCCGCGAGCGGCAGGCGGACCTCGAGCAGCCCGGATGCCTGCACGCGGGAATGGATCTCTACAAATGGGCCGTCAAGCTGGGGCCGCTGGTGCCCGGCGAGCTTCTGCTCGACGCCTTCGAGCTCGCGCGCGACATCCGGGTGCTCGACATGCGGGCATCCCCGTACGACCTCGCCGACTGGGGGTACGACGCCGTGCCCATCGAGACCGCCGAGGGCAAGGCCGCGTATGTCCGCGAGCAGCGCGGGTTCGCCGAGCGCGGCGCGATCATCCGTGCCGGCCTGCTCGAGATCGCAGCGGGCTGAGTCAGCCCGCCGGCTCGCAGGTCGTGCACGGCAGCTCGCCGCCGTCAGCCTCCGCGATGGCCAGGCGCAGCTCGGTCACGCGCTCCGCCGCCTCCTGGAGCCGCTCGGCCGGGAGCGCCCCCGACTCCACGGCTGCGACGATGCCGTCGACCGTCTGCGGCGCGGTGTCGGCCGTCGAGTACACGACGGTCAGCACCATGTCGTTGCCCGCCGCCAGGGCGGCGACGGCGTTGGCGACCGGGTCTGCGTACGCGTCGATGCCGGAGGCCTGCAGCATGCCGAGATCGTCGGTGATCGCGACGCCGTCGAAGCCGAGCTCCTCGCGCGCGATCCGGTGCCACTCGGTGGAGAGGCTGGCCGGCGCCGCGTCGACCGCGGTGTAGGCGAGGTGCCCGTACATGAGGAGCTCCGCCCCCGCGTCTATACCGGCGCCGAACGGCAGCGCATCGGCGGCCCGCCACTGATCGAGCGTCATCCCCGTCGACGGGATCGATGCGTGGGAGTCGCCGGGAGCTGCGCCGTGACCCGGGAAGTGCTTGAGTGTGGAGAGCACGACGCCCTGCTCGCCCTTCACCGCGGCGGCCACCCTCGCGGCTCCCGAGTCCGGCGTCGTGCCGAGCACGCGCCGGTGGATGAACGAGGCAGGGTCGGCCGACACATCGGCGACGATGCCGAAGTTCACGGTGATGCCGCTCTGGGCGAGAAGCGCCGCGCGGCCTGAATAGGCGGCCTCGGACGCGGACGGGTCGGCCTGCTGCAGCTCGTACGGCGCGGGGAGGTCGTCCCACGGAAGACGCGAGACGTCCCCGCCCTCCTGGTCGATCGCGATCAGCGGAGGGCTCCCGGGATCGACGGTGAGGGCGGCGGTGATCTCCTGCAGAGCGGCCTCGTCGGCGGGCATGTTGGCCCCCATGAGGAGGAAGCCGCCGATGCCGGTCTCCGACATGTACGAGTGCAGCGCCGCGGCGTCTGTCGTGGGGATGTGCCCCATCACGACGCTGGCAGCCCGCTCCCGCAGGGTCATCGCCGCCACCGCGTTCTCAGCGGGCGTCGCCGCCTCGTCGGGCGACGGCGACGGCGTGGGCGTCGAGGCCGCGGACGGTGAGCGCGTGGGCGAGGCGGTGGGCGTGGGCGCCGGAGCGCAGGACGCGCACGCGATCACCGCGGCGGCGACGACCGCGGCGAAGCATCCCACCCGCGCCGCTGCCGTCATCCATCAAGCCTAAGCGGCGTCGAGGTGTCAGTGGCGCGCGACGACGGCAGCGGCATCCGTCCCGACCGGCAGCACGCCGTACTGCGCGCGGCGCTCGTCGCCCAGCCGCGCGGCGATGAACGCCTCGGCATCGCGCGAAGGAGCATGGCGGAGCATGAGCGAGGCCTGGAAGGCCAGCGCGAGGTCCTCGCTGATCCGCCGCGCCTGCGGCGCCGCGTCGCCGGATGCGGCACCCGACAGCCGGCTCAGCAGCGAGAGCGTGCGGTCGACGTGCCGATCGAGGACGGCCGAAGCCCCCGCCGTGCCGGCGAGCTCGTCGGCGAACGCCTCGCCCGAGTCGCGGTCGCGTGTCAGCGCTCGGAGGACGTCCAGAGCGATCACATTGCCGGAGCCCTCCCAGATCGCCATCACCGGCTGCTCGCGGTATCGGCGGGCCAGCGGGAAGGACTCGGTGTAGCCGTTGCCGCCGAGGCACTCCAGTGCCTCGTAGGCGTGCTGCGGACCGCGCTTGCACACCCAGTACTTCGACACCGGGGTCGCCAGCCGCCGCAGCGCGACGTCCCGGTCGGACGCCCCGGACTCGAACAGCTGCGCCAGACGCAGGCCGGAGAGCATCGCCGCCTCGTACTCGAGCGCGAGGTCGGCGAGCACCGCCGTCATCGCCGGCTGGTCCACCAGCAGCGCGCCGAACGCGCGGCGGCCACGCGTGTGCCACACCGCTTCGGCCAGCGACTGCCGCATCCCGGCGGCCGTGCCCAGCACGCAGTCCAGCCGGGTGCGCTGCACCATCTCGATGATCGCACGGACGCCCCTGCCGGCTTCGCCGACCAGGAATCCGACGGTCCCGTCGAGCTCGATCTCGGCGGACGCGTTCGAGCGGTTCCCGAGCTTGTCCTTCAGCCGCTGGATGCGCAAGACGTTGCGCATGCCGTGGGGAAGGATCCGCGGGACGAAGAGGCACGACAGTCCCTCGTCGGTGCCGCCGTTCCGCGTGTGAGCCAGGACGAGGAAGGCATCCGACATCGGCGCCGAGCAGAACCACTTGTGCCCGGTCAGCTGGTACGCCCGGCCGCCCATCGATTCGCCGACCGTGGTGCCGGCGCGCACGTCCGAGCCGCCCTGCTTCTCGGTCATGGCCATGCCCATCAGCGCGCTGCGCTTCCCGCCCTCGACGACGAGGCGCGGCTCGTACTCGCGTGAGAGGAGCCTGGGCAGCCATTCGTCCGAGATCCACCCCGCGTCCTGCAGCGACGCCGCGGCGGCGTGGGTCATCGACACCGGGCAGGCGTGGCCCGGCTCCACCTGCGCGAACAGCATGAACATCGCCGCCCGTGCGACGTGCGCGCCCTGCCGCGGATCCGCCCACGCCGAGGTGTGCGCGCCGCGCGCGATCGCCTCGCCGATCACCCGGTGGTAGGACGGGTCGTACTCGACCTCGTCCAGCCGGAAGCCCCAGCGATCGTGCGCGTGCGAGGCGGGCGGATGCACCTCGGCCAGCTGCGCATCGCGCTGGAACGACGCCGATCCGACGAGCCGTCCGGCCTCGAGGAGGTCGTCCTCGGCCCAGCCCGCCCCGAAGGTCCGCACCGCCTCGCCGAGCGGGACGTTCAGGTCGTACTCGTTCACGTCGACGCGCCACGGCGGCTGATTCTCGACGTGGTGCGTCGCCTGCCCGATCACCCGATCACCGCGCCCGAGCGAGGTCATGCCCGTTCGCTCTCCACCGGCAGGGCCAGCGCATACTGCTGCTCCGGCGTCAGCGGTGCCCGCGTGACGATGTCGTGCACGAACGCCAGCTTGTGCCGCACGGGCGTGACGATCGTGAACGGGTACAGGTCGCCGAAGCCCATCGACCGGTTGATGCGGTTGAAGCTCTGCGAGAGCCATTCCCAGTCCGTCAGCAGGCGCTGGATCGGCTCGCGCTCGTAGGAGACGAGCGGAACGACGTCGGTGTCGCGCAGATTGGTCACCGCCGCGTCCAGGCGGATGCCGATGATCGCAGCCGTCTGCAGGGTGCCGGTGATGTGCAGATAGTGGGCGAAGGTCTCGGCGAAGTCCTCCCAGGGGTGCATCGTCGCGTACTCCGAGATGAAGGACTCCTGCCAGCCGGCCGGCGCGCCCACCTGGTAGTAGCGGGTGAGCGCTTCGCGGTAGCTCGTGCGCTCGTCGCCGAACAGCTCGCGAGAGCGCGCCCACAGGTCGTCGTCGGTCAAGAGGACGTTCTGGAAGTAGTGGCCCACCTCGTGGCGGAGGTGGCCGAGGATCGTGCGGTACGGCTCGCCGAGCCGTACCCGCAGGGCCTCGCGCCGGTCGTCCAGACTCTCCGCCAGGTCGATCGTGATGATGCCGTTCGCGTGTCCGATCGTCACCGGCTTGCCGTCGGAGAGACTGGAGATGAGGTCGAAGCCGAGGCCGCCCTCACGCACGTCCCACCCCACGATGGGCAGGCCGAGGTCGGCCAGCTGCAGAAGCAGCCGGCGCTTGGCCTCTTCCGTCTTGGCCAGCTTGTCCAGGGCGACGGTGTCGTCCGCCGCGGGCCGGCGGCGCGTCAGGCGGCACGAGAAGCAGCGCCCGGCGGGTGCGTTCTCCCACACCAGCCAGTTGCACGCCCAGTCGCGATTGGAGCACGTGTACCAGGTGGCGCCGTCGATGACGACCTGACCGTGACGGATGCCGTAGAACTCGCGCGTCAGCAGGTGGTACGCGATCTCCCCTTCGCAGTTGGGGCACTGCAGCGTGTCGAGGTAGACGAAATGGCGGCAATGCGGACAGCGGGGCTGCGAGCTCACGCTCTCACCGTAGCGCGCCGCGTCAGCAGACGTCCCGCGTCAGGTCGCCGGTGTCAGCGGGACGCGGAGCAGGAGGTCGTCGCCCTCTCGCGGCGTTCCGCGGCCGTCGGTGTTGCCCGTGAGCACCCAGAGCGAGGCATCCGGCAGCGCGATGACGTCGCGGAGCCGGCCGTGCGCGCGGTCGAGAGCGGCGACCGGGCTCCGCACGGCCTCGCCGTCCCGCGTGTCGATCTGCCACAGCCGCTCGCCGCGCAGGCCCGCGACGAAGACGGTGTCGCCATACGCGGCGATTCCGCTGGGGCTCGCCTCGCTCGTCGCCCATGTGACGACCGGATCCACGAACTCCGCCCGCCCGCCCACGCCTTCGACGACCGGCCATCCGTAGTTCGCCCCGGCGTCGATGCGGTTCAGCTCGTCCCAGGTGTTCTGGCCGAACTCGCTCGCCCACAGTGTGCCGTCGGAGGTCCAGGCGATGCCCTGCACGTTGCGGTGTCCCATCGAGTAGACCGCGTTGCCCCAGGGGTTGCCGGGCGCGGGGTCGCCGTCCGGAGTGACGCGCAGGATCTTCCCGCCGAGGGCGTCCGGATCCTGCGCGGCATCGGACCGCTGCGCGTCGCCCGTCGTGACGTACAGGTAACCGTCCGGGCCGAACGCGAGGCGACCGCCGTCGTGCGTGCTCGCGCGCGGTATGCCCTCGACGACGACCTCCGCCGGACCGAGGGCGTATGCCCCGGCCTCCCCCTGCAACGGCATCCGGACCACCCGGTTGTCCTCCGCCGCGCCGAAGTACGCGTACAGCAGCGTGGTCTCGCCCGCCTCCCGCAGAGCCAGGCCGTGCAGGCCCGACTCGCCTCCGGACACCACGCCCGGGATCGTCCCCGCGAGACGCAGACCGCCGTATGCCGTGAGCTCGAGCACGGTCCCGTCCCCGCGCTGGGAGATGAGGGCTCCACCGTTCGGGAGCGGGACCACCGACCAGGGCGCGTCGAGGCCGGATGCCAGCGTGCCGGTCGCCGAGCCGGCGCGCCACCGTGTGCCGGCTTCGGGGGCAGGGCTCGGCCCGAGCGTGGGGGCCTGCGACGTCGGCGCCCCGCCCTGCGGGCGGGAGGTGCAGCCGGATGCCGCGAGGAGTGCGAGCACGAGGAACGCGGCCGCCGCCACGCGGGCGGGTGACGTCATCCGTCGCCCACGGCGGTGTCCGCCACGGCGGCCTCGAGAGCCGCGAGGTCGATGCGCCGCATCCGGAGCATCGCCTGAACGGCACGGTGTGCGACGTCGGCGTCGGGATGGCGGATGAGCTCGACGAGGCGATCCGGGATGATCTGCCACGACAGCCCCCAGCGGTCCTTCAGCCACCCGCAGGGCTGCTCCTGGCCGCCGTCGGCGGTCAGCGCGTCCCAGTACCGGTCGACCTCGGCCTGGTCGGCGCACGAGACATACAGCGAGACGGCCTCGGTGAAGGGGAACTGCGGACCCGCATCCATGCCGTAGTAGTCCCGGCCCGCCAGTCGGAAGTGGACGTGCATCACCTTGCCGCCCATGCCGGGCACCTCGTCGGGATACCGGCCCAGCGAGACGATCTCGGAGTCCGGGATGAGCGCGGTGTAGAAGCTGACCGCCTCCTCCGCCGAGTCGTCGAACCAGAGGAAGGGAGTCACGCCGCTCATGCGTCCCACCCTCGCCGACGCGGCCCCCTCGCGCAATGGCCGGCGCATCCCGGGAAGGGGAAGGGCCGGCCGGTCGGGCGGCCTGCTCCTGGTCCTACGAGAGGACGTCCTTCGTGGTGAACCTGGTGATCGCGGCGAACCCGAACACGAGGATGTAGCCGCCCTGCAGCAGCGCGTTGCCTGCGAACGAGTCCCAGGCGATCGGCGAGCGCAGCAGGTCGCCGAAGTCCAGCCACCGGTCGGTGAAGAGCCACGGGTGCACGGCGTCGAGCTGCGGGATCGCACCGACGATCTGGGCGGCGACCGCGAGGATCGCCGTCGCCGCCATCGCTCCGATGGGCACGGTGGTGAGCGTCGAGAGGAACAGTCCGATCGCCGCCAGTCCGCACAGCGACACCGACACGTAGGCGCCCACGGCGAGAAGACGCAGCAGGCCCTCACCGACCGACACCTGAGTCCCGGTGATCAGCGTGACCGGCCCGACGGGGAAGAGGATCCACCCCACCAGCACTCCGATCGCGATCACCGTGAGCGTCGCCGAGAGGCAGAACGCCACCGCAGCGAGGTACTTCACGAGGAGGAGGCGCACGCGTCCGGCCGGGGCGATGAGCAGATAGCGAAGCGTGCCGTGGCTCGCTTCGCCGGCGATCGCATCGCCCGACGCGACGCTCACGGTGAGGGGGAGGAAGAGCGGGATCGCGACCGTCAGCGCCGCCAGCGAGACGAAGAGCCCGTTGCCGGTGATCTGATCGAGGAACGCCGGTCCGCGACCAGGGCTCGATCCGCCCACGAGCCGGATCGCGACCCCCAGCAGGATCGGGATGAGCGCGAGAGCGGCCAGCATCGCCCACGTACGCCAGCGCCGGAACTGGGTGGACAGCTCGTTGCCGAACAGCTGCAACGTCCCCGATCCGGCGCGGGGTGTGGCCGTCGCGACGTCACGCGACGACATCGAAGCCCTCGCCGGTCAGCTCGACGAACCGCTGCTCGAGAGTCTCGCCCACCACGTCGAACCCTCGCACGCGCACGTCTGCCGCGACGAGCGCGGCCACCAGCGCCTCCGGGGGGACGCCGTCGTGCAGCATCCCGGTCACCAGATCATGATCGGATGCCCCATCCTGCGCGTCGGGGCGGATCTTCATCGATGCGAGCACCGCCCGGGCTGCGTCGACGTCGGGGGTGCGGACGCGGACGCGGGTGGGTCCGCCGCGGCGGCGGAAGTCGTCGAGGGTGCCCTGGGCCACGAGCCGTCCGCCGCTCATCACTCCGACGTGGGTGCACAGCTGCTCGACCTCGGCGAGCAGGTGGCTCGACACGAACACCGTCGTGCCGTCGGCGGCGAAGGAGCGGATGAGGGACCGGACCTCGCGGGTGCCCTGCGGATCGAGCCCGTTGGTGGGTTCGTCGAGCACGAGCAGCTCTCGCGGCATCAGCAGTGCGTTGGCGAGCCCGAGGCGCTGCTTCATGCCGAGCGAGTAGGCGTGCGCCTTCTTCCTCGCGGCGTGCGCGAGGCCGACGCGCTCGAGCGCCGCCGCCACCCGCGCCGTGCGCGTGCGGCTCGGCGAATGACGGTCCGCGGCATCGAAGCGGGTCAGGTTCTGCTCCCCGGTGAGGAAGGACGAGAACGCGGGGCCCTCGACGAGCGCTCCCACGCGGGGAAGGACGGTGTCCAGTGACCGGGGCATCGGGGCGCCCAGGACGCGCGCCGCACCGCCCGTCGGCCTCAGCAGTCCCAGCAGCATCCGGATCGTCGTGGTCTTGCCCGACCCGTTCGGCCCGAGGAACCCGTAGACCGACCCGCGGGGCACCGCGAGGTCGATGGCGTCGACGGCGGTCTGCGCACCGAATCGCTTCGTGAGGCCGGTGGTCACGATGGCCGGCTCGGCCCCCTCGGTCGGGCGCACCGGGGTCGGGATCGTCACCGGCGGTCCG
Organism: Microbacterium sp. ZXT2-5; assembly: GCF_055329545.1. Classification (NCBI taxonomy): domain Bacteria; kingdom Bacillati; phylum Actinomycetota; class Actinomycetes; order Micrococcales; family Microbacteriaceae; genus Microbacterium; species Microbacterium sp. ZXT2-5. Next base: position 363,169 of record NZ_JBUZWD010000002.1, on the reverse strand, counting down.
TCAGCGGCCGGTCCGGGCGGCTTCGACGAGACGCGCAGCGGGCACGGCGCCCGCCAGCACGCGACCGTCGTCCGTGAACAGGACGCTGACCAGCGAGGTCTGCAGGGCGCGGCCGCCCTCGACGGCGGTGGTGACGCTCTCCAGCATCGCGAGCTGAGCAGGCTCGAGTGCCTGCGGCACGCCCGAGCCATCGGCCGCGGTCAGCGCGACCACTGTCGCCCAGCCCTCTCCGATGACCGCGGGGGCGTCATCCCCCTTCTCTGCGTCCCCCTCGTGCTCGGCGTCATCCGGCCGGGTGAGGTCCTTCTCCACCACGACCATGTCGGCGCCGGGCTCGAAGGCGAAGGTGTCGGGGGCCGGAGCCGAGAAGTCGATGCGCGTGAACTCGATCTCGAAGGCGGGCGCACTCGCGCCCCGCGCGGTGACGGATGCCGCGAGCGCAGCGCCGTTCTGGCCGTCGATGGCGAAGCGCACCTCGCCGACGAGGGTGTCCTCCGTGCGCGGCACGATGAGGAGCTCGTACACCTCGCGCCCGGCCACACGCGCGTCGGTTCCCACCGTCACCTCGGTGGTGGCGTCGAGCCGGGCCAGCGCCTCGTCGAGCATCCGGTCGGGAGTCGGCAGGGCGCGGCCGGCATCGCCCGCACCGGGTGACGCGCCCGCCGGAAGGGCGAGCCTCGTGGCGGTCTGCGACTCGCTGTCGACGAACCAGGCCTCCCCCGCGTCGTGGTCGACGTAGACGTTGCGCTCGCCGAGCTGGTCGAGCACCTGCAGGCGCGCCTGATCGCCGTCGAGGTAGACGTTCGCCGTGTGCGAGCCGGTGACCAGGGCGATCAGGTCGTCGACCTCTGCCGCGCGCGGCCCGTCGTCGCGCTCCCGTGGTCCGCCGGTCAACCCGGCCAGGTCCGGCAGTCCGAGCTCGGACGACTGCTCGATCGTCCCGCTGAGCGCATCGACCTCACTGGCGCTCGCGAACGCGATCAGTTCCTCGACGGACTTGTCGGGCAGATCGACCGCTCCGCTGGCCGCCATCGGCACGAGCACCGCGGCGCCCACCGCGATCGGTGCGGCGATCGCCGCTACCCACGCGAGGGGACGACCGGCGAGCACACGGCTCCTGCTGCTCATGCGGCAAGGCTACGCCGGTGCCGGCATCCCGTCCCGGATCACGGTGAACACTCAGGGTCCAGAAGACGACTGCGAACCAGTGACAATCCCTGATGAGGGAAGGAAGATTCGGTGCTTTACCGGAAGTTTTGGTGGACCTGAGGGGACTCGAACCCCTGACCCCCTGCATGCCATGCAGGTGCGCTACCAGCTGCGCCACAGGCCCTGACGTTCCCCGCTCTCGCGGGGCAACTCGTCTAGCTTACAACACTGCTCGGGGTGCTCCGAACCACCGTCACTCCTCCGCGGCCGCACGAGCGGGAAGGGTCACCGGCACCACCGGGCAGTCCTTCCACAGCCGCTCCAGGCCGTAGTAGACGCGCTCCTGCTCGTGGAAGACGTGCACGACGAGGTCGCCGAAGTCGATGAGCACCCAGCGCGACTCCTGGCGTCCCTCGCGGCGCAGTCGCTTGTAGCCGGCCTCGAGCAGCTTGTCCTCGATCTCGTCGGCGATGGCCGCGACGTTGCGCTCGCTGCGACCGGTGACGAGGAGGAAGATGTCGACGAGCGGAAGCGGCTCGGACACGTCGAGGGCGATGAGATCCTCGCCGCCCTTCGCGTCCGCCGCGGCCGCGGCGATCCGGAGCATGTCGTGCGACTGCGCACTCGCGACCATCAGAAGACTCCCGTCACGAACGCGAGGATGAGGACGCCCACCAGCGCGAGGGCGAGGACGCCCGCCGTGATCGCCAGCGACATCATGAGCTTGCCGCCCTTCTCCGGTGCCGGCGGCTTGATGACCTCACCCGGCATCTTGGAGGTGCTGACCGCGGCGCTGGCGGCGATGGGCGTCGGCGAGGAGTGGCGCGGCAGCTCGCCGTCAATGAGGGTCGCGTCGATCTCCTTGCCGTCCGCGGTCCCCTTCGCGTGCCCGGTCGAGCCCAGTCCCTCGGGCAGGTTGAAGGTTCCGGTCACGATGACCTCGCCGGTCGCGGTGACGGGCGCCACCAGCGGCGACACCTCCGGCGCCTGCGAGACGATGAGGGTGTTCGGGATGACCGTCGCCCCCGTGGTCCGCGACAGCAGCTGATCGAACGACGGCGGGAACTCCACGGCCTGTGGCGTGCCGGCGACGGGGTCGGCGTCGAGGAGGCTCGCACCGAGGTGAGGGCTGACGACCGACTTCGGCTGCTCCTCCTCGCGCGACTCATCCTCGTCCGGGTCGGAGGACGCGTCGGCGGAGGCCTCGTCCTCGTCCGTCCGGGCGGTGCGCTCGGGAGCGAGTACCGGCGCCACGCTGGCCGACGCCGAAGCGCCCTGATCGCGGCCGGCTGCGGGAGCCGCCGGCTCGCTCTCGCGCGAGAGGCCGAACAGCGAATGCACGCCGCTGTCGGTGGATACCTGCGACGCGTCGTCCGGGGCGGTGAAGAGCGGACGCCCGGACTCCTGCGTCGCGGCGTCCGGCGCGGCGGCCACGGGCGCTGCAGGCAGGCTGGGGGCGGGTGCGGGGACGCCTGCGGCGTGCGCCGCGACGATCTCCGGCGTGATGACGGGGACGGATGCGGTGCGGATGCGCTCCTGCTGACGGGCCTGCCGTCGGGTCAACGGCGAGACGCCGAGATCCACCGCGGAGTCCGCGACCGGGGGCGGGGGCACGTCGACCGGCTCGGCAGGACGCGGGAACGGCGCAGCGGCCGGCGGCGCGACGGGCGCGGCGTCGGCAGGCGCCTCGGTCTCGGAGGTCTCGGTGACGTCGTCGGCCGACGCCGGGGTTCCGCTGATCACGGGGGTGGATCCCGTGTTGCGCAGCTCGCGGATCTGCTTGCGCGTGAGGGCTGGTGTCGCCGGGTGCTCGGGTGTGCTCATTCCTTGCTCCGGTAGAGGTGGTGCTTCGCAATGTATTGGACGACCCCGTCGGGAACGAGGTACCACACGGGGTGTCCCCGCTGAACCCGATCGCGGCAGTCCGTCGATGAGATGGCGAGGGCGGGGATCTCGAGCTGGCTGACGTCGTCGCTGGGCAGACCGTCCGTGTTCAGAACGTGTCCGGGCCTGGACACCGCGACGAAGTGGGCGAGGTCCCACAGTTCATCATGGTCTCTCCAACTGAGAATTTGCGCTATGGCGTCGGCACCGGTGATGAAGAACAGCTCCGCGTCGGGGCGCTGGGCCTTCAGATCGCGGAGCGTGTCGATGGTGTACGTGGTTCCTTCGCGGTCGATGTCGACGCGACTGACCGTGAAGCGGGGATTGGATGCCGTCGCGATGACGGTCATCAGATAGCGATGCTCGGACGGCGAGACGTCGGCCTTGTGCCATGGCTCGCCCGTGGGGACGAAGACGACCTCATCGAGATCGAACCACTGCGCCACCTCGCTGGCGGCGACGAGGTGACCGTGATGGATCGGGTCGAACGTCCCGCCCATGACCCCGATCCGCGGGGCCGCCGTCGCCGTCATGGGGCAGCCTCAGTGGCCGTGCCCCGCTCGCTGGAGGTCGTCGGCGTGGGCCCGGGCGTACGCCTCGGCCTTGTGGGAGTGACGGTTGGCCACGTTGCGGTACGACAGCGTCACGAGTGCCAGCGCGGCGAAGACGATGACCGCGACGATGCCGTACCACACCGTCTCGAGAGCGACGTTTCCGTGGTGCTCGGCCTCTTCGGCGGCGAGGGCGATGATCGTGGCGAGTGTCATTCGGGCTCCGTTCGGGTTCGCCTCTGGGGCGCAGGACTGGACCAGTCTATTCCGTTACGCGCGGACCTGCCCTGCGCCGCGCGCTAGCCACTTGGAGCTGGTGAGCTCGGCCAGGCCCATGGGCCCGCGGGCGTGCAGCTTCTGCGTCGAGATGCCGACCTCGGCGCCGAACCCGAACTCGCCGCCGTCGGTGAACCGGGTGGAGGTGTTCGCCATCACCACGGCAGAGTCCACCTCGGCGAGGAACCGGGCCTCGTTCGCGGCATCCCGCGTCACGATCGACTCCGTGTGATGGGTGGAGTAGCGCCGGATGTGGTCGAGCGCATCGTCGAGATCATCCACGACGCGCATCGCCAGGTCGAGGCTCAGGTACTCCGTCGCCCAGTCGTCGTCGGTGGCCGGTGTCACCCCTGGCGCGAGCCGCACGACGGACTCGTCGCCGTGCACGGTGACGCCGCCCTGCTGCAGCGCCTCGACGACGGGGCCCACGAGTCGCTCGGCGGCCGCCCGGTGGACGAGCACGGTCTCGACCGCGTTGCAGACGCTGGGACGCTGCGTCTTGGCGTTGACCACGATGTCGCGGGCCCACTCCAGCGGCGCGGTCTCGTCGAGCACGATGTGCACGACGCCGGCGCCCGTCTCGATCACCGGGACCGACGATTCGGTCACGACCGTCTCGATGAGCTGCGCACTCCCCCGCGGCACCAGCACGTCCACGATCCCCCGGGCATGCATGAGCTCCCGCGCGCCATCGCGCCCGAACTCGTCGACCGTCTGGATCGCCTCCGGGTCGAGGCCGCGATCGGCCAGGGCTCCGCGCATGGCGCTCACGAGAGCGGCATTGGTGCTCTCGGCAGCGGTGCCGCCGCGGAGCACCACGGCGTTGCCCGACCGCAGGGCGAGAGCGGCGATGTCGACGGTCACGTTCGGACGTGCCTCGTAGATCGACCCGACGACGCCGAACGGCACCGCGACCTTCGTCAGCGAGACGCCGTTGGCGAGGGTGCGCTCGTCGAGGACCCGCCCCACCGGATCGGGCAGTGCCGCGATCTCGCGCACCGCTGCCGCCAGCGCGGCGACCCGCGGCTCATCCAGCCGCAGCCGGTCCTGCAGTGCCGTGGAGAGTCCCGTCTCGGCGCCGCGCTGCAGATCCTCCGCGTTTGCGGCCACGATGCGGGGCGCCGCGGCCTCGATCGCATCGGCGATGGCCAGCAGCGCGTCGCGCTTGGCCTCGTCGCCGAGAATGCCCACGGTGCGGGCGGCGTCCTTCGCCAGAAGCATCCGTTCGCGTGCCGTCGTGGCGGTGGTGGTCATCGGACCAGTCTATCGGCGGCGGTGCGCACGGGTCCGGTCGCGGCGGGCGCAGCGGGCTCGGGATTCGGCTGGAACCACGTGCCGATCTCGGCGCCCGCGAGCGCCTCGGCGACGAGGTCGGCGCTCGTGACGAGCACTCCGATCCCGGATGCCGCCGCCAGACGTGCAGCGGACACCTTGGTCGCCGCGCCGCCGGTGCCGACGCTGTTGACCACGACCGACCCGAACTGGAAGCCGTGCAGGTCGTCGCCGTATGCCACGCGCGGGATGGGCGCTGCGCCCGGCTCGTCCGGCGGGCGCGTGTAGAGGCACTCGATGTCGCTCAGCAGCACCAGTGCGTCGGCACCGATCAGCTGTGCGACGAGCGCGGCGAGGCGGTCGTTGTCGCCGAAGCGGATCTCGTGGGTCGCGACGGTGTCGTTCTCGTTGACGATCGGGAGGATGCGGAGGCCGAGCAGGCGCTCCATCGCGCGGCGGGCGTTGGAGCGGTGCGTCGGGTTCTCGAGATCACCCGCGGTCAGCAGCACCTGACCCGCGACGATGCGGAACGGTCGCAGCGCCTCCTGGTAGCGGTAGATCAGCACGTTCTGGCCGACGGCCGCCGCCGCCTGCTGCGTGGCGAGGTCGCTGGGCCGCTCGTCGAGCAGCAGGTAGGGCATGCCCGTCGCGATCGCGCCGGACGACACGAGCACGACCTCGGTCCCGCGCCCGTGCGCCGCGGCGAGGGCGTCGACGAGCGGCGCGATCTTGTGGGCGTTGTCACCGCTGATCGAGCTCGATCCGACCTTCACCACGACGCGGCGCGCGGCCGGGAGGTCGCGGCGCTCGGGGGTGCTCACTCGGCGTCCTCCTCGGCCCACCCGCGCTCGGCGAGGCGCTCGGCCTCGAGGTCGGCGCGGGCCTGAGCCTTCGCGTCCATGAGCTCGTGGTACTGCTCACGGCGCTCGGAGCTGGTGCGACGGCCGCCCTGGTACAGACGAGGGTCGGTGCCGCGCGGGGCCGTCATGACCTCGGCGGCCGACGTCAGCGCCGGCTGCCAGTCGAAGACGATGCCGTCGCCCTCGCCGATGACGACGGTGGCCCCCGGCGTGGCTCCCGCGCGGTACAGCGCGTCGTCGACGCCGAGCTTGTCGAGACGGTCGGCCAGGAAGCCGACGGCCTCGTCGTTCTGGAAGTCGGTCTGCTGCACCCAGCGCACCGGCTTGTCGCCCAGGATGCGGTAGATGTTGCCGTAGGTGCCGCCCTCCACCCGCACGGTGAAGTCCCGGTCCGCGCCCTTCGGCCGGATCACGATGCGCTCGGGGGCGGGTGTATTCGCCTGCTCGAGACGATGCGCCGCGACGATGTCGCCGAGGGCGAAGGTGAGCTGGCGCAGGCCTGCGTGACTGACGGTGGAGATCTCGAACACGCGGTAGCCGCGTGCCTCGAGGTCGGGTCGCACGAGGTCGGCCAGATCCTTCGCCTCCGGGACGTCGACCTTGTTCAGTGCGATGAGCTGAGGTCGCTCCAGAAGCGGGACCTGACCCTCCGGGACCGGGTAGGCGCCGAGCTCGGCGAGGATGACGTCGAGGTCGGTGATGGGGTCGCGGCCGGGCTCGAGCGTCGCGCAGTCGAGGACGTGCACGAGCGCCGTGCAGCGTTCGACGTGGCGGAGGAACTCCAGTCCGAGCCCCTTGCCCTCGCTCGCACCCTCGATGAGACCCGGCACGTCGGCCACGGTGAAGCGCACGTCGCCGGCCTGCACGACACCGAGGTTGGGATGGAGGGTGGTGAACGGGTAGTCCGCGATCTTCGGCCGTGCCGCCGACACCGCGGCGATGAGGCTCGACTTGCCGGCGGACGGGAAGCCGACCAGCGCCACGTCGGCGACGGTCTTCAGCTCGAGGAGGACATCGCCCTCCCAGCCGGGCACGCCCAGCAGCGCGAACCCGGGCGCCTTGCGCTTGGGGTTGGCCAGCGCCGCGTTCCCGAGACCGCCCTGACCGCCCGGAGCCACGATGAAGCGCATGCCGGGCTCGATCATGTCGACCAGGACCTCGCCGTCGGGGTCGCGCACGACCGTCCCGACGGGCACGGGGAGCTCGAGGCCCTCTCCGGCGGCACCGGAGCGGTTGTCGCCCATGCCGAACCCGCCGTTGCCGGCGTTGCGGTGCGGAGAGTGGTGGTACGACAGCAGCGTCGTCACCTGCGGGTCGGCGACGAGCACGATGTCGCCGCCGTGCCCGCCGTTCCCGCCGTCGGGGCCGGCGAGCGGCTTGAACTTCTCGCGGCGCACCGAGACGCAGCCGTTGCCGCCCTTGCCTGCGCGCAGGTGAAGCGTCACCCGATCGACGAACGTGACCATCCGGTCCCCCTCAGGGATAAAGGGAAGGGGCGAGCCGAAGCCCGCCCCTTCTCGAAGTCTGCGCCACTTTCGCGGTGCGTGAGCCTGTCGAGGATTACTCCGCGACCGCCACGACGTTGACGACCTTGCGGCCGCCCTTGTGGCCGAACTCGACCGCGCCCGCGGCGAGCGCGAACAGGGTGTCGTCGCCACCGCGGCCGACGTTGGCGCCGGGGTGGAAGTGGGTGCCGCGCTGGCGGACGAGGATCTCGCCGGCGTTGACGGCCTGGCCGCCGAAGCGCTTCACGCCGAGGCGCTGCGCGTTGGAGTCACGACCGTTGCGGGTGGAGCTTGCGCCCTTTTTGTGTGCCATCTCTGCGTCTCCTGTGGCTTACTTGATGCCGGTGACCTTGACGCGCGTGAGGTCCTGACGGTGGCCCTGGCGCTTCTTGTAGCCGGTCTTGTTCTTGAACTTCTGGATCACGATCTTGGGGCCGCGCTCCTCGCCGAGCACCTCGGCGGTCACGGTGACCTTCGCGAGCTTGTCGGCGTCGGTCGTCACGGTGTCACCGTCGACGAAGAGCACCGCGGGGAGCTCGATCTTGTCGCCGACCTTCGCGGCCTGGCGGTCGAGAACGACGATCGTGCCGACCTCGACCTTCTCCTGCCGGCCACCGGCGCGCACAACTGCGTAAACCACTTCACACCTGTTTCTTCTGGGAGCACGCGCACGCGCTCAGGACGTCATGAAAGACTCGGTGCGGATATCTCGACGCACCAAGGGTCCACTTTATCAGATGCCGGATGCGGTCGCGAAAGCGGGCGCGCGCGGCATCCGTGCGTAGGATTCGGACGTGGCGATCCTCATCGACGATCCGCGCTGGCCGGCGCACGGGCGACTGTGGGCGCACCTGGTGACGGACTCCGACCTCGGCGAGCTGCACGCGTTCGCCGCGGCCAACGGCATCCCGCGACGAGGCTTCGATCTCGACCACTACGACGTCCCGGAAGAGGCGCATGCGAGGCTCGTGGCGGCCGGAGCGCAGCACGTGAGCGGACACGAGCTGGTGCGCCGTCTCATCGCATCCGGGCTCCGGGTGAAGGCCCGCGACCGACGCTGAGCCTCACCGGCCGCCGGAAACCGCCAGCTCCAGGACCTCTGCCGCCCGCCGGGGTCCGTCGAGCTGTCTGATCGCCGCCCCGAGCTCCTGCGCACGGCGGTGCAGCGCCGCATCGCGCCGCATCCGCTCGATCGTCGCGCGGATGGCCGCCGGGCCGGCCCGCCGCGGAAGGGTCTCCCCGACTCCGGCCAGAGTCACTGCGCGAGCCATGCGGGGCTGATCCGACGTGGTGTCCAGCGGGAGCACGAGCACCGGCACGCCGTGGGCGAGCGCCGCGAGGGTCGTCCCGTGCCCGCCGTGCCCCACGATCAGCGAAGCGTCCGGGAACAGCTCGTCATGGGGCATCCACTCGTGAACCCGCACACCCGGCGGCGCAGTCACCTCGCCCGGCGCGACCGCGCGGCCGAGCGTCGCGACCACCGGCGCCTCGATCCCGTCCGCGGCATCGAGGATCCGCTGCCACATCGCGACCAGATCGGGGAACCGGAAGGTGCTGAGGGTGAGGACGACGGTCGAGGCGTCGGGGCGCGCCGCCACCGCCGGCGTCATGACTCCGGCGTACACGACCTCCCCCGGCCCCGCCGACAGCGGCCGCTGAGGCGGGAAGGGCGCACGCAGGCGGGGGACGGATGCCACCAGGATCGGCGTCGCATGCGAGCGCGGCCGCGCGACGCGGATCCCTCGCGTCCAGGCGATCGCCTCGAGGGCGCGGAACCCGGGGACGAGGAAGTCGTGCATGGTGTGCTCGAGCACGGCGAAGCGCTGATCCATGCGGTCGAGTACGTCCAGCACGGCGACGAGGGTGCAGTCCACGACCACGATGTCGACCGGAGCCGCGGTCAGCTGGGCCACGGCGTCGTCGGCCAGTCCCCTGTCCGTGAACAGCCGCAGCAGGCCGCCCGGACGGGGATCGAGCACGAATCCGGGCGCGCTGGGGTACGCCGTGAAGCGCAGGTGCGCGGCGCGATAGGCCTCGGCCTGCGAGTCGTGCCCCAGCACCCGCACATCGTGCCCGCGATCGACGAGAGCCCGCGCGACGGCGATCGACGGCACGCGGTTCCCACCGCCGTCCCACGTGACGAACATGTAGCGCGCCATGGCGCCCCCGCTCCCCCGGCCCCTCGGCGCTCACACTAGCGATGGCGGGGAAGCGCCGACAGGGGGTGGCCGCCCGAGGCCCGGCGTGCGCCGGGCCCCGGGCGACCTCAGTCCTCGGCGGGCGTGTGCGGAACCGGCGTGCCGGTGAGGGCCGCCGTGGTCACGCGCCGACGCGAGCGCCCCTGACCAGGAGCCTTGGGCTCGGGGAGGGCGTTGAGCACCGAATCGAGGAGCATGTCCTTCTCGGTCTTCGTCTCGCGCTTCTGGCCGGCATCCTGACGCTTCTTGCGCTTCTTGGGACGCTCGGCCTGCGGCTGCTCCACGACCGGGGCGGCCTCGGCCACCGGTGCCTCGTCATGGTGGTGGATGGTCGAGGCGGCGATCTGGGCCAGGGCCGACTTCACGCCCTCGGTGATGACATGGGTGCCGTTCGAGCCGCCGTTCGTCGGCGCGGGCGACGCGCCGCGGCCCCGGCGACCGGACGAGGACGCACCCGTGGCCGGCGCGCGGTGCTTGACCACGGGGTCGTGGTGCACGATCAGGCCACGGCCCGCGCACACCTCGCACGCCTCGCTGAAGGTCTCGAGCAGACCGAGGCCGAGCTTCTTGCGGGTCATCTGCACGAGTCCGAGCGAGGTCACCTCGGCGACCTGGTGCTTGGTGCGGTCGCGGCTCAGGCACTCGACGAGCCGCCGCAGCACGAGGTCGCGGTTGGACTCGAGCACCATGTCGATGAAGTCGACGACGATGATGCCGCCGATATCGCGCAGGCGCAGCTGGCGGACGATCTCCTCGGCGGCCTCGAGGTTGTTCTTGGTGACGGTCTCTTCGAGGTTGCCGCCCGAGCCGACGAACTTGCCGGTGTTGACGTCGACGACGGTCATGGCCTCGGTGCGGTCGATGACCAGCGAGCCGCCCGAGGGCAGCCACACCTTGCGGTCGAGTGCCTTCTCGATCTGCTCGGTGACGCGGAACTCGTCGAACGGGTCGTGCTCGCCCTCGAAGCGCTCGACGCGCTCGAGGAGGTCGGGTGCGACAGACTCGAGGTACTTCGAGATCGTGTGGTGGGCGTCGTCGCCCTGGATGAGCATCTTCGAGAAGTCCTCGTTGAAGACGTCCCGCACGATCTTGACCAGCAGGTCGGGCTCCGAGTGCAGCAGCGCCGGCGCCTGGATGGACTCGATCTGCCTGGAGATGTGCTCCCACTGGTTGGTGAGACGCTGCACGTCGCGGGTGAGCTGCTCTTCGGTCGCCCCCTCCGCCGCGGTGCGGACGATGACGCCAGACGACTCGGGCAGCACCTCCTTGAGGATCTTCTTCAGGCGCGCACGCTCGGTGTCGGGCAGCTTGCGGGAGATGCCGTTCATGGCGCCGCCCGGCACGTACACGAGGTAGCGGCCCGGCAGGGAGATCTGGCTGGTGAGGCGGGCGCCCTTGTGCCCGACCGGGTCCTTGGTCACCTGCACGAGCACGCGGTCGCCGCTCTTGAGGGCGAGCTCGATGCGACGCGGCTGGTTGCCCGTCTCGACGGCATCCCAGTCCACCTCGCCCGAGTACAGCACGGCGTTGCGGCCACGGCCGATGTCGACGAACGCCGCCTCCATGCTCGGCAGCACGTTCTGCACACGGCCGAGGTAGACGTTTCCGATCAGCGAGGCGTCCTGACTGCGGGCGACGTAGTGCTCGACGAGCACGTTGTCTTCGAGCACCGCGATCTGGATGCGGCCGTTGCGTGAACGGACGATCATGACGCGGTCGACGGACTCGCGCCGGGCGAGGAACTCGGCCTCCGTGACGACCGCACGGCGGCGACCGGCCTCCCGGCCGTCGCGGCGCCGCTGCTTCTTGGCCTCCAGCCGCGTCGATCCCTTGATGCGCTGCGGCTCGGTGATGAGCTCGACCGCGCGCTGCCGCGGCTGCTGCGGCTGATCGGAGGACGCGGATGCCTCGTCCCTGCCCTCGCCGCCGCGACGACGGCTGCGGCGGCGCGACGACCCCGAACCGGAGGCGTCGGCCTCGGGCTCCCGCTCCCGTTCCCGCTCGCGTCCGGGACGGGCGGGGAGGACGGCGATCTCGGGCGCGTAGAAGTGCAGCTGCGTCGAGACCGCCGAGACGAACTCCTGCGGCAGCAGGCCGAGGCTCACCGCCGTGACCGGCTCCGTGGGCGACGGCCCACCGGCGTCCGCGGGCTGCGCACCACCGGGGCTGTCCGCATCGGCGCTCGCGCCGTCCGCCGCCTCCTGCGCCGGGACGGCGGCGGCCCCGGGGGCCGTCTCACCCTCGGCTGCGGCTGCCTCAGCCGCCTCACCCGCGGGGGTGTCGGCGGTCGCCGCAGGCTCTCCGTCGGCTCCGTCGCCGTCGGTCGCGACGCCGGCATCCGCCGTCGCGCCGTCCGTGTCGGCCACCCCGTGGTCCTCGACCTGTGCGCCCGCCGCTGCGGACGTCGCGTCGTCGACCGGCGCCGCTGTCAGCGGAGCGTCCGGATCGGTCCCAGGGATGAATTCTGCATCGGTTCCATCAGCCATCACTGGCGTACTCCTAGCGGGGCGGCACCGCGCGTCGCCCGGCGAAATCTCGTGCGGCGCCGCCCATGCCCCTCCGGACGGGGCGGTGCCGCGAACTCACTCGGTCTGCAGCGGATCTCGGCGCTCTGGCGGAGGTTCGCGCTGCCAAGGGCATTCGTCGCCCTGAAGTCTTCTGTATGCGACCGGCACGGCGCGGCCGTGATCGATCGACCCCCATTATCGCACTTCCCCCGCCATATTGCCCATTCGCGGCGCGCCGATGGGCTGGAGCGCCGTCTCGGGCATTTGGCACGGCGCCGGGTGCGGCAACCGATCAGAGCCGGATGCCATAATCCGAGGCATGCCCGAGCAGCACAGCCACGCCCGTCCGACCGGTCTCGCCGTCTGGCTCGTGGTCGCCGGTGTGATCGGCTGGTGGGCGGCGTTCTCGCTCACCCTAGAGAAGCTCCACGCGCTCGCGAATCCCGACGCCATCGCGTCGTGCGACTTCTCCGTGCTGGTCCAGTGCAGCGCCAACCTCGACTCGTGGCAGGGCAGCGTGTTCGGCTTCCCCAACCCGATCCTCGGACTCACCGGCTGGATGGCGCCGATCGTCGTGGGAATGGCGATCCTCGCGCGGGCCCGGTTCGCGCGCTGGTTCTGGTGGTGCTTCTGGGCGGGGATCGCCTTCGCGTTCGGCTTCGTCATCTGGCTGATCGGCCAGAGCATCTATGACCTGCATACGCTGTGCCCGTGGTGCATGGTGACGTGGTCGGTGACGATCCCGACGTTCTACGCCGTCACCCTCCACCTGCTGCGGGCGGGACTCTTCCCGGCGTCGGCAGGCGTGCGGCGCGTCGCCGACCGGCTGATGGCGTGGGTGCCGCTGGCCGCGATCCTCAGCTACGCGATCATCCTGCTGCTGGCGCAGCTTGAGATGAACGCGATCGTCAACGTCTGGCAGACGCTCTTCGGCTGATGCGACGGACGGCCGCGCCGTCGACCGGCGCGACCGCGCGTGCGCACGATGGCCCCCGCGCCGGTCGGCTCAGGCGAACCAGATGTCCAGCTCGCGGGCGGCCGACTCCGGGCTGTCGGAGCCGTGCACGAGGTTCTGCTGCACCTTCAGGCCCCAGTCGCGGCCCAGGTCGCCGCGGATCGTTCCGGGCGCCGCGGTGGTGGGATCCGTCGTCCCGGCCAGCGAGCGGAACCCCTCGATGACCCGGTTGCCGGCCAGGCGGATGGCGACGGACGGGCCGGACATCATGAACTCCAGCAGCGGCTCGTAGAACGGCTTGCCCTCGTGCTCGGCGTAGTGGCGCTCGAGCCGCTCGCGGTCGGGCTCGACCAGGCGGATGTCGACGAGGGCGTACCCCTTCGCCTCGATGCGGGCGAGGATCGCGCCGGTGAGGCCGCGGGCGACGCCGTCGGGCTTGACGAGGACGAGGGTCTCTTCGGTGGGCATGCGGGCCTTTCGTTTCGGATCAGGCTTCTTCGGGGGGATTCGCCGCGAGCTGCGCGTTGCGCCGGTCCAGAGCGGCCCCCTTGATCGTCGCATACCCGTACATGCCGCCGAAAATGACGGCGACGAGCGCCAGCGCGGGGACGAAGAGGGCGCCGAGCGCCACGATCACCTGCAGGGCCCAGCCGAGCGCGATGCCCCACCGGTGGCGCAGCACGCGCGTGGTGGCGATCATGAGCGCCGCCACCACGGTGCCCGCGACGATCCCCCACCACGGCTCGATCGGCGCGGGCAGCGCCTTCAGACCGTAGATCACCAGTCCTGCCAGGAACGCGATGAGCGACTCGAATCCGAGCACGATGGCGCCCAGCGATTCCGCCGCCCCTCGGGCGCGGCGGGGCCGTGCGGGCCGTTCAGCGCTCATCGCTCGACCCGCTCTTCCAGTCCTCGGAGGCGGACAGCGCCAGCGCCTCGCCGGCGAGGACGACCGAGCCCGCGATGACGACGGCACGGCGATCGGATGCCGCCGCCCACGTGCGCGCCGCCTCGGCGGCATCCGCGAGGTCGCGGTGCACCGACACCCGCAGGTCGTGGGCCTCGGCGAGGTCGGCGATGGCGTCGGCGTCCTCGGCCCGCTCGGAGTCCGGCGCCGTGGCGAAGACGTGGGCGGCGACCGGTGCGAACTCGGCCACGATTCCGGCGGCGTCCTTGTCGGAGAGCACGCCCAGCACCACGCCCCATTCGTCGAAGTCGAAGCTCTCGCGCAGGGCGCCGACGAGTGCGCGGACGCCGTGCGGGTTGTGCGCCGCGTCGACGAGCACCGTGGGTGCTGCGCCGACCAGCTGGAGACGCCCCGGCGAGGTGACGGCGCCGAGACCCTCGGCCAGGACGTCGCCGGCGATGCGCTGGGCTCCTCCCCCGACGAGGGACTCCACCGCGGCGATCGCGAGGGCGGCGTTGAAGCCCTGGTGGGCGCCGTACAGCGGCAGGTACTCGTCCTCGTATGTGCCCGCGAGCCCGCGCACCGTGATCTGCTGCCCGCCCACGGCCAGACGCTGCTCGGCGAGGGCGAACTCCGCACCCTCGAAGGCGATCGAGGCGCCGTGGCGGGTCGCTGCCTCGCGCAGCGCCGCCTCGGCGGCGGCATCCTGCCGCGCCGAGACGACTGCAGCGCCGTCCTTGATGATGCCCGCCTTGACCGCGGCGATCTCGGCGATCGTGTCGCCGAGCCGGTCGGCGTGGTCCACGTCGATCGGCGCGAACACGGCGACGTCCCCGTCCGCGGTGTTGGTCGAGTCCCAGGACCCGCCCATTCCCACCTCGAGCACCAGCACGTCGATCGGCGCGTCCGCGAACGCCACGAACGCCAGCACCGTGAGCAGTTCGAAGAAGGTCAGCGGCGCATCGTCCTTCGACTCCAGCTCGGCATCGACGATGTCGACGAACGGCGAGATCTCGTCCCACGCGTCGGCGACGGCGGCGTCGTCGATCGGCTCTCCGTCGATCATGATGCGCTCGGTGAACCGCTCGAGATGCGGGCTGGTGAACAGGCCCGTGCGCAGGCCGTGGGCACGCACGAGGCTCTCGATCATGCGACTGGTGGAGGTCTTGCCGTTCGTGCCGGTCACGTGCACGACGCGATACGTCTTCTGGGGGTCGTCGAGCAGCTCGAGCACGCGGCGGGTGCGCTCGACGCGCGGCTGCACCCACCGCTCCCCCTGGCGCTGGAGCAGCGCCTCGTAGACGGCGTCGGCCCTGCGGCGGTCGCGGTCGCTCATGCGGAGACCCCCACCCTGCCGACCGAGACGGTGAACGCGCCGCGATTGGCGTACGTGCCCGCGTCGACGACGGCCTCGTACTCGACGGGCGTGTCGCCGTCGCCCGAGACGACGAGCCGGCTGCCGCGGGTGCTCACCGAGTGCGCGACCGCGAGGGTCTCACCCGCGACGTCGGCGACGTCGAACGCGGACGCGACGGCCTCGCCGTCGGCGGCCTCGTCGAAGAGCAGCGCCAGGCGGATGCGGTCGCTGACGTCGAATCCGGCGGCCTTGCGCGTGTCCTGCACGGCTCGGATGACGTCCCTCGCGAGCCCCTCGGCCTCGAGCTCCGGCGTGGTGGTCGTGTCGAGCAGCACGAAGCCCTCGCCCGCGAGGAGGGCGATCGCCGTCCCCTCCGCCACGCCCCCGGCTTCGAGCGTCAGGTCGTACTCGCCGGGCTGGAGGGCGATGCCGTCGACGATCACGGCGCCGTCGCGCTCCTCCCACACACCCGCCTTCGCCCCGGCGATCACGTGCTGCACCTGCTTGCCCAGGCGCGGGCCGGCGGCGCGGGCGTTGACGGAGAGGCGCTTGCTGATGCCGTAGCGCTCCGACACGTCGTCGCCCAGCTCCATGAGCTGAACCGTCTTGACGTTGAGCTCGTCGCGCAAGATGCCCTCGAACTGCGCGAGGGCTGCGGCATCCGGAACCGCCACCGTGAGCGTGGGAAGCGGCAGGCGCACGCGGCGGCCCTCCTTCTTGCGCAGGGCGTTGGCGACGCTCGATGCCTCGCGCACGGCGTCCATGGCGGCGCGGATGTCGTCCGCCGCGGGGAACGCCTCGGCGTCGGGCCAGTCCTGCAGGTGAACGCTGCGGCCGCCGGTGAGTCCCTGCCACACCTTCTCGGCCACCAGCGGGATGAGCGGGGCGGCCACGCGGGTGAGCGTCTCGAGCACCGTGTACAGCGTGTCGAACGCCTGGCGGCTCTCCGGGTCGTCCGACACGCCCGTCCAGAAGCGGTCGCGCGAGCGGCGGATGTACCAGTTCGTCAGCGCCTCGCCGAAGTCGCGGAGCTTGGCCGCGGCCAGCGTCGAGTCGAGCGCCTCCAGGTCGGCGGCGACGTCGCGCACGAGGTCGCCGGTGAGCGCCAGGATGTAGCGGTCCAGCACGTCGGTCGAATCGGTGCGCCACGACGCCTCGTAGCCCGCTCCGCCGGCGCCGCGCGCCGCGTTGGCGTACGTGGCGAAGAAGTACCACGCGTTCCACAGCGGGAGCAGGAACTCCCGGACGCCCGCGCGGATGCCCTCCTCGGTGACGACGAGGTTGCCGCCGCGCAGCACCGAGCTCGACATCAGGAACCAGCGCATCGCGTCGGAGCCGTCGCGGTCGAACACCTCGCTGACGTCGGGGTAGTTCTGCAGCGACTTCGACATCTTCAGGCCGTCGCTGCCCAGCACGATGCCGTGGCACGAGACGCCCGTGAAGGCCGGCCGGTCGAACAGCGCGGTCGACAGCACGTGCATCACGTAGAACCAGCCGCGCGTCTGCCCGATGTACTCGACGATGAAGTCGGCCGGCGAGTGCTCGTCGAACCACTGCTGGTTCTCGAACGGATAGTGCACCTGCGCGTAGGGCATCGACCCCGAGTCGAACCACACGTCGAAGACGTCCTCGATGCGCCGCATCGTCGAGCGGCCGGTCGGGTCGTCGGGGTTCGGGCGGGTGAGCTCGTCGATGTAGGGGCGGTGCAGGTCCACCTCGCCCTCCGCGTTGCGCGGCAGACGGTCGAAGTCGCGCTCGAGCTCCTCGAGCGAGCCGTAGACGTCCACCCGCGGGTGCGACGGGTCATCGCTCTTCCACACCGGGATCGGAGAGCCCCAGTAGCGATTGCGGCTGATCGACCAGTCGCGCGCGCCCTCGAGCCACTTGCCGAACTGGCCGTGCTTGACGTTCTCGGGCACCCAGGTGATCTGCTCGTTGCCGGCGATCATCCGGTCCTTGATGTCGGTCACGCGCACGAACCAGCTCGAGACGGCGCGGTAGATGAGGGGATTGCGGCATCGCCAGCAGTGCGGGTACGAGTGCTCGTAGCTCGCCTCGCGCAGGAGACGGCCCTCCTGGCGCAGCAGACGGATGAGCGGCCGGTTGGCGTCCATCCACAGCTCGCCGGCCACGTCGGTCACCTGCGGCAGGAAGCGCCCGCCGTCGTCCAGGCTCATGATGAGCGGGATGCCGGCGGCCTCGGTGATCCGCTGGTCGTCCTCACCGAACGCCGGAGCCTGATGGACGATGCCCGTGCCGTCGCCCGTCGTGACGTAGTCGTCGACGAGGATGCGCCAGGCGTTCTCGGTGCCCCAGGTCGCGGCATCCGCGTAGTAGTCGAACAGACGGTCGTACGCGACGTTCTCGAGCTCGGATCCGAGGACCGTCTGGACGACGGCGGCGCGGGCGGCCTCGGCGGACGCGTAGCCGAGGTCCTTCGCGTACCCACCGAGCAGCTCCTCGGCGAGGAGGTAGCGGTGGGCGTACGCCTCCTCCGCCTCGTCGGCCCGGCCGTCGGGTCCGCGGTGGACGTCGGCGGCGCCGTCGGGCCCGCCGGGCACCACGACGTACCGGATGCCGGGGCCGACCGCCAGGGCGAGGTTGGTCGGCAGCGTCCAGGGGGTGGTCGTCCACGCCAGCGCGCGCACCCCGGTGAGGCCGAGGGACTCGGCCTTGGCGCCCACCAGCGGGAACGCGACGGTCACCGACGGGTCCTGGCGCATCTTGTACACGTCGTCGTCCATGCGCAGCTCGTGCGCCGACAGCGGTGTCTCGTCGCGCCAGCAGTATGGCAGGACGCGGTACCCCTCGTACGCGAGGCCCTTGTCGTGAAGCGTCTTGAACGCCCACAGCACGGACTCCATGTACGACGGGTTCAACGTCTTGTAGCCGCGCTCGAAGTCCACCCATCGCGCCTGGCGCGTGACGTAGTCCTCCCACTCCCGCGTGTAGGCGAGGACGGACTCGCGGGCCTTCGCGTTGAAGGCGGCGATGCCCATGGCCTCGATCTCGCTCTTCTCGGTGATCCCGAGCTGCTTCATGGCCTCGAGCTCGGCGGGGAGACCGTGCGTGTCCCAGCCGAAGACGCGGTCGACCCTCTTGCCGCGCATGGTCTGGAAGCGCGGGAAGAGATCCTTCGCGTAGCCGGTGAGCAGGTGGCCGTAGTGCGGCAGGCCGTTGGCGAACGGCGGACCGTCGTAGAAGACCCACTCGTCGGCGCCTTCGCGCTGGTCGATCGACGCGCGGAAGGTCTGGTCGGCCTCCCAGAAGGCGAGCGTCTCCCGCTCGATGTCGGGGAAGCGGGGGCTCGGGACGACGGCGGCTTCGCCGGTGCTCGGGGACCGTGACTCAGATCGTGGGTAGGTCATCATCTCTCGCAGGTGCTCGCTCGTGTGCTTCCTGCGGGGACGACCGAACCGGAGACTCTCCGGCCGACCGCGGTACCACCCTGCATTGACGGATGCCTCGGCGGAGGCATCCGTCCTCTCTCACTGCGGCTGTGACGGGCCTGACCCGCTCGGTTCTAATGGGGACGCCACGCGGTGGCGTCCTGTTCTTCCGAGAGCTCCCCGGTGATGGCCGGATCGGTGCTGATCGCACGAGTCTACCGGGCGTGCGCAAGGCGGGAATGCGAACGGCCGCGTCCTGGTTTCTGGACTCGTGCCAAGATTGACGTCCGTGACCGCCGCAGCACCCGCATCCACCCTCCCCCTCGACAACGCCCCGACGCGCCGCGTCGCATGGGCATCGATGGTGGGGACCTCCCTGGAGTCGTTCGACTTCTACCTCTTCGCGTACTTCTCGGCGTTCTTCGTCGGGCCGCTGTTCTTCGACCCGCTGGGGCAGTTCGGCGCCACCAGCGCGGCGTTCCTCACGATCGCGCTGGCCTTCGTCGTCCGCCCGATCGGCGCCGTGATCTTCGGGTACATGGGAGATCGCGTCGGGCGCCGCGCGACCCTCCTGTGGACCGTCGCCATCATGGGTGTCGCGACGGGCCTCATCGGCCTGCTGCCCACCTACGCCCAGGCCGGATGGCTCGGCGCGGTGCTGCTGATCGTCCTGCGTATCGTCCAGGGGCTGTCGCTGGGTGGCGAGTGGGGCGGCTCGATCCTCATCGCCACCGAGAACTCCGGACCGGTCAAGCGCGCGTTCTACGCCGCGATCCCGCAGCTCGGCTCGCCCGTCGGCTCGATCCTCTCCGCCACGGTCTTCATCGTGCTCACCGCCGTGCTCCCGCCCGAGCAGATCGCCGAATGGGGCTGGCGCATCCCGTTCCTCCTCGCGCTCCCCCTCCTGCTCGTCTCGCTGTACCTGCGCTGGTCCATCTCCGAGACCCCGGTGTTCGAGGGGATCGTCGCCGAGGGGCGCCGCGACCGCGTGCCGTTCGTGACGATGTTCGCGAAGCGTCCCGGTGCGATGGCGATCGCCGTCGGCGCCGCGCTCCTGGGCATCGGGTCGTACTCGCTCATGAACACCTACACCGTCAACTACGGCGTCGAGCAGCTCGGCTTCAGCTTCCAGGACCTTCTGGTCGCGACGACCATCGGCGGTCTCCTGCAGCTCGTGACGATCCCGCTGTTCGGCGCGTGGGCGAGCCGCGTCGGCTCGGCGAACGTGGTGGTGTGGGGTGCGCTGGGAACGCTCCTCATCACCTTCCCGATGTACTTCCTGCTGCAGTTCGCGACGTTCCCGATCCTCGTCGGGACCATGATCGTCGGCGGCATCCTGCCGACGATGGCGTGGGCGGCGCTGGGCGGGCTCATGAACGACCTCTTCCCCGACCACTTCCGGTACTCGGCGCTGTCGTTCGCGTACGCCCTGGCTGCGACGCTGAGCGGCTTCGTGCCGTACCTGACGCTCAGTCTCGGCGAGGCGACCGGCTATGCCTGGTGGCACCCGGGCGTCATCCTCGCGATCATGTCGGCGGTGACGCTGGTGGCGGCCTTCCTCGCGTCCCGCCGCCGCGTGGAGCCGGAGCTGGCGACACGACCCGAGACGGCGACGGCGAACGCCTGACGAGACATCGAGGGAGCGGATGCCGCAGCGCGCGGCATCCGCTCGCTTTTCCGCCTTCACGCGGCCCGGGCTAGAATCGAGCGGCATCCCACACTCAGGCACGCTCACACAGTGCCGCACATATCGCTCGAGGAGTTCGCATGACCGACGCCCGCCCCGCACAGGGACAGATCCCCGACAAGCCCGCGCTGGAGGGCCTCGAGCAGAAGTGGGACGCCGCGTGGTCCGCGCAGGGCACGTACCTCTTCGACCGTGATCGCGCCGTCGAGGTCGGGCGCGGAGGCATCTACTCGGTCGACACTCCCCCGCCGACCGCCTCGGGATCGCTCCACATCGGCCACGTCTTCAGCTACACCCACACCGACGTCAAGGTGCGCTACGAGCGCATGCGCGGCAAGACGGTGTTCTATCCGATGGGCTGGGACGACAACGGCCTGCCGACCGAGCGCCGGGTGCAGAACTACTACGGCGTCCGCTGCGACCCGTCGCTGCCGTACGAGCCGGGCTTCACGCCGCCCTACGAGGGCGGCGACAACAAGTCCAGCCGCGCCGCCGATCAGATCCCCATCAGCCGCCGCAACTTCATCGAGCTCTGCGAGAGGCTGACCGTCGAGGACGAGAAGCACTTCGAGGCGCTCTGGCGCTCGCTCGGCCTGAGCGTCGACTGGACCCAGACCTACCGCACCATCTCCGACGACACGATGCGCACCAGCCAGCTGGCGTTCCTGCGCAATGTCGAGCGCGGCGAGGCGTTCCAGGACCTGGCGCCGACGCTCTGGGACATCGACTTCCGCACCGCTGTCGCGCAGGCCGAGCTCGAAGACCGCGACCAGCCGGCCGCGTACCACCGCGTCGCCTTCCACAGGACCGACGGGTCGGGCGACGTCTTCATCGAGACCACGCGGCCCGAGCTGCTCGCCGCTTGCGTGGCGCTCGTCGCCCACCCGGACGACGAGCGGTATCAGCCGCTCTTCGGCACCACCGTGCGCACTCCGCTGTTCGACGTCGAGGTGCCCGTTCTCGCCCACCCGCTGGCCCAGCAGGACAAGGGCTCGGGCATCGCGATGATCTGCACCTTCGGCGACGTCACCGACATCGTCTGGTGGCGCGAGCTCCAGCTTCCGAACCGCAC
Source organism: Microbacterium sp. ZXT2-5 (assembly GCF_055329545.1). Lineage (NCBI taxonomy): Bacteria > Bacillati > Actinomycetota > Actinomycetes > Micrococcales > Microbacteriaceae > Microbacterium > Microbacterium sp. ZXT2-5. Next base: position 341,600 of record NZ_JBUZWD010000002.1, on the reverse strand, counting down.
CATCCTCGGACAGGACGGCCGGGTGATGGCCGAGGCGCCCGACGTCATCGCCACGGATGCCGCCAAGGCGGCGTACGCCGAGATCGCCGGCAAGACGGTCTTCAGCGCGAAGAAGCGCATCGTCGAGCTCCTCCAGGAGTCCGGCGAGATGGAAGGCGACCCGAAGCCGTTCACTCACGCCGTGAAGTTCTACGAGAAGGGCGACCGCCCGCTGGAGATCGTCTCGACGCGCCAGTGGTACATCCGCAACGGCGCACGGGACGAGGCGCTGCGCGACAAGCTCATCGCCCTGGGCAAGAGCATGTCGTGGCATCCGGACTTCATGCGCGTCCGCTTCGAGAACTGGACGAACGGTCTCACCGGTGACTGGCTGGTCTCCCGTCAGCGCTTCTTCGGCGTTCCGATCCCGGTCTGGTACGCCCTCGACGAGAACGGCGACCGCGACTACGGCCGCGTTCTCACGCCCGACCTCGCCGCGCTCCCGATCGACCCTTCCACCGACGTGCCCCCCGGCTACACCGAGGACCAGCGCGGCGTCCCTGGCGGGTTCGACGGCGAGAACGACATCTTCGACACGTGGGCGACGTCATCCCTCACGCCGCAGCTGGCCGGAGGCTGGGAGCGCGACCCCGAGCTGTGGAACCTCGTCACGCCGTTCGACGTCCGTCCGCAGGGACAGGACATCATCCGCACCTGGCTCTTCTCGACGCTGCTGCGCAGCGCCCTCGAAGACGACCGCGCGCCGTGGACGGATGCGGCGATCTCCGGCTTCATCGTCGACCCCGACCGCAAGAAGATGTCGAAGTCCAAGGGCAACGTGGTCACGCCCGCCGACATCCTCGCCCAGCACGGGTCGGACGCGGTGCGGTACTGGGCGGCCTCGAGCCGTCTCGGCACCGACGCGGCCTTCGACCCGCAGAACCCGACGCAGATCAAGATCGGCCGCCGCCTCGCGATCAAGGTGCTCAACGCCGCCAAGTTCGTCCTGTCGTTCCCGGTCCCCGAGGGCGCCGAGGTCACCCACGCGCTGGACGCATCGATGCTCGCCACGCTCCACGGCGTGGTGCGCGAGGCGACCAAGGCGCTCGAGGACTACGACCACGCCCGTGCTCTCGAGGTGACCGAATCGTTCTTCTGGACGTTCTGCGACGACTATCTCGAGCTGGTCAAGGAGCGCGCCTACAACCAGACCGATGTCGGCCAGGCCTCCGCCGCACTCGCGCTGCGCCTGGCGATGTCGGCGCTCCTCCGGCTGCTCGCGCCGGTGCTCGCCTTCGCCGCCGAGGAGGCCTGGTCCTGGTTCAACGAGGGCTCCGTGCACACGGCCGCGTGGCCCGTGGCGCCGGACGAGGAGTGGGGCGACCCGGCCGTGCTCACCGCGGTGAGCGCGGCGCTCGTCGGCGTGCGTCGCGCCAAGACGGAGGCCAAGGCGTCGCAGAAGGCCCCGGTGGCGCGGGCGGTCATCGCCGCCCCGGCCGCGACCCTCGAGGCGCTCAAGCTCGCCGAGGGTGACCTCAAGGCGGTCGGCCGCATCGAGCGGATCGAGTACGCCGACGCCGACGCCGTGTCGGTGACCGACATCCAGCTCGCCACTCAGGAGGCCTGACATGCAGCTCGGAACACGCTGGACTTCGGGCGACGAGCCCCCCGCCGCCGTGCCGGACGCGCTGCGCCGCGGCGTCAAGTCCGTCGACGCGACGATCCCGGCCGACCAGTTCGGACAGCCTCGGCCGCGCTGGACGCTCACGTGGCTCGAAGGCAAGCCGATCGCCGAGCTCGACACCGGGATCATCGTGTCGCTCGACGCCGACGGCGAACCCGTCGCCCGGAACGATCCGGAAGACGGCTTCGGGTAGCATCCGCCGTCAGTCCTCCGGGGCGTCGTGCCGCGACGCCTCGAGCAGGAGCCTCACGGCGACCGCCGTCGCCACGAGGGTGACGCCGGCCGCGATGAGGAGCGGCAGCCGGAGGTCGAAGCGCGCCACCCAGCCGCCCAGCAGCGTCGCGAAGGGGAAGATGCCCCACGTCAGACTGCGGATGATGCCGAGCACGCGGCCGAACAGGTGGCCGGGGATGATCGACTGACGCAGAGCGCCCCACGGCACGTTCCAGATCGACACGGCGCACGCCATCACCGCGTAGGCCACGGTACCGGTGATCGCCTCCGGCGCCAGCCACACCCCGAACAGCCCGGCCGCGGCGACGACGTTCGCCGCGAGCATCACGCGGCCCCGTCCGAACCGCTGCACGAGACCGGGGGCGATGAGCGAGCCCACGAGGGCGCCCAGTCCGATGCCCGCCGTGACGAAGCCGATGGCGGCGGGGTCGACCGCGAGCTCGTCGAGGAAGTAGAGGAAGATCGGGGCCTGGGCGAAGGCGAATGCCGAGCCGACGACGCAGGTGAAGAGCACCATCGCCCGCAGGAAGCGGTGGTTCCAGAGGTACCCCAGCGCCTCCCGTGCCGAGACCGCCTCCGCCGGACGGGGCTGTGCGGCGGCAGGCAGCTCGGCGGCGGCCAACGGCTCCGCGCATGCGATCTCGCCCTGCGCGGCGATGGTCGCCGCGCGGTCGAGATCCCGCGGCTCGCGGAGGGGTCGCGCTGCGGAGAGCGGAAGGAGCAGTGCGAGGGCGATCGGGATGACGTAGCCGGTGGCGCCCACCCAGAGCGGCAGGGCGAGCGAGAAGGCGAACAGGACGCCTCCGATCGGCGCCGAGATGAAGTTGTCGATCGTGATCTGCGCCGCCTGGAGGAACCCGTTTGCGCGGTCGAGCCCTCGCCGGGGCACCAGGGTCGGGACGATCGAGTTCGTCGCGTTGTCGAAGAGCGTCTCACCCAGGCCGAAGACCAGCACGCCGGCCAGCAGCCACCACACCGTGATCGCTCCGGACACCGTCAGCGTCGCGAGCCCCACCGCGGCGAGGCCGCGGATCGTGTTCGCGATGGCCATGATCCAGCGCCGGTCGAAGCGGTCGACGATCATCCCGGCCGGCAGCCCGAACACGAGCCATGGCAGGAACGCGAGCGCGCTGATCGCCGCGATGGCGAGGGGATCCCGCGTGAGCGTCGTCGCGATCAGCGGCACCGCGACGCGTCCGACACCGTCGGCGAGATTGCTGAAGGCTGCCGCGGTCCACAGCTTGCCGAAGTCGCGGCCGAGCGGCACCCTGGCCGGACGCTCGCTGCGCGACCCCTTCCGCGGCTGCGTGTCGGTGGCGGCGCTCATCGCGGGAGGATCCCGATCGCCGCGCGAGCTGTCGCTTCACGGCGGATGCCGTCGGCGGCCGCCTGAGCCGACACTGCGCGTCGGAAGGCGACGCCCGCGCGCCGTTCGACGCGTCCGAGGACGTGGGCGTCGAGGGCGGATGCCGCACGCAGCAGGGCTCTGTCGAGCCCCGTGGCGGCGGCGGAGAGGGTTCCCGTCGTCACATCCGGGAGGGTGATGGTGGTCATGACTGCGCTCCTATCCTTCGAGTCCGGGGAGCGGGAACAGGTCGGCCCGGATGGTCACCGGGCGGACGTCCTCGCCGTTCTGTTCGCGGTACGTGTCGACTGCTTCGTCGATGAGGGCCATGATCGCCGTGGCGAGCTCCTTGCTCTGCTCGGGCGTGAGGCGCACGGTGGCCGTGGAGATCAAGCTCGCGTCCTGCCACGCGTTCTCTTCCGCGTTCAGGCCCCGGTCGATGAACCGCATGAGCTGCTCCTGGCGAAGCCGGAAGAACTCGCTCATCACGATCTGGGTCGCCGCACGGCCGGAGGGCGTCTTGAGCGCCTCCTCGTTCGCGAACGACACGCCGCCGACCGGACGCTCCCACCAGCGTTCCCGGCCTGATCCGCGGTCGGCCACCTCGTGGATGAGGTCGTGCTTGGCCAGCGCGCGGAGGTGGTAGCTGGTGGCGCCCGAGGACTCCCCCAGCCGCTCGGCGAGCGAGCTCGCCGTCTGGGGGCCGTACTGGCTGAGGATGTCGTAGATCTTCACGCGGAGCGGATGCGCCAGGGCCCGCAGCGCGCCGGCGTCGAGGACCCGGTCCTGCCGCCCGCTCGGGGCCGGCGAACGGTCGTCGGTGCTCGGGGCCGTGATCTCCTCGTCCATGGCTTCAGCGTACGACCGCAAAAGATTCTTTGCAAGTATTTCTTTGCATAAATTGGTTTGCAAAGTCTCGGCGGCAACGGTCGACCCCGCGGCTAGGCTTGCGGGATGCCGACCAGCAATCCCCTCCTCTCCCCCAGCGCGCTGCCCTACGGACTGCCCGACTACGCCGCGATCCGGCCCGAGCACTACCTCCCCGCATTCGAGGAGGCGTTCGCCCGGCATTCGGCCGAGGTGTCGGCGATCACGAGGGCCCGGTCCATGCCGACCTTCGAGAACACGCTCGTCCCGCTCGAGGAGAGCGGCCGCCTGCTGGGCGACATCGCGCGCACCTTCTACACGGTCTCGTCCGCGGATGCGACGCCGGAGATCCAGGCGATCGAGGAGGAGCTCGCGCCGCTCATGTCGGCGCACCACGACTCCATCCAGCTCGACTCGGCCCTGTACTGGCGCATCAAGACGATCCACGACCAGCTGGACGAGCTCGACCTCACGCCGGAGCAGCGCTACCTCGTCGAGCGGCACCACACCGAGATGTCCCACGCCGGCGCCGGCCTCGGAGAGGAGGCGAAGAAGCGACTCACGGAGCTGAACCAGCGGCTCTCCACCCTCACCACCCAGTTCGAGAAGAACCTCCTCGCCGACACGAACGACCTGGCGGTCGTCTTCGATGACGCGCACGAGCTCGACGGGCTCTCGGAGGGTGAGCTGTCCGCTGCGGCCCAGGCCGCCGCCGACCGCGGCCTGGACGGCAAGTGGGTCGTGACGCTCACGCTCTTCACCGGCCACCCGTACCTCGCCGCCTTGACCGATCGTGCGTCGCGGGCGCGCCTCTTGGAGGCGTCGCGCTCGCGCGGCTCGCGGGGCAACGACAACGACAATCGCCAGACGCTCCTCGAGATCGCGCGGCTGCGCGCGGAGCGCGCAGCACTGCTCGGCTACGACTCGCACGCGGCCTACATCACGTCCGACCAGACCGCGGGCTCCCCCGCCGCCGTCCACGACCTGCTCCGCCGGCTGGCGGTGCCCGCCGCCCGCAACGCCCGCCGCGAGCAGGAGAAGCTGCAGGCCATCGTCGACGCCGAACCGGCACCGTTCGCCCTCGAGGCGCACGACTGGGCGTTCTACACCGAGAAGGTGCGCGCCGCCGAGTACGACCTCGACCGTGCCGCGCTGCGCCCGTGGTTCGAGGCCGAGAGGGTGCTGCAGGACGGCGTCTTCCGCGCGGCCACCGAGCTGTACGGCATCACCTTCACCGAACGCGACGACCTCGCCGGCTACCACCCCGATACGCGGGTGTTCGAGGTGCACAACGCGGACGGCTCGGCGCTCGGGCTGTTCATCCTCGACCTCTACACGCGCGACACCAAGCGCGGGGGCGCGTGGATGAACTCGATCGTGCTGCAGTCGCGCCTGCGCGGCACCGCTCCGATCGTGGTGAACAACCTCAACGTGTCCAAGCCCGCCGCAGGGCGCCCGACGCTCCTCAGCCTCGACGAGGTCACCACGCTCTTCCACGAGTTCGGGCATGCCCTCCACGGGCTCTTCGCAACCGTGACGTATCCGCACTTCGCGGGGACGAACGTGTTCCGCGACTTCGTCGAGTTCCCCAGCCAGGTCAACGAGATGTGGATCTACTGGCCCGAGATCCTCGCCTCGTACGCCCGGCACATCGAGACCGACGAGCCGCTGTCCGCCAGCATCGTCGAGAGGCTTCACGCCTCCGAGGCCTTCAACCAGGGCTTCGCGACGAGCGAATACCTGGCCGCGGCGTGGCTCGACCAGGCGTGGCACTCGCTCTCGGTCCAGGACGCCGCGGCGGACCTGGACGTCGCCGCGTTCGAGGCATCCGCCCTCGCCGACATCGGGCTGGACAACCCGGCGGTGCCGACACGCTACTCGTCCACCTACTTCGCCCACGTGTTCTCGGGCGGGTACAGCGCGGGGTACTACTCCTACATCTGGAGCGAGGTGCTCGACGCCGACACGGTCGAATGGTTCCGCGAGAACGGCGGCCTGCGCCGTGAGAACGGCGATCGCTTCCGTGATCGCCTGCTCGGCGTCGGCGGTTCCAAGGACCCGCTGGAGGCGTACCGCGACTTCCGGGGCCGGGATGCCGACACCCAGCCGCTCCTCGAGCGCCGGGGTCTCGCAGGCTAGACGCCGTCCCGGTGCGAGACCGCCCACGCCGCGGCGGCCGCCCGCGAGGGCACGCCGAGCTTGGTGCGCGCATTCGCCACGTGCCGGTGCACCGTGTGCACACTCAGGAACAGCTCCGCGGCGATCTGGGCGTCGGTGAGGCCCTGTGACACGAGCAGCAGGACCTCGAGTTCGCGGCCAGAGATGGGCGAATCGGCCTCGCGAGCGCCAGGCTCGGCAGGGGGAGCTTTCACAAGGTCGCCCGCCAGCGCGGCCTCCGGGACGCCGTCGAACGCGAGGGCGCGCCTCAGGAAGGCAGATGAGTCGCCGTGCCACGGATGGTGGTCGGAGCCGTCGAGCACCTCCAGATGCGCGCCGGGGATGGCGGACGCCGTGGCCGTGCCGAGCGCGAGGCGGATGGCCCGGTCGCCGCGGCGGTGCAGCACGAGAGTGGGCGCCGTCACGGCGGCTGCGTCGGCGCGCGCGTCGAACGAGTACACCGCCTCGAGGCCGGCGGCGGCCGACTCCGCCGTCGCGGTGGAGCGCTGATGGCGCGCATACGCGCGGCGCTGCTCCGCCGTCGCGTCCGGGTAGAAGATGTCGGACATCACTCGCGAGCTCACCCCCCAGCTGCTGCGGACGAGGTCGACCAGCGCCGCCCGATCCCCCGCCGACGCGATCGAGGCCCCGTCGAGGTAAGCGCCGGCCAGGATGAGCCGGCGCACGCGCTCGGGGTGGCGTGCGGCGAACGCGACCGCGACGGCGCACCCCGACGAGCCGGCGAAGAGCGTCGCCTGCTCGGCGTCGGCAGCGTCGAGGACCGCCTTCATCGCGTCGACGTGCGGCTCCAGCGTGTCAGGGGTGCCGGTGCGGGAACGCGAGAGTCCGCTGCCCGGAGGGTCCATCCGGATGACACGACGGTGGCGGGCCATCGCCTGGACGAACCGGCGGAAAGGCTCATACTCCCAGTCGCGCTCGAGGTGGCTCATCCACCAGCCGCCGACCAGCACCGGTGCGCCGTCGCCGAGCTGCGACCAGGCGACATCGTCGGAGCCCGACCAGGCATACCGGACGTCGATGGGGGTGGACACGACATCAGTATGGGCCACGGTCCGGCCCGCCGGGAGCGGGCCGGACCGCGGTACACGGAGCGTCGGTGCGGGCAGCGTGGTCACGCGTCCAGCCGGTAGAACGACCAGGCCGGGTGCTCGATCGGCAGGCGTTCGGCGCGTCGCAGCCCCGCCGCAGCACTCCACGCCATGACGGTCGGCGCGCGCAGCACGGTGCCGTGGGCGTGGCCGCTGCCCTCGGCGAGGGTGGCGGGCAGGCAGTGGAGCACGCTGAACGCCGAGAACATCCGGTCGAGCGGCCCGGCAGGCGCGAGGAACTCGTCCTCGACCTTGGCGTCCCCGATGAGGACCGCGCCGCCGGGGGCGAGCAGTCCGGCGAGCGACGACAGGGCCCGCTGCGGATCGTTCATGTCGTGGAGTGCGAGGAAGACCGTGACCAGCGTCGCCGGCCCGCCCACCAGCGCCCGGAGCGCGGCGTCGTCGCCGACGTCGGCGCACTCGAAGCGCACGCGGTCCGCGACCCCCGCCGTCTCGGCGTTGCGTCGCGCCTCCTCGATCGACGCGGCATCGAGGTCGACGCCGAGGACGACAGCCCGCGGGAAACGCCGGGCGAGGGCGATGGTGGACCAGCCGGTGCCGCAACCGGCGTCGACGATCGTCCCGCCCGCCTCGAGTTGAGACTCGATGTCGGGCAGCTGCTCGAGCCACGACGGCAGCGCGTGCGTGTAGCCCGGTCGGTAGATGACCTCCAGGCCGTTGCGCACGGGGGCGCCGAAGCGGGCGAAGCTCACGGCGCCGTCGGCGGTGAACGACTCTGCGACCGCATCGAACGCCGAGGCGATGCCGGCGAACATCGAGGCGAGCCCCGCACCGTGCACGGGTGACGTCGGATCGAGCAGGACCGCTCGATGCGCGGCGGGAAGCCGGTAGCGTCGCCGTGTCCCCGCCTCGCTCTCGAGGATCCCGGCGATCGCCTGCTGGTCGAGCCACTCGCGCAGCTGACGCTCACCGTATCCGGTGAGGCCCGCCAGGTCGTGCGCCGTGACCCCGCCGGCGGCGTCGATGGCGGCGTACAGGCCCAGCCGGTGTCCGAGCTCGATGGTGAGCAGCTCGAGGGCGGGGCCGACGGATTCCAGCAGGCGCTGCGTGAGTGCCGCCGCCTGCTCGTCGGGGCCGATGATGACCGGCTCTGACAGCGCGTCCGCGCGGTCGAGGATCGTGGTGGTGGACATTCGGATTCCTTTCTGGTGCGACGCCGGGCGCATGCCCGCGTCTGGTGGACAGTCCACCCGGCAGAGCCGGTGGACGGCATCGGCAGGATCTGCCATTGCGGATCGGGCGGGATGGCCGGAACCGGCCATCCCGGTGGTGGTTCAGCGCAGCCGGCTCGCCACGGCCGCAGCCTTCTGATGCCTGAGGGCGATCCAGGTCGCGTCGGCGCGGGCGATCTCGTCGCCACGCGCGTCTACCATCGCGACGGACGTCTCGTAGCGACGACCGCGGGCTTCGCGCGTCCAGCTGTGCACGACGAGGTGCTCGCCGACGCGCGGTCGGCGGTCGACACGAGCGGTCATCGTGCCGAGGAGACAGAGGATGCCCTGCTCGAGCGCCGCGGCCGGATAGCTGGTGCAGTCGAGCGCCGCCCAGACCGCCGGATACCAGGCGAGCCCCGCGTGGGCGAACGCGCCCGACACGGTCCACGGCGCCGCCAGCCGGTCGTCGTGGCCGACGACGGGGCCGGGGGTCACGTGCATGCCGTCGGCCCGGCGCGGCCCGCAGACGACGCAGTCCGAGAGCGCGTGACGCACGCCGACGAGCGGATGCCGCTCCCGCGCGTGCACGGCGTCGGCGAACGAGGGTGCGAGCGGAGCGGCGGCGGCGACCAGGGCGCCGGGATGCGCCCTTGCGACGTCCTTGCGCCGGTCGCGGACGACTACGCCGCCCGCGCCTTCGTCGAAGACGCCGAGCGACCGACCGAGCGGGACGGGGCTCTGCAGGACGACGGACACGGTGTCGCCGTCGACGTGCTGCGCGATGGAGCCGGCCGCGAACCCGCCGTTGGCGGAGCCGCGGGGGCCGTTGAGGTGGCGCTCGATGAGGACGGTCCCGACCGGACGCGCGCCATGCCCGTCATCCGAGCCGAGTGCGTGCGTCTCGACGGATGTCGACGGAGAGTGAAGCGAGATGATGAGAGCTGACATGCTCACAAGTGAACGTGCGAGGGCGGCCCGCCCGCGTCGCACGGTCGGGCCATTCGCCGGTGGCCCGAACCGGCCAGTCCCGGGTTGTGCCGGCGAGTCGAGCCCGTCACCGCGCCGCGCAGCTGTGCCTCAGAGCATGCCCAAGCTCCGGGCGAAAGCTCGCACCCGTGCGGCCATCACGGCGGGCACCTCCCCCACCGCGAAGTGCCCGCCCTCTTCGAGACGCTCGAAGACCCGCAGATCGCGGTAGAAGCGGCGCGCCAGTGATTCGGGGTAGTCGCCCTCGTGGCGCTGGATGTGGACGGATGCCGGAACCACGACCGGTGGCATCTCTTCGGGCTGGTCGGCCCCCTCGTAGTAAGGGCGGAACGAAGAGCCGATGGTCTGCGTGGTCCAGTAGACCATCGCCTCGGTGAGGATGCGGTCGCGCGAGATCCGGCGTTCGACTGCCCGTGGATCGCCTGCGGGCGTGTCGCTCCACTCGACGAGCTTCTCCGCCAGCCACGCGACCAGCCCCGTCGGAGAGTCGTTCAGTGCGGCCGCCAGCGTGTCGGGTCGCGTCGCCTGCACGTGGCCGTACGCGCCGTTGGCGCCGCCCCACTGCTCGAGGCGTGAGAAGAACGCTAGTCGGCGCTCATGCCGGCCTCCGGCCGACGCGGCGAATCCGGCAACGGCCGGAACCGATCGAGACGCTCGCGCAGATCGGCCAGCTCAACGTCGGGGATGTGGATCGAGAAGGGGCGCGCGGTCACACGCCGACGCTATCGGCCACCCCCGACAGCCACGCGTACGGCGTCCCTGTCAGCCCGCAGTCCCGCAGACCGGTCGCGATCAGGCGCTCTTGCGCTTCTCCCGCAGCACCAGCGTGGGGGCAGCGCCCTCGTCGACCGCGGCGCGGGTCACGACCACCTTGTCGACGTCGTCGGTGGACGGGATCTCGAACATGATCGGCCCGAGCACGTCCTCGAGGATCGCGCGGAGTCCCCGGGCACCGGTCTTGCGCGCCACGGCGAGATCTGCGATCGCCTCGAGCGCCTCGCGCTCGAACTCGAGCGAGACGCCGTCGAGCTCGAACATGCGCTGGTACTGCTTGACCAGGGCGTTCTTCGGCTCGACGAGGATCTCCATGAGGGCCTCCTGGTCGAGCGGCGAGACCGATGCGACCACAGGCAGACGCCCGATGAACTCGGGGATGAGGCCGAACTTGTGCAGGTCCTCGGGCCGCACCTCGCTGAACAGGCTGAGATCGTCGCCCTTGTCGTGGAGCGGGGCGCCGAAGCCGACGCCGTGCTTGCCCACGCGCGACGAGATGATGTCTTCCAGTCCCGCGAACGCGCCGGCCACGATGAACAGCACGTTCGTGGTGTCGATCTGGATGAACTCCTGGTGCGGGTGCTTGCGGCCGCCCTGCGGCGGAACGGACGCGACCGTGCCCTCGAGGATCTTCAGCAGCGCCTGCTGAACGCCCTCCCCCGACACGTCGCGCGTGATGGAGGGGTTCTCGGCCTTGCGGGCGATCTTGTCGACCTCGTCGATGTAGATGATGCCGGTCTCGGCGCGCTTCGTGTCGAAGTCCGCGGCCTGCAGGAGCTTGAGGAGGATGTTCTCGACGTCTTCGCCGACGTAGCCCGCCTCGGTCAGCGCGGTGGCGTCGGCGACCGCGAAGGGCACGTTCAGGCGCTTGGCGAGGGTCTGGGCGAGGTAGGTCTTGCCGCAGCCGGTGGGCCCGAGCAGCAGGATGTTGCTCTTGGCGATCTCGATCTCGTCGGCGCGCTGCTCGGCCGACTGGATGGTGCCATGCGCGCGCACGCGCTTGTAGTGGTTGTACACCGCGACCGACAGCGCCCGCTTGGCGTCGTGCTGGCCGACGACGTACTCCTCGAGGAACGCGAAGATCTCACGCGGCTTCGGCAGATCGAAGTCGGCGACCACGCCCGACGAGGACTCGGCCATGCGCTCTTCGATGATCTCGTTGCACAGTTCGACGCATTCGTCGCAGATGTAGACGCCGGGACCCGCGATCAGCTGCTGGACCTGCTTCTGGCTCTTGCCGCAGAAGGAGCACTTGAACAGGTCGGCGCTCTCACCGATGCGTGCCATGCGGCTCCTCCTCGTCACCGCCGGGGAAGCCCCCAGCTGTCTCCGAGCCTAATAGGTGGGGCCGACAAGCGGCGGCATTGCGACGCACGTTGTGGACGGCCGCGGTTCGCGCTCAGCGGACACCGGACGACGAAGCGCCCCGCCACCCGACGTGCGAATGGCGGGGCGCCCGGCGCGGAACGCAGCCCTACTTCGTGAGCGCGGCCTGCTGACCCCGCTTGCGCGTGGTGAGCACCTGGTCGACGAGGCCGTACGCGACCGACTCCTCGGCGGAGAGGATCTTGTCGCGGTCGATGTCCTTGTTGACCTCCTGGACCGACTTGTTCGAGTGCTTCGCGAGCGTCTGCTCGAGCCAGGTGCGCATGCGCATGATCTCCTGCGCCTGGATCTCGATGTCCGACGCCTGGCCGTGGCCGGCCTCGCCCATCGCGGGCTGGTGGATGAGGATGCGCGCGTTCGGCAGCGCCAGGCGCTTGCCCGGCGCGCCGGCCGCGAGCAGCACGGCCGCAGCGGACGCGGCCTGGCCGAGCACCACGGTCTGGATCTGCGGCGACACGTACTGCATGGTGTCGTAGATCGCGGTCATCGCCGTGAACGAGCCGCCGGGCGAGTTGATGTACATGATGATGTCGCGATCGGGGTCCTGGCTCTCGAGCACGAGGAGCTGGGCCATCACGTCATCGGCTGACGCGTCGTCGACCTGGACACCCAGGAAGATGACGCGGTCCTCGAAGAGCTTGTTGTACGGGTCCTGGCGCTTGTAGCCGTAGGCCGTGCGCTCCTCGAACTGCGGCAGGATGTAGCGGCTGCCGGGCATCTGGAGCCCCTGCGGGGCGCTGGGTCCGAAGGTGGGGGTCTGCATTCGGGTTCTCTCTCTTTCGCCTTCGAAGCCGTCAGTTCGCCGTGCCGCCGCCGCCGATGACATCGGTGGCGGACTCGCGGATGTGGTCGACGAAGCCGTACTCGAGCGCCTCCTCGGCCGAGAACCAGCGGTCGCGGTCGCCGTCGGCGTTGATCTGCTCGACCGACTTCCCGGTCTGCGCGGCGGTGATCTCGGCGAGGCGCTTCTTCATGTCGAGGATCAGCTGCGCCTGCGTCTGGATATCGCTGGCGGTGCCGCCGAAGCCGCCGTGCGGCTGGTGGAGCAGCACGCGGGCATTGGGGGTGATGTAGCGCTTGCCCTTGGTGCCTGCGGTGAGCAGCAGCTGGCCCATCGAGGCCGCCATGCCGATGCCGACGGTGACGATGTCGTTCGGCACGAACTGCATCGTGTCGTAGATCGCCATGCCGGCGGTGATCGAGCCACCCGGCGAGTTGATGTAGAGGTAGATGTCCTTCTCGGAGTCCTCCGCGGCGAGAAGCAGGATCTTGGCGCAGATCTCGTTGGCGTTGTCGTCACGCACCTCCGACCCCAGCCAGATGATGCGGTCCTTCAGCAGCCGGTCGAAGACGCTGGTCGCGACAAGTGGTTCGGCCATGTGTACTCCTGTTTCCTTGGGTCGCCATCGAATCTACCGGGGCGCCGCGAGCGACCCGCGCGTGTTCGCCCTGGGCAGATCGGGCGGAACGAGAAGAGGACGGATGCCGCGGCATCCGTCCTCCTCGTCACCCGGTCTCGGTGCGAGCACCGAGAGGAGCGGGCGTCACTCCTTCTCTGCGGCAGCCTTCTTGGCCGGTGCCTTCTTTGCCGGTGCCTTCTTGGCCGGTGCCTTCTTCGCGGGAGCCTTCTCGGCGTCGGCGTCGGCCTTCTTGGCGGCGGTCTTGCGCGCGGGGGCCTTCTTGGCCGGCTTCTCGGCGGCCTCGGCGTCGGCATCCGTCGTCGCCTGCTCCTCGGCGACCTCGTCCTCGCCTTCCGCCTCGTCCTCGACGGCCACGAAGCCCGTGAGGTCCACCGGCTCGCCGTTCGTGTCGACGACCTTCACCTTGCCGAGGGCGACGGCCAGCGCCTTGTTGCGGGCGACCTCGCCGACGATGGCGGGAAGCTGGTTGCCCTCCTGCAGCGCGTTGACGAACTCCTGCGGAGCCATGCCGTACTGCGCTGCCGACTGCACGAGGTACTGCGTGAGCTCGTCCTGGGAGACCTGCACGTTGACCGTCTCGGCGATCTTGTCGAGCAGCATCTGCGTCTTGAACTGCTTCTCGCTCGCCTCGGCGACCTCGGCGCGGTGCACATCGTCCTCGAGGCGGCCCTCGCCCTCGAGGTGGTTGTGCACCTCGTCCTCGATGAGCTGCGGCGGCACGGGGATCTCGACCTGCTCCAGCAGCGTCTCGATCAGCTTGTCGCGCGCGGCGGAGCCCTGCGTGAAGGCGCCCTGCTGGCCGACGCGCTCCTTGAGGCTGTCGCGCAGCTCGCCGATGGTGTCGAACTCGCTCGCGATCTGGGCGAAGTCGTCGTCCGCCTCGGGAAGCTCGCGCTCCTTGACGGCCTTGACCGTCACAGACACCTCGGCCTCCTCGCCGGCGTGGTCGCCGCCGACGAGCTTGGAGCGGAACGTGGTGTCCTCGCCCGCGGTGAGCGAGTCGATGGCCTCGTCGATGCCCTCGAGGAGCTCACCCGAGCCGACCTCGTACGACACGCCCTCGGCGCGGTCGATCTCGGCGCCGTCGATGGTCGCGACGAGGTCGAGCTCCACGAAGTCGCCGGTCGCGGCGGGGCGGTCGACGGTGACGAGCGTGCCGAAGCGGGCGCGCAGGCGGTCCAGCTCCTCGTCGACGGCGGCCTCGTCGACCTCGACCGCGTCGACCTCGACCGTCGTGCCCTCGAAGGACGGCAGCTCGAACTCGGGACGGACGTCGACCTCGACCTCGACCTCGAGGTCGCCCGAGAAGTCCTTCTCGTTCGGCCACTCGGTGACCTCGGCCGACGGCCGGCCGAGGACGCGCAGCTCGTTGGCGGCGACGGCCTCGCGGTAGAAGGTGTCCAGCCCTTCGCTGACGGCGTGCTCGAGCACGGCCACGCGGCCGATGCGCTGGTCGATGATGGGCGCCGGGACCTTGCCCTTGCGGAAGCCGGGGATCTGCACGTCCTGCGCGATGTGCTCGTACGCGTGCTTGATCGAGGGCCCCAGCTCGTCGGGGCTGACCGTGATGTGCAGCTTGACCCTGGTCGGGCTGAGCTTCTCGACGGTGCTGTTCACCATGCCTGTTACTTCTCCTCTATCGGACCGCGCGAGGACGCGGCGGGCTGAAGGTCTGGGTTCGGAAATTCCGTGGCCGTGATGTCGGGGCGACAGGATTTGAACCTGCGGCCTCCCGCTCCCAAAGCGGGCGCTCTACCAAGCTGAGCTACGCCCCGGGCGGGTTCGCACGCGTGCGCGCGCCGTTCGGCCCCGAGAAGTCTAGCCGACCGAGCCGGTCGGTTCCTGCGCAGCCCTCACATCCGCTCGACCCACTGCGCCCGCCAGTCGGGGGCAGGGAAGGGCTTCGTCCAGTACGCGGTCTCCTTCGCGATGCGGCCGTCGCGCATCTCGAACACGAACACCGTCTGGTACGGATCGCCGTCGCCGTAGTCCAGGTCGGCCTGCAGCACCCACAGGTCGCCGTCGCCCACCAGCCGGCGCGGCGAGATCGCCGGAAGCCGCGGGAACGACCCGTAGACCGCACGCCGGTTGTCCGCCCCGACGATCCGCTCCCCCGACTGCGGCCACTCCATGACGGCATCGTCGTGGAACAGATCGTCCATGCCGGCGACCACGCCCGCGTTCAACGTCGCGACGAGATCCTCGACCACCTGCCTGCCCGTGCGCTCCATCGCGGCGTCCTCTCTCGGCCGCGCGTCTGGATCGACTCGGAACGGGATGGCCGTCGCGATGTACTACGATTGGTCGGTGCCCGTCAGCGGGCGCACGGGGATGTAGCTCAATGGTAGAGCCTCAGTCTTCCAAACTGATGGTGCGGGTTCGATTCCCGTCATCCCCTCCGATGCCCCGAGCGGTCGGCCGACAGCCTGCCGTGCTCGGGGCTTCTGCATTCACGCGATCTGCGCTATCGCGGGCGTCCCGCCCAAGGGCAGACTGGCATGAGCACCGTTCCCCGCTCAGGAGGCGCGATGGGCAACCGCAGGCCGACGCCACAGTCGCCGCAGGCGCGCAAGCTCCCCCGCCGGCCCGCGTCGACGCTCGCCGAGCGGTGGACGCGGATCGACGACGTCGACGTGTTCTACCGCGAGTCGCCGCATGCACCGCCGGATGCCCGGGTGATGGCGCACATCCACGGCTTCGGTCTCTCGGGGCGCTACCTCCTCCCGACGGCGGAGCGGCTCGCGGACGAGTTCCACACGTACGTCCCCGACCTGCCGGGGTTCGGGCGCAGCGGCAAGCGGCGGGACATGCTCGACATCCCCGATCTCGCGCGCGCCGCCGTCGACTTCCTCGATGATCGCGGCGTCCGGAAGGCCACGCTGGTCGGCAACTCGATGGGCTGCCCCGTGATCATCGAGTGTGCGCACCGCTACCCCGAGCGTGTCGACCGCGCGGTGCTGGTGTCCCCCGCCGGCGGACTGTTCAATCAGCCGCTGCGCCGTGCCATCCGGCAGCTGTCGGCCGACGCGCCGCGCGAGCCGACCCGCATGGCGCGGGTCGCCGTGCCGGACTACGTGCGCTTCGGCGTGCCCAGCACGATGCGCATGTTCCGCGCGCTCACGCAGTACCCGTCGCTCGAGCGCCTGCTCGAGCTCCGCATCCCGACGCTGGTCGTGCTCGGTCAGCGCGACCCGCTGCTGCCCCACGCGCATCGCATCGACGAGATCGCGAGCCAGACCGACAGTCACGTCCTCATCGTGCTGCTGGAGGGGGCGGCGCACGCGATCAACTTCAGCCACCCCGGCCAGCTCGCCCACGTGATCCGCCTCTTCATGGACGACCTCCCGATCGAGAACGACCCGGAATGGCCGGGACACGTGCGGCTGTACGAGGTGCACCGCGGCACGCACCACCCGCCGGCGAAGAGCTGAGCCGTCGCCTCGACCCGTCAGCCGACGGGGGTCGCGTCGCGATGCTCCTCCACGTGGGCGAGATAGTGCTCGGCGTTGCGCAGCAGTCCGGCGCGCTCCTCGGCGGTGAGCGCGCGGCGCACCTTCGCCGGCACGCCGGCCACGAGCGAGCCGTCGGGGATCTCGGAGCCCTCCAGCACGACGGCGCCGCCGGCGACGAGGCATCCGTCGCCGATCCTCGCGCCGTTGAGGACGACGGTGCCCATGCCGATCAGCGAGCCGTCGCCGATCGTGCAGCCGTGGACGACGGCGTTGTGGCCGACCGAGACGCTCTCGCCGATCACGACGGGCCTGCCGGCGTCGACGTGGACCGACACGTTGTCCTGCAGGTTGCTGTTGCGCCCGACCGTGATGGTGTCGCCGTCGGCGCGGAGGACCGCGTTGTACCAGACGCTCGCGCCCTCGGCGAGGGTGACTCCCCCGACGACGCGTGCACCGGCGGCGACGAAGGCGGTGGGGTGCAGGTCGGGCGTCCTGCCCGCGGCAGAGAGGACTGATGCTCCGGGTGCGACCGTCATGATCCGACCCTATTGGCCAGTGCCGTCTGGATGGCCTCGGTGTACCAGGGCGCGAGGGTGTCGGCGAAGGTCACCGTGAGGTGATCCTGGTCCCGGTAGACGTTCGCACCGCCGACGACCGGTGCACAGGTTTCCGACGCGCAGAAGACGTCGGTGAAGTCGAGCAGCGTGACCGCGTCGAGGCCGGATGCCGCGTCGCGGAGCGGATCGTCGGCCACCAGCACGTCCGATCGGGCGGCGTCGCACTCGGACGTGTCGCGGGTGCGCAGGCACTTGTTCGGATCCGTCTCCCACACCGGGTTGTCGACGACGGTGATGACGGGGATGCCGCGCTCCGTCACGGTGCTCCACGCGTCGCGGTAGCCCGCGACGGCCGCGTCGTGAGCCGAGTCGAAGCCGGCCGGCGAATACGGGGTCGTCGCGATGGCCGCGGTGAAGACGGCGTCGAGGTCTGCGTCGTCGATCGCCCGCTGGACGCGCTCCCGCCATTCGGTGCACGCGGCGCCGAAGGCGCCGGGGGTTGAAAGCGGGGTCGCATTCCACGGGCACGCGCCCTTGAACCACGTCACGAGCTGCCAGCCGTTGTCCTGCGCCATGCGCTGGAAGGTCGAGAGCAGCTGGTAGGCGTGGCTGTCGCCGATGAGGGCGACGCGCGGCGCGTCCGGATCGTCGGAGCCGAACGTGCACGACACCGGGCGCGAGTCGGTGAGCTGCACGAAGCACTGCTCGTCGGCCGGCCGGTCGATGCCCGCGAAGCCGGGTGCCGGCAGGATCGTGTCGCCGAACGCGGCGTCCGCGCACGAGGGATCGAGGACGGATGCCGCTCCGAAGCACTCCGGCGGATTCTGCTGCAGCTCGGCGATGTCGCGCGTGCCCCGTTCGTACAGCGGTGCGTTCGCGAACCACGCGGTGCCCGCGACCAGGGCGACGACGACCATGCCGGCCAGCGACGACCACAGCGTCACCCGCGCCGGACGCCGCGTGAGCACCTTCCAGCCGCGGACCGGATCCTCGACGAACCGCTTCGTGAGCCACGCGAGCACGAAGCACAGCACCAGCAGCGACACGCGGTGGTAGATCGTCAGTCCCCAGAACGGCACCGACGGCGCGATGACGATGAGCGGCCAGTGCCACAGGTACAGCGAGTACGAGATGTCGCCGACGAACTGAGCGGGACGGATCGAGAGGATCCTCGTCGGATACCACCAGCGGTCGGTGTTGGACGCGGCGATGACGGCCGCAGCGCCGAGCGTGGGAACAGCGGCCATATAGCCGGGGAAGGGCGTCTGCCCGTCGAATGCGAAGGTCGCGTAGAGGAGCGCGGCGATGCCCGCCCAGCCCAGCAGGAAGCTCCCGACGGCGTGGCGCACGCGCAGCAGCGGGACGAGGGCGATGAGCGCGCCGACGCCGAACTGCCACATGCGGCCGAACGTCACGAAATAGGCAGGTGCGGGGTCGGTGATCGTGAAGACGACGCAGAACACGAACGAGACGGCCGTCACGAGCCCGAGCGCCACGATGATCGCCCGCCGCCGCGCGCCGCGGAACCACTTCACCGCGACCCAGGCGGCCAGCAGCATGATGAGCGGCCACATCACGTAGAACTGCTCTTCCAGCGACAGCGACCAGTAGTGCTGGACCGTCGTCGGCTCGCCGCCGTGGTTGAGATAGTCGGCGGAGTTGAGCGCCAGGTACCAGTTCTCGACGTAGAACGTCGACGCCAGGATCTCTCGCACCTCGTTCGGCAGCGCCGACGTGGGCATGAGGTACGGCGACATCACCACGACGGCGCAGAACAGCAGCACCAGGAGCGATGCGGGGAGCAGGCGTCTTGCGCGGCGGCCCCAGAACTGGCCGAGACGGACGGTGCCGGTCGCCGTGAGCTCCCGCATCAAGTGGGACGTGATGAGGAAGCCCGAGATGACGAAGAAGATGTCGACGCCGATGTAGCCGCCGGTGACACGGCCGGGCCAGAAGTGGTAGAGCACGACGCAGAGCACGGCGATCGCGCGAAGACCCTGCACGTGCGGCAGGAAGCGCGACGGCTCCGCGTGCTCCGGGGAGCGGTCGCGCGGCTCGCGCGTCACGGTCTTGGCGGGATCGCCCAGATGCTGCGGTCCGAGGTCGTGATCGGCGGAAGGCACGAATCGACGTTAGCCGCTGTGGTCGCCGCACCCGAACCGACGGGCCCGGAGGCAGCTGTTTAGCCCAGCCTTCACTTGCTTGCGGAATGACTCCCGCTGAGTACCGTTGCAGTCATTGGAGGCCGATCGCCCAGCTGAGCGACCCTCCGAACGATGGAGGCCAGACATGTCGAACACCCAGACCACCCCCGCCACCGCTGCAAACCCCGACGTCGCCGCCGCGACCGCGCAGTTCCTCGCTCCCGTCGTACTGGGGCTGCAGGCGCTCGCCGTCAACGGCAAGCAGGCGCACTGGAATGTGCGCGGCGCGAACTTCATCGCGATCCACGAGCTGCTCGACTCCGTGGTCGCCCACGCGCAGGACGGCGCCGACCAGGCCGCCGAGCGGATCGTCGCCCTGGGGCTGCCGATCGACGCGCGGGTCGCCACGGTGGCGCAGAAGACCGCCAGCGCGGTGCCGGCGGGCTTCACGCAGTGGGAGGCGCTCATCCGCAACGTCATCACCGACATGGATGCCGTCATCGCCGACGTCCAGGCGGCGATCGACGGCCTGGACGAGTTCGACCTCACGAGCCAGGACATCGCGATCGGCATCAAGGAGTCGCTCGAGAAGGACCGCTGGTTCCTCTTCGCGCACCTCGCCGAGTGACGCCGGACCTGTGACGAGAGCCCTCGGGGATTCCCGGGGGCTCTCGTCGTCAGGGGCTCTGCAGGAACGCGAGGACGGCGAGCACCCGCCGGTGCTCGGTGCCCGATTCCTCCAGGCCGAGCTTGGCGAAGATCGCGCTGATGTTCTTCTCGACAGCGCCCACCCCGATGAACAGACGCTCGGCGATGCTCCCGTTGCTGCGTCCCTCGGCCATCAGCGTCAGCACGTCCCGCTCCCGCGGCGTGAGGCTCGAGAGCGGGTCGGGACGCGCGGACAGCAGAGCCTGTACGACGACCGGATCCAGCACGGTGCCCCGCTCCCGCACGCGCCGCACGGCGTCGGTGAACTCCTCGAGCGAGGTCACCCGGTCTTTGAGCAGGTAGCCGACGCCCCCTTCGCCGCCGGCCAGCAGCTCGCGGGCATACACCGCCTCGACGTATTGACTGAGCACCAGGATGCCGACTCCGGGAAGCGCCGCCCGCACGTCGAGCGCAGCCCGGATGCCCTCGTCGCGGAACCCCGGCGGCAGGCGCACGTCGAGGATCGCGACATCCGCCTGCGCGTCGCGCACACGCGCCACCACATCCTGCGCGTCGCCCCATGCCCCGGCGGTGAGGTAGCCGGCCTCGTCGAAGAGTCTCACCAGGCCCTCGCGCAGGAGGAGCGAATCCTCGAACAGCACGACGCGGAGCGGGCCGGAGGCGCCCGTCGCCTCAGAGGCCGAAGCGGTCACGGCGTGCCCGCCAGGGGGACGTGGGCGCCGACCGATGTCGGCCCGCCGATAGGGCTCCGAACGTCCAGCACGCCCCGCAGGCCCGCGACGCGCTCACGAAGACCTTCCAGGCCGTGGCCCGGCGTGACCACTGCGCCCCCGCGCCCGTTGTCGACCACCCAGACGTCCAGGTGCGTCGCAGCACCGCCCGCCGCGCGCCGCAGCGACGCCTGCAGGGTCGCGGCGGTGGCGCCGGAGTGCTTGACGGCGTTCGTCATCAGCTCGGCCACCACGAAGTAGACGCCTCGTGCCGTCTCCTGGCTCACCGCCCGGTCGATGGCGGGGTCGACGTCGACCTGGACGGCCAGCGGCGAACCCGCGGCGAGGGCGTCGAGCGCCGCGGCGAGTCCGCGATCCTGCAGCAGCGGCGGGGCGACGCCGCTGGACAGGGCGCGCAGTTCGTCCAGTGCCGCCTGCGCGTGCCCCCGTGCCTCGCGCGCGAGGTCGGCCGCGGCATCCGCGTCTCCCGCCTCGGCGCGGCGCTCGAGGGCCGCGAGATCCATCTGCAGTCGGACGAGGCGCTGTTGCGGCCCGTCGTGGATGTCGCGCTCGAGGCGGCGCAGCCCGAGATCCTCGGCGTGCACCGCGGCGCCTCGCGCAGCCGCTTCGGCGCGCACCTCCGCGGCGAGATCGTCGGAGTCCCAGCGGCCGAGCATGCCCGCGGCCACGGCGTGGTGCCCGCGGGCCAGGCCTCCCAGCACCCACGGCATCGTGGCCGTGAACACGATGCCGGCGATGAGATACAGCGTCACCTCCAGGACCCAGCTCGACCAGCCGCCGAACAGCCCCGGCAGGTAGTCGGCGACGTACTGCCCCCACTGGCCCGACCTGTCGTCGCGCGGCAGGAACAGCCCCCAGAACCAGTACGTGAGGCCGCCGAGCCCCACGCTGAGCCACACGGTGGTCAGCGCGAACGACACGATGCTGATGATCGGGCTGACGACCATGCCGTGCACGAGGTACACCCAGCAGTGCGCGTTGCGGAGCGGACGTGTGAGCGTCATCCAGAAACCGGTCGCATCGGTCCTGTCGCGGTTCCATTCGGGCTCTGCGATCGCGGGCAGACCCGTGAGGCGGAGCAGGAAGCGGTCGGCGACGCCGAAGCCGCGCGCGATGAGAAGGGTGAGCACGGCGAGCGGCAGTCCGACGACGAGGATCAGGAGGCCGACGCTCGTTGAGAAGAGCACCGCGAGGATGCTGAGCGAGAGCATGGCGAGGACGAAGACCACGAGCAGGTACAGCGCGCTGCCCGGCGTCCGCGCCCACGCGCGGCCGTAGGACGCCCAGAAGCCGCTGCCGACCGCCGTCGCGGCCGGCGGCTGCAACGGCGCGGATTCAATGATCGTGGTGCTCATGGGAGTCTCCCTCGGAAGTCATGATCCCAGCCTCCCGGCGCGGCCGGCGCTGCGGCATCCGACATCCACCCGAAGACGTACGGGGGAAGACCCCCGATGAGTGCCCGCGTCACGCGATGTGCGTGAGGCGCCCGCCGACCGCCGTCGCGGCGACCCGCATGCCGCGCAGCTGCGCCTCGTCGGCCGTCAGAGGGTCGCGCTCGCAGATCGCGAGGTCCGCGACGTCGCCCGGGGCGATGCGGGCGGGTTCGGCGGATCCGCCGCGGGTCGAGGCACCGAGCGCCGTCGCGGCGTCGATCCGCTGCTGCGGCTGCCACGGGTCCCGACCGTCGCGCGTCCGGAAGACCGCCGCCGCCATCGCCGCCCAGGGGTCGAGCGGCGACACCGGGGCATCCGATCCGAACAGCAGGTTCGCTCCCGATTCGTGCAGCGCCCGCAGCGGATAGGGCTGCGCGGTCTGGCCGGCCCACAGGGTGTCGGTGAGATCGCGGTCGTCGAGGGCGTGAACGGGCTGGACGCTGGCGCCGACGCCCAGGCGGGCGAAGCGCGGGAGGTCGGCGTGCGCGACCAGCTGCGCGTGCTCGACCGTGCCCCAGGCGCCGGTCGCCGCGAATGCGTCCAGGGCGCGCGCGTTCGCGACGTCGCCGATCGCGTGGATGGCGGAGGCGATGCCGGCGGCGGTGGCGCGGCTCATCAGATCGACCAGCGTCGCGAGATCGACGGTGAGGAGACCGTGATCGTGCGGATCGCCCGGATAGGCGTGGGAGCACGCGGCCGTCCGGGTGCCGAGGGATCCGTCGGTGATCACCTTGAGAGGACCCACGCGGACCAGATCGGATGCCGCGCCCCGCGCGGCATCGCCGGTCCGCAGCCCCTCGGCGACGGCCCGGTCGAGGAACTCCGGGTAGATGCCGAACGCGACGCGCAGCGCGTCGAACCCACCGGCCAGGCGACGCACCCACGCGTCCTCGTTCCACGCCATGTCGAGGTCGACGAGCCCGACGACGCCGCGCGCGGCGGCATCCTGCGCCATCCGCGCGACGAGAGGATCGGACACCGACGCGTCGACGGCGTTGAGGCGCCGCGAGATCTCGAATGCGGGCTCCTCGCGCAGGATGCCGACGCCGTCCGGCTCGAAGCCCTCACGGCGCAGCGCGGCGGAGTTGAGCCACACGCTGTGCACGTCGGCGTTGACGAGGTAGGTCGGCACGTCGCCGGTCGCGGCGTCGAGCACGGCCAGATCCGGGGCGTCCGGCCAGAACGCGTCGCGGAAGCCGCCGCCCACCCGGCGTCCGTCCGGGAGGACGTCTGCGGCGCTCATGAGCGAGGCAGCCTCGGCGGCGGATGCCGCGTCGCCGAGAGCAGCGCGCTGCGCCGACAGCGCCCACTGCACCGTGTGGACGTGGTGGTCCCACAGCCCCGGGACGACGAACCCACCGTCGGCGTCGAGCACCGGGCCGCGGCGGGGCAGGGCGCCGGCGGGGGCGATGTCGGCCACCACGCCGTCGGCGAGGTGGACGTCGACGGGCTCGTCGCCGAACGGATCGGTGCGGTCGGCGCCGGTGAGCCGGGCATTCGCGATGACATGGGGAACGTCGCCGCGGCCCGCCGTCACCGGGCGGCCTTACGGGTCTCGAGGTCGCGGCGCATCTCGCCCGGCAGCCGCGGGTCGGCGTAGGGGCCGCCACCGGCTTCGAGCTGCGTGATGATGTTCTCGACGGTCTCGTCGGGGCGGTTCTGGCTCAGCTTGCGCTTGCCGACGACCCGCGTGGGCGTGAGCCGGAATCCGACGGTGCCCCGCTCGAGACGGCGCACGTAGTCGGGGTCGTTCGGCGGCGCCCACATCATCCGAGGCTGCGGCATCCCGCTCTCGAATCGCGCGACGAGCCGCTCGAGCACCTGGAGGTTCTCCTCCGCGGTGAGCAGCTCCGGGATGCCGCTCAGATGCGCCGAGACGAAGTTCCAGGTCGGGACGCTCGGAGTGTCGCCGTACCACCCGGGCGAGACGTAGCCGTGAGGCCCCTGGACCACCACGAGCAGCTCACGGTCCCCGAGACCGTGGACGAGATCGTCCGGCTTGCCCACGTGACCGACGATCGTGAGGTCGTCCCGCCCGGCATCGAGCAGGACCGCGTAGTGGGAGGCGACGAGCCCCCCGTCGGCGGCGCTCACGATCGTGACCCACGGGTTGTGCTCGATGAGCCGGCGGATCTCGCCCACATCCGTCATCGCGAAGCTCGGGTTCTGACGCATGGCTCCAGCCTATGGGCGCGCTCGCGGCGCGACGCCCGACGCCGTGGCGGTCAGCGCTGGCAGGACGGGCACCAGTAGAGCTTGCGGCCGGCGGCCTCCTCGACCACGATCGCCGTGCCGCAGACGCGGCACGGCAGACCCGCGCGGTGGTACACCCAGTGGCGGTCGTCGCGGCTGGCCATCGCCCTGCGATAGGCGTGCTCGTCGAGGTCGTCCATCGTCATCATCTGACCGGTCTCCACGCCGATCGCGAGCAGCCGCACCCAGTCCTGCCAGATGGCGCGCACGATCTCCTCCGGCACGTCGCGGCCCGGTGTGTGCGGGTTCTGACGCGCACGGAAGAGCAGCTCGGCGCGATAGACGTTGCCGATCCCGCTCACGACGCCCTGATCCATCAGGAGCAGCCCGATCGCGGTCGGCTTGCGACGCACGACCGAGGTGAACCGCTCCTCCCCCTCGGCGACGTCGTCCACCAGCGGGTCGGGTCCGAGCTTGGCGATCGTGGCGGCGACCTCGTCGGGTGTCTGCAACTCGCAGGCGGTGGGGCCGCGAAGGTCGGCGCAGGTGACGTCGGTCAGCAGGCGGAGCCGCACCTGCCCCACGACGGGCGGCGGCCAGCTGTCGCCCTCGTCGGCCAGCCCGGTGGTCTGCTCCGACATGCGCACGTGCACGCGCGTGCGGCGGGGCGCTCCGATCGACGTCAGCGAGTTCTCGCCCGCGGCGTCGAGGATCGGCTCGCCGACGTCGGTGCCGCGCTGGTTGGTCTGCCCCATGCGGCCGTTCGCGGAGGCGATGGTCGGGTCGACGAGGATCTCGCCCGCGAAGTCCCACGCGCCGTACATGCCCAGATGCACGCGAAGCCACAGGTCGTCGTCGAACTCGAGGAACATCTGCTTGCCGACGGCCCGCACCGAGGTCGCCGTGCGGCCGTCGAGGACTGCGGCCCCCTCGACGAAGCGACCCTGCGGGCTGGAGGCCTGCACGGGCCGGCCGACGACGTTGCGATCGAACTGACGAGCGATGCGGTGGACGGAATGGCCCTCGGGCATCGGGTCAGCCGGCTTCGGGGTCGAACGAGCTGTCGTCGGCGGCCAGGACGTCGGGCTGTCCGGCTGCGGTGGCGCGCGGGTCCGGCTCGAGCGCGCCGTCCTGCTCGTAGGCCGCGAGCTGGGCGATCCGCCGCGCGTGGCGCTCCTCGCCCGAGAACGGGGTCGCGATGAATCGGTCGATGAACGACGCCGCCTCGGCGAAGGTGTGCTGGCGGGCGCCGATCGCGATGACATTGGCGTCGTTGTGCTCACGAGCGAGTTCGGCCGTCGCGACGCTCCACACGAGGGCGGCGCGCACCCCCACGACCTTGTTGGCGGCGATCTGCTCGCCGTTGCCGGACCCGCCGAACACGACGCCGAGGGACTCGATGCCGTCTGCCTGGTCGCGCACGACCGCCTGGGCGGCGCGGATGCAGAACGCGGGGTAGTCGTCGAGCGGGTCGTACTCGATGGGGCCGTGGTCGACGACCTCGTGACCGGCGGCGGCGAGGTGGTGCTGGAGCTGCGTCGAGAACTCGAGGCCGGCGTGGTCGGTCGCGATGTGGATGCGCATGGGCTCCATCCTAGAGAGCCACGCGCGGCGGGAAGACGCGCCTCAGGGGGCGATGCCCGCCGCGGCGGGCTTGAAGCCGGCCCGGACGTTCTCGCAGCACGCGGGCCGGCACACGTCGAACCACGGGCCGAGGTCGGTGCGGTGCGCGCGGGCGGCCGCGGGGGTCCCCTGGAGCCGCTCCTCCACGAGGTCGATCAGCCCCGACACGAAGACGGGGTCCACTCCCGGAGTCGGCGTGCGCACGGCGCGGATGCCCGCCTCGGCGGCGGCCTCCATCGCCTCGGTGTCGAGGTCCCAGAGCACCTCCATGTGGTCGCTCATGAAGCCCAGCGGCACGATCGCCACGGCCTCGATGCCCGCCGGGGGCAGACCGGAGATCACGTCGTTGACGTCGGGCTCGAGCCACGGCTGCGTGGGCGGGCCGGAGCGCGACTGGTACACCAGCTCCCACCCGATGCGCTCGGCGCCCGGCACTTCGGCGGCGACCGCCGCCATGACGACCTCGGCCACCGCCAGGTGCTGGGCGGCGTACGCGCCGCCCTCCCCCAGGTCGCGGTGCCGCTCGTCTCCCGCGCGGGGGCCGGAGCGCTCGGCATCCGCCGTCGGGATGCTGTGGGTCGAGAACAGCACGCGGACCGTCTCCGGCGCGTGGCCGTCGGAGAGGAAGGCGGCGACCGCGTCGCGCACGCCGTCGATGAACGGCTGCACGAAGCCGGGGTGGTCGAAGAACTGACGCACCTTGTCGATCGTGACCGTGTCCGCCAGCTGGGTCTCGGTCAGCACGCGCGCGAAGTCCTCGCGGTACTGCCGGCAGCTCGAGAACGAGGAATAGGCGCTGGTGGCGAGCCCGAGGAGGCGCGTGTGACCCGCGGCCGCGGCATCCGTCACCGCCTCGGCCAGATAGGGCGACCAGTTGCGATTGCCCCAGTACACCGGAAGGTCGATGCCGCGGCGGGCGAGCTCCGCCTCGAGCGCCGCCTTGAGCGCGCGGTTCTGCGCGTTGATCGGACTCACCCCGCCGAAATGGCGGTAGTGGTGCGCGACCTCCTCGAGGCGCTCGTCGGGGATGCCGCGCCCCCGGGTGACATTGCGCAGGAACGGGATGACGTCGTCCTGGCCCTCGGGGCCGCCGAACCCCGCAAGGAGCAGGGCGTCGTACGCGACCGGCTGCTCCACCCACGGGGCGCCCGGCGCAGCGGCGGGAGAGGCGAACGGGACCACGTGCTGCTCGGAGGACGTCACCCCCCCATCCTGACACCGCGGACGCGGCCCCCAGCGCGATATGATGAATTCATCATGCCGCTAACACGTCAGCAGCGTCCGCTCTACGAGGTCAAGGCGGGCCTGTTCAAAGGCCTGTCCCATCCGCTGCGCATCCGCATCCTCGAGATCCTGTCCGCCGCCGACGAGGTGGGGGTCGCCGAGCTCCAGACCGAGACCGGGCTGGAGCCGTCGCACCTCTCGCAGCACCTCGCCGTGCTGCGACGCCACCGTCTGGTGGATTCCGAGCGCCGCGCGAGCCGCGTGTACTACCGGCTCGCCGACGACAAAGTGGCCGAGCTGCTCGCGGTCGCCCGTGCGCTCCTCCTGGACGTGCTGGCATCCGAGCGCGACCTCCTCGCCGACGCCGGCTCGCTTCCGACCCTCCCCGCCCGATGAGCGGGGCGGATGCCGCGACGCCGGCGCGGCCACGCCGGCGGGCGGGTGCCGTCCTCCGGGCGCTCCTCCCGTCCGCCGCAGACTACCGCGGGCTGAGGCGGAGCTGGCGCGCGGACCTCGTCGCGGGGGTCACCGTCGGCATCGTGGCGCTGCCGCTGGCACTCGGGTTCGGGGTGAGCGCGGGCCTGACGGCGGAGGCCGGCCTCGTGACGGCCATCGTGGCGGGCGTCCTGGCCGCGGTGTTCGGCGGCTCGAACGTGCAGGTCTCGGGGCCGACCGGAGCCATGGTGGTCGTGCTCGTGCCGATCGTGGCCGCACACGGACCGGCGGCCGTGGCCGCCGTCAGCGTGATGGCGGGCGTCCTGGTCCTCCTCGCCGGCGTGCTGCGGCTCGGGCGCGCGGTGTCGTTCATCCCGTGGCCGGTCATCGAGGGGTTCACCCTGGGCATCGCGGTGATCATCTTCCTGCAGCAGGTGCCGCTCCTCGTCTCGGCCGCGCCGGCAGGGGCGGGCGAGCACAGTGCCAACGCGGTCGCCGCCGCCGTCGAGGCGGTCGCCGCGGCGGACTGGGCGTACGTCCCGTGGGCGCTCGGCGCGGCCGGCCTGGTGATCACGTGCATGATCGCCGCTCCCCGCCTGCACCCCGCCATCCCCGGCTCGCTCGTCGGCATCGTGATCGTCACGGTCCTCACCGTGCTGCTGCCGACACCGCTCGCCGCCATCGGCGCGCTCCCCGCATCGCTCCCCGCCCCGGCGCTCCCCACCCTCGACCCCGCGGTGCTCGGCGACCTCATCATCCCCGCCGTCACCGTGGCCGCCCTCGCGGCGATCGAATCCCTGCTCTCGGCCCGCGTGGCCGCCTCCCTCGCCGACACCGGCGCCTACGACCCGGACCGGGAGCTCGTGGGCCAGGGCATCGCCTCGGTGGGGTCGGGCCTGTTCGGCGGCATGCCCGCCACCGGTGCGATCGCCCGCACGGCCGTCAACGTGCGCTCGGGCGGCCGGACACGGCTGGCCTCGCTCGTGCACGCCGTCGTGCTTCTGGGCGTGGTCCTCGTCGCGTCAGGACCGGTCGGCGCGATCCCGCTCGCCGCCCTCGCGGGCGTGCTCATGCTGACGGCGGTGCGCATGGTGCACGCGGCGACGGTGCGTGCGATCCTGCGCTCGACGCGCTCCGACGCGCTCGCCTTCGGGATCACCGCGCTCGTGACGGTGTCGTTCGACCTCATCGTCGCCGTCGCCATCGGCGTGGTGTGCGCGGGCGTCTTCGCGCTGCGCACGCTGTCCCGGTCGGCGTCGGCGCACCGGGAGCCGCCGCCGGGCGAGCCGATGCCGGAGGACGAGCACATCGCCGTGGTGCGGCTGGACGGACCGCTCTTCTTCGCCACGGCGGACCGCGTCTCCGCGGCGATCACCGGTCTCAGCGGGATCTCCGTCGTGATCCTGCGGATGTCCAGACTCGAGCTGGTCGACGCGACGGGCGCGCGCGTGCTGACCGATATCGTGCAGACGCTCGAGCGCCGCGGCGTCACCGTGCTGATCAAGGGCGTGCAGCCCGGCCACGAGGAGCTGTTCCGCACCGTGGGCGTGCTGGCCTCGCTCCGCCACCAGAACCACCTGTTCACGCAGCTCGAACCCGCGCTGGAGCACGCCCGCAGCCACGTGCGACGGCGATCGGGGGCGCACACCGCGTAAGCTGGACCGGTTGTCGCCGGCGCCAGCAGCGCTGGCGGCGTCCGCCGGACCGTGTGTCCGCACAACGGGCCCAAGACATCATCCGTCATCCTCACCCACGGGAGCCGAAGCAGTGCCTGGAGAGAACCTCACCCGCATCGAGGCGCAGGAGCGCCGCGCGATCGTCGACACGCAGTCGTACGAGGTCGTGCTGGACCTCACGAAGGGCGCGGAGGTCTTCGGATCGCGCACCGTCGTGCGCTTCACCGCGACGCCCGGCGCCTCGACGTTCATCGACCTGATCGCCCGCGAGGTGCGCGAGATCACCCTCAACGGCCGCGCGCTCGATCCGGCGACGGCCTTCGCCGACTCGCGCATCGCGCTGGGCGACCTGGCCGCCGACAACGAGCTCGTCATCGACGCCGACTGCCTCTACACCAACACCGGCGAGGGCCTGCACCGCTTCGTCGACCCCGTGGACGGCGAGGTGTACCTGTACTCGCAGTTCGAGGTGCCGGACTCGCGCCGCGTGTTCGCGGTGTTCGAGCAGCCGGACCTCAAGGCGACGTTCCAGTTCACGGTCACCGCGCCGGAGCCGTGGAAGGTCGTGTCGAACTCCCCCACCCCCGAGCCCAAGAGGCACGGCGACGGCAGCGCGACCTGGCGCTTCGAGCCCACACCGCGCATCTCCTCGTACATCACCGCCCTCATCGCCGGTCCGTACGAGGCCACGTTCTCGGAGCTGACGAGCGCCTCCGGCCGCGTCATCCCGCTCGGCGTCTACGGGCGCAAGAGCCTGTGGCAGCACCTCGACGCGGACTACATCTTCGAAAAGACGCGCCAGGGCTTCGTTTACTTCGAGGCGAAGTTCGACTACGCGTACCCGTTCGCGAAGTACGACCAGCTCTTCGTGCCGGAGTTCAACGCGGGCGCGATGGAGAACGCCGGTGCGGTCACGTTCACCGAGACGTACGTCTTCCGCTCGAAGGTGACGGATGCCGTCAAGGAGCGTCGCGTCGTCACGATCCTGCACGAGCTCGCGCACATGTGGTTCGGCGACCTGGTCACGATGAAGTGGTGGAACGACCTCTGGCTCAACGAGTCGTTCGCCGAGTGGGCCTCGACCATCGCCACCGCAGAGGCCACCGAGTGGACCGAGGCGTGGACCACCTTCAACGCGATGGAGAAGACCTGGGCGTACCGCCAGGACCAGCTCCCCTCCACGCACCCCGTCGTCGCGCAGATCAACGACCTCGAGGACGTGCAGGTCAACTTCGACGGCATCACCTACGCCAAGGGCGGCTCCGTGCTCAAGCAGCTGGCCGCCTGGGTGGGCATCGAGGCGTTCTTCGCCGGCGTGGCCGCCTACTTCA
The DNA here is from genome assembly GCF_055329545.1 of Microbacterium sp. ZXT2-5. Taxonomy (NCBI): domain Bacteria; kingdom Bacillati; phylum Actinomycetota; class Actinomycetes; order Micrococcales; family Microbacteriaceae; genus Microbacterium; species Microbacterium sp. ZXT2-5. Next base: position 311,014 of record NZ_JBUZWD010000002.1, on the reverse strand, counting down.
AGAAGCACGAGTGGTCGAACACCGAGCTGTCGGACCTCCTCGCCGAGCTGGAGGTCACCAGCGGACGCGAGCTGTCGACGTGGTCGAAGAAGTGGCTCGAGACCGCGGGCGTCAACACGCTCGCACCCGAGATCGTGACGGATGCCGACGGCACGATCACCCGTTTCGCCATCGTGCAGACCGCCCCGGCCGACTACCCCACCATCCGCCCCCACCGCCTCGGCGTCGGCTTCTACGACCTCCAGGGCGACGCGCTGGTGCGCGTGCACCACGTCGAGCTGGACGTCGACGGCGACCTCACCGAGGTGCCGGAGCTCAAGGGCACCAAGCGTCCCGCGCTCGTGCTGCTCAACGACGAGGACCTCGCCTACGCGAAGATCCGCCTCGACGCCCAATCGCTGCAGACCGCGATCGACCACCTCGGCAAGATCAGCGACCCGCTCGCCCGCTCGCTGGTGTGGGGTGCCGCGTGGGACCAGACCCGCGACGCCGAGGCATCCGCCTCCGACTACGTCGACCTGGTGCTGCGCAACATCGGCGCCGAGACGGAGTCGACCACCGTGCGCACGACGCTCGCGCAGCTGCTGCTCGCGGCCAACGCGTACGTCGCGCCCGAGAAGCGCGAGGCGACGCGCGCCAAGGTGGCCGATGCGCTGTGGGATCTCGCACAGCGCGCCGAGGCGGGCGGCGACAGCCAGCTGCAGTTCGTCACCGCCTTCGCGTCCGCGGCGGCCACGCCGAGCCAGTGGGACACGGTGCGCCGGCTGCGTGACGGTGAGGCGGCCCTCGACGGCCTCGAGATCGACACCGACCTGTCGTGGCAGCTGCTCGTGGCTCTCGCGGCCGGAGGCATCGTGACCGACGCCGACATCGAGGCGGCCCTCGCCGCCGACAACACCGCCAAGGGCGGCGAGTTCGCCGCGCAGGCCAAGGCGGCGCTGCCGACCGCAGCGGCCAAGGCCGCGGCGTGGACGTCGCTGGTGGAGAGCGACGACCTCCCCAACACCATCGTCCGCTCCGCGGCGCTCGGCTTCGTGCACCCGGCGGGCCGTGACCTGCTCGGCGAGTTCGTGCCGCAGTACTTCGACGCGCTGCTGCCGATCTGGGACTCGCGCACGTACCAGATCGCGCAGTACCTCATCGTGGGGCTGTACCCGGCGCCCCTCGCGGACGTGGCTCTGCGCGACGCGACGCGCGCATGGCTCGAAGCGAACGCCGACGCCGCGCCGGCGCTGCGTCGCCTCGTCGCCGAGAACCTCGCCGGCGTCGAGCGCGCACTGTCGGTGCAGGACCGCGACGCCCAGTAATCCCTGATCGGATGCCTCGGGCCCGCTCTCAGGCGGGGCCGAGGCATGGAGCACCGCGACCAGAGGCTCCGCGCTCAGCTCCGGCGGCGCGGAGCATCTGGCCGTGGGGACCGTCGTCTTCGGCACCGTGGTACCACGGGGCGCCGGGGGGTTCATCCCCTGGGCGGACGCGCCGTCCCACGTCCGTTCGTAGCGTGGTGGGCATGATCGTTGCAGAACAGCTCACGAAGCGCTTCGGGGACAAGACCGCGGTCTCGCAGGTGTCCTTCGCGGTTCAGCCGGGGAAGGTCACCGGCTTCCTCGGACCGAATGGCGCAGGCAAGTCGACCACGATGCGCATGATCGTCGGCCTCGACCGGCCGTCGGCCGGCGCCGTCACCGTCAACGGCGTGCCGTACGCCCGCATGCGCGCGCCACTGACGGAGGTCGGCGTCCTCCTCGACGCCAAGGCCGTGCACACCGGGCGTTCCGCCCGCAATCACCTGCGCGCCATGGCCGCGACCCACGGCATCGGCCGCGGACGCGTGGACGAGGTCATCGAGCTCACCGGCATCACCCCCGTCGCAGGCAAGCGGGCCGGCAAGTTCTCGCTGGGCATGGGTCAGCGGCTCGGCATCGCTGCGGCACTGCTCGGCGACCCGCACACGCTCATCCTCGATGAGCCGGTCAACGGCCTCGACCCCGAGGGCGTGCGGTGGGTGCGCCAGTTCGTGCGGCATCTCGCCGCCGAAGGCCGGACGGTGCTGCTGTCCAGCCACCTCATGAGCGAGATGGCTCAGACCGCGGATCACGTGATCGTCCTCGGCCGCGGGCGGGTGCTCGCCGACGCTGAGCTGTCGGAGCTCGTGCGGGCCTGGACGAGCAACACCGTCCTGGTGCGATCGCCGCGCCTGGGCGAGCTCGTCGCAGCCGTCGAAGGGCCTGACATCACCGTCACCGCCGCCGAGCCGGGCGTCGCCGAGATCACCGGCGTCACCGCCGCCTCCCTCGGCGACCTCGCCGCGTCTCTCGGCATCCCGGTGCACGAGCTCACCTCCCGCACCGGCTCGCTCGAGGACGCATACCTCGCGCTGACGGGTGAAGCCGTCGAGTACAAGTCCAAGGAGATCGCATGACCGCCCTCGCCACCGAAGCGACGACGCGCACGCGCGTCACGTCGCCCTACCGCCTGAGCTTCGGGCGTCTCCTGCGCAGCGAGGCGATCAAGCTCCTCACCCTCCGCTCGACCTGGTGGTCGCTCGCGGTGGCCGCGGTGCTCTCCATCGGGATCTCGATGATGATCGCGAGCGCGTCCGCGAGCTTCGGTCCTGGTTATCCGGCGATCAGCGCCATCCTGTCTCCCACGCAGTTCACGATGCTGGTCGCCGGCATCCTGGGCGCCATCGCGATCACCGGCGAGTACTCGACCGGGATGATCCGTTCGACCCTCACGGCCGAGCCGCGCCGCGGTGCCGTCGTACTCGCCAAGGCGGCCGTCGTCTCGGTGCTGATGGCGCTCGTCGCCGCGCTGATCTTCGCGATCGCGATCGTCGCGACCGCCCCTTTCCTCACCGAAAGGATCGACTGGTCCGAGCCGTCGCAGTCCGCGGTGCCGCTGGGATTCGGCATCCTGTCGATGGTGGCATTCACCCTCATCGGCCTCGGGTTCGGCTTCATCATCCGCAACGGCGCCGGCGCGATCGCGACCACGGTGGGCGTGCTGTTCGTGCTGCCCATCGTCTCCAGCCTGTTCTCGATGGCCGGGGAGGGGTGGCGCTGGATCGTCGACCTCGCCGAGTACCTGCCGATGAATGCGGCGGCGGCGCTGACCACCCCCGGCGCGGAAGACGTGCTGCCGTCGCTCCTGGCCCTCGCCGGCTGGGCGCTGGTTCCGCTCCTGATCGGGTGGGGCGTGCTGCGCACGCGTGACGCGTAGAGTCGACCGGATGTCCGATCGTCACGGCGACGCCGTCGTCGGTGCCCCCGCCAGCACCGACGACGGCCTTCTGCTGCCGCGGCCGCCGGGGGTCCTGCGCCGCTTCTGGGCGCGGCATCCGCGAATCACGGACGCGCTGGTCGCCGCGGTCGCGCTTCTGCTCTCACTCCCGGCGGCGACCTTCCGCTCGGAGTTCCCGACGCCGCCCACCGGGGCGCAGACGTGGTCGGCGATCGCGCTCGTCGTCCTCGCGTGCGGATCGCTCATGTTCCGTCGCACCCGGCCGCTCCTCGTCTTCGCGGTGTGCGTCCTCCCGGCTGTCGTGCTGCCGCCGAGTCTCGTTCCCGCGACGCACCTGCTTCCCGCCTTCTCGCTCTACGCCGTCGCGGTGTACCGTTCGGCGCGCACCGCCTGGATCGCGTTCGGGGTCGCCGGCGCCGCACTCGCACTCGCCACGGCGGCGGCGGCGATCGGTGCGCCGTCGGAGCTCGGCCTGCTGGTGACCTCCCTCGTGTCGGGCCTCGTCGCGATGGTCGTGGGCGGACTGCTCGGGACCAACGTCGGAAACCGGCGCCGCTACCTCGAGGCCCTCATCGACCGATCGCGGCAGCTGCTGGTGGAGCGGGACCAGCAGGCGAAGCTCGCCGCCGCCGCCGAGCGGACCCGCATCGCGCGCGAGATGCACGACATCGTGTCGCACAACCTCACGGTCGTCGTGGCTCTCGCCGAAGGCGCCGCCGCGACGCCCGACGCCGAGCGTGCCCGCGCCGCGACGCTCCGGATCGCCGACACCGCCCGCAGTGCGCTGACCGAGATGCGCGCGATGCTGGGGGTTCTCAGGGCGCCGGGGTCCGGGCAGGAGGCGCCGCTGACGCCTGTCGACACGACGAGCGTGGCGGACACCGTCGAGGCCGCGCAGCGTGCCGGCTTCCCCGTCGTCCTCCACGCCGAAGGGCGGTGGGACGACCTCTCAGCCGAAGCCCGCTTCGCCGCGATCCGGATCGTGCAGGAATCCGTGACGAACGCGATCCGCCATGCCCCGCTCACCACCGCCATAGAGGTGCGACTCACGATGCGGGACGACCTGATCGACATCGAGGTCGTGAACGACGGCGTCCACGCGGCGCCCTCAGAGGCGGATCCCGCGCCGCCCGCCGGGTTCGGTCTGCTCGGCCTGCGCGAGCGCATCGCCCACGCGGGCGGGACACTCGAGACCGGGCCCGTGGAGGGCGGTCGCTGGGCGGTGCACGCGACGCTGCCCCGGGAGCGCAGAGAAGCAGCGACGTCGAAGGAGACCGCACCGTGAGCGACGGCATCCGCGTCGTCCTCGTCGACGACCAGGAGCTCATCCGCGTGGGTTTCCGGCTCGTCCTGGAGGCGGAGCCCGACATCGTGGTGGTCGGCGAGGCATCGGACGGCGACCAGGCCGTGCGTGCGGTCGCCGCGCACGCACCGGATGTGGTGCTCATGGACATCCGGATGCCGCGCACCGACGGCATCACGTCGACCCGCGAGATCGTCAGCGCCCACCCCGAGACGCGTGTGCTGGTCCTCACGACGTTCGATCTCGACGAGTACGCGTTCGGGGCACTCGACGCGGGTGCGAGCGGATTCCTGCTGAAAGACGCGCAGCGGGTCGAGCTGACGTCGGCGATCCGCGCCGTGCACCGTGGCGACGCCGTGCTGGCGCCCTCGGTGACCCGCCGCCTCATCGAGCGGCTGCACGCCGCCCCCGCGCCCCAGCCGATCGACGCAGGGCAGGATCCGACCGCGGGGCTCACCGACCGGGAGCGCGGTGTCTTCCTCGCGATCGCGCACGGGATGACGAACGCCGAGATCGCGCGTCAACTCTTCCTCAGCGAATCGACGGTGAAGACGCACGTCGGCCGAGTCCTCACGAAGATCGGAGCGCGCGACCGCGTGCACGCAGTGATCCTCGCGCACCGGCACCGGCTCGTCGACGCGTCGACGCCTCCGCCCCGGGACAGCAGCCCGGCGCCGTCAGCCTGAGTACGGACGCAGGTCGGCGCGCCGCCACCTCGTTAGGATCGTCACGATGATCAGCGCCCCCCACGCCGACACCGGCGAGACCTCCGACCCCGAAAGCCCCGGCATCACCGACGCCGCATTCTGGACGGGCATCGGTGACTTCTTCGTGGCCGCCGGATGGAACGTGCTGTCGATCGCGCTCATCATCCTCGGCGCCTTCATCCTCGGCTGGATCCTCAAGTTCGTGATCCGCCGCGTCGTGAACCGGATCGTGAACGGGGCGAAGTCCAAGGCGAACGTCGACGACACGCAGGCGCTCGAACGCTCCCCGCTCGCCTCGGTGCGGCTGGTGCAGCGCACCCGCACGCTGGGCTCGATCCTGCAGAACGTGGTCAACGTCACCATCGTCGTGATCGCGATCCTGCTGGTCATCAACGTCGTCGCGCCGACGGCCCTCGGGTCGCTGACGCTGCTGACGGCCGCCGTGGGCGCAGGCCTCGGGTTCGGTGCGCAGAACATCGTCAAGGACGTGCTCAACGGCATCTTCATCGTCGCCGAGGATCAGGTGGGCATCGGCGACGTCGTCGACCTGGGCCTGGCCACCGGGATCGTGGAGTACGTGAGCGTCCGGGTGACGCACGTCCGGGACGTCAACGGCACGCTCTGGTACGTGCGCAACGGCGAGATCACCCGCATCGGCAACCTGTCCCAGGGGTGGTCGCGGGTCATCATCGACCTCTCGGTCGCCGTCGACTCCGACATCGCCGAGGTCGAGCAGGCGCTGCTCGACACGGCTAAGGGGCTGGCGAAGGACCCGAAGTGGCGCACGCGCATCCTCGAGCAGCCCGAGGTGTGGGGGCTGGAGTCGATCTCGGGCGACGCACTGGTGATCCGGCTCGTGATGAAGACGCGGGCAAACGCGAAGGACGACGTCGCGCGTGAGCTGCGCATGCGACTGAAGCACACCATCGACGAGATGGGCATCAGTCTCCCCGCGCTGACCGCCGTCATGCCCACGGGCATCGAGGGCGCGCAGCGGGTGCGCGGCGCCAACCCGCCGAAGACCAAGCCGACCCCGGTCCCCCCTGCGGTCGAGAGACCGGTGTGGAAGCCCAAGCGCACCCCGAAGAAGAACCCGCAGCCCGGCGACGCCGAAGACGGCAGCACCCCCGGAGGCACGTCATGACCGACGAACACGTCAGCCCCGCTCCCGCCGAGCCCTCGGCCGTCCCGCTGAGCTTCTACGAGGAGATCGGTGGGCACGAGGCGTTCGTCCGCCTGGTGGACGCCTTCTACCGAGGCGTCGCCGACGACGAGGTGCTGCGCCCGATGTACCCCGAGGAGGACCTCGGGCCCGCCAAGGAGCGGCTCACGCTCTTCCTCGAGCAGTACTGGGGCGGACCCACGACGTACAGCGCCCAGCGCGGGCATCCGCGGCTGCGGATGCGGCATGCCGCGTTCCACGTCGACCCCGATGCGCGCGACCGCTGGCTCGCCCACATGCGGGTGGCCGTCGACGAGCTCGACCTGCCGCCGCTGCACGAGGCGACGCTGTGGGACTACCTGCAGCGGGCGGCGCACGCGATGGTGAACACCTTCCAGCCATCGGGCATCGGACCGGCCGCAGGTGCGCGGGCGGCGACCTCGCTTCCCGTCACGGCCGCTCCCCCGGCGGACCCCGACCCGTCCCGCTGACCCAGGCCACCGCCGACGAAGGAGTCGACATGCCCACTGCCAGCCACCGCACCGACGTCCTCGTGATCGGGTGGGGCCTCGCCGGCCTCGTGGCCGCGGCGGAGGCCGCGTCCGCGGGCAAGCGCGTGACGATCGTCGATCAGGAGCCGCGGTCGAACCTCGGCGGGCAGGCCTGGTGGTCGTTCGGAGGGCTGTTCTTCATCGACTCGCCGGAGCAGCGCCGGCTCGGCATCCGCGACTCGATCGAGCTGGCCCGCCAGGACTGGCTCGGCACCGCCGGCTTCGACCGCGACGAGGACCTGTGGCCGCGCCGCTGGGCCGATGCGTACCTCGACTTCGCCCACGGCGAGAAGCGCGCCTGGCTGCGCGAGAAGGGCGTGGGGTTCTTCCCCATCGTCGGATGGGCCGAGCGCGGCGGCTACACCGCGATGGGCCCCGGCAACTCGGTGCCCCGCTTCCACGTCACGTGGGGAACCGGCCCGGGGCTCGTCGCCCCGTTCCAGACGGAGGTGGAGGCCGCAGAGACGGACGGCCGGATCACGATCCTCCCCCGTCACCGCGTCGTCTCGCTCACCGTCGAGGACGGCGTCGTCACGGGTGCGACGGGCGACGTCCTGGCGCCCTCCGGCGCCGCCCGCGGGGTCGCGAGCTCCCGCGACGTGGTGGACTCCTTCGCCGTCACGGCGGGCGCGACGATCGTCGCTTCGGGCGGCATCGGCGGCAACCACGACCTCGTGCGCCGGTGGTGGCCCGCGCGCCTCGGGGCCGCACCGCAGACGATGGTGACCGGCGTCCCGGCGTACGTCGACGGCTCGATGCAGCCCATCGCGTCAGCCGCCGGCGCCCGGCTCATCAACGGCGACCGCATGTGGCACTACGTGGAGGGCATCCAGAACTGGGACCCGGTGTGGCCGGGTCACGGCATCCGGATCCTCCCCGGCCCATCGTCGCTGTGGCTGGATGCGACCGGCTCGCGTCTGCCCGTGCCCCTGTTCCCCGGCTTCGACACGCTCGGCACCCTCTCGCACCTGCGCGCGACGGGGTACGACCATTCGTGGTTCGTGCTGTCCCAGCGGATCATCGAGAAGGAGTTCACCCTCTCGGGCAGCGAGCAGAACCCCGACCTCACCGGCAAAGACCTCCGGCTGCTGGCCTCGTCGCGACTGGGCAAGGGGGCGTCCGGACCCGTGCAGGCCTTCATGGACCGGGGCGCGGACTTCGTGGTCCGCGACGACCTGGACGACCTCATCGCCGGCATGCGCGCCCTCCCCGGCGGCGAGGTGCTCGACGGCGATCGCGTGCGGCTCGAGGTCGACGCGCGCGACCGCGAGGTCGAGAACGACTTCACCAAGGATGCGCAGATCGCCATGCTGCGGTCAGCGCGCGCCTTCCGCGGCGACCGGCTCATCCGCACCGCGGCTCCGCACCGCATCCTGGATCCGAAGTCCGGTCCGCTCATCGCGGTGAAGCTGCACGTGCTGACGCGCAAATCGCTCGGCGGCATCGAGACCGATCTGTCGTCGCGGGCCCTCGGAGCCGGCGGCGAGCCGGTGCCCGGACTGTTCGCCGCGGGCGAGGCCAGCGGCTTCGGCGGCGGCGGCGTCCACGGCTATCGCGCGCTGGAGGGCACTTTCGTCGGCGGATGCCTCTTCTCCGGGCGCATCGCAGGGCGTGCGGCAGCGGCGGCGCTCTGAACGGCTTCCCGGCGCCGGTGATCGGCCGCTTCCGGTCAGCTCGACGCCGAGCCGGTTCTGCGCACGGCCGTGAGGCCGGTGGCCACCGGGCCGCGAACCAGCACGTGACCCCGGGTGAGGCTCACCCGCGTCCAGGGACCGCTGGCGAACACGCGCGCCGTCTCGGCGCCGCTGATGAAGCCGAGGCTGAGGGCCGCGAAGGCCACGCCGGCGGGCAGGCCCCCGAGCTCCTCGTCGGGGGCACCCCACACCGCGGCGCGCACCGCGCGCACGACGTCCTCGCCGGAGTCCGTGGGAACCGCATCCGAGACGCGGGCGATGCCGCCCTGGGCCGTGGCGGCGAGGGTCGACGCCTCGATCCCCGGCCGGGCGTCCCAGCCGGTCCGCGGCGGGGTGATGCCCGCCCAGGCGGGCGACAGGGCGGTCTCGGGGAGGTTCAGCGCGCGCGGGTCGTCGTCCGCCGCGGACAGAGCGGATGCCTCCACCACCAGGTCGCACACGAGCTCGGGGTCGGCGGCGAGCGTGCGCAGAGCGAGCACCGTGGGCGTCGGATCGCCGAAGCCGCGCGGAGCGAGCGCCGCCGCCGTCATGGCGAGCACGCCGCCGGATGCGGCCAGCCTCACCCCTTCGACCGTGAACCGGGCGGCGCGTCCGGCGAACGTGAGGGCGTCGGCGGCGGAGTCGGGATCGGCGAGCAGGAGGCGCGGAGACATCGCCCCTAAGCTACCAAGCGGACCTGCGGGCGGCGGACGCCCCGGGAGGGAGCAGCGTGGACCAGGACCGGAACGCCGAGGCCATGCCGGAGGCGGATCCCGTCGCCTCGATGCTGTCGGTGATCGACCTGAGCGCATCGGACGCCCGCACCACGGAGGACATCTTCACGGGCACCTCGCAGCACATGCCGCTGGGCCGGGTCTACGGCGGCCAGGTGCTGGCGCAGTCGATCGTCGCCGCGTCGAGGACGATCCCGGAGGAACGCGTCGTGCACTCCATGCACGGGTACTTCCTCAGGCCGGGCGACTCCACCGAAGGCATCACGTTCTCCGTCGATCGCATACACGACGGCCGCTCGTTCTCGACGCGCCGCACTCAGGCGTTCCAGGAGGGCGTGCCGATCTTCTCCATGATCGCCTCGTTCCAGGACGACGACCCCGGCCTGGATCACCAGGCGCCGATGCCGGACGGCGTCCCCGCGCCGGACGATCTGCCCGACGTCGAGTCGCACCTGAAGGGGCTGCATCCGATGTCCAAGCGGCTCTTCACCGATCGGCCCGTCGACCTGCGGCACATCCCCTCGCCGATCTACGCGACGGTCTCGGGTGAACGGGTGCCCCGACAGGCGGTGTGGATGCGCGTGCGACGGCCGATCCCCGACACGCCGTCGGTCCACCGTGCGGCCCTGGCCTACCTGAGCGACCTGACCATCCAGGAATCGATCCTGCGCGCCCACGGGGTGGCCTGGTCCACGCGTGGGCTCAAGGTCGCCAGCCTCGACCACGCGATGTGGTGGCACCGCTTCGGGAGGGTGGACGAGTGGATGCTGTATGTGCAGGAGTCCCCGAGCGCGCGGGGCGGGCGGGGTCTGGCCACCGGGCGCATCTACTCCGCCGACGGCACGCTGATGGCCAGCGTCGCGCAGGAGATCATGGTCCGGGTGCCGGACGAGGACTCTCCGGAGGGCTGAGTCAGCGCCGGTGGGCGTAGAGGATCGGCTCGCCGAGGTACGGCTCCCAGGCTTCCCGCTCCTGCGTCGTCAGCCGCATCGGCCGTCCGCTCTCGGCATCCACCTTGACGATGACCGTCGTGGCCCGCGCGTACACGGTCTGACTCGCTTCCGCGGTCGCGAGCGGGCTGCACACCTCGTAGCACACCTCGATGCTCGAGCCGCCGAGCTTGCCGAACCACATCTGCACGTCGAGCGGATGCCGCTGATACGGCACCGGGGCGAGGTACTCGATCTCCTGCCGGGCGATGAGCGTCAGCATCCCGCTGAAGATGCTGGAATCGAGCACGGCCGTGGACGGGGCGTCCTCTCCAGGCTCGGGCACCCAGAACGCCCGCACGCGGGCCTCTTCGAGCAGTTTCAGCATCGACGTGTTGTTGACGTGGTTGAACGCGTCGAGGTCACCCCATCTCAGGTGGATGGGGATGTGCAGGCGACGGTCGCGAGCCGCGGCCGCGACCGTCGCGTCGCCGCCGTCAGTCACGGGTGAGCTTGCGGTACGCCGTGCGGTGCGGACGCGCCGCATCGGGTCCGAGCCGCTCGACCTTGTTCGCCTCGTAGGCCTCGAAGTTGCCCTCGAACCAGTACCACCGGTCGGGGTCCTCGTCGGTCCCCTCGTACGCGAGGATGTGCGTCGCGATGCGGTCGAGGAACCACCGGTCGTGCGTGATGACCACCGCGCAGCCGGGGAACTCCAGGAGCGCGTTCTCGAGCGACTGCAGAGTCTCGACGTCGAGGTCGTTCGTGGGCTCGTCGAGGAGCAGCAGGTTGCCGCCCTCCTTGAGGGTCAGCGCGAGGTTGAGGCGATTGCGCTCGCCGCCCGAGAGCACGCCGGCCTTCTTCTGCTGATCGGGACCCTTGAAGCCGAACTTCGACACGTAGGCGCGTGAGGGGATCTCGGTCTTGCCGACCGTGATGATGTCGAGCCCGTCCGACACGACCTCCCACAGCGTCTTGTTCGGATCGATGTTCGAGCGCGACTGGTCGACGTAGCTGATCTTGACGGTCTCGCCGATCTTGAGATCTCCGCCATCGAGCGGTTCGAGGCCGACGATCGTCTTGAAGAGGGTCGTCTTGCCGACGCCGTTCGGGCCGATGACGCCGACGATGCCGTTCGGCGGCAGGCTGAACGTCAGCCCGTCGATGAGCGAGCGGCCGTCGAAGCCCTTCTGGAGCTTCTTCGCCTCGAGGACGATGCTTCCCAGGCGCGGGCCCGGGGGGATCGTGATCTCCTCGAAGTCGAGCTTGCGCGTGCGGTCGGCCTCTGCCGCCATCTCCTCATAGCGGGCCAGGCGCGCCTTGGACTTGGCCTGACGACCCTTCTGGTTGGACCGCACCCAGTCGAGCTCCTCGGCGAGTCGCTTGGCGAGCTTCGCGTCCTTCTTGCCCTGGATCGCGAGACGCTCGCCCTTCTTCTCGAGGTAGGTCGAGTAGTTGCCCTCGTAGCCGATCAGGCGGCCACGGTCGACTTCGGCGATCCACTCGGCGACGTTGTCGAGGAAGTACCGGTCGTGGGTGATCGCGATCACGGCGCCGGGGTACTTCTGCAGGTGCTGCTCGAGCCACAGCACGCTCTCGGCGTCGAGGTGGTTCGTGGGCTCGTCGAGAAGGAGCAGATCGGGCTTCTGCAGCAGGAGCTTCGTGAGCGCGACGCGGCGCTTCTCACCGCCCGACAGTGGCCCGATCTCGGCGTCGCCCGGCGGGGTCCGCAGCGCGTCCATCGCCTGCTCGAGCTGGGAGTCGAGGTCCCACGCGTCCGCTGCGTCGATCTCCTCCTGCAGGGTGCCCATCTCGGCCAGCAGTGCGTCGAAGTCGGCGTCGGGGTCGGCCATCAGACCCGAGATCTCATTGAAGCGGTCGAGCTTGGGCTTGATCGCGATGCCGTCCTGGATGTTCTCCAGCACCGTCTTCGTCTCGTCGAGCTCCGGCTCCTGCATGAGGATGCCGACCGAGTAGCCCGGAGTCAGCTTCGCCTCGCCGTTCGAGGGCTGATCCAGGCCCGCCATGATCTTGAGGATCGTCGACTTTCCGGCGCCGTTCGGGCCCACCATGCCGATCTTCGCCCCGGGCAGGAACGCCATGGTGACGTCGTCGAGGATCAGCTTGTCTCCAACGGCCTTGCGGGCGCGGACCATCGAGTAGATGTACTCAGCCATGCGGGATTCAGTTCTCCTTGGAGTCGGACGTCAGCGTCCCAGCCTACCGGCCGCCGGTGCGGCGGGCGTGTGGGCCCGCGCCGTCGCGTCCGCTCGCGGCAGGACCGCGGGACTGCCGCCGCCGTCCGCGGTCCCGGTCACCAGTCGATGGGGCGCGTGTTGCCGACGAGGCAGGTGCCCTCCGCGAGGACGGGCACGACCGTGGTCACCGGCTCGCCGGTCGCCGGGCCGACCTGCCCGATGAGGCACTCCTGATCCCATCGGACGGAGAACTGGATGCTCTCGGCCGGGTCGCCCACGGTGGAGCGGTCGTGCGTCACCTGCATCGCGGACCTGTCGAAGCCCGCCTGCACCAGCGCGTCGACGTAGGCGCGCCCCGCGACGCGGTCATCGGTGGCCCAGACGGCCGCCGTCACCGCGGCGAAGGCCGGCAGGTTGTCTGCGGCCGTGCCGTCCGGGACCAGCGGCGGCGCGCTCGGATCCGAGTCCTCCGGCGCGCTCGACGCGCTGGGTGCGGCGGCCGGCGAGCTCGCCGCCGGCGGCGGGGCCGTCGCGGGGCCACCCGGGGTGCAGGCGGCGAGGGAGACGGTCAGGACGGCGGCGACGGCCACCATCCCGGTCGTGCGGCGGGACGACCCCCGCAACGACGAGCGGGAGGCGAGGTGACGGCGCACGGAGAGAGTCTAAACGGCCACCGGTGGAGCCTCGGAACGGCTCAGAACGGCGTCTCCGGCTCCGGCTCCGCCCCGCCCTCACCGGTGTGCTCCTCGAGGAGTGCCGGCGGCTGCGGCGCTTCGGCGGAGTGCGGCGCGCCGAGTTCGTGCTCGCCCGCGTCCAGGCCGGGCGCCGCCCACGCGTCCTCGGGCCCGGCGGAGGTGCGGCTGCCGACGTGAGCCGTCGGCCGCGCGGCTTTGACGAACGTCGTGGTGCCCCAGCGCAGATCGTGCCCGATCGCCTCCGCATCGATCTCGACCGCGGTGCCCTTCGCCGACGAGGTCTCCCAGTCACGCACACGCAGCCGACCGGTGACGATCACCCTGTCGCCCTTGTGCAGTGACGTGAAGGCGTGATCGGCGAGGTCCCGGAAGACCGACACGGTGTACCAGCTCGTCCCCGCATCCGACCACGCCGCGGCGTCGCGGTCGAATCGGCGCAGCCCTCTGGCGAGGCGGAACGTGGTGACGGCCACGCCCGCGTTCGTGCGCTTCAGCTCCGGGGTGGTGCCCACGTTGCCCGTGACGGTGATCATGTCGCCCATATCGCTCATGTCGCATCCCTTCTCTGCGTGCGAGGACTCTCCTCGGCACCGCCGGCGCCCGTGCCCGAAAGCGCCGGCGGTGGGTTCAGCATGGCTGCCGGCATCGCTCGCCTGGACGGGGGTCGGCCCTTCTGGGGACGAGCGGCCCCGCACGCCGGCTGGGGAGGAGCCGCCGTGGGGAGCCGCCGTGGGGTGAGGGCCGCTGCGATGTCGGGACCCGTACGTATGTTCGAATGGAGAGGAGAGTCGATGAGCCGGCAGACCATGTCCGAAGCCCTCGTCACACCCGAGCCCGCCGTACGGCGGGACGCGCTTCCGGGCCCGGAGGTATCACCCGGCGTCGCGCGCATTCCGCGATGTGGGCGACTTCTGGAGCGCCGAGGATGCGATCGATTGCCTCCGCCTCGGACGGTGAGGGCATCGCGCCCGCGACTCAGACGACGGCGCCCGCCGCCTCGACGGCCGATGACGGCGCGCCCGCCCGCACGGCCGCCCAGGCATCCGCCAAGAGGCCGGCGGCACGCGTCATCTCGTCCGGCGGCGAGGTGAACGGCACCCGCAGATGCCGGTCATGGCCGCCGTCCACCGAGAACCGCGGCCCTGCGCTCAGCAGCACGCCGCGCGAGCGCGACTCCATCACCAGGGCGGAGCTCAGCGGTGCGCCCAGCTCGATCCACAGTGAGACTCCCCCGTGTGCGACGGGGATGTCCCATGACGGCAGCTGTGCGCCGAGCGCCTGCACGACCGCGTCGCGGCCGGCCTTCAGCAGCTCCGACCGCTGGGCGACCACGTCGTCGAAGCGTGCGAGCAGGTTCGTGGCGAGCGCCTGCTCGAATTCGGGGGTGCCGAGATCGTGTGCGGGTCGCGCCGCGACGAGGCGCCGGATCAGGTCGCCGTCGGCTCGCACCCAGCCCAGCCGCAGCCCGCCCCAGACGGTCTTGCCCAGCGACCCGATCCGCACGACGGTGCCGGGCTCGGACGCCTCGAATCCCGGCGCCACGGCGCCGCGGTCGATGTCCAGATCGGCGGTCGTCTCGTCGAGGACGAGGACGGAGCCCGCGCGCTCGCCCGCGGCAAGGACGGCTGCGCGCTCGAGAGCGGTCATGCTCCGTCCCGTCGGGTTCTGGAAGTCGGGCATGAGGTACGCCATCACGGGCAGAGTCCGGGCGAAAGCCTGCTCGGCCCGGTCCACGTCCCACCCGGCCTCCGTCGTCACGGGGACGCCCACGAGGCGGGCTCCGGCGCGCCTGAGTGCGTCGACCGCGTGGGGATACGTCGGGGTCTCCATGAGGACGCGGTCTCCGCGCCCGACGAGCACAGACGAGACCAGGTGGATCGCGCTCTGCGCGCCCGTGGTGACCAGCACCTCCTGCGGCTGCGTGGGGATCCCCCGCTCGGTGTACCGCCGGGCGATCGCCTCGCGCAGCTCGATGCGTCCGAGCACGTCGTATCCGGCGCGCGAGAGCAGCGCCGACGCGTTCGCGGCGGCCTCGGCCATGATGCCCGCTAGGCCGGGCCAGGCGGGAGGACTGGCCTGCTGCAGGTCGATCATGCCGTCCGCCGCCGCCACCCGCCCGGGGTCGCGGCGCGCGAGCGGGAGCGTCACGCTCCCCGAACCCCGAAGGCTCGAGATGTGTCCGGTGTCACGCAGGCTGCGATACGCCGCCGCCACGGTGCTGCGACTGAGGTGGAGGGCGGCGGCGAGCTCACGCTCGGCCGGAAGCGTCGTTCGAGGGGCCAGGCGGTTGTCGAGGCAGAGGAGACGGATGCCGTCGGCGAGAGCCTCGTAGGCCGGTTCTCGCGAGCGCCACCCGCCGAGCGCCGATGCGAGAGCGCGGGCAGACACGCGGGAGTCCATGGGGCCAGAGTAGCCGCATTGGACTGCATCCGGCATGCCAATCATGCGATTGGATGGCTGTATGCCACGCCGCATCGCCCAGCTCCTCGTCGGCCTGTTCCTCTACGGCGCAGGGTGCGCGCTGACCGTGGAAGCCGGACTCGGGGTGGACCCGTGGACCGTGTTCGCGGAGGGCCTCTCCCTGCGCACCGGCATCGGCATCGGCTGGATCACCAACATCGTCGGGTTCTTCGTGCTCCTGCTGTGGATCCCGCTGCGCCAGCGCCCCGGCGTGGGGACGGTCGCGAACATCCTCCTCGTCGGGACGAGCATGCAGATCGTGCTGGGGGTCGTGCCCCCGATCTCCGGCCTGGCGGCCCAGGTCGCCATGCTCCTCGGCGGCATCCTCGTCGTCGCGCTGGCCTCCGGCCTCTACATCGGGGCGCGCTTCGGCCCCGGCCCGCGGGACGGGCTCATGACGGGCCTGAACGCCCGCCTCGGATGGCCGATCTGGATGTGCCGCGCGCTGGTGGAGCTGTCGGTGCTGGCCGTCGGCTGGCTCCTCGGCGGCACAGTCGGCGTCGGCACGGTGCTGTTCGCGTTCCTGATCGGTCCGCTGGTCCATGTCGCGCTGCCGCTCCTGGACACGAGGAAGCAGCCGACGCCGACCGCCGGGCGATCGGTCTGACGCCCGGCGGTACGACGACCCGGTGCGTGGGCGCCTGCCTCAGTGCTCCCGGAACATCGGCCATTCGCTGCCCGGCGCCATCCTCGCGTGGAGAGCGCTCTTGGCGATCTCCATCGACGGATAGGTGCCCGCGGGGGCGTCTGCGCCGGCCATCGTGACGGTGTAGCCGTCGTCGTCCTTCCGGATGCTTCCGGCGACGCCGGACGCGCCGTAGGCGACCCAGAGGGGGTGGCGCGTCTCCGTGGTGCTCATCGGTGAACTCCTTTCGATGCCTCCGCCCCTGACGCTACGCCGGGCGGCGTCCCAGCGCCAGCGTCGGCGAGGGCGTGGCGCCACCTAGTAGTCTGGGCAGGACCTTTCCCTCCGTAGCTCAGGGGACAGAGCGAGCGGCTTCTACCCGCAAGGTCGGGGGTTCGAATCCTCCCGGAGGGGCACGGGGTCTCGGCGTGGGAGCCGGGACTCGCGTCCAGGCCCGTGGGATGTCTGGACCTTGCACAAGGATGGAGCACATGGTGGGGGCATCCGAGAACGACCGTCTGGTGTGGATCGACTGCGAAATGACGGGGCTCGATCTCGGTGTCGATGAGCTCGTCGAGATCGCCGTCGTCGTGACGGACTTCGAGCTGCGACCACTCGACCCGGGCTTCGCCGTCGTGATCAAGCCCGACGACTCCGCGATGGCGAACATGAACGAGTTCGTCACGAACATGCACCGTACCTCCGGCCTGCTCGATGAGATCCCGCACGGGGTGAGCCTCGCGGACGCCGAGTTCCAGGTCCTCGAGTACATCCAGCGCTTCGTGCCGCTCGAGGGCAAGGCGCCCCTCGCAGGCAACACCATCGGCACCGACCGCATGTTCCTGGCGAAGTACATGCCGCGCGTCGACCGGTGGCTGCACTACCGCAACGTCGACGTGTCCAGCATCAAGGAGCTCGCCCGCCGGTGGTACCCCCGCGCGTACATCCATGCGCCGGCGAAAGAGGGCGGCCACCGGGCGCTCGCCGACATCCTCGAGTCCGTCCGCGAGCTCGCGTACTACCGCCAGGCGGTGTTCGTTCCCGAGCCCGGCCCGACCAGCGACGGAGCCCGCGCGGCGGCCGCCGCCGCCGTGTCGTCGTTTGCCCCAGAGGTGTGAGAGAATCTTCTGGTTGCCCGCGCAGGCGGGAGACATGGTGGGTATAGCTCAGTTGGTAGAGCGCTGGCTTGTGGTGCCGGATGTCGCGGGTTCGAGTCCCGTTACTCACCCCAATTCCTTCGAATGGGGCGCGCGAATCGCGCCCCATTCGCGTCGGAGCGGGGCATCATGATGGAGATGGATGCGGCGACCTTCGAGCAGCTCGTGATCGACGAATTGGACCTCCTCCCCGACGACATGGTGGAGGGGCTCGACAACGTCGTGTTCGTGGTCGAGGACCGCCCCGAGGACGGCAGCCTCGACCTGCTCGGGCTGTACGACGGGTGGGCGCTCACCGAGCGCGAGCGCTACGGCGTCGGAGAGCTGCCCGACCGCATCATCGTGTACCGCGAACCTCATCTGGCGGCGTGCGAGAGCGACGAGGAGCTGCGCAGCGAGGTCCACACCACGCTGGTCCACGAGATCGCGCACTTCTACGGCATCGACGACGACCGCCTCCACGAACTCGGGTGGGCATGATGACGGCGCTGACGACGCCCGGCACCTGGGAGGACACCGACCAGGCCACACGCGTCGATCCCGATGCGCCGTGGCAGACGGTGGTGTGGGATGACCCGGTGAATCTGATGAGCTACGTCACCCACGTGTTCCGCGAGTACTTCGGCCTCGCCCGCGCCGAGGCGGAGCGCCTCATGCTCGCCGTCCACCACGAGGGTCATGCCGTCGTCTCGCAGGGCGCCCGCGAGCAGATGGAGCTGCACGCACAGGCGATGCACGACTACGGGCTGTGGGCCACCGTTCGACGGGCTCCGCTGTGAGCGCGCGGACGGTCGTGATGCAGATCACCCGCCTGGAGGCGGCGCACCTCTCGGGCCTGGTCGGCCAGTTCGCGGACCTGCTCCGCGAGTCGGGACCCGACGACGGCGATCCGGCGATCGCGCGACTGGTGCCGTCCGCGTACTCGGACGACGAGGAGGCCGCACGGGAGTTCCGCGCGCTCACGCAGTCCGATCTGCTGGACCGCCGCAGTGCCGATGCCGCCGTCGTGCTGGCCTCGCTCGGCGAGGCCTCGCAGATCCCCGACGACCCCGAGGACCCGGCGCTCCTGGAAGAGACGGAGATCCGGCTCGATCCGGCCGCCGCCCAAGCCTGGCTGCGCACGCTGGCTGCGGTGAGGCTTGTGCTCGCCACCCGGCTGGGCGTCGCCGAGGCCGATGACCATGATTCCGCCGATCCGCGCTTCGGCATCTACGACTGGCTGGGCTACCGGCTGGACGGACTGGTCGGCGCGCTCGACCCGCACGACTGACCGTTTGCGTCACGGCACGTCGAAGACGTGCGTCGCGAGCCGCATCGGTTCGTTCCGCGTGATGTGCCGCTGCTCCTGGCGGGCCCACCCTTCCCAGTGCGGGCGGAAGGTCTCGCCGTCGCGATCCAGCGCCCGCTGCCGCCGCGATGGCGCGGGCGACTCGAGCCAGACGCGCACGTCACCGAGCTTCGCGCTGGCCGGGGTCAGCAGTCCCGCTCCTTCGACGATCAGCGGCAGCGAGGGGTCCACGGCGTGCGCTTCAGCCGGCTCGCCCGCGGTCCAGTCCCACCGCTGCCACACGCCGATGACGCCGCGCGCATGCGGCGTGAGGATCAGCTGACGGGCGAGTTCCGCGCCCTCCTCCAGCCCGTTCCATCCTGGGTAGATCGAGTCGAGCGCGACGAGCTGCACGCGTCCGCGGAGCGGCCACCGTGCGACGAGGGCGCGAGCCAGCGAGGACTTCCCCGCACCGCTGCGGCCGTCGATGAGCACGACCGGCTTGGATGCCGCCACGTCGGCGACCGCCGCCGTGATGCGCGCGACAGCGAGAGCCAGGGAGGAGCCGACCGCGTCCGAGCTACTTCTTGAGGGCGCGGATGACACGGCTGAGCGCGCGACCGGCGAAGAACACGAACGGGACCGCGACGGCCACCAGCGCGACGAGGTTCGGCTCGAACCGCACGTCGTCGCCTCGACGGATGTATGCGCCGACCGGGATGGCCCACCCGCCACCGCCGCCGCCGCCGTTGCCCGCCTCGTCGGATCCGCCGCCGAAGCCGGACCACGTCAGTGCCACCGGGATCAGGCGGACGCCGTCGACGTCCTGCTGCTCGCCGTAGGCGCTCTTCACGCCGAAGGACGCGGACTGCCTGCCGAGTTCGAGTGCGATGTTGGGCATGGCTCCACGCTAGCGGGCGCGGGCCCGCAGGCACAGTCATCACCGCAAGGCCGGTGCGTCACGCTGCCGAGTCGGCCTCGTGTCAGCCGTGGTCGAAACGCGGCGCCGGAGGGCTCGTCGGCACGGATCCGCCGCCCCGCGAGCCCAGCAGCGTCGCGCGCGTGACGGCTCCGCGGCCGAACTTCGCCGTCGCCCCGTCCAGGGCGTCCTCGATGCGCCGCCAGCCCGCGTCGTCGTCCCACAGCGTGGGCGCCGCCACCCCGGCGGGACGGAGCCTCTCGGCGCGCACGCCGATGAGCCGCACCGGAAGCGCGCGTTCCACCGACCCGAACAGCTCGTGCGCGGCATCCCCGATCCGCTGACCGACGGCCGTGGGCTCCGCGAGGGTCTGCGACCGCGAGATCGTCGTGAAGTCCGAGAACCGGACCTTGATCGCCACGGTCGACGCCTCCCACCCGTTCGCCCGCAGGCGCGCGCCCACACGATCCGCGAGCCGCCGCAGCTCCGACCGCAGCACGACGGCGTCGCCGATGTCCTGGTCGAAGGTCTCTTCGTGGCCGACGCTCTTCTCCACCCGCTCGGTGTCGACCTCCCGGGCATCGATCCCGCGGGCGAGATGCCAGACGCGGTCGCCCATCGCGGGCCCGAGCGCGCGGTCGAGGACCTCGCGAGGCGCATCGAGCACGTCCGCGATGGTGCGGATGCCGCGGCCTTCGAGCGCTTCCGAGGCCTTGGGGCCCACGCCCCACAGCGCCCGCACCGACCGCGGGGCGAGGAACGCCTCGGTGTCCGCCGCCGCGACGATCAGCATCCCGTCGGGCTTGCTCAGCGTCGAGGCCATCTTCGCGACGTGCTTGGTCGCGGCGACGCCGACGCTGCACGTGAGCCCCGTCTCGTCCCGCACGCGCTGCCGCAGCATGAGGGCGATGTGCCCCGGACTCCCCCACAGCCGACGCGCCCCGCGCACGTCCAGGAAGGCCTCGTCGATCGACAGCGGCTCGACGAGCGGCGTGATGTCGCGGAAGATCCGCATGACCTGAGACGACACCGCGAGGTACCGCTCGAAGTGAGGCCGCACCACGACGGCGGTCGGGCACAGCCGGAGCGCCTGGCCGACCGGCATGGCCGAGCGCACACCGAAGCGTCGCGCCTCGTACGATGCGCTCGAGACGACGGATCTGCCGTCGGGCGCCCCGACGATGATCGCCTTGCCGATCAGCGACGGGTCGTCGAGCTGCTCGACGGAGGCGTAGAACGCGTCCATGTCGACGTGCAGGATGCCGGTGCCGGAGTCGTCGGCACCATCCGCCGAGACGACTCTGCCGCTCCCGTCGCCACGACCCATGCGTCGATTCTTCCAGCAATCGCGGCACCGCACGCCGGAGCGTGGGTGCGCCGCAGACACCGGCCGCGGGCGCAGCCGGCGTGCTGCGGCGCGGCGCTCAGGCGCCGGTGGCGGCCGCGCGTTCCAGGATCAGCTCACGCACGCGCGCGGCATCCGCCTGCCCCTTCATGGCCTTCATCACGGCGCCGATCACGGCGCCGGCGGCCTGCACCTTGCCGTCGCGGATCTTCTCCAGCACGTCGGGCTGTGCGGCCAGTGCGTCGTCGATGGCGGCGATGAGCGCGCCGTCGTCCGAGACGACCGCGAGTCCGCGCTTGTCGACGACCTCCTGCGGCGAGCCCTCACCGGCGATGACGCCCTCGAGCACCTGGCGGGCGAGCTTGTCGGTGAGTGTGCCCGCGTCCACCAGCGCCTGCAGGGCGGCGACCTGGGCGGGGGTGACGAGCTCGGCGGGCTCGCGGTTCTCCGCGTTCGCGATACGGCTGATCTCGCTCATCCACCATTTGCGGGCGGCAGCAGGCGACGCACCGGCCGCCACGGTCGCCTCGACCTCGGCCAGGAGCCCGGCGTTCACGACACCCTGGAAGTCGATGTCGTTGAAGCCCCACTCCCCCTTCAGACGCCGGCGACGGGCGGCGGGCGGTTCGGGCAGCGCCGCGCGGAGCTGCTCGATGAGCTCGGGTGCCGGGGCGACCGGGAGCAGGTCCGGCTCCGGGAAGTACCGGTAGTCGTCGGCATCCGACTTGGGCCGACCAGGCGAGGTCGTGCCGGTGTCCTCGTGCCAGTGGCGGGTCTCCTGCGTGATCGTTCCGCCGGCCGCGAGGATCGCCGCCTGCCGCTGGATCTCGTAGCGCACCGCGCGCTCGACCGAGCGCATGGAGTTGACGTTCTTCGTCTCGGTGCGGGTGCCGAGCTTCTCCTGGCCACGGGGCCGCAGCGACACGTTCGCGTCGCACCGCAGGTTGCCGCGCTCCATCCGCGCCTCCGAGATGCCCAGGCCGATCACGATGTCGCGGATCGTCTGCACGTACGCCTTCGCCACCTCCGGCGCGCGGTGCTCGGCGCCGAAGATCGGCTTGGTGACGATCTCGACGAGCGGGACGCCGGCGCGGTTGTAGTCCACGAGCGAGTACTCCGCGCCCTGAATGCGACCGGTGGCGCCGCCGACGTGCGTCAGCTTGCCGGCATCCTCCTCCATGTGCGCCCGTTCGATGGGCACCTCGACGACCGTGCCGTCGGCCAGCTCGATCTCGACCTGCCCCTCGAACGCGATCGGCTCGTCGTACTGGGAGATCTGGTAGTTCTTGCCGAGGTCGGGGTAGAAGTAGTTCTTCCGCGCGAACCGGCTGGAGGGTGCGATCGAGCAGCCGAGCGCGAGACCCAGGCTGATCGAGTACCGCACCGCAGTCTCGTTCACGACAGGGAGCGAGCCGGGCAGGCCCATGTCCACCGGCGCCACGAGCGTGTTCGGCTCGGCGCCGTGGTTGGCGGAGTTCGCCGGGTTCGCCGCGCCGGAGAACATCTTGGTCTCGGTGTTGAGCTCGACGTGCACCTCGAATCCGAGCACCGGCTCGAAGAGTTCGAGCGCCCTGTCGAAGTCCATCAGCTTGTCCTTCGCCATCAGCGGGCTCCTCCGTTCACACCGAGCGCGGGCGCCCTGTCGAGGAGCTGACCGCCCCATGAGTCGACGAGCAGGGCCTCCAGCGCCGCGCCGACGCGGTACAGGCGCGCATCCTCGTAGGCGGGGGCCAGGAACTGGATGCCGACCGGCAGGCCGTCCTCGGGGGCCAGGCCGGACGGGATCGAGATGCCCGGGACACCGGCGAGGTTGGCGGGGATGGTGGTGACGTCGTTGAGGTACATCTGCAGCGGGTCGTCGATCTTCTCGCCGAGCTTGAAGGCGGTGGTCGGAGCGGACGGCGTGGCGATGACGTCGACCTGCGAGAACGCCTCGGCGAAGTCGCCCTGGATGAGGGTCCGCACCTTCTGCGCCGATCCGTAGTACGCGTCGTAGTACCCCGCGGAGAGGGCGTAGGTGCCGAGGATGACGCGACGCTTCACCTCGTCGCCGAAGCCGGCGTCGCGGGTTGCGGCCATGACATCCTCGACCGTGCCGCCCGGCACGTCGACGCGGAGCCCGAAGCGCACCGAGTCGAACTTGGCGAGGTTGCTGGACGCCTCGGCCGGGAGGATCAGGTAGTACGCGGCGACCCCGTACTCGAAGTGCGGTGCGCTGATGTCGACGATCTCGGCGCCCTGCGCCTCCATCGCCGCCAGCGCGGACCGGAAGGACTCCGAGACGCCGGCCTGGAAGCCGCTGTCGGGCAACTCCCGGATGACGCCGACCTTGAGTCCCTTGAGGACGTCGCCGCTCGCGCCTTCCCGCGCGGCCGCGGCGAACGACGGCCACTCGTGCGCGAGCGAGGTGGAGTCGTGCGGGTCGTGGCCGCCGATCACGTCATGAAGGAGCCCGGCGTCGAGCACCGTGCGGGTGACGGGACCGACCTGGTCCAGGCTCGAGGCGAGGGCGATGGCACCGTACCGGCTCACGCCCCCGTAGGTGGGCTTGATCCCCACCGTCCCCGTGACGTGCGCCGGCTGACGGATCGATCCGCCCGTGTCGGAGCCGAGCGCGAGCGGCGCCTCGAAGGCGGCGACAGCCGCGGCCGAGCCACCGCCGGAGCCGCCGGGGATGCGGTCGAGGTCCCACGGATTGCGGGTCGGTCCATACGCCGAGTGCTCGGTCGAGGACCCCATGGCGAACTCGTCCATGTTCGTCTTGCCGAGCGGGACGAGTCCGGCGGCGCGGGACCGTGCGACGACGGTGGCGTCGTACGGCGACATGTACCCCTCGAGGATCTTCGATCCGCTGGTGGAGGGCATGTCGGTCGTGACCAGCACGTCCTTGATCGCGAGCGGCACGCCCGCGAGCGGGCCGAGCTCCTCGCCGGAGGCGCGACGGCGGTCGACGTCGGCGGCGACGCCGAGCGCGCGCGCGTTGACGTGCAGGAAGGCGTGGATGTCGGCATCCACCGCGGCGATGCGGTCGAGGTGGGCCTGCGTCGCCTCGACGCTGGAGACCTCGCCGGCGGTGAGCTTGTCTGCGAGCGCGGCGGCGCTCAGCTTCGTGAGATCGGTCACGGGGGCCCCTTACTGCTCTTCGCCGAGGATCGCGGTGACGCGGAAGCGGCCGTCGGCGGCATCCGGTGCGTTCTGGAGCACCTGCGCGCGGGTCAGCTGCTCACCGGCAACGTCCGAGCGGAACACGTTCTGCAGCGCGATCGGGTGGCTGGTGGCGGGGACGTCGGGGGTGGCGACCTCGGAGACCTTGGCGATGTTGTCGACGATCGCGTCGAGCTGCCCTGTCAGGCGCCCGACCTCCTCGTCGCTGAGCTGGATCCGGGCGAGCACACCGAGATGGCGCACGAGATCGGGGGTGATTTCAGACACCCCCACAGCCTACCGGGGCCGCACCCCCGGCCCGTGGCGCGTGCGGCGTAGGCTGAGCGCGTGACGACGTACGACCCGCCTCGCCCCTGGATCGCCAGCTATGCGGAGGGGGTTCCGGAAGACCTCGCCCCCGTGACCGGATCGCTCGTGGACATCGTCGACGCGTCGGCGCGGGACTATCCGGATGCCGCGGCCCTGCAGTTCTTCGGTCGCGAGACGTCGTACCGCTCCCTCCACGAGCAGATCGAGCGCGCGGCCGCGGGGCTGCGCGACCTCGGCGTGAAGGCCGGAGACCCGGTCGCGATCGTGCTGCCCAACTGCCCCCAGCACATCGTCGCCTTCTATGCGATCCTGCGACTCGGGGCCGTCGTCGTCGAGCACAATCCGCTCTACACGCCGCGCGAGCTGCGCAAGCAGTTCGAGGACCACGGCGCCAAGCACGCCATCGTGTGGACCAAGGTCGTCAAGACCGTGCAGGAGTTCCCGGCCGACGTCGCCGTGTCGAGCCTGATCTCGGTGGACGTCGTCAAGGCGATGCCGCTGCGCATGCGCGTGGCCCTGACGCTTCCCATCGCCGAGGCCCGCGAGGCGCGGGGGGCGCTCGCCGAGCGCGTCTCGGGCACCGTGCCGTGGGCGCAGGTCGTGGGCGCGTCGCCGCTGCCCGCATCGCACCCGCGCCCGGGCACCGACGACCTCGCCCTGATCCAGTACACCAGCGGCACGACGGGCGCACCCAAGGGCGCGGCGCTGACCCATCGGAACCTCCTGTCCAACGCGGCGCAGGCGCAGGCGTGGGTGCCGTCGATCGTGCGGGGCGACGGATGCGTCGTCTACGCGGTCCTGCCGATGTTCCACGCGTACGGGCTCACGCTGTGCCTGACCTTCGCGATGTCCATGGGCGCGCGTCTCGTGCTGTTCCCGCGCTTCGACCCCGACATGGTGCTCGAGGTCACGAAGAAGCATCCCGCGACGTTCCTCCCGCTGGTGCCGCCCATCGCGGACCGCCTGCTCGCGGCGGCGCGCGAGAAGGGCGTCTCGCTCGCGGGCACGCAGGTCGCGATCTCGGGGGCGATGGCGCTGCCGCATGAGCTCGTGGTCCCGTTCGAGGAGGCATCCGGCGGCTATCTCGTCGAAGGCTACGGCCTCAGCGAGTGCTCGCCCGTGCTCATGGCGAATCCCGTCGCCGAGAACCGCGTGCCGGGGACCGTCGGCCTTCCGCTGCCGGGCACCGAGTGCCGGGTCGTGGACCCGGATGACCCGACGGCCGACGTCCCCGCAGGCGAGCGGGGCGAGCTCGTCGTCCGCGGCCCGCAGGTCTTCAGCGGCTACTACGGCAAGCCGGAGGAGACCGAGGCCGTCTTCGCCGACGGCTGGTTCCGCACCGGCGACATCGTCACCATCGACGACGCCGGCTTCGTGCGCATCGTGGACCGCATCAAGGAGCTCATCATCACCGGCGGTTTCAACGTCGCCCCGACCGAGGTGGAGAACGCGCTGCGGCAGCACCCGCAGATCGAGGATGCCGCCGTCGTGGGCCTTCCCAGCGACCACTCCGGCGAGGAGGTGGTCGCGGCGGTGGTGGCCGCGCCCGGTCAGGAGGTCGACGTGGACGCCGTGCGCGAGTTCGCCCGTGGCATCCTCACGCCCTACAAGGTGCCGCGCCGCGTCTTCGTGGTCGATGAGCTGCAGAAGTCGCTGATCGGCAAGGTCCTCCGCCGTCAGGTGCGCGAACGCCTGCTGGCACTCAACAGCGGCTCCTGATCAGCAGGGGTCGGTCTCCGTCGCCCCCAGATCCGCCGTCAGCCGGCGAGGCCGTCCCGCGCCACTGCGACGCGATAGGGGTGGAGCGTCGCACGGAACACTCCCCCCGAGATCCCTGGGTCGGCCGCCATGACAGCCCGGGCGGCCTGCTCGTCGTCGGCCTCGAAGATCGTGACGCCGAACGTCCCCTCGCCCTCCTGCGTGCGCCCGGCGAGGATCAGGATGCCGCGGTCGCGCAGGTCGACCAGATACGCGAAGTGGTCCGCGACGATGCGCTGCTCGTCGTCGGTCGCGTCGGCGACCATCTCCGGTCGGGAGGGCACGATGCGGTAGAGCCACTGGGCCATGGCGCCATCATGCCCTCATCCGGCATCCGGGGCGAGCGGCTCCAGCGCCTCGGGCCCCTGGGTGACGAGCACGTGGAACTGCGCGGCGTCGAGGATCCGGATGCCGAGCTCCTCGGCCTTGGCCAGCTTGGAGCCTGCGCCGGGACCCGCCGCGACGAAGTCGGTCTTCTTCGACACGCTGGAGGCGGCCTTCCCGCCGGCCTGGATGATGGCCTCCTGCGCTCCCTCACGCGTGTACCCCTCCAGTGAGCCGGTGGCGACCACGGTGAGACCGTCGAGCACCCCGCCGCCGGCCACCGCGCCGCCGGGCCCGGGGTGACCGGGCGTGGCCAGCCGCGCGCCCGCTGCTTCCCAGCGCTCCACGATCTCGCGATGCCAATCCACGGCGAACCAGTCGCTCAGCGAGTCCGCGATGATGCCGCCGACGCCCTCGACCCCCGCCAGCTCGTCGCGCGACGCCGCGCGGATGGCCGCCACCGAGCCGAACCACTGGGCGAGCGCGCGCGCGGCGACGGGACCGACATGCCGGATGTTCAGTGCCACGAGGAATCGCCAGAGCTCCTTGGTCTTCGCCCGCTCGAGCTGATCGAGCAGGGTCAGGGCCTGCGACGAGGGCTGCGGGCCGGTCAGGCCCGCCTTCTTCTCGGCCGCCGAGGGGTTGCGGCGGAACGGCGCCCGCCGCACGAGCTCGCCGGTCTTCTCGTCGACGCGGGGCTCGCCCGTCTCGGCGTCGCGCACCACGACTTCGATCGGCACGAGCTGATCGAGGGTGAGGTCGAACAGGCTCGCCTCGGTGTCGAGCGGGGGCTCCTCGGGCACCGAGGGCTGCGTGAGGGCCGCCGCGGTCACCTCGCCCAGCGCCTCGATGTCGAGGGCGCCGCGCGAGCCGATGTGCTCGACCCGGCCCCGCACCTGCGCCGGGCAGGCGCGGGTGTTGGGGCACCGCAGATCGATGTCGCCCTCCTTGGCCGGCGCGAGCGGCGATCCGCACTCCGGGCAGTGGGCGGGCATCACGAACTCGCGCTCGGACCCGTCGCGCAGCTCGACGACGGGGCCGAGGACCTCGGGGATGACGTCGCCGGCCTTGCGCAGCACGACGGTGTCGCCGATGAGCACGCCCTTGGCGCGCACCACGTCCTGATTGTGCAGCGTCGCCTGTCGCACCACGGAGCCGGCGACGCGTGCGGGCGACATGACCGCGAACGGGGTGGCGCGCCCGGTGCGCCCCACCGACACGACGATGTCGAGCAGCTTCGTGTTCACCTGCTCGGGCGGGTACTTGTACGCGATCGCCCAGCGCGGCGCACGGCTCGTCGCGCCCAGCTCGTCATGCAGCGCGAGCTCGTCGACCTTGACCACGACGCCGTCGATCTCGTGCTCCACGTCGTGGCGGTGCTCACCGTAGTGGGCGACGAAGTCGAGCACCCCGTCGACGTCGTCGGCGGTGCGGAAGTACGGGCTCGCGGGCAGGCCCCACTCGGCCAGGAGGGCGTACGTCTCGCTCTGCGAGCCGACCGGCGGGTCGCTCCACGCGCCGATGCCGTGGACGAAGAGGCGCAGGGAGTCCAGCCTCGCCTGACCGGCCTCGCGCTCGAGGCCGTCCTTCTTGTCGAGCTGCTGGCGAAGGCCACCGGAGGCGGCGTTGCGGGGATTGGCGAACGAGGGGAAGCGACGCTCCGCGCTGATGCGGGCCTTGGCCTCGTCGAAAGCCCGGCTCCGGGCGCGCGTCTCGCCGACGGCGCGATCGCGCATCTCGGCCTGCAGCGCGTTGAGCCGCTCGAAGGCGGCCACGGGGATGAACACCTCGCCGCGGACCTCCACGAGGTCGGGGTGCCCGGTGCCGGCAAGGCGGTGCGGGATGCCGGCGACACGCGCCGCGTTCATCGTGACGTCCTCGCCGATCCGGCCGTCGCCGCGGGTGGCGGCGGAGGTGAGCACTCCGCGCTCGTATCGGAGGCTGATGGCGAGCCCGTCGATCTTGAGCTCGGTGAGCCACCGCACCCTGCGCCCGGCGGCCGCTTCGGTCTTGACGCACCAGTCGTGCAGCTCGTCGGGACTGAAGACGTTGTCGAGGCTCAGCATGCGCTCCGCGTGCTCGACCGGGGCGAACATCGAGCTCTCGGCCGCGCCCACCGTCTGCGTGGGCGAGTCCTGCCCCTGCAGCTCGGGGTGCATGTGCTCGATCTCTTCGAGGCGCCGCATCCAGGCGTCGTACGTCGCGTCGTCGACGATCTCGGCGTTGCGGCCGTAGTACGCGTCCCGCGCGTCGAGGATGCGATCCGTCAGTTCCTGGGCTTCGGCTCGCGCGGCCTCGAGACCGGCGTCTGCGGGAAGTACGGCATCCGTCACCCCGTCAGTCTAGGAGTGGGGTCCGACAGCACGAGGTGCTTGCGGATCTTCCGCCGCTCAGGCGTCCACGGGGACGGCCGACACGGTGCGGTCGATCGTGAACTGCCCGATGACGCGGGTTCCGTCGTAGAGCACGGCCGTCTGGCCGGGCGCGACGCCGTCGAACGGGGTCGTCGGCACGACGGTCAGCACGCCCTCGCGGAGAACGGCGGCGGCCGGCACGGGGTCGGCGTGCGCACGGATCTGCACATCGCACGCGAACGCGCCGGTCTCGGGCGCGCGCCCTGCCCAGGTGTAGCGCTCTCCGGCGATCTCGGCAGTCGCCAGGGCCTCCTTCGGACCGACCACGACCGTGTTGGTGACGGGTCGGACCTCCAGCACGAAGCGGGGCTTGCCGTCAGGCGCGGGCATGCCGAGCTGAAGGCCGCGGCGCTGGCCCACCGTGAAGGCGTGCGCACCGTCGTGCGCGCCGACCACGGTGCCTGTCCGGTCGACGATGTCGCCGCGCTCGGCGCCCACCTTCTCCGCCAGCCAGCCGCGCGTGTCGCCGTCGGGAATGAAGCAGATGTCGTGGCTGTCGGGCTTGTGCGCGACCGTGAGCCCCCTGGACTCCGCCTCGGCGCGTACGACCGCCTTGGAGGGCGTCGCGCCGAGGGGGAAGTACGTGTGTGCGAGCTGCTCGGCAGTGAGCACGCCGAGCACGTACGACTGGTCCTTCGCGGCATCCGACGCGCGGTGCAGCTCCCGTCCGCCCGGTCCCTCGACGAGCGTGGCGTAGTGGCCCGTGCAGACGGCGTCGAAGCCCAGCTCGAGCGCACGCTCGAGCAGCGCGGCGAACTTGATCTTCTCGTTGCAGCGCATGCACGGATTGGGGGTGCGCCCGGCGCGGTACTCGGCGACGAAGTCGTCGATGACGTCGTCGCGGAAGCGCTCCGAGAAGTCCCAGACGTAGAAGGGGATCCCGAGCCGGTCGGCCGCGCGTCGCGCGTCCATCGCGTCCTCGATCGTGCAGCACCCGCGGCTGCCGGTGCGCAGCGTGCCGCCGGCGCGGGACAGCGCGAGGTGCACGCCGACGACGTCGTGACCCGCGTCCACGGCGCGCGCGGCCGCGACGGCGGAATCGACGCCACCGCTCATGGCCGCAAGGATTCGCATGCGTCCAGTCTACGAACGCGAGCCTGACCGGGACCCGGACGCGGCCCGGGCGCGCTCGACCGCGTCCGGCAGTGCGGCCAGCACCGCATCGATGTCCTCGTCGGCCGTGGTGCGACCCATCGTGAAGCGGAGCACCTGCCGGGCCTCGGCATCCGTCCGCCCCATCGCCCGCACGACGTGCGACGGCTCCGGTACGCCGGCCTGGCACGCCGACCCCGTCGAGACCGCGATGCCGGCGACGTCCAGCAGGAAGAGCAGCGTCTCGCCCGATGCTCCGGGGAACAGGACATGCGCGTTCCCGGGGATGCGGTCGACGGGGTCGCCCAGCAGCACCGCGTCCGGGATCGAGTGACGGATGCCGCCCACCAGCCGTCCGCGCAGAGCGGCCAGCCGCCCCGCCTCGGCCTCGCGCTCGGCCTCGGCCAGCTCGGCCGCCACCGCGAAGCCGACGGCCCCCGGCACGTCCTGCGTGCCGGGGCGGAGGCTCCGCTGCTGGCCTCCCCCGTGAATGAGGGGGGTGAGCTCGGCGCCGCGGGCGACCAGGAGCGCGCCGACGCCGGCGGGCCCGCCGATCTTGTGCGCCGAGACGCTCAGGGCTGCCAGGCCCGCCCTTCCCCGGGCATCCGCTCGCCACGCACGGAACGACACCGGCACGTGACCGAAGGCCGCGACGGCGTCCAGGTGCAGGGGAACCCCGGCGTCGAGCGCCGCTCGCGACATCGAGGCGGCGGCGTTGACGGTGCCGCACTCGTTGTTCGCGACCAGGCCGGTCGCCAGCGCCGCCCCCGGCATGCGCGCGGCGAGCTCGTCGAGGCGGATGCGCGCCTCGGCGTCGACGCCCACGTGGCGCACGTGCGCACCCTGCGACTGCAGCCACGCCACGGCATCGAGCGTGGCGTGGTGCTCGGCGTCGGGCATCACCACGGAGTCCTCCTCCGGGCCGCGAGCCCACCACAGGCCTTTGACGGCGAGGTTGACGGCCTCGGTGCCCCCCGAGGTGAACACCACCTCGATCGGGTCGGCGTCGAGGACCGCCGCCAGTCGCTCTCGCGACTCCTCCAGCAGGCGCCGGGCGTGCTGGCCGGCACCGTGGATCGACGAGGCGTTCCCGACGCTCGAGGCGGCGTCGATCCAGGCCTCGCGCACCTCCGGTCGCAGCGGAGCGGTCGCGGCGTGGTCGAGGTAGATCTGCACGCGGACCTCCTTCGCGATCGATCTGCGGTCGTCGTGCGCCCGAGTGCCGGAGGACATGGGACCGAGTCCCGTAACATCCCCGACTCCGACCATGGTTATCGTAGTCCGCATGGTCAGCCCGGAGTCCGTCATCTCGCCTCCCCTCCCGGGACTGCTCAGCCCGGAGCTCGACGGGCTGGGCGTGGTGCTCGTGCCCGGGGGCGGCCGGCTGCGCGTGTGGTCCGGAGCGGCGGACGCAGTGGACCTCGTCATCTTCGACGACACCGACCTCGACTGGATCATCGCGACCGAGCCCCTCGCTCACGTCGGAGGGGGCGTCTGGGAGGTCACCTCTCCCCTGCTCCGCCCCGGCGTGCGCTACGCGATCCGCGTCGACGGCCCCCAGGGGCCGGGCAACATGTTCAATCACGGCGCGCTCCTGCTCGACCCGTACACGCGGGGCCTCGTGCGCACGGGCTACGACGGCTGGCGATCGGCGGTGGTCGACGGATCGTTCGATTGGGCGGGCGCAAGCAAGCCGCGGGTGCCCATGGACCGCACGGTGATCTACGAAGGACACCTCAAGGGCCTGTCCAAGCGGCATCCGGATGTCCCGGGCGCGCTGCGCGGCACGTACGCGGGACTTGCGCACCCGGCGATGGTGCACCACTTCCTCGACCTCGGGGTCACGAGCATCCAGCTGCTTCCGGTGCACGCCTTCACGACGGAGCCCCGCCTCCTCCAGCACGGTCTCACCAACTACTGGGGCTACAACTCCCTGAACTTCTTCACGCCGCACGCGGCGTACGCCACCGAGGACGCCCGCCGCCAGGGACCCGACGCGGTGCTGCGCGAGTTCAAGGGCATGGTGAAGCTGCTCCACGAGGCGGGCCTGGAGGTCATCCTCGATGTCGTGTACAACCACACCGCCGAAGAGGGCATCGGCGGTCCGCGGTCCAGCCTCCGGGGCATCGACAACCGCGCCTACTACCGGCAGCAGGCGGACGGCGCCTACATCGACGTGACCGGCTGCGGCAACTCGCTGGACACGTCGACGGATGCCGCGGCCCGGCTCGTGCTGGATTCGCTGCGGTACTGGGCAGACGACGTCCAGGTCGACGGCTTCCGCTTCGATCTCGCCGCGACGCTGGGGCGCGACGCGGCGCATACGTTCACCCCCGATCACCCGCTCCTGCGCGCGATCCTCGACGACCCCGCCCTCGAAGGCGTGAAGAAGATCGCCGAGCCGTGGGACGTCGGCCTGGGCGGCTGGCAGACCGGCGGCTTCGGCGAAGGCTGGAGCGAGTGGAACGACCGCTACCGCGACCGCGTCCGCAACTTCTGGCTCAGCGACGTCGACTACGCCCGTCGCGCATCGACCTCGCCGGTCGGCGTCGGTGGATTCGCCACCCGCCTCGCCGGATCCGCGAACACCTTCGTCGAGGAGCGCGGCCCCCTCGCCGGCGTCAACTTCATCACCGCGCACGACGGCTTCACCCTGCGCGATCTGGTGTCGTACGACGTCAAGCACAACCACGGTAACGGCGAGCAGAACCGCGACGGCGCCGACACCAACCGGTCGTTCAACCACGGCGCGGAAGGACCCACCGACGACGAGGCCATCCTGGCCACGCGACGCAAGGCGATGCGCAACCTGCTGGGGACCCTGCTGCTGTCCGCCGGCGTCCCGATGCTGACCGCCGGCGACGAGTTCGCGCGCACTCAGCGCGGGAACAACAACGCCTACTGCCACGACTCGATGCTCACGTGGCTGTCCTGGGAGCACGCGCCGTGGCAGCGCGACCTCTACGCGCACGTGCGTCACCTGCTGCGACTGCGGCGGGACAATCCGGCCCTTCGCCCGAGCCGCTTCGCCCGTCTCGGCGAGCACACGCCGTCGGCGTCCGTCATGGAGTGGTACGACGAGCACGGCCGGACGATGTCGGGCGAGCGCTGGACCGACCCCGCGCACCGGACGCTCCAGTACGTCGCGGCCTCGACGCCGGAGTTCGAGGGCTTCAACCGCGTGCTGCTCATGGTGCACGGGACCGAGCGGCCGATCGATGTGACGCTGCCCGACATCGACGGTGTGACGAGGTTCACGTCGCTGTGGTCCAGCGCTGACGAGGTCCCCTCCGCGGCCACGGAGACCGCGTACGCGCCGGGCGAGATCGTCCGGCTCCCCGGGACGTCCATGCGCCTCTTCCGCGCCGAGTAGACGAGCTCCCGCCCGCGGCGGGGACGCACGCTACCGCATCCGGCGCCGGTCGTCACCTCGCTGTGCTGTTCGACGGGCGCGCGATAGGTTCGACTCGTGGTCACGTCGACGCGCTCAGAGCGCCCCCGCCCGTGGCGGAGCGCCGCAGCCCTTCCCGTCCGCCCTGTCCCCGCCCGGCAGCCGGAGTCCGACACGGCGTCGCGCCGGGTCCCGCTCGCCAAGCCGTCCCCGGCGGTGCCGTGGGGCGATTACCGGCCGAAGGCGTTCGTAGGCGAGGTCGTCCCGTTCGTCGTGACGTCGTTCCGCGAGGGGCATGACCGCATCGGTGTGCAGCTGCGCCTGTTCTCGCCCTCCGGCGACGAGTCGCTGCACCGCCTGGACCCCCTCGAAGACGGATTCGACCGGTGGCGGACGGAGGTCGCGCTGCTGGAGCAGGGCGTCTGGCGCTTCCGGTTCGAGTCGTTCGGCGACGAGTTCGCCACGTGGGAGCACGCCGCCGCCCTCAAGATCGCCGCCGGGGTGGATGCGGCGCTCATGCGCGAGATCGGGGCGCTCCTGTTCGACCGTGCGCGCGCCGAGAAGGACCGCCCGGCGGCGGAGCGGAAGGCGCTGGCGACTGCTGCCGCGTCGCTCCGTGACGCCGGCGTCGACGACGCCGGCGCGCTGGAGATCGTGACCGACGCCACCATCGCCGGCTTCTTCCGTCAACGCCCCGTCATGTCGCTCGTCACGCTCGGGGACGACTTGGAACTCCTCGTGGAGCGCGAGCGTGCCGGAGTGGGCGCGTGGTACGAGTTCTTCCCGCGCTCGGAGGGCGCGCGCCGGCTCAAGGACGGCACCGTCAAGAGCGGCACGTTCCGCACTGCCGCCAAGCGGCTCCCGGGCGTCGCGGCCATGGGGTTCGAGGTGCTCTACCTGCCGCCCATCCACCCCATCGGCACGCTCAACCGCAAGGGACCGAACAACACCCTCGACGCCGGACCCGGCGACCCGGGGTCCCCCTGGGCGATCGGCTCGGCGGCGGGGGGCCACGACGCGGTGCATCCCGACCTCGGCGGGCTCGCGGACTTCCGGGCGTTCGTCCGGGCTGCCAGGGCCGAGGGCCTCGAGGTCGCACTGGATCTCGCACTGCAGGCCGCACCCGACCACCCGTGGGTCGCCGAGCACCCCGAGTGGTTCACGACCCTTCCGGACGGCTCGATCGCGTACGCCGAGAATCCCCCCAAGAAGTACCAGGACATCTATCCGGTCAACTTCGACAACGACCCCGCCGGCATCCGCGCCGAAGTGCTGCGCATCGTGCGGCACTGGGCGGCCCAGGGCGTGCGCATCTTCCGGGTGGACAATCCGCACACGAAGCCCCTGCAGTTCTGGGAGTGGCTCATCCGGACGGTCAACGCAGAGAACCCCGACGTCGTGTTCCTGGCGGAGGCCTTCACCAGGCCCGCTCCGCTGCAGAGCCTCGCATCGGCCGGCTTCCAGCAGAGCTACACATACTTCACGTGGCGCAACACCAAGGCCGAGCTCGAGGAGTTCCTCTCGCAGCTGGCCCACGAGACCGCCGACTTCCTCCGCCCGAACCTCTTCGTCAACACGCCCGACATCCTGACGGAGTACCTCCAGTACGGCGGCCGTCCGGCGTACCGGATCCGCGCCGCCATCGCGGCGACGGCCGCCCCGACGTACGGCGTGTACGCGGGCTACGAGCTCTACGAGAACGTCGCCAGGCCGGGGTCGGAAGAGAACATCGACAACGAGAAGTACGAGTACAAGTTCCGCGACTGGGCGGGTGCCGTCGAGCGGGGCGACTCGCTGGCGCCCTTCCTGACCAGGCTCAACGAGATCCGGCGCGCCCATCCCGCGCTCCGGCAGCTGCGCAACCTCAGCGTCCACTGGAGCGACGACGACGCCATCCTGGTCTACGCGAAGCACCTGGATGCGGCGGTGTCCCCCGACGGACGCAGCGACACCGTCATCGTCGTGGTCAACACCGACCCCCACTCGGTGCGTCAGACGATGGTCCACCTCGACACCCGCGTGTGGGGAGTCGAGCCGGGCACTCCGTACGAGGTCGAGGACCTCGTCACCGGCGCGACGTGGACGTGGTCGGATCACAACTTCGTGATGCTCGACGCGTTCACCGAGCCGGTCCACATCCTCCACGTGAAGGAGTCCCGATGATGCCCTCCGACGAGCTCCTCGACACCGTCGCCACCGGCTCGTACCACGACCCGCACGCCGTGCTCGGCATCCACCCCGACACGGATGCCGAGGGCACGAAAACCTGGATCGTGCGTACGCGGCGACCTCTGGCGCGGAGCGTGACGGCCGTTTTCGCGGACGGCACGCGGGTTCCCCTCGAGCATGTCCGCGCCGGGATCTGGGAGGGGACGCGCACCGGGGCGCCGGGCCGATATCAGCTCGTCGCCGGATACGAGGACGGCCCGGACTACGTCGCCGAGGATCCCTACCGGCACTCCCCCACGATCGGCGCGCTCGATCTCCACCTGATCCGCGAGGGCCGGCATGAGGAGCTCTGGCGCGTCCTGGGCGCGCACGAGCGCGACCACGAGGGCGCATCCGGCACGGCGTTCACCGTGTGGGCCCCCAACGCCCGCGCCGTCCGGGTCGTCGGCGACTTCAACGGCTGGGACGGACAGGGCCACTCGATGCGCTCCATGGGCGACAGCGGCGTCTGGGAGCTCTTCGTCCCCGGCATCGGCCAGGGCACCGCCTACAAGTTCGAGCTGCTCGGCCGCAACGGTCAGTGGGTGCTGAAGGCCGACCCGATGGCGCGGTTCGCCGAGGTGCCGCCGGCGACGGCATCCGTCGTCACTCGCTCCTCGTACACGTGGGGCGACGACGCGTGGCTCGCGCAGCGCGCGAAGACCACCCCGGTGTCGCGGCCGATGTCGGTCTACGAGCTGCACTTCGGCAGCTGGCGGCAGGGCCTGTCGTACCGGGATGCCGCGGACCAGCTGATCGACTACGTCACCGGGCAGGGATTCACCCACGTGGAGTTCCTCCCCCTCGCCGAGCATCCGTTCGGCGGCTCCTGGGGCTACCAGGTCACCGGGTACTACGCGCCGACGAGCCGGTACGGCGACCCCGACGACCTGCGCTACCTGATCGACCGCCTGCACCAGGCGGGCATCGGGGTGATCATGGACTGGGTCCCCGGCCACTTCCCGAAGGATGCCTTCGCGCTCGCCCGCTTCGACGGCGAGGCCCTGTACGAGCACCCGGATCCGCGGCGCGGCGAGCACCGCGACTGGGGCACGTACATCTTCGACTACGGCCGCAACGAGGTCCGCAACTTCCTCGTCGCCAATGCCCTGTACTGGTTCGAGGAGTTCCACGTCGACGGTCTGCGGGTGGATGCCGTCGCCTCGATGCTCTACCTCGACTACTCCCGCAACGAGGGCGAATGGGCGCCCAACGTGCACGGCGGGCGTGAGAACCTCGAGGCCATCCGCTTCCTGCAGGAGGTCAACGCCACCGCCTACAAGCGCTACCCGGGCATCGCGATGATCGCCGAGGAGTCGACCAGCTTCCCCGGCGTCACCGCCCCGACCAGCCAGGCCGGTCTCGGCTTCGGGTTCAAGTGGAACATGGGCTGGATGAACGACTCGCTGCAGTACATCGCGCGCGATCCGCTCTACCGCTCCCACCATGAGGGCGAGATGTCGTTCTCGTTCGTCTACGCCTTCAGCGAGAACTACGTCCTCCCGATCAGCCACGACGAGGTCGTCCACGGCAAGGGCAGCCTCTTCGGCCGGATGCCGGGCGATCACTGGCAGCAGCTGGCGAACATGCGGGCGTTCCTGGCCTACATGTGGGGGCACCCGGGCAAGCAGCTGCTGTTCATGGGACAGGAGTTCGGGCAGCTTTCGGAATGGTCCGAGGGTCGCTCCCTCGACTGGTGGCTGCTGGACCAGCCGGCGCACGCCCAGCTGCAGCACTTCGTGGGCACGCTCAACCGGGTCTACCGCGACCAGTCCGCGCTCTGGGCGCGTGACAGCGACGGCGCCGCCTTCGCGCGGCTCGGCGGCCCGCAGTGGAACCCCAACGTCATCGCGTTCGCACGGCGCGACTGGCACGGGAACACCGTCGTCGTCGTGGCGAACTTCTCGGGCTCGACGATCGGCTCGTACGAGCTCGACCTGCCCGAGAGCGGGGTGTGGCACGAGATCCTCAACACCGACGCCGAGGCATATGGCGGATCCGGGGTCGGCAACCTGGGCGTCGTGCATGCGGGCGCAGGAGGCCGCGCCTCACTGGTGCTGCCGCCCTTGGGCGTGCTCTGGCTGCGTCACGGAACGCAGGCGCACATCCCCTCGCCGACGCAGGGCTGACCTCGCCCTCGGCGCCGGGGCTCCCGGCGCCGGGGCTGCTCAGAAGAGCAGCGACGCCAGGCGACCCCTGGCCGCGATGACGCGGGGATCACCGTCGCCGATGAGGGCGAACAGCTCGAGGAGCCGCTCCCGCACCGGCGTGCGCGCGTCCGACGGAAGCTGGGCGAACAGGTCCAGGAGGCGGCCGAACGCGTCCTCGACGTGCCCGCCGGCGACGTCCAGGTCGGCGACCGCGAGCTGCGCGGCGACGTCCGTCGGTGCAGCGGCCGCCGCGGCGCGGGCCGCCTGCAGATCGAGGCCCTGCACGCGGTCGAGGAGGCGCACCTGCCCCAGTCCCGCGCGCGCCTCCGCGTCGCGCGGATTCTCGGCGAGAGCCTTCTCGTACGCCGCGATGGCGCGGGGGTAGTCGCCCGCCTCGATCGCGTCGAAGGCCTCCGCGTGGAGCGGCGGCAGGGGCGGCTCGGCAGGCGCCTCCTCCGCGCGCTCACCGTCGACGGAGACCGTGCCCGTCACGCCATTCTGCGCGGCGAGCTGGAGCAGCTGTGCGAACACCTCGCGGACCTGCTGCTCGGGCACCGCGCCGGTGAACAGCGGGACCGGCTGGCCGCCGACGAGCGCGACGACCATGGGGATGGACTGCGCCCGGAAGGCCTGCGACAGCTGCGGGTTCGCATCGACGTCAACCTTCGCCAGGACGAGGCGGCCGCCCAGCTCGGTCACGACGCGCTCGAGCACGGGGCTCAGCTGCTTGCACGGTCCGCACCACTCGGCCCACAGGTCGATCACGATGGGAACGGTGCGCGACAGCTCGAGCACCTGCGGGAAGGTCTCGTCGGTGACGTCGAGCACGAGGGACGGCACGACGACTCCACCGGCGCCGTCGGCGGCCTGCTCGCCATCGGGAGCGCCGGTCGTGGGGCGGTTGCGGAGAGCCGAGAGATCGACGGCGCCGCGCACCGCGGCGCCCAGGGTGGGATCGGTCACGAGAGAACCTTCGCATCGAGGATGTCGGACGAGTAGCCCAGCAGGCGGATCTTCTCGCTGGAGCCCGGGCCGGGCACGTAGAAGAAGACCTGATCGCTGAACGTCGTGGCGAAGCCGGTCGCGGACTGGTCGACGCCGGCCAGCGACTTGACGGTCAGGTTGCCGTCGACCTTGATCACGGCATCCTCGTTCGTCGGCTTCACGGTGTCGATCTCGTTGACGTTGACCGCCACGATCGCTCCGCTCTCGACCGTCTGCAGCGCGAACGGCGCCTGCGGCCCGGGAGCCGAGCTGAATGTGAGGCTTCCCGTGGAGGACGCGGTCTTGTTGAACTCGTCGAGGCGTCGCTGACGATCGGCGGTGATGCTGGCGCGGAGCTGGTCGCCCTCGACCTCGAAGAGGTCGTAGAACTCGCTGTCCTCACCCTTGTTGATCACGTCGGAGTACGCCGCGGCGACCTGGTCGGGCGCGAGAAGCAGGAACGGCGAATCAGGCTCCACCTGCGGCGCCCCGATGTAGGCGGGTGCGAGGTCGGGAAGCGTCGTCGAGGCTTCGAGGCTGGCGATGTACGACAGCTTGTAGTCGGCCCAGGCGTCCTTCTGGGTCATGACCATGATGCTCGAGGTCTTCGACTCCTCGTCGTCGGCGACGGCGATGACCGAGCGCGGCCAGCCGTCGTACGCCTGGGGAAGAATGATCTCGAGCGGCTTGGCGAGGATCGGTGCGGGAACCGCGTAGTCGGCGATCGCCGAGCGCAGCTTGTAGTTCGTGTCTCGCGCGGCCAGGGCCGCGCCCTCGAGACGGGTCTCGGCGAGATCGCCGTCCATCGCGGCATCCGCGTCCGCGACCGTCGCCGCGATGCGGGTGAGGATGCGCTCCGCCTGCGCCTTGGTCACAGCGGGCGCCTGCTGCCCCTCGGGCGCGATCACCGTCGCGGTCGGGGACGGCGTCGGCGACGCCGCGAACTGCGGCCAGGCGTCGGCGGAGCAGCCGCTGAACAGCAGCGCGGAGACCGCGACGACCGGCACGACGGCGAACGCGCGGCGACCGCTGGAGACGGCCCGGCGCGTCGTGGCCTGGCCGTTGCTGATGACGCCCTTGCCGTCGGGATCGGTGATGGCGATGTTGATCGGCTCGGTCACCGGAAGCGGAAGCCCCTTGCGGCGCGGCCCGCGCTTCCGCCGGGCGTGGCGGATGCCGAGGATGTAGAGGAAGACGCCGACGGCCATGAGGAGGCCGCCGAACACGATGAGCGGGCCCGCCCAGGGGGTGGACGTCTGCAGCGGCCAGGTCACCGTCACCCGGTCGGGTGCCGGTGCCGTGCCGTCCGCCGCGACGAGCACGCTCATGCCCTCCGGGAGCTGCAGCGGGGCGATGAGGAGGTCGGTCTGCTGGTACTCGTCGAGCCAGAGGTCCGAACCGATGGGGCTGCGCCCCGGGGTCGCCGCTTCCTCGGCAGCCGCGTCATCCGCCGCGGCATCGTCCGCCGCGTCCGCGGCGGCCGCCTCGTCGGCGGCGGCCTCGTCGGTGGCCGCGTCTTCGGCGGCGGCCTCGTCGTCGGGGGCGACGGCATCGGGAGCCGGCTCGACCAGCGTCGAGTCGAGCACTCCCTCATCGCCCAGCGTGACGTGCGTGTACTCGGCATCCGAGAGCCAGGCCTGCATGTCGGCGGTGCGGCCGTAGGAGGCGAAGAGCTCGCCCTCCCCCTGCGCGCGCAGCGTCTGGGTGCCGGGCAGCTGATTGAGCACGGCGCCGTCGATGAGGAGGTAGGGAGCCTCGTCCTCGACCGAGATCGCCGCCGTCTCGGTCCGGGGTCCCTGGAAGATCGTCCGCTGGGCGATGCCCGCCCCGATCATCACGGTGGCGAGCACGAAGGCCGCCACGGCCCACACGAAACGCACGAAGAAACACCTTTCCGGGGTGCGCGGACACTCCGCACCCTTCGATTCGACATTTCAGACTAGCGAACACGACCTGTGAGGCGCGTGGGAGGTGCCGTTCCCGGGCCCAGGGCCCGCGAATGCGTATCCTTAGCGGACTGGTGCATCGGCGGTCGTCGATGGGAGGGGATCTCGATGAAGCTGCACAACCCGTTCCGCACCGCGCTGCTCGCCACCCTCGGCGTCGGTCTCGGGCTGCTTCTCATCGGGAGCATCCAGAACCTCCAGACGATCCTGCTGTACGTCGGCACGGCCCTGTTCCTCTCGCTGGGCCTCGACCCGATCGTGGAGTGGCTCGAACGACGCAGGCTGCCGCGGTGGGCGGCGGTGCTCATCACGATCCTCGGGGTCCTCGCCGCCTTCGCCGGCATCGTGCTGATGATCGTGCCGGTCATCGTGCAGCAGATCGGGCAGCTCGTGGTGGCCATCCAAGAGCTCGCCGAGGACGGCATGTTCGACGACCCCGTCGGTGCGATCCAGGACTGGCTGCACACCGTGTTCCCGGCGCTGAACGTCGACGAGGTCTGGACCTACATCGAGGACTGGTAC
The DNA here is from genome assembly GCF_055329545.1 of Microbacterium sp. ZXT2-5. Classification (NCBI taxonomy): domain Bacteria; kingdom Bacillati; phylum Actinomycetota; class Actinomycetes; order Micrococcales; family Microbacteriaceae; genus Microbacterium; species Microbacterium sp. ZXT2-5. Next base: position 269,783 of record NZ_JBUZWD010000002.1, on the reverse strand, counting down.
GCCTCGCTGGACGTCGGCGCGATCGGCTCTGAGGTGGGCGGGAGCATCATCGCCATCGTGGGCGCCCTCCTCGCCGGATTCGCGGGCGCGTTCATCGTGCTCATCCTCACCATCTACTTCACCGCCTCCACGCCGAACCTGAAGCGTGCGGTCTACCAGCTGGTCCCGGCATCCAAGCGCGCGCGCTTCATGGACCTCGGCGAGCAGATCACCGACTCGGTCGGGTACTTCGTCATCGGCCAGGCGGCGCTCGGCGTCATCAACGGCGTCCTGAGCGCGATCTTCCTGTCGATCATCGACGCGCCCTTCCCTGCGGTGCTCGCCGTGATCGCCTTCTTCTTCTCGCTCATCCCTCTCGTCGGCACGCTCACCGGTTCGACGATCATCGTGCTGACATGCCTCGTCGTCGGCTCCCCCACGACAGCGCTCATCGCGGCGATCTACTACCTGATCTACATGCAGATCGAGGCCTACGTCATTGCGCCGCGCATCATGGGCCGTGCGGTGTCGGTGCCGGGCGCCGTCGTGGTGATCGCGGCACTCGCCGGCGGCTCCCTGCTGGGCCTGCTGGGCGCGCTCGTGGCGATCCCGGTCGCGGCGAGCATCCTCATCATCTACCGCCAGGTCGTGATCCCGCGTCAGAACGAGAGATGACGCCGCGCGCGACCCGATCGGGTCAGCCGTCGGCGACGATCGCGCCGTTCCACTCACCAGGCAGCGGAAGCGCGTCGGGGTTGATCGCCGCGACGATCTCGGTGAGCACGCGCCGCGTCTGGTTCTCCCCCACCCACAGGTGCTTTCCGCCCTCGACCGGAATGAGGACTGCGTCGGGCACGCTGGAGAAGCGCTGGGCCGCGGCATCCGGTCGCAGGTAGTCGTCGAACTCCGGCACCAGCACGATCAGCCGCCGCTCGTCACCCGACCACGCCGCGACCTCGGCGTCGGTAGCCCGATGCAGCGGCGGCGAGAGCAGCACCGCACCCTCGACCGCATGGTCACGGCCGTACTTGAGGGCGAGCTCGGTACCGAACGACCAGCCGACGAGCCAGGGCCGCGGCAGCCCCCGGGCGTGGACGAAGTCCATGGCCGCCGCGACGTCGAAGGCCTCTGCGCGGCCGCCGTCGAAGGCTCCCTCGCTCGTGCCCCGCGGCGAGGTCGTGCCGCGCGTGTTGAACCGCAGCACCGCGAGGTCGGCGAGGGCGGGAAGGCGCCCCGCGGCCTTGCGCAGGATGTGCGAGTCCATGAAGCCACCGGCGGTGGGAAGCGGATGCAACGTCACCAGCGTCGCCACCGGATCGCGCGTCTCGGGCAGTGCGAGTTCGCCCACCAGCGTCAGGCCGTCGAGCGTCTCGAGTTCGATGTCCTCGCGCCGGGCGGGCAGCAGCATCGGTCCGCGGATCTCCACTCAAGCCACCTTCCAGCAGTGCTGATGCCAGTGCCGCCGGGCCGCCAGGTCGGCCGCGTCGCCGAGCACCCCGTCCGCGCGCCAGGTCACGAGGTGCGCCACCCCGATGTCGATCTGTCCGCCGCAGCCCGGGCAGGTGTACGGCTTCTGCGCCTGTGCTGCCGACACCGGCTGCACCGTCCACTCGACCCCGCGACGCACCTCGGTGCGCTTCCAGCCCGCGAGCAGGCGCTCGAAGGAGGCGTCGCCGCTCGCAGGGTGCCGACGGCGATGGGACCGCGGCACGGCTCAGTACCAGCCTGTGCGCTGCGAGTGGTCCCACGCGCCGCACGGCGTGCCGTAGCGGCCGCCGATGTAGCCCAGGCCCCAGGTGATCTGCGTGGCGGGGTTGGTCTCCCAATCCGCGCCCGCCGTGGCCATCTTGGTCCCGGGCAGCGCCTGCGGGATGCCGTACGCGCCGCTGCTGGCGTTGTAGGCGTTGACCCGCCACCCGGATTCCTTGTTCCACAGCGCCACGAGGCACGCGAACTGGTCGTCGCCCCAGCCTCGCGCCAGGACCATGTCGTACGCGATCGCCTGGGCGGTGCCGGGATCGGGGGTCGCGAACGGAGGCCGCCACCCCGTGCCTGCGTTCGACGAGGCCGCCCGGACCGTCGGCGTGGGTGTCGGCTTCGGTTTCACATAGACGGTGTAGTTGCCGCGATCGAGGACCGCCGGCTCGACAGGCGCCGCCTCGTCGTCGCCTTCGATGCGCTGCACGTCTCCCAGGCCGCTCGCGTACAGCGACACCGTGGTGTCGTCATCGACGCTCGCCTGTGCGAGGGCTAGTCCGGTGGGCCCGATGTACGCCACCACGAACCCGAGGACCGCGAAAGCCGCGAACGCGCCGAGGACCCCGCGTCGTCGCGACCAGCGGGGGTCGGGCGTCGGGGCCCTGCGCGTCGGCGCGGCAGGCGTCCTGGTCCGGGGCGACACCTCCTGACGACGGGCGCGCCGGGTCGGGTGCAGCTCGTTTCCAGAAGTCACAGTGCCCCGATTCTCGCACACGCCCGCCGTGCCGTGCCATCAGCCCGGCCGCCGTCCGTCATTTGACGGCGAGCATCACCTCGACGACCGCGTCGAGGACGGCATCCACCTGGGTCTCGCGGTAGCCGCCGCGCTGCATGCGGAAGGCGACCGAGCGCACCTGTTCGACGGTGACGGACTCACCCGTCTCGAGGTAGCGGGCGAGCTTGTCGGTCACGAGGTCCACCTCGGAGACGCGGTAGCCGTATCGCAGCGCCGACACGCGGTCGAAACGCTGCTGGGGCGGGCGCGACAGCCGGTCCAGCACCTCCTGCGCGAGTTCGCGCGTGTGACCCACCCACGCCTGCACACCCGCTTCGGCCACCGCCGTCGAACGCTCGCGAGCCGCGAAGGCGTCCTCGATGCGGCCGAGCGCGGCATCCACCGACGCGATCGCGTAGCCGTGCCGCACGAGCGGGAAGGCGGCCTGGCGGATGTCGGCCGAGCTCAGGTCGTCCGTGCCCTGCTCGAAGGAGGTGCGGGCGCGGGCGAGGAACTCGTCGACCGGCTGCTTGTCGTAGCCCTTCTCGCGTCCGTGCGCCTCGGGGAAGGCGGTGCGGGCACTCGTGTCGGACGTCGTCATGAAGCCACCAGCGGGGTGAAGAGGTAGTACAGGCCCAGAGCCGCGACGACCGACAGGAGGATCGAGTCGAGCCGGTCCAGGACGCCGCCGTGGCCGGGAAGCCACGAGCTCATGTCCTTGATGCCGAGGTCGCGCTTGATCATCGATTCCCCGAGATCGCCGATGGTCGCGGTGACGAGGATCAGGATGCCGAACACGACGCCCATCCACCAGGTGATCCCGAGGAGGAAGATGCCGGCGATGACGCCCGCGAGGATCGCCGCGGCTGCCGCGCCGGCGAAGCCCTCCCAGGTCTTCTTCGGGCTGATGCGCGGCGCCATGGGGTGCTTGCCCATCGTGATGCCCGCCACGTACGCCCCGGTGTCGGCGGCGACGGCGACGATGATGAACGACAGCACCCAGTACTCGCCGCGGTCCTGGCTCAGCAGCACGACGCACAGGCTGCCGAGGAACGCGACGTACAGCTGCAGGAGCGACGCGATCAGGACGTCGCCGAGGACGGCGTCGTAGGCGCGGCCGTCGTGCGCGGCCATCTGCGCCACGAGACGCCACACGACGACGAAGGCCAGTGCCACGAAGAGCAGCAACCACAGCGACCACGGATCCACGAAGTACGCCGAGACGACCACGACCGTCGTCGCGATCAGCTGCGGGACGACGTCGACGCGGCGGCCGCTGACGATGAGCGCGCGCGAGAACTCGAACACCGCCAGCAGCGCCGCGCCGAGCGCGAAGCCGATGAAGGCCCACTTGACGAACAGGAGCGATGCGATCAGCACGGCGCCGATCGCCAGGCCGATCAGGGTCGCCACGATGAGGTCACGGCCCGTGCGCTCCTTGATGCGCTCGTTCGCCACCTCGAAGTCCGCTCTCGCCCGCTCGACCTGGCTCTCCAGCTCGCTTCGCGCGGCGCGCAGGTGCGCCTGGAGGGCGGGCTCGTGCGGGTCGTGCGCGCGTTGCGCGTCGTGCGCCGGCTGCGCGTCGTGCGCACGCTGCGCGTCGTGCGCACGCTGCGCGTCGTGCGCACGCTGCGCGTCGGCGGCGCGCCGGAGCTCCTCGGCCTCGCGCCGGGTCAGCGGCGCGGCCGGCTCACCGGCGAGCGGATCGGAGGGGTCGGTCATGCGCGGGGCTCAGACCTCGAGCAGCTCTGCCTCTTTGCGCTTGAGCGCCTCGTCGATCTCATCGACGTGCGAGCGCGTGAGTGCGTCGAGCTCCTTCTCGCCCCGGGCGAGCTCGTCGTCGCCGACCTCGCCCTTGAGCGAGTCGATGTCGTCCTTCGTCTTGCGGCGGATGCCGCGCACGTGCACCCGCGCGTCCTCGCCCTTGCTGCGCACGAGCTTGACGTACTCCTTGCGGCGCTCCTCGGTGAGCTCCGGCATCGTGACCCGCACGAGGTTGCCGTCGTTCGTCGGGTTCACGCCGAGGTTCGGGATATCGCGGATGGCCTGCTCGATGGCCTTCAGCGCCGACTTGTCGTACGGGGTGACGATGAGCGTGCGCGCCTCGGGGTTGTTGATCGAGGCGAGCTGCGCGAGGGGCGTGGGGGTGCCGTAGTAGTCCACGAGCACCTTCTGGAACAGCTGCGGGTTCGCGCGGCCGGTGCGCACCGTCGCGAAGTCCTCCTTCGCAGCCTCGACGGCGCGGTCCATGCGCGCTCGGGCATCGGCCAAGACGTCCGCGATCACAGTGTCTCCTTCGCGTTGATGGGGCTCGTCAAGTGTATCGGCGGGCCGTCACGCCGTGACGAGCGTGCCGATGGACTCGCCGAGCAGCGCCCGCGTGACGTTGCCGGCCGGCTCCATCCCGAACACCCGCATATCCATCCGGTTGTCCATGCACAGACTGAACGCCGTCGAGTCCACGACCTTCAGACCCCGCTGCAGCGCGTCGAGGTAGGTGATGCGGTCGATGCGCGTCGCCGTGGCATCCTTCTTCGGATCAGCCGTGTACACCCCGTCGACGCCGTTCTTGGCGACGAGGACCTCCTGCGCGTCGATCTCGAGCGCACGCTGCGCGGCGACGGTGTCGGTGGAGAAGTACGGCAGGCCGGCGCCGGCGCCGAAGATCACGACGCGGCCCTTCTCCATGTGGCGCTCGGCCCGCCGCGGGATGTACGGCTCGGCGACCTGCGTCATGGAGATCGCCGACTGAACCCGTGTCGCGGCCCCCGCCTGCTCGAGGAAGTCCTGCAGCGCCAGCGCGTTCATGACCGTGCCGAGCATCCCCATGTAGTCCGCGCGGCCCCGGTCCATCCCGCGCTGGCTGAGCTCGGCCCCGCGGAAGAAGTTGCCGCCGCCGACGACGACCGCGATCTCGACGCGGTCGACCGCGGCGGCGATCTCCCGCGCCATCTGGCTGACCACATCGGGGTTGACTCCGAGCTGCCCCCCGCCGAACGCCTCACCGGACAGTTTCAGAAGGACGCGCCGGCGCCCGGTGTTCTCGTTGATCACTGTGGTCCTCTCGTCTACGACAAACTACCGAAGGGCATGAGAAAAGGCCCGCATCGGATTGCCGATGCGGGCCTTCTCAGATGATCAGGCGCCGACCTTGTAGCGGGCGAAGCCCGTCAGGGTGAGCCCTGCGTCCTTGGCGACCTGCGCGACAGACAGCTTGTTGTCCTTCGCGTAGTCCTGGTCCAGCAGCGAGACCTGCTTGAAGAACGCGTTGACGCGTCCCTCGACGATCTTCGGGAGGGCGGCCTCGGGCTTGCCCTCGTTGCGCGAGATCTCGGTGACGATCTCGCGCTCCTTCTCGACCTCGGCCTCGGGCACCTCGTCGCGCGACAGGTACGTCGGGTTCGCGAACGAGATGTGCTGCGCGAGGCTGCGCGCCGTCTCGGCGTCGTCGCCCGAGTAGGCGAGGACGACGCCGACCTGCGGCGGCAGGTCCTTGCTGGTGCGGTGGAGGTAGATCTCGAACTTGTCGCCGGACAGCGTGTCCACGCGACGCAGCTCGACCTTTTCGCCGATGATGGCGGCCTCGTCCGAGATGAGCTCGGCGACCGTCTGGCTGCCCGCGGACGCGGCGAGGGCGGCCTCGGCCGAGTCGGCGTGCGCGGCGGCGGCGGCGTCGAGGACCTTCTCGGCCAGCGCGATGAAGCGGTCGTTCTTCGCGACGAAGTCGGTCTCGGTGTTGAGCTCGATGATCGTGACCTGACCGTCGACCTCCTTCGCGGCGACGAGGCCCTCGCTGGTGGAGCGGTCGGCGCGCTTGGCGTTGCCCTTCGCGCCCTTGAGGCGGAGGATCTCGACGGCCTTCTCGAGGTCGCCGTCGGCCTCCTCGAGCGCCTTCTTGGTGTCGACCATGCCCGTGCCGAGCTGCTCGCGCAGCGCCTTGATGTCGGCGATCGTGAAGTTTGCCATGGGTGGCGGCTCCTTGATGTGTGTGACTTCTCGTGGATGCCTCGGCGGGACCGTCCGGCCGTGCGGCCAGGGCGATCCCGCCGAGGCGGAGTGCGTGTGCGAGCCTTACTCGGCGGCGGTCGCCTCGGCGGTCTCGGGGGCCTCAGCGGCCTCGGGAGCCTCAGCGGCCTCGGGAGCCTCAGCGGCCTCGGCTGCCTCCGCACCGGCCTCGTCCGAGGCCGACTCGGTCGCGGCGGTCTCGACGGCGGCGGCCTCGGTCTCGACCGGAGCGCCCTGCTCGAGCAGTTCGCGCTCCCAGTCGGCCAGCGGCTCGGCGTCGGCGGCCTCGTCGCTGGGCTGGTGGCGCTGGATGAGGCCCTCCGCGGCGGCGTCGGCGATGATGCGGGTGAGCAGGCCCACCGAGCGGATCGCGTCGTCGTTGCCGGGGATCGGGTACTGGAACTCGTCGGGGTCGGCGTTGGTGTCGAGGATGCCGATCACCGGGATGCCGAGCTTGGACGCCTCGTCGATCGCGAGGTGCTCGCGCTTGGCGTCCACGACCCAGATGGCCGAGGGGGTCTTCTGCAGGTTGCGGATGCCGCCGAGCGACTTGTGGAGCTTGTCGAGCTCGCGCTTCTTGAGGAGGAGCTCCTTCTTGGTGAAGCCGCTCGCCGCCGGGTCCTCGAAGTCGAGCTCCTCGAGCTCCTTCATGCGCGCGAGGCGCTTGGACACGGTCGAGAAGTTCGTGAGCAGACCGCCCAGCCAGCGCTGGTTGACGTAGGGCTGGCCGACGCGGGTCGCCTGCTCGGCGATGACCTCCTGCGCCTGCTTCTTGGTGCCGACGAAGAGGATGGTGCCGCCGTGCGCGACCGTCTCCTTGACGAATTCGTACGCCTTGTCGATGTACGTCAGCGACTGCTGGAGGTCGATGATGTGGATGCCGCTGCGCTCCGTGAGGATGAAGCGCTTGACCTTCGGGTTCCACCGGCGGGTCTGGTGTCCGAAGTGGACGCCGCTGTCGAGCAGCTGGCGAATGGTGACGACGGCCATGGCCGTTCTCCTGTTCCGGCGCTGTCGCGCCTGCTTGCGGTTGTTCTCTCGCCGGTGTGGTGCCGGCGGGCCTGGCGCCCGGCTCTCTCCCGCCCCGCGCTCGCACTCAGGCGTTCACGGGGACCGATGGGATGGGATGCCGCGCTGCTGCCCCTCGGAGACCTCGGGGACCGGAGACCGGATCGCAGCGCTCTGGGCACGCGGAGTCACTCCGACAGGCGGAGTGCGGCCTCCAGTGTATCAGCAGGCGACCCCACCGCCCCTCCTCCCCCATGTCGCCCTCACCGCGGTTCTCCACGTCTCTCGTCCCTCCCGCGTGATCGGCTCCCGGAGCAGCGCAGAGTCGAGGCCATGAGAGCAGCCGGCACCCGCGCGGTCGGCGTCGCCACGGCCCTCCTCCTCGTCGCGGGCGGGCCGACGCCCGCCGCAGGCGCCCGCCGCGCCGACCCGCTCCCCGCCGGGGACGGCGGTTCGGTGGCGGTGTCACGGGGATGGCAATGGCCGGTCGAGCCGTTCCGGCTGGAGAGGCCGTTCGTCGCCCCGCCCCACCGGTACGGGCCTGGCCATCGCGGGGTCGATCTGCGTCCGCTCGACGACGACCCCGTCATCGCTCCCGCCCCGGGGGTCGTCGCGTTCTCGGGTCAGGTGGCGGGGCGACCGGTGGTGACGATCGACCACGGCGACGGCCTCGTCACCACGCTCGAGCCCGTCGCCTCCGAGCTCGTCGCGGGGACGCCCGTGGCGGCATCCGCTCCTGTCGGCGTGCTGGCCACCGGCGGACACGTCGAGCCGGGCGTCCTGCACTTCGGCGTGCGACTGGGCGGCGAGTACGTCAACCCGCTCGTGCTGCTCGGCGGTGTGCCGCGCGCCGTGCTGCTCCCGTGCTGCTGAGCTGCGGCGCTCAGCCGGCCGGGTGGCCGCCGCTCATGCGCGGGGGTGCGCGAGGCGGTACGAGGCCGTGAGTCGCTCGCTCGACACGTGGGTGTAGATCTGGGTCGTGCCGAGGCTCGCGTGGCCCAGCATCTCCTGCACCGCGCGGAGGTCGGCGCCCCCGTCGAGCAGATGCGTGGCCGCCGAGTGCCGCAGTGCGTGCGGACCTGCACCGGCTCCGATCTCGGGGCCCAACTCGCGCGACACGAGGTCGTAGACCGCGCGTGATCCGAGGCGCGCACCCCGCACACCGAGGAAGAGGGCGGATGCCGCCGCGTCCGTCGCGCCGCGGGCGAGGAGCGCCGGCCGACCGCGCACCAGGTACGCCTCTACCGCCCGCAGCGCCGGCAGGCCGAACGGCACGACCCGCTCCTTCGACCCCTTGCCCAGGACGCGCAGCGTCCGGCGCTCCCGATCGAGGTCGTCGACATCGAGCCCGCACAGCTCCGACACCCGCACCGCCGCCCCGTACAGCAGTTCCAGGACGGCGTGGTCGCGCAGGGCGACCGGGTCGCCGTCCGCGGCGGCCGTCTGCAGGCGCAGCAGCACGCCGTTCAGCGCGTCGACGGTCGCAACCTTCGGCAGGGTGCGCCCCCGCTTCGGGGCGACCAGCCGCAGGCTCGGGTCCGCGGCGATCGCGCCCTCCTCCGCCGCCCACGCGAAGAAGCCGCGCACGGCGGCCGTGCGCCGCGCGATGGTCGCGCGGCTGTCGCCGCGCTGGACGGCCCGCCACAGCCACTCCCGGAGCTGCTCGAGGTCGACCGTGGCGAGTTCCGCGTCGCCGCAGGCCTCGGCGAGTCCCGCAAGGTCGGATCGGTAGGCCCGCACGGTGGCCGGTGCGAGGCGGCGCACGGCGGCCAGGTGGTGCAGGTACGCGTCGGCCGCCTCCGAGATCTCCACTCCCCCAGCTTGCGCCCGGAACGCCTCGGCGTCGCAGTGCGACGCACCTCTCGCGGCGTGCGGCGGCCCGGATCGCTGGACGGCGGCGGGTCTGGTGCCCTCGCGCGCACCCCGTCGTCATCGGCCGCCGGGCGGACGCCGCCATCCGCTCGCGCCCGCTTCGGCCTCCCCGGCCAGCGCCAGCATGCCCAGGCACGGCTCGACGGCGTCGGGCGCCATCCCTGCGCGCCGCGCGATCTCATCGACGCCGCGCCACACCCGGCTGCTCAGGGCGTCCTGCACGCGCGTGGTGTCGTCGGTGTAGCCGTCCGCGGATGCCGCGCCGTTCGCGTGCGCGCTGAGCCCCAGCATCTCGCAGACGTCGTCGGCACCGGTGATGCACTCGGCTCCGTACTCGCGGATGAGGCGCAGCGCGCCGGCCGACGCCGCCGAGGTGATCGGGCCGGGGACGGCGCCGAGCGGCCGTGACAGCGCGGCGGCGTGGCCCGCCGTGTTCAGGGATCCGCTGCGCCACCCGGCCTCGACGACGACGGTCGCCCCCGCGAGAGCGGCGATCAGGCGATTGCGCTGCAGGAATCGCCACTTCGTCGGCGCCGAGCCGCACGGCACCTCGCTCATCACGACGCCCCCGCGTCGGGCGATGTCGTCGATCAGCTGCGTGTGCCCGGCGGGGTACGCACGATCGGCGCCACCGGCGAGGAGGGCCACGGTCAGTCCGCCGGCCGTGAGAGCGGCGCGATGGGCCGCGCCGTCGATGCCGTAGGCGCCCCCGGAGACCACCGCGACACCGCGCGCTGCGAGCTCGGAGGCCAGCTCCATCGCGACATGGTCGCCGTACCCCGTGGCCGCCCGGGCCCCGACGATCGCCACCGAGGGGGTGAGCCGGCGCAGCGCCGTGGCGTCGCCGCGGACCCACAGGCACAGCGGAGCGTGGTCGCCGAGGTCGTCGATCGGATCGGGCCAGTCGGGATCGCCTCTCGTGACGAGCTGGACGCCGCGTGCCGCCGCGGTGCGCACCGCGTCACCGACCGCCTCGGACGAGAGACGGGGAAGCCAGCGTCTGCGGCCGTCGGCCAGCTCCCGCGGCGTGAGGGCCGGGACGGGGTCGCCGGCGAGGACCGCCTCGAGGCCGTCCGCGGCGCCGCACGCCGCGATGACCCTGCGCGCCACGGAGTCACCCGGCTCGGTGAGCAGGCACCAGACGACGGTGGCGTGGCGTTCGCGGGCGTCCTCGTCGTCGAATGTCTCGCGTCCCAGCGGCGCGAGTGCCCGGCGGGAGGCACGCAGGCTGAGGTCGATTCCGTTCACGGGGCCAATCCCTTCTTCAGATAGAGGGCGCGACCGACGTGCTCGCCGCCCAGCTGGGGGCGTCCGTCGATGTCGGCGAGCGACCATGCCACGCGGAGCACCCGGTCGTACCCCCGGAGGGTGAGTGCGCCGCGGTGCAGCGCCGCGTCCAGCGGTCGACGCACGGCCGGCGGCGGCGCCGAGGGTCCTTCGCGGAGCCAGGTTCCCGGAACGTCGGCGTTGACACGCCATGGCGTGCCCTCCAGCCGTCGTCGCGCCCGGGCCCGGGCGTCCTTCACGCGTTCCCGGGCCGCCGCGCTGGACATCGCCGGGCCGAGGTCACGCTGCGCGACGGACACACGGGTGAGGGTCAGCTCGATGTCCATGCGATCGCGCAGCGGACCGGACAGCTTGCCGAGGTACCGGCGGATGGCCGCCGGCGGGCACGTGCAGGTCCCGCCGCGGATGCCGTAGTCGCCGCACGGGCACGGGTTGGTCGCCAGCACGAGCTGGAAGCGCGCCGGGTAGCTCGCGGAGGCCCCCGCGCGGTGGATGGTGATCGCGCCCGACTCCAGCGGCTGACGCAGCGCGTCCAGTGCACTGGCGGCGAACTCGCCCGCCTCGTCGAGGAAGAGCACGCCCTCGCTCGCGCGGGCGATCGCACCGGGCCGGATCAACCGGGTGCCGCCGCCGACCAGCGCCGCGATGCTCGCGCTGTGGTGGGGCGCCTCGAACGGCGGCGTGCGCGACAACTCGACCACCCGGGCTCCGGCGAGACTGCGGATCGACGCGCTGGCGAGGGCAGCCTCGTCGTCGAGCTCGGGGAGGATCCCCGGCAGCCGCCGCGCGAGCATGGTCTTGCCGGCGCCGGGCGGGCCGCACATCAGCAGGTGGTGACCCCCGGCGGCGGCGACGATCAGGGCCTCGACCGCGTCGCGCTGGCCGATGACCTCCGCGAGCTCGGGAGCGGGTTCGGCGGGCGGGTCGTCGTCGGTGACGGCGACCGGCTCGTCGTCGGGGACCTCGACGTCGCCGCCGTGCCACGCCACGACCTGAGCCAGATTCACCGCGGCGAGCACCTCCATGCCGTCGACGAGGGCCGCCTCGGCACCGTTCGCGTGAGGCACCACGACGCGGCGATGCCCGGCGCGGCGTGCCGCGACGCCGGCGGGCAGCACGCCCACGACGGGACGCAGCCGACCGTCCAGCCCGAGCTCACCGATGTGCACCGTGCCGGCGACCGACGCGGCGTCCATCGACGATTCGGTCGCCAGGCACGCGATGGCGATGGCCACGTCGAATCCGGATCCCTGCTTGGGAAGGCTGGCCGGTGAGAGGTTCACCGTGAGCCGGCGTCGCGGCAGCGGCGTGCGGCTGTTCGCGCAGGCGTTGTGCACGCGCTGCACCGCCTCGCCCAGCGCCTTGTCGGGAAGGCCGATGATGCGGAACTCCGGCGTCTGCTTCGACAGGTCGGCCTCCACCTCGACGCACTCGCCCTCAGCGCCCACGAGGGCGACCGCCCAGGTGCGCGCGACGCTCACGGCACCTCCACGTCGACGAGATGCTCGAGCCGGGCGTGCTCGGGGACGGCGCCGGTCAGTCCGATCGCATCGATGCGGAGACGGCGCCCCTGGACGGCATCCCGATTCGCCGCCACGAAGGCGACGGCGAGCCGCCACAGCCGCGCCCGCTTGCGCGCGTCGATCGCCTCGAAGGGGTGCCCGAAGTCCTCCCCGCGCCTCGTCTTGACCTCGACGGCGACCACGGCGCGCGCGTCCGCGACGACGAGGTCGAGCTCACCCTCTCGCGAACGCCAGTTGCGGGCGAGGACCGTATAGCCCAGCTCCTCGAAGTAGCGGGCTGCGCGATCCTCGCCGGCGCGCCCGAGCACGTCCTTGTCTGCCATGACGGCATGCTCGCGCACGGTCCCGCGTGCGCGGGCGGCGGAGGGAGGCATCCGTTCAGAACGCCGGCTGTCGGCGGGAATCGCCGGGCTGGGGAGGAGCCGCCGCGGGGCTCAGCTGTCGAGCGAGAGCTCTTCCGGAAGGTGGAAGTCGCGGCGCGAGAGCTCTTCGACGTTGACGTCCTTGAAGGTGAGCACCCGCACGGCCTTGACGAACCGGTCTGCGCGGTAGATGTCCCACACCCAGACGTCGGACATCGAGATCTCGAAGTAGAAGTCGTGCTCGGTGTCTCGCCGGACGACGTTGACCTCGTTCGCGAGGTAGAAGCGCCGTTCCGTCTCGATCACATACTGGAACTGCGAGACCACGTCGCGATACTCGCGGTAGAGCGCCAGTTCGAGCTCGCGGTCATAGTCTTCGAAGACCTCGTCATCCATGGTGCCTCCATCCTATGGGCGCCGGGGCGGGCTCGATGTCCGGTCCGCGCGAGGCGAACACCCTCAGAAGAGGGTCGGCGCGTCCGCGATCGACCACGAGGCGCGATGATGCCTGCTGATGCCGTGCAGACGGATCGCCTCGCGGTGATCCGGACTGGCATAGCCTTTGTTGCGCGCCCAGTTGTACGCGGGCAGCTCGTCGTGGAGATCGGTCATCAGCCGGTCGCGTGCCACCTTGGCGATGACGGATGCCGCAGCCGCCGAGGCGCAGTCGCGGTCGGCCTTGACGACGGGCCGGACGGTCAGACCCCACGCGCCGGCGGGGGTGATGTAGTCGTAGTTCCCGTCGAGGATCACGATGCTCTCCTCCGGCACCACGCCGTGCGCCCGGAGATCGGCCAGAGCACGGACGGAAGCGAGTCCGAGCGCCCGGATGATGCCGATCTCGTCGACCTCCTCGGAGCTCGCCCAGCCCACCGCGCTGCAGGCGACCCACGCCGCCGCGCGGGCCGCGACGTCGGCGCGCTTGGGCTCCGGGACGAGCTTGGAATCCCGCAGGCCCTGCGGGATCCGCTTGCGGGAGCGCGCGGGGTCGATCACGGCGGCGCCGACGGCCACCGGTCCGGCCAGCGCGCCCCGCCCGACCTCGTCGAACGCGATGACGAGTGCGTGCTCCCGCAGGAGGCGGCGCTCGAGCGTGAGCCGAGGCTCCGCGACGGTCACCGCCCGCTGCCCTCCGCGGCCGGGCTCGGCACGCTCGCGAAGACCTCGTGGTGGAAGTCCAGCGGGCCGAACCGGTCGAACGGCCACGTCACGAGGAACGCGCGGCCGACGAGGTTGTCGATCGGCACGAATCCCTTGCCCGGCTGCTCGGTGTTGTACCGCGAGTCCTTCGAGCGATAGCGGTTGTCGCCCAGCACCCAGAGGCTCCCCTCGGGGACGACGACATCGAAGGCGTCGCCGGACGCCGCGGCCTCCCCCGTCGGCAGCTTCAGATAGTCGGTCTCGTCGATCGCGACGTCGTTGATCGTGATCTGACCGGCGGCGTTGCAGCAGACCACGTGGTCGCCGGGGACGCCGATGATCCGCTTCACCAGGTGGTCGTCGCTGTCGGGCGCTGCGAGCCCCACCAGCGACAGCACCCACTCGAGCCCCTCGACCACGGGCGGGCGCGCGGGCTCGGTGCTCGGCGGCAGCCAGCCGCCCGGGTCGCGGAAGACGACGATGTCGCCGCGCTCGTACTCGCCGAATCGCGGGGTGATCTCGTCGACGAGGATGCGGTCCTTGACGTGGAGGGTGTCCTCCATCGATCCGGAGGGGATGTAGAACGACCGCACCAGGAAGGTCTTCACGACGAGCGAGACGAGCACAGCGATCAGGACGATCACGATCACGTCGCGCAGGAAGGTCAGCCAGCCGCGACGCCGCGGCTGCAGGGCTGCCGCGTTCTCGGGCCCGGGCGCCGGTTCGGCAGGAGCCGACTTCTCGGTCGTCATGGAGTTCCTTCGCAGGCGCCGTCGGTCGCGGCGGCCCGTGTTCAAGGGTCGCACATTCCGCGCCGCCGCGGAGAACGACGAAGCCCCGGACGCGTGGCGTCCGGGGCTTCGTGACCGCGATGCGAGAGCGGGTGTCAGTTCTCGCGCTTCTCCTTGATCTTGGCCTTCTTGCCACGGAGGTTGCGGAGGTAGTAGAGCTTGGCGCGGCGGACGTCACCGCGGGTCACGACCTCGATGTGGTCGATGACCGGGGAGTGCACCGGGAAGGTGCGCTCGACGCCGACCTGGAAGCTGATCTTGCGGACCGTGAAGGTCTCGCGAACGCCGTCGCCCGAGCGGCCGATGACGACCCCCTGGAAGACCTGGATGCGCGAGCGGTTGCCCTCGGTGATGTTGACGTGCACCTTCACGGTGTCGCCGGCGTTGAAGGCGGGGATGTCGGAGCGGAGCGAAGCCGCATCGACGGCGTCGAGGATCTGCATGATCGTCTCTCTCTGCGGCCGCCACAGGTCGACCGCGGGAAGGATAGTAAGGACTGGGTGTGCCGCAGGCCTCCGGCGTGACGCCGTACAGCTGGTTCCCCTGAGGCAGAACCGGTCAGGGCACAAACATCCATTCTGCCACGGATGCCGCGACCGGCCAAAACGCGTCAGCCGGCGGGCGGCGCCTGCTTCTCGGTGATCACGAAGACCTCCCGGTCCTGCTGCTCCGGAGCCGCGCCCTCGGCGGGGAGGTAGGCCATCCCCTCCGACGTGCGCAGCACGAAGCGGGTGGGTCGGGCCTCGCTCCACAGCTGCCACAGCTCCAGCCAGAACAGGCCGACGCCGGCGAGGATCGCCACGACCATGATCGGCGCCCACCAGTCCTCGGCGAAGAACCCCAGCGAGATCACCAGAGCGTGCCACACCGTGAACCCGAGGACGTCCCACCACGACACCGCGCGGTGCGCACGGACGGTTCCTCGGGCACGCACCAGAAGGGTGAGCAGCAGCTGCCACAGGAAGACGCCGGGGATCGCCAGGAACAGAACCCAGAGGAACGCCCAGCCGCCGGCGTTGAACACGGCCCAGCCGACGAGCAGCCACAGCGGCAGGAGGAAGGCGGCGGGAAGGAGCCAGCCGAAGAACGCACGACGCAGCCACATGCCCCCGATGGTACGCCCGCCCCACCGCGCCGTGGTGCCCTTCCGCGCGCCGCGCGGCATCCTCACAGCCTCGGGGTCACCGGTCGGCCAGAATGGATCCGGACGAGAGGAACCTCCACATGATCGAGCTGCGCACGCCTGCCGAGATCGAGGCGATGAAGCCCGCAGGGCGATTCGTCGCCGAGACCCTGGCGACCCTGCGCGACGAGACGAAGGTGGGGACGAACCTCCTCGCGATCGACCGGCGCGCCCACGATCTGATCCGTCGCGCCGGAGCGGAGTCCTGCTACATCGACTACCACCCCTCGTTCGGCGCCCGGCCGTTCGGCAAGGTCATCTGCACGTCCGTGAACGACGCCGTGCTGCACGGGCTCCCCTTCGACTACGCCCTGCGCGACGGGGACCTGGTGTCGCTGGACTTCGCGGTGTCGGTCGACGGCTGGGTGGCCGACTCGGCCGTCTCGTTCGTCGTCGGAACGCCGCGCGACGAGGACCTCGTGCTCATCGACACGACCGAGCGCGCGCTGGACGCGGCGATCGCCTCGGCGACGGTCGGCAACCGCATCGGCGACATCTCCGCGGCGATCGCCGAGGTCGCCCACGGCCGGGGCTACTCGATCAACACCGACTTCGGCGGCCACGGCGTCGGCCGCGTCATGCACGGCGACCCGCACGTCGCCAACGACGGCAAGGCCGGCCGCGGCTACCCGCTGCGCCCTGGTCTCGTCGTCGCGCTCGAGCCGTGGTTCCTGCAGACGACCGACGAGCTCGTGACCGACCCCGACGGATGGACGCTGCGCTCGGTCGACGGTTCGCGCGGCGCGCACTCCGAGCACACGGTGGCGATCACCGAGGACGGGCCGATCGTCCTCACCGACCGCTCCTGGCTCGGCGTCGCCTGAGTCAGGACGTCGCGCGAGCCGTCACGACGGCCGAGCGCGGTGGCAGGGTGAGACGAGACCGCTCCAGACGCGCACGTTCGTCCGTCGCCAGCAGGAGGTCGGCGGCCTCCGTCGCGGCGAGCTCCACCTCGGTCGGCGAGAAGTTCACGATGATCTCCACCGCGCCCCGGGAGAGGCGGTACCACCGCTGATCCTCGTCGGCCGACGCCTCGAGGTGACGGAAGTCCGGATCCGTGAGCTCGGGCCGCTCCCGGCGCAGTGCCAGCAGCGCGCGGTACAGCGCGAGGATCCTGCCGTGCGCTCCGGCATCCTTCTCGTCCCAGCGCAGCTTCGATCGCGAGAACGTCTCGGGATCCTGCGGGTCGGGCACCACGGATTCGTCCCACCCCATCCGCGCGAACTCCGCCTTGCGCCCGCGCGCGGTCGCCTCCCCCAGCTCGGGCTCGGGGTGCGAGGTGAAGAACTGCCACGGCGTGGAGGCCGCCCACTCCTCCCCCATGAACAGCATGGGGGTGAACGGGGCGAGCACGGTGAGGACGGCCGCGATCGCGAGTCCCCCCTCGTCGAGCGACTGCGACAGTCGGTCACCGGCCGCGCGATTGCCGATCTGGTCGTGATCCTGCGAGAAGGCGACCAGGCGCCAGGTCGGAATGCGCGGATCGATGGGGTGTCCGTGGGCACGTCCGCGGAACGACGACCACGTCCCGTCGTGGAAGAACCCGCGAGTGGACGCCTTGACCAGCGCGCTGAGCGGAGCGAAGTCGGCGTAGTAGCCCGCCGTCTCGCCCGTCAGGGCGACATGCACCGCGTGGTGGTAGTCGTCGCTCCACTGCGCGGTGAGCCCGTAGCCGCCCGCCTCCCTCGCGGCGATCAGACGGGCGTCGTTCATGTCCGACTCGGCGATGAGGGTCAGCGGCCTGCCGAGGTGCGCGCTGAGCGCGTCGACGGCCTCGGCGAGCTCCTGCAGGATGTGGACCTCGCGGCGGTCCTTCAGCGCGTGGACCGCGTCCAGGCGGAGGCCGTCGACGTGGTGGTCGCGCAGCCACATCAGGGCGTTCTCGACGATGTAGCGGCGGACCTCGTCCTCATCGAGGTCCACCGACGATCCCCACGTGTTCGACTCCGCGTCGCGCAGGTACGGCCCGAACTCCGGCAGGTAGTTGCCGCTCGGCCCGAGATGGTTGTGCACGACGTCCTGGATCACGCCGAGGCCCGCGGCATGACAGGCGTCGACGAAGCGCTGGTACGCGGCCGGACCGCCGTAGGCCTCGTGGACCGCGTACCAGAGGACGCCGTCGTAGCCCCAGTTGTGCACGCCGTTGAAGGCGTTGACCGGCAGCAGCTCGACGAAGTCGACCCCGAGCTCCACGAGGTGATCGAGGCGCTCGGCCGCGGCATCCAGGGTCCCCTCCGGGGTGAACGTGCCGATGTGCATCTCGTAGACGACGCCCCCGGCGAGCTGGCGCCCCGTCCACGTGCTGTCGCCCCAGAGGTGCGCTGCGGGATCGAACACGGCGCTGAGGTCGTGGACGCCGCGCGGCTGCCGGCGCGACCGGGGATCGGGTCGGGCATGGTCCGCGCCGTCGAGCACGAAACCGTACTCCTCGCCGTCCCGGAGCGCCACCTGAGCCCGCCACCAGCCCCCGCCGCGCGCCGTCATCGGAGAGTCCGCGCCGCGTGCGGGAGCGCGCAGCGACACGGCAGCTGCCCGGGGAGCCCACACTTCGGGGATCACGCCGGCTCCTCCGGGACGAGGAGGGCGACCGGGTACAGCTCGAGGAGCTCGGCGAGCGCGACGTGGCCGCGGTAGACCCGCCCGGTGAACACGTCGGTCGTGGTGCCGGCGTGTCTCAGCAGCATCGTGTCCTCCCAGGGCGAGCCCGATCGCGTGCCGCGTGCCGCCAGGGCCACCGGAAGGCGGGTCGCGACGGCCAGCGCGCCGCCGCGGTCGACGGCGATCGCGTGATGCGCGGCGGCGCCGACGACCGCCGCCGGCGTGTAGCGCGTGAACAGCTCGGGACGGTCCCGCCGCAGGCGGAGGGTGCGCGCCGTGACGAGGAGCTTCGCCGCGCCCGTGCGGTCGATCAGCGGCTGCTCGCCCCGATCGATCGCCGCGAGGAGTCCGCGGCGGACGTCGAAGTCGACGGCACGGCGGTTGTCGGGGTCGACGAGACTGTGCTCCCACAGCTCGCTGCCCTGGTAAACATCCGGCACGCCCGGTCCTGCCAGCTGCAGGAGCTTGGCCGACAGCGCGTTCGACCACCCCGCGCCTTCGATCTCGGACACGAACGACTCGACGCGGGCGGCCACCGCGGGGTCGTCGAAGGCCGCGTCGACCATCGCGTGCATGCGGCGCTCGAACGCGGCATCCGGATCCAGCCAGTTCGTCGCCTCACCGGCCTCCCGCGCCGCCTTCTCGGCGTACGCGTGGAGACGGTCGCGTGACGCCGGCCATGCGCCGATGACGGCCTGCCACAGCAGCGCGTCGAAGGGGCCGTGACCGCTGGATGCGGCATCCGTCAGCTCTTCGAGCACCTCCGCCCACCGCTCGGGGATCTCCGCCAGCACCGACAGGCGTGCGCGGACGTCCTCGCCGCGCTTCGTGTCGTGCGTCGACAGCGTCGTCATGGCGTGCGGCCACGCCGCGAGCCGGGCCGCCTGCGCCGCATGGAACCTGTCGACCGGCAGCGCGAACTGCGAGGGGTCGGCGCCCACCTCGGTGAGGGTGCCGAGGCGGGTCGCACGGTAGAACGCGGTGTCCTCCACGCCCTTGGCCATCACCATCCCGCTCGTCTGCTGGAAGCGCAGGGCGGCGGGATGCCGGGGGTCGCGGAGCGCCGCGACGACGGCGTCGATCGCCGCGGCAAGGTCCGGGCGGTGCGCGCGCGCGTCGTCCGCGGCGGCGTCGAGATGCTCCCGCCCCGCAGGCAGATAGGAGCGGTACACCGGGAACCGGGCGAGAAGCTCGACCACGGCGTCCTCCACCGCTGCGTCGTCGGGCGCGCCGAGCTCACGCGCGAGACGGCGCACCTCCGATCGCAGGATCCCCTCGCCGATGGCGCGCTTGGTCCCCGCGATCACGTCGGCCCACGGCTGAGGAGCGGGAAGCCCGGAGCGCTCGCGGAGGCGGGCGTCGAGGGCGTCGAGGGCGTCCTCGCCCCGGGGGTCGACCAGCACGCGGTCGATCTCGGCCAGCGCGTCGTATCCGGTCGTGCCCTCTGCGGCGAAGAACGGGGGCAGCGCCTCGCCGTGCTCCAGGATCTTCTCCACGAGGACGTACGCCCCGCCGGTGAGCTCTGCGAGCCGTTCGAGATACTCCACCGGGGCGCGCAGCCCGTCCGGGTGGTCGACGCGCAGACCGTCGACGAGGCCGTCGTCGAACCAGCTGCGGACCTGGGCGTGCGTTTCGTCGAAGACGTCCTGGTCCTCCACCCGCACCGCGGCGAGACTGGAGACCCCGAAGAACCGGCGGTAGTTGAGGTCGGACGCCTCGCGCCGCCAGTGCATCAGCTCGTAGTGCTGCCGGGCGTGCACGGCGAGGACGTCCCCATCGCCGGGTGCAGACCCTCCAGCCAGGGGGAAGCGGTGGTCGTGGTAGCGGAGCTCGCCGTCCTCGACGCGCAGAGCGCCCGACGCTGCGGCCTCCTCGACCGTCTCGCCCAGCACCGGCAGGTGCACCTTGCCGCCGCCGAACTCCCAGTCGATGTCGAACGCGCGCGCGTACCGCGACCCGCGCCCCTTCGCCAGCACGTCCCACCACCACGGGTTCTCGGCGGGGCGCGCGACGCCCACATGATTGGGCACGATGTCGACCAGGACGCCGTGACCCGCCTCGTGGAAGGCGCGGGCGGCGCGCTCCAGCGCATCGCGGCCGCCGCGCGCGGGGTCGACGGTGCTCGGATCGACGACGTCGTACCCGTGATCGGATCCCTCGGACGCCGCGAGGATCGGCGAGAAGTACACCCAGTCGGCACCGAGCGCGCCGAGGTAGTCGCGCAACCGGGCGGCGTCGTCCAGCGTGAACGACGGCCGGATCTGCAGCCGGTACGTCGAGCGCGGCCGCGCACCCCGCGCTGGCGTTCGGGTCACCGGGACAGCTCCGCCCGCGGCGCCGCACCGGGCACCTCGTCCGGTCCGGCCACACCCGTGACCGCGAGGGACGCGGCGACGGAGTGGTCCACCTCCGGCTCCTCCATCTGGTGCTCGCGCAGCACCATGAGCGAGCGACCGCGCACCGTCAGCGTGGTGCCGGGTTCGACGGGGTCGGTGTCGGCGTGCTGACCTGCGGTGTCGACGATGACGTCCCACTCGGGACTGAACTCCACCGCGGGGATGAGGAAGTCCACGTCGTCGTCTCCGGCGTTGAACAGGATGATGAAGTGCCGGTCGGTGATCGGCTCGCCACGGCGGTCGCGCTCGCGGATGCCGCCGCCGTTGAGGAAGACCGCGACGGCGCGGCCGAAGCCCGAGTCCCAGTCCTCCGGCTGCATCTGCGAGCCGTCCGGACGCGCCCACACGATGTCGGGAACGGGGGCGCCCTCCTCCCGCCGCACCGGCCGGCCGTCGAAGAAACGGCGACGGCGGAAGGTCGGGTGCTCACGGCGCAACCGCGCCAGCGCCGCGGTGAACTCCAGCAGCGGCTGGTCCACGGCCGACCAGTCCACCCACGTGATCTCGTTGTCCTGCGCGTAGCCGTTGTTGTTGCCGCGCTGCGTGCGCCCCAGCTCGTCGCCGTGCAGCAGCATGGGCACGCCCTGCGACAGCAGCAGTGTCGCGATGAAGTTGCGCTGCTGACGTGCCCGCAGCGACAGCACCTCGACGTCCTCGGTCGGGCCCTCCGCGCCGCAGTTCCACGAGCGGTTGTCGTCCGCCCCGTCTCGGTTGTCCTCGCCGTTGGCTTCGTTGTGCTTGTCGTTGTACGAGACGAGATCGCGCATGGTGAAGCCGTCGTGCGCGGTGACGAAGTTGATGGATGCCACGGGCCGGCGCCCGGAGTGCTCGTAGAGGTCGGCCGACCCGGTGAGCCGGGAGGCGAACTCGCCGAGGGTCGCGGGCTCGCCGCGCCAGAAGTCGCGGACGGTGTCGCGGTACTGGCCGTTCCACTCCGTCCACTGGGGCGGGAAGTTGCCGACCTGGTAGCCGCCGGGACCGACGTCCCACGGCTCGGCGATGAGCTTCACCTGCGAGACCACGGGATCCTGCTGGACCAGCTCGAAGAACGTCGCGAGCCGATCGACCTCGTAGAACTCGCGCGCGAGGGTCGACGCCAGGTCGAAGCGGAACCCGTCGACGTGCATCTCCAGCACCCAGTACCGCAGCGAGTCCATGATCAGCTGCAGCGTGTGCGGATTGCCGACGTTGAGGCTGTTGCCCGTGCCGGTGTAATCGGTGTAGTAGCGCTTGTCGTCCGCTTCGAGTCGGTAGTAGGCCTCGTTGTCGATCCCCCGCATCGACAGGGTGGGGCCAAGGTGGTTGCCCTCGGCCGTGTGGTTGTAGACCACGTCGAGGATGACCTCGATCCCCGCCGCGTGCAGCGACTTCACCATCGCCTTGAACTCCTGCACCTGCTGCCCGCGCTGGCCGTTCGAGGCGTAGGTGTTCTGCGGGGCGAGGAACGCGATGGTGTTGTAGCCCCAGTAGTTCGACAGGCCCTTCTCCTCGAGCACCGAGTCGTTGACGAACTGGTGGACGGGCATCAGCTCGATCGCGGTGACTCCGAGCTTCTGCAGGTGCTCGATGATCGCAGGGTGGGCGATCGCGCTGTACGTCCCGCGGATCTCCTCCGGGATCGCGGGGTGCAGCTGCGTCAGGCCGCGCACGTGGGCCTCGTAGATGAACGTCTCCGAGTAGGGGGTCTTGGGAAGGCGATCGCCGGCCCAGTCGAAGTACGGGTTCACGACGACGCCCATCATCTGGTGCGCGGCGGAGTCCTCGTCGTTGCGGGAGTCCGGCTCGCCGAAGTCGTAGCCGAAGACCTGCTGGCCCCAGTCGACCTGCCCCTCGACGGCCTTGGCGTACGGATCGAGCACGAGCTTGTGGGCGTTGAACCGCTTGCCCGACTTGGGATCGAACTCCCCGTGCACACGGTAGCCGTAGCGCTGGCCCGGCTGCACGGAGGGCAGATAGCCGTGATGCACGTACGCGTCCACGTCCACGAGGTCGACCCGTGTCTCGTTGCCGTCGTCGTCGAACAGGCACAGCTCGACGCGTTCGGCACCTTCGCTGTAGAGCGCGAAGTTCGTCCCGCTCCCATCGAAGGTCGCACCGAGCGGGTACGGGGAACCTGGCCAGATCTGCATACGACCTCCATCTTGCGGGGCCTTCACGATATCGGTCGGCGATGACCGGGCGCCGGGACTGGCGCACCGTGCGCGAACAGGGTAGGCCCCCCCGCCACGACCGCGACCTCACAAGGGCGTCGCATGCCGTGTGAGAGAAACGTTCGCTCGAGGTAACCCCCGCCCGCAGGGCGGTGAAACACCGCGCTCGTAGCTTCGTGTTCACCGAACATCCGGCCGACGAGGAGGAGCCATGGCCCACCGCGACCGTGTCAACAACCGGAAACATGACGCTGACGCCGCTGCAACATCACCCGCGTACGGTGACCTCATGATGCACAGCCCCGCGCTCGGCACCCACGTGGTGGTCGTCGGCGCGGGCATGGTCGCCCACCGCTTCGTCGAGAGCCTGCTCACCCGAGCCGGCGACGAGTGGCGGGTGACGCTCATCGGCGAGGAGGACCGCCCGCCGTACGACCGCGTGGGGCTGACCGGCTTCTTCAGCGGCGCCTCGGCGGCCGACCTCGAACTCGAGCGCACCGTGCTCGAGGACCCGCGCGTCCGCTTCCTGCGCGGCGACGCGGTCACCCGCATCGACCGCCAGGCCCGGCGCGTGACCACCCGCAGCGGCACCAGCGTCGCGTACGACCGGCTCGTGCTCGCGACGGGATCGTACGCCGCCCGCCTGGCCGTGGACGGCTTCGGGCTCGAGGGCTGCTTCGTGTACCGCACCCTCGACGACGTCGAGAAGCTCGAGGCGTTCGTCCAGCGCCGCTCCGCGGAGCTCGGCCGCCCGCTCGTCGGCACCGTCATCGGCGGAGGACTGCTGGGCCTCGAGGCGGCCGGGGCGCTGCAGGGGCTGGACGTGGACTGCACGGTCGTCCAGTCCTCCGATCGGCTGATGTCGGCGCAGCTCGACCTCCCCGCGGGCGACGCCCTCCGGCGACTCATCGAGTCCCGGGGCATCGCGGTGAAGACCCGGACGGTCACCACACGGCTCGATCCCGACCGCACCGGCCAGGTCGCGGGACTGGAGTTCCAGGACGGCTCGTACGACCGGACGGACGTGGTCGTCTTCACGGTGGGGGTCCGCCCGCGCGACGAGCTCGCGCGGACCGCAGGCCTGGACGTGCACCAGCGCGGCGGCATCCTCATCGACGCCGGCTGCCAGACGTCGGATCCCCGCGTCCTCGCGATCGGCGAGGTCGCCAACTACGACGGCCTGTGCGTCGGCCTGGTCGCCCCGGGCTACGCGATGGCCGAGGTCGCGGCTACGCGGCTGCTCGGCGGCGAGGCATCCTTCCCCGGCTACGATCTGTCGACCAAGCTCAAGCTCTCCGGCGTGGATGTGGCGAGCTTCGGCGACGCCTTCGCCGAGACGCCCGGTGCACTGGACGTCACCTACGCCGATCCCGTGGCCGGGGTCTACAAGAAGCTCGTCCTGTCCGACGACGCGAAGACGCTGCTCGGGGGGATCCTCGTCGGCGACGCCTCCGCGTACGGATCGCTGCGGCCGCTCGTGGGCGGCGCGCTCGGCGGCGATCCCGCCGCCTATCTCATGCCCGAAGGCGGTGTGGCCGCGCCCACCGGGGACCTCCCCGACGAGGCGCTGGTCTGCTCCTGCAACAGCGTGACCGCCGGCGCCATCCGTCACGCGGTCCACGAGGAGGGCTGCACCGACGTCGCAGGTATCAAGGCGTGCACGAAGGCGGGAGCCGCCTGCGGCTCGTGCGTGATGATGGTCAAGAAGATCGTCGGCACCGAGCTCGCGAAGACCGGTGCGGCACTGAGCAACGCGCTGTGCGAGCACTTCGACATGTCGCGCCGCCAGCTGTTCGACGCGGTGCGCGTCTCCGGTCTCACCACGTTCAGCGCCGTCATCGAGCGCTTCGGCACCGGTCGCGGCTGCGACATCTGCAAGCCGGCGCTCGCCAGCATCCTGTCCACGCTCGTGCGCGGCCACGTGCTCGACGGCGAGAACGCGACGCTGCAGGACACCAACGACCACGTGATGGCGAACCTGCAGAAGGACGGCAGCTATTCGGTGGTGCCGCGCATCCCGGGCGGCGAGATCACGCCGGAGGGGCTCCTGGTCATCGGCCAGGTCGCGAAGGACTTCGGCCTGTACACCAAGATCACCGGCGGACAGCGCATCGACATGTTCGGCGCCCGCCTGGAGCAGCTGCCCGACATCTGGCAGCGCCTCGTCGAGGCGGGGTTCGAGTCCGGGCACGCCTACGGCAAGTCGCTGCGCACGGTGAAGTCGTGCGTCGGATCCACGTGGTGCCGCTACGGCGTGCAGGACTCCGTGGGCATGGCGGTCCAGCTGGAGCTGCGCTATCGCGGCCTCCGCTCGCCCCACAAGATCAAGCTGGGCGTCTCGGGCTGCGCCCGGGAGTGCGCCGAGGCGCGAGGCAAGGATGTCGGCGTTATCGCGACCGAGGCCGGCTGGAACATGTACGTCGGCGGCAACGGCGGCTTCACGCCGCGCCACGCGGTGCTGCTGGCCGAGGGGCTCAGCGACGAGGAACTGCTCACCGCGATCGACCGGTTCCTGATGTACTACATCTTCACCGCGGACCGCCTCCAGCGCACGGCGCCGTGGTTCGAGGATCTGGACGGGGGCATCGACGGCCTTCGCGCCGTGATCTTCGACGACAGCCTCGGCATCTGCGCGGATCTGGATGCCGCGATGGCCGCGCACCTGGAATCGT
Source organism: Microbacterium sp. ZXT2-5 (assembly GCF_055329545.1). NCBI lineage: Bacteria > Bacillati > Actinomycetota > Actinomycetes > Micrococcales > Microbacteriaceae > Microbacterium > Microbacterium sp. ZXT2-5. The sequence continues at coordinate 244,344 of NZ_JBUZWD010000002.1, read as the reverse complement.
ACGAGGACGAGTGGAAGGCGACGCTCGAGGACCCCGAGAAGCTGCGCCGCTTCGCCTCGTTCGTGAACGCCCCGAAGACCCCCGACCCGTCACTGGCCTACACCGCCGAGCGCGGACAGCCCCGACCTGCCACCGAGGACGAGCGGGCCGACTCGCGCGTGCTCATCGCCGGCACGACACTGGAGGTGCGCCGATGACCCTCGTCGACCCGCAGACGACCGAGTACACCGCACCTCCCGGATGGGTGCGCGTGTGCGAACTGGCCGACCTCGAGATCGAGCGCGGGCGCGCCGCGCTCCTGGGCGGGACCCAGATCGCCCTCTTCCTGCTCCGCGGCCCGGACGGCACGGGCGGCCGCGTCCACGCGGTGTCGAACCTCGACCCGTACAGTCGCGCGCACGTCATCTCGCGCGGGATCGTCGGAACGCGCCAGGACATCCCGACGGTCGCGTCGCCGATGTACAAGCAGGTGTTCGACCTTCGCACCGGCGCCTGCCTCGACACGCAGGGCAAGGAGCCGATGAGCCTGCACGTGTGGCCGGTGTCCGTCGACGGCGGGCACGTGCACGTGCGCTGGGAGGACGAGGTATGAGCGTCGGCCGCGTCGACCTGATCGGCGGCGGACCGGGGCCCCTGGACCTGCTCACCGTGCGCGCCTGGCGGCTGCTCACGCGTGCGGACGTCATCGTCATGGACCGGCTGGGGCCCACCGACATCCGCGAGCATGTCGGGCCGGAGGTCGAGATCATCGACGTCGGCAAGCATCCCGGCCACCACCCGGTGCCGCAGGAGGAGATCAACGAGCTGCTGGTCGCCCGGGCGAAGACGGGCAAGCACGTCGTCCGCCTGAAGGGCGGCGACCCCTTCGTGTACGGGCGGGGCGGCGAGGAGGTCGCCGCGTGCCTGGCCGCCGGCATCCCGGTCGACGTCGTGCCGGGCATCTCGAGCGCCATCGCCGTGCCCCAGGCCGCCGGCATCCCCGTCACCCATCGCGGCGTGGCGGGCGCGGTGCACATCGTCAACGGCCCCGCCGAGGTCACCGCGGCCACTCTCGCGGCGATGCGCGACGACGCCGTGACGACCGTGATCCTCATGGGCGTCGGAGCCCTCCCCCGCATCGTCTCGGACGCGCTGCACGCGGGCGTCCCGGCGGACCGGCCCGTGGCCATCGTCGAACGCGGCCACCACCGCGATCAGCGGACGACACGCAGCACGCTGGGCGCGGTCGTGCTCGACGCGGGCGTCGCCGGCGTCCGCAACCCCGCCGTCATCGTCGTGGGCGAGGTCGCCCGCGCCGGGCTGCTGCTTCCCGACCGCCAGCTGGCAGGTGACACCGTCCGTTGAGCTCCACCACCCGCCCCACCCTCTCGGCCGCGCTCGACGGCTGCACGATCGTCATCGCCGTCGACCGTCGCTCGCTCGAGCTGGCAGCCGCACTCGAGCGACACGGCGCGCAGGTGCGCCACGCGCCCGCGCTGACGATCGTCCCCCACATCGACGACGACGCGCTCATCGCCGCCACGCAGGAGCTCATCGCGCGTCCCCCCGACATCGTCGTCGCCACTACCGGCGTGGGCTTCCGCGGCTGGATGGAGGCGGCCGACGAGGCCGGGCTCCTCGACGAGCTGCACGACGCGCTCGCCGGGGCGCAGATCGTCGCCCGCGGCCCCAAGGCCCGGGGTGCGATCCAGCAGGCCGGGCTCACGGCGGACTGGGTGGCCGAGTCCGAGACGTCCGCCGAGCTCGGCGAGTACCTCCTGGCCGAGGGCATCGCGGGCCGCCGCGTCGCGGTGCAGCATCACGGCTCGGGTGCCGACGGGCTGGATGAGCTGTTCCAGCGCGCCGGCGCCGACGTGGTGAGCCTCACCGTCTACCGCTGGGGGCCACCGCCGGACCCGGCGGCGGTGTCGCGGTCCGTCGTCGCGGCGGCGCACGGCGAGGTCGACGCCGTCCTGTTCACCTCGGCACCGGGCGCCGCCGAGTGGCTCGCGGCGGCACGGCAGGAGGGGATGCTCGAGGCGATCCTCGAGCGCGACGCCGAGGGCCGCCTGCTGATGGCAGCGGTCGGGCCGATCACGGCCGGCCCGCTGCTCGACGCCGGCCTCGAGCCCCTCATCGCCGAGCGCGGCCGGCTCGGCTCGCTGGTGCGGGCGGTCGTCACGCACTTCGGCGGCGGCGGCGCGGCATCGCTCCCCACCTCCGCCGGCCGCCTCGAGCTCCGCAGCACGGGCATCGTGCTCGACGGCCGCCACATCGCGCTGTCGCGCAGCGCGACCGACATCGTCGGCGTGCTCTTCGACGCGCACGGCGGCGTCGTGTCGCGCCATCGCCTGCAGACGGCGCTGCCGCGCTCGGGGGAGAACACCCACGCGGTCGAGATGGCCGTCGCACGCCTCCGCGAGTCGCTGGGCGTGCCGGACCTCGTCAAGACGGTCGTCAAGCGCGGCTACCGGCTCAACGTCATCGATCCGGCGTGAGCGGACCGGTCGCCGGGACGCGCCGCCGCTACGACGCGGCGTCGGGCTCCGGCAGCAGGTCGGGCCGGTGCGCACGCGTGCGCGCGAGGCTCTGCTCGCGCCGCCAGGCCGCGATGGCCCCGTGATTCCCGCTGAGCAGCACGGGCGGCACCTCCAGCCCGCGCCACTGCGCGGGCTTGGTGTAGCTGGGGTACTCCAGCAGTCCCAGCTCGTGCGACTCCTCGACGAGGCTCTCGGGATTGCCCACGACGCCGGGGATCAGCCGCGAGACCGCCTCGATCACGGCCATGGCGGCGACCTCCCCGCCGTTGAGGACGTAGTCGCCGAGACTCACCAGCCGCACGCGTCCGCGCTCGGCGTAGTGGTCCACGACGCGCTGGTCGATGCCCTCGTACCTCCCGCAGGCGAACACGAGGTGCTCCTCCTGGGCGAGCTCGCGCGCCATCGGCTGCGAGAACAGCTCCCCCGCCGGGGACGGCACCAGCAGCACGGCGTCGTCGGTGAGCACCGCGTCCAGCGCCTCGCCCCACGGCTCCGGCTTCATCACCATGCCGGCCCCGCCGCCGTACGGCGTGTCGTCGACCGTGCGATGACGGTCGTGCGTCCAGTCCCGCAGGTCGTGGACGTGCATCTCCAGGATGCCGCGGTCACGGGCCTTGCCGATCAGCGAGACGCCCAGCACGTCGAAGAACGTCGGGAAGATCGTGACGATGTCGACGCGCATGCCTCCGAGTCTAGGAGGCGCGCGTGTTTCGGACGTGTGTCGCGGCACCCACCGCGGGAGGCGCCGGACGGTGATCGAGAAGTGACCGGGAAGTAACCGCGCGGGCAGACGGGCCGAAACACCCCGTTCCTAGCGTGGAAGCACACTCACCCCCAGTGTCAGCTCACCTCAGGGAGGCGCCATGACAACCACCGTGACCCCGTCCACGACCCATACCGACGCACCGCCCCGGTCCATCGCCCCGGCCGACGCGCCGGTCGCCCTCACTCATCGACCCGGACGCTGGATCGACGGCTGGAACGCCGAGAACCCGGCGTTCTGGAAGGCCGAGGGGCGTGCGATCGCACGCCGCAACCTCGGCTGGTCGATCTTCGCCGAGTTCCTGGGCTTCATCATCTGGCAGCTGTGGAGCATCGTCGTCGTGATGCTCCCGGCCGCGGGCTTCCAGCTGACCAGCTCGGAGTCGTTCTGGCTCATCTCCCTCCCGAGTCTCGTGGGCGCCACGCTCCGCTTCCCGTACACGTTCATGGTCGCGATCTTCGGCGGCCGCAACTGGACGATCGTCTCGGCCGCGCTCCTGCTCATCCCGGCCGTGCTCCTGGGCATCGTCGTGTCCAACCCCGAGACGCCGTTCGGCGTCCTCCTGCTCGTCGCCGCCCTCGGCGGCGTCGGCGGCGGCAACTTCGCCAGCTCGATGGCCAACATCACGTACTTCTTCCCGCAGAAGGAGAAGGGCTGGGCCCTCGGCCTGAACGCCGCCGGCGGCAACCTCGGCACGTCGGTCGCCCAGTTCGCCGTGCCGATCGCTGTGACCATCGGCGCCGGGGCGACGCTGAACATCTCGCTCGCCGGCTGGATGTGGATCCCGCTGATCCTGCTGGCGATGTTCGGCGCGTGGCGCTACATGGACAACCTCTCGTCCGCGAAGGCCGACTTCGCGGGGTCCGCGGCGGCCCTCCGCGAGCCGCACCTGTGGGTCATGGCGGTCCTGTACATCGGGACGTTCGGATCGTTCATCGGTTTCGCGAGCGTCTTCCCGAAGCTCATCGCCGACCAGTTCCCGGCGCTGTCGACCATCCAGGTCGGCCAGGCGGCGATCTCGCTGGCCTTCCTCGGCGCCCTCGTCGGCTCGCTGGCCCGTCCGTACGGGGGCAGGCTCGCCGACCGTTTCGGCGGCGCGCGTGTGACCGTCGGCGCCTTCGCGGTGATGGCTCTGGGCGCGCTGGCGCTCATCCTGACGATGCCGCTGCGCAACTTCGCCGTGTTCCTGGCGTGCTTCCTCGTGCTGTTCGCCGCGACCGGAATGGGCAACGGCTCGACCTACCGCATGATCCCGAGCATCTTCGCGGCCCGCTCCCTCGCGCGAGGCGACGAGCCGGGGTCGCCGGAGGCGACCAGGATGATGCGCAAGGCCGCGGCCGCCCTCGGCCTGATCTCCGCGATCGGCGCCTACGGCGGGTTCCTCGTGCCGCAGGTGCTCAACGCCTCGCAGCTGGCGACGGGCGGCTACACCGCGGCGTTCGCCGGGTTCGTCGCCGCGTACGTCGCGCTGCTGCTCGTGACGGTGCTCGTCTACGTCGTCCCCCGGGCCTCGCTGGCGAAGCAGCGCATCTGACGCGACACCACAAGATGAGCGGATGCCTCGGCCGAGGCATCCGCTCATCTTCGTGCTGCCCCCGCGCCCGTGGGGACGAGGCGGTCCTCAGTACACGTCGCGGGCGTAGCGGCCGTCGGCCGCCAGGGCGCGGACGTACTCCGTCGCCGCGTCCTCGGACAGCTTGCCGTGCTGCTGGGCGATGCCGAGGAGCGTCGCCTCGACGTCCTTGGCCATGCGCGTCGCATCGCCGCACACGTAGACGTGGGCTCCGTCCTCGAGCCAGCGCCAGAGACGCGCACCGTGCTCGACCATGCGGTCCTGGACGTAGATCTTCTGCCGCTGGTCGCGCGAGAAGGCCAGGTCCAGGCGCGTGAGGAAGCCGTCCGCGTGCATCTGCTGCAGCTCCTCGCGGTAGTAGAAGTCCGTCTGGGCGTGCTGCTCCCCGAAGAACAGCCAGTTGCGGCCGGTGTGCCCGTCGGCGCGACGGTCGTGGAGGAATCCGCGGAACGGGGCGATGCCCGTGCCCGGCCCGATCATGATCATGGGCGCATCGGATGCGGCCGGCGGACGGAAGGCGGGCGAGCGCTGCAGGTACACGGGCGCCGCCGTCGCCTCGCCGTCCGCGAGGAACGTCGAGCAGACGCCGCCCCGCGCACGACCCGACTCGGTCTGGAACCGCACCACCGACACGGTGAGCTCGACGGTGCCCGGATCGGTCTTCGGGCTCGACGAGATCGAGTACTGGCGCGGCTGGAGCCGCTTGAGCACGCCGACCCACTCGTCGGCCGACGCGGCGACGCGGAAGTCGCGGACGAGGTCCACGGCCTGCTGGCTCCACAGGAACTGTTCGAGCCGGCCCTTGTTCTCGCGCCGGAGCAGGGCGTTCAGCCCGCTGTCGCCGCTGCGCTCGGCGATGAAGCGGACGAGGTCCAGCGGCGTCCTGGTGATGTCCAGCCGCGTCCGCAGCGCGTCGGCGAACGTGCGCTCCTCGCCGTCGAGCTCGACGATCGTGTTCGGGGCGATCCCGGTGGCCTGGAGCCACTCCGTCACCACACCCGGCGCGTTGGCGCACACGACGCCGAGCGAGTCGCCCGCCTCGTACGTCGCGCCGGACTCCGACAGGTCGAAGCCGATCCGCCGCACCTCCTTCTGCGACCCGGGCCGGCTGAGGAGCTCATTGCGCACCAGGGGCGCGTGCACCGGGTTGGCGCGGGTGAACAGGCGCTTCATGGGGGCCGGAGGTGCGACGACGGATGCCGCAGCCCCCGTCCCCTCCCCCGCCAGCGTCTCGAGGATCTGCGCCAGCCACGCCTCGCGCGGCTCGTCGGCATCGGGCTCGACGTCGACGCGCTCGAGCAGGGCCGTCGCCCCCAGCTCGCCGAGCCGCGCGTCCAGACGCCGGCCGTGACCGCAGAAGTCGTCGTAGCTGGAGTCGCCGAGCGCCAGCACGGCGTAGCGGAGGTCCGAGAGCTCCGGCGCGCCGTCGGCGTTCAGGTCGTGCCACAGTGCCGCGCCGTTGTCGGGCGGGCCGCCGTCGCCGAACGTGGACGTGACGACGAGCAGTCGGCGCACGGCGGTGAGATCGGTCGCGCGCAGCTCCGCCATGCTCCGCGACCGCGCCGGGATGCCGCGCGCCCCGAGGGCGGCGGTCGCGGCCGTGGCGAACTCCTCGGCGTTCCCGGTCTGCGAGCCCCACAGCACGACGACCTCATCGGCATCGCCGGACTGCGGCGTCGCGCCGCCGACGGAGGCGCGCGAGAACGCGCCGGCGAGCACGCCGTCGAACCAGGCGCGCGCGAGCGCCCCCAGCGGCGCCTCGGCCGGCAGCACCGGCACCTCACCGGGCGCGAGCGCCACCGACCGCACCGTCGACAGGAAGCCCGCCAGATAGGCGCCCTCGGTGTCGCTCAGCGGGGGTGGCGCGAGGGGCACGCCCGCCTGGGCCAGCGCCTCGTCGGCGGAGGCCGTCGACGGCTCGGCGGCGCCGGCACCGGGCCCGACGCGGCGCAGCGACACAGCGGCGACCTTGAGCTCCGGCTGCGCCGACATCGGGTCCACCGCGTCGTTGGTCACGGCGTTCACGGTGACGTACTCGCCGTGCTCGTCGTTCCAGTGGAACGGGGCGAACAGACTGCCGGGCTGGACGCGATCGGTGAGCACCGCCGGCACGACGAACCGGCCGCGGCGCGATGCGACCTCGACCTGGTCGCCGTCCGAGATGCCGTGACGCTCGGCGTCGAACGGGTGCACCTCGACGAACGGTCCAGGGTGCAGCTTGGCGAGCTTGGCCACCCGGCCCGTCTTGGTCAGGGTGTGCCAGTGATGCGGCAGGCGTCCGGTGTTGAGCACCCACGGGTAGTCGTCGTCGGGCAGCTCCGCCGGATCGAGGTGCGGACGGGCGAGGAACTGCGCGCGCCGCGACGGCGTCGCGAAGGCCAGCCGCGGCACCGTGCCGTCGTCCTCGACGTGGAGGGACTGGCTGACGCCGTCGTTCACATACCGGATCGGATGACGCGTCGCGGGGTCGCCGGGCGGGGCGGGCCACTGCACCGGCGTCTCGCGGAGGCGCTCGTAGGTGACCCCGCGCAGGTCCCAGCCGGTCTGCGGGTTCCAGAACCGGCGGATCTCGTCGAAGACCTCGGCGCTGGAGGCGAAGTCGAAGCCGTCGAATCCCATCGCCTGCGCGATGCGGCAGATCAGCAGCCAGTCCGGCTGCGCGTCGCCCGGAGCGGGCACGACGTCCCGCACCAGGGTGAGGGTGCGGTCGCTGTTGACCGTGACGCCGTCCGCCTCCACCCAGAGGGTCGCGGGGAGGAGGATGTCGGCGTATGCCGTGGTGGCCGTCTCGGTGTAGACGTCCTGCGCGATGACGAGCTCCGCGCTCTCGAGCGCCTCGATCACGGTCCTGCGGTTGGCGACGGAAGCGACCGGGTTGCTGCAGACGATCCACAGCGCCTTGATCTCGCCCTCGGCGGCGCGACGGAACATGTCGATGGTCCCGGAGCCCGACTCCGCGCGGATCGTCCCCGGCTCCAGGCCCCACACATCCTCGACGAAGGCGCGGTCCGTCGCGCTGAACACCGCGCGCTGGCCGGGCAGGCCGGGCCCCATGTACCCCATCTCCCTGCCGCCCATCGCGTTGGGCTGACCGGTGAGCGAGAACGGGCCGCTGCCCGGGCGGCAGATCGCCCCGGTCGCCAGGTGCAGGTTGCAGATGGCGTTGGTCGACCAGGTGCCGTGCGTGGACTGGTTGAGTCCCATGGTCCACAGGGTCATCCACTCGCCGGCCTCGCCGATCCAGCGCGCGGCGGTGCGGATGTCCTCCTCGGCGAGGCCGGTGATGTCGGCGACGCGATCGGGCGGGTAGTCGGCCAGGAGCGCGGGCATGTGCTCCCAGCCCTCGGTGTGCGCCTCGATGAACTCCTCGTCGATGTCGCCGGCGGCCACGAGCAGATGCAGCAGCCCGTTCAGGAGCGCGAGATCCGTCCCCGAGCGGATCTGCAGGAAGAGGTCGGCCCGGTCCGCCGTCGCCGTCCGGCGCGGGTCGACCACGATGAGCCGCGCGCCCTGTTTCAGCCGATCCGCCATACGCAGGAAGAGGATCGGATGGCAGTCCGCGGTGTTGGACCCGATGACGAAGAAGAGGTCCGCCCTGTCGAAGTCCTCGTACGACCCGGGCGGGCCGTCGGCGCCGAGCGACTGCTTGTAGCCGGTGCCGGCCGATGCCATGCACAGTCGTGAGTTCGACTCGATGTGGATGCCGCGCAGGTACCCCTTCACGAGCTTGTTGGAGAGGTACTGCGCCTCCATGCTCATCTGGCCCGATACGTACAGCCCGATAGCGTCGGGGCCGTGCTCGTCGAGGATGGCCCGCAGGCGGGCGGCGGCATCCGTGACCGCATCGGTCAGCAGGACGGGCTCGGCGGGCTCGCCCCGGGCCGGTCGGATATGCGCCGACGTCATGCGGCCGGGGGCCTGCATGAGCTCGGCGTGCGTGGCTCCCTTGGTGCAGAGGCGTCCGGCGTTCGTCGGATGCTCGCGGTCGCCCACGACTTTCGCGATGGTGAGCGGATGCCCCGCTCCGCCGTCCGCGGTGGTCACCGAGATGCCGCAGCCGACGCCGCAGTAGGAGCACACGGTGCGCACCGGGGAGCGGACTTCGGCCATGTGACCATGGTCGGGCAGAGAGGTTCCGGGACCTTTCCCGCCGTGTTTCCCGCAGATCACATCTGCCGCACGCCCGCCGGGAGAGCGGCGTGAGGGCGGCGTCAGCCGGCGGCGTCGTCGTCCGACCGCGACGGCGTCTCATCGCCCTCGTCGTCGGGGAGCTCCTCGAAGAGGCCGTCCGGCGGCGTGACGATCACGCGGCCGCCGGCGACATCGACCTCGGGGACGATCGCCTTGACAAACGGCACGAGCACCTCGTCCTCGCGGACCTTCACGATGAGGAGGTCCTGCGCCGGGAGGTGGTCCACACGCACGACACGGCCGACGGTCTCGCCGTCGCGCACCACGTCGAGGCCGACGAGCTGGTGGTCGAACCACGCGTCGTCCTCGGCGGGCGAGGACTGGGAGTCCTCGTCGACCCACAAGATCGCGCGGATGAGCTCCTCTGCGGCGGACCGGTCGTCGACGCCCTCGAAGAACGCGACGGGGTGGCTGTTCATCCACCGGAACTCGCGCACCGTCAGCGGCTTGCCGTGCCACGGCGACGACTCCGGCACCTGGAGCGTGAACGTCGCGCCCGGGACGAAGCGTCCGTCGGGATCGTCGGTGTACAGCTCGATCTTGATGGCGCCCTTGAGGCCGTGGGCCTTCACCAGGCGTCCGACGCGTAGCTGCGTCCTGCCGGCGGGGGGAACCGCGTTCACGGGGCGGCGGGCCTCAGGACCCGCTCCCGTGGTGTCTTCGCCTGCCACCTCAGTCGTCCGCCACGTCGACGCGCACGCGGCGTCCGTCGGCGAGGGCGGTGATGAGGGTGCGCAGGGCTTTGGCCGTGCGGCCGCCGCGCCCGATCACGCGACCCCGGTCATCGGGGTGGACGTGCACCTCGAGCACGTCGCCGCGAGGCGACGTGGACGAGTCGATGCGGACGTCGTCCGGGTGATCGACGATCCCCTTGACGACGTGTTCGAGCGCGGCGGCGAGCAACGGATTACTCGGCGGAGTCGGCGGCCTCGTCGGCCGCGTCGGTCGCCTCGGCGGCGGGAGCCTCGGCGGGCTCCTCGGCCTTCTTCTCGGCCTTGGGCTTGACGACCGACTTCTTGGAGGAGTCGACCTCGAACGCGGCCTTCTCGTCGCGCGTCTTCACGGTCGAGACGGCGTCCTTGTCGCCCTTGAAACGACCCCAGTCGCCGGTCAGCTTGAGGATGGCGAGCACCTGCTCGGTCGGCTGCGCGCCGACCGACAGCCAGTACTGCGCGCGGTCGGAGTCGACCTCGATGAACGAGGGCTCCTCGGTGGGGTGGTACTTGCCGATCTCCTCGATGACACGACCGTCGCGCTTGGTGCGCGAGTCGGCCACGACGATGCGGTAGTACGGCGCACGGATCTTGCCGAGACGCTTGAGACGGATCTTGACAGCCACGATTCTCCTGAATGTGTGGAAAGTGATCGAACCGATCGCCTGGAGCGTGGGGTGCACACCCGGCGGAAGCTCTGAAGGGAGGATCTCCGCGCTGGATAGAGGGTCGAGCGGGTGATCCAGCCCTCTATTCTGCCAGACCGCAGGAGCCCCCGCGAACACCCCGCCCCCCAGACCGCAGGAGCCCCCGCGAACACCCCGCCCACCACGTGACGCACCGTGCCGTCAAGCGGACGGGACCGGCGGAACACCGTGCCAGACTGTGCGCATGACGGTGCCCTTCGCGACATCAGCCCGTTCCTCGGTGGGCCTCGAATGGGAGCTGATGCTCGCCGACACCGCGACCGGAGACCTCATCCCCCGCGCTCCGGACGTGCTCGACGCGCTCGAAGACGACTCCGCGCTGGAGCGCTACACAGTCACCGGCGAGCTGCTCACGAACACCATCGAGCTCACCAGCGGCATCGGCGACACGGTCGCGGCCGCCGTCGACGACATCGGCGACGCGATCGCGGCGGTGCGCACGTTCACCGATCCGCACGGCATCGACCTGCTGTGCGCCGGCAGTCATCCGTTCGCGCAGTGGTACCACCAGGCGGTCACCGACAAGACGCGGTACCACAAGCTCATCGAGCGCACCCAGTGGTGGGGACGCAACATGATGATCTGGGGCATCCACATCCATGTCGGCGTCGAGGACGTCAACAAGGTGTTCCCCATCATCAACGCCCTGGCCGTGTACCTGCCGCACCTGCAGGCGCTCTCGGCGTCGAGCCCGTACTGGGCGGGCGAGCGCACGGGCTACGCCTCGAACCGGGCTCTGGTCTTCCAGCAGCTGCCGACCGCGGGGCTCCCGTGGCCCCTGCAGGACTGGCGTGAGTTCGAGGGCTACCTCGACGACATGGTGGGCACGGGCGTGATGGAGGACGCCACCGAGGTGCGCTGGGACATCCGCCCGGCACCGCGCTGGGGAACGATCGAGGTGCGCGCGTGCGACGGGATGTCGACGCTGCCCGAGCTCGCGGCGGTCGCCGCCCTCGTGCAGGTGCTCGTCGAGCATCTCTCCCGCCGGCTGGACGAGGGGCTCGAACTCGAGACCATCCAGCCCTGGTTCGTCCGCGAGAACAAGTGGCGCGCCGCCCGCTACGGCCTGGACGCCCGGGTGATCGTCGATCGCGCGGGCACGCAGCGCCCGGTCGTCGACCACCTGCGCGAGACCCTCGAGCAGGTCCGCGACATCGCGGTCGATCTGAAGTGCGCGCGCGAGCTCGCGGGCATCGACACGATCCTCACGCAGGGCGCGAGCTACGCGCGGCAGCTCGCGGTCGCCGATGCCGCGGACGGCGATCTGCGCGAGGTCGTGCGCCACCTCGTCGGCGAGTTCCGCTCCGGCCCGACGCTGCGCGAGCATCTGGCCACGCTCGGCCACTGACACGGCCGATGCGCGCCGACCGCGCCTGATCCCGCTGTCGTCAGCCGCGTCCGAGCATCTTCTGCAGCTCGGCCAGCTCGGCCTCGCTCGGCACGCCCTTGGCGCCCGCGCCCAGGCCGAAGCCCGACCCCGTCGGCGCCTCGGAGGCCTGTGCGGCGATGCCCGCGTTCTCGGCGGCGCGCTTGGCCGGGTTGCCCGACCGCGAGCCCTTCGCCTTCTGCTGCTTGCCGCGCTTGGACGAGGCGCCGGGACGACCCGCCCCCGGAACCGGGCCCATGCCCGGGATGTTGGGCACGCCGCCACGCGCGACCGTCTTCATCATCTTGGCCGCCTGCTCGAAGCGCTGCACGAGCTGATTGACGTCGGTGACCGTCATGCCCGAGCCCCGCGCGATGCGCAGGCGGCGGGAGCCGTTGAGGAGCTTGGTGTTGCGCCGCTCGGCCGGCGTCATCGAGCGGATGATCGCCTCGGTGCGGTCGATCTCGCGCTCGTCGAAGTCCTCGAGCTGCTGCTTCATCGATCCCATGCCCGGGAGCATCCCGAGCATCTTCTTCATCGAGCCCATCTTGCGCATCTGCTGCATCTGCTCGAGGAAGTCCTCGAGCGTGAACTGCTCGGTCGCAAGCTTCTCGGCGACCTTGAGCGCCTCCTCCTCGTCGAAGGCCTGCTGGGCCTGCTCGATGAGGGTGAGGATGTCGCCGAGGTCGAGGATGCGCGACGCCATGCGGTCGGGGTGGAAGGCCTCGAGGTCCTCGAGGCCCTCGCCGGTGGATGCGAAGATGATCGGGCGGCCGGTGACGGAGGCCACTGACAACGCAGCGCCACCGCGCGCGTCGCCGTCGAGCTTGGACAGGACGACGCCGGTGAAGTCGACGCCCTCCTGAAAGGCCTTGGCCGTGTTGACGGCGTCCTGACCGATCATCGCGTCGATGACGAACAGCACCTCGTCGGGATCGGTGGCCTTGCGGATGTCGGCGGCCTGCTTCATGAGCTCGGCGTCGACGCCGAGGCGACCGGCGGTGTCGATGATGACGACGTCGTGCTGCTGACGGCGCGCGACCTCCACGCCGTCGCGCGCGACCTTCACCGGGTCGCCGACGCCGTTGCCGGGCTCCGGTGCGTAGATGGCGGCGCCGGCACGCTCCGCGACGACCTGCAGCTGGTTGACGGCGTTCGGGCGCTGGAGGTCGGCGGCGATGAGGAGCGGGGTGTGCCCGTCCTTCTCGAGCTGACGCGCGAGCTTGCCGGCGAACGTCGTCTTGCCGGAGCCCTGGAGGCCGGCGAGCATGATCACCGTCGGCGGGTTCTTGGCGAACTGCAGCCGCCGCTGCTCACCGCCGAGGATGGCGACGAGCTCCTCGTTGACGATCTGCACGACCTGCTGCGCCGGGTTGAGCGCCCGGTTGACCTCGTCGCCGAGTGCGCGCTCGCGCACCTTGGCGGTGAAGTCCTTGACGACGGGAAGCGCCACGTCGGCGTCGAGGAGCGCGCGACGGATCTCGCGGACCGTGCCGTCGACGTCCGCGGGCGTGAGCTTGCCCTTGGTGCGGAGGTTGCGGAAGGTCTCGGTGAGCCGGTCGGAGAGAGTGCCGAAAGTCGCCATGATCCCCCGATTCTAACGGCGACGGATGCCATCGCCTCGCGCTCGCCCCCTGCCGGGCCCGGGCGGCGACTCAGTTCTCGGGCCCGAGCTCCTGGAAGAGGGTGAGCTGCAGTCCCGCCGGCCCGCGCAGGCGCGCGTTGCGGGATCGCCACGGCGTGACGCGGGCGGATGCCTCGATCACGGCGCCGCCCTCGTCGAGCCGGGCGACGGCGGCGTCGGTGTCGGCGACCTCCAGGGCCAGACGGATGCGGTCGCTCGGGGCGTCGCCGTCGGTCTCGACGCGGTCGATGAACTCGACCTGCGCAGGATTGGCGATCTCGAGAGTGGCGCGCCCCGCCGCGAGGATCGCCACGCGCGCACCTCCGTCGGCCTCGTACGCCTCGGCCTGCGGCATCCCCACGACGTCGCGATAGAACGCGAGGGTCTGCTCGAAGGCGGCGGCCTGCACGACCACCCGCAACTGCGCGACCTCGCCCACCGGATCCGTCGACGAGGTCGACCCTGCCGCGTCGCTCGCCCGGGCGAGGAACCGCGCCAGCGACGTGCGACCGGCGCCGTCGTGCGCCCAGGCCTCGATCGCGGCGATCACCGCGCCGCCCCATGCCGCGCCGGCGACCTCGGCACGCACCCGATCGGCGCCGCTGTGGGCGAGGCGGGCCGACACCGCGCGTGCGACGCGGGCTCGTCGGAGCGCGGCGTCGCGCTCGTACTCGACCTCGAGGCCCATCGCAGCGGCGTTGACGATGCCGAGCGCCAGGCTGTCGGGCGCGAAGCCGTCGGCGATGGCGAGCGTCGCTGCGCGCACGGCGGCCGCGGCATCCGTGCTCCCGTCCGTCGCGATGCGCCGCTCGAACTCCGCGAGCCTCTCGTCCAGGCCTGCCCACAGCACGTCGGACTTCGAGGAGAAGTAGTTGAAGAAGCTGGAGCGGCTGACGCCCGCCCGCCGGGAGATGTCGACGATCGAGGTCTGCTCGTATCCCTGCTCGAGGAACAGTTCGCAGGCCGCCTCGGCGATCGTCTCGCGCGACGACGCCTTCGGCCGGCCCGCCCGGTGCTCGCTGGACATGAAGCCACCCTACGGCGGGCTCCATCCCGCGCGCCGCGATATATTGTTGGACGCGATCCATGAATGACTGCAGACTCAGCGCGAAGGAGCACGATGCTCGACATCAGGACGGTCGGCCTCTCCCCCGACTACGTGCCGTACCTGGAGGGCTGGGCACTGCAGCGCAGCGTCCACGCCGACGTCGTGGCGCAGGTGCGTCCCGACACGCTGCTGCTCCTCGAGCACGAGCCGGTGTACACCGCCGGTGCCCGCACCGCACGCCATGAGCGCCCGGCCGACGGCACGCCGGTCGTCGACGTCGACCGCGGCGGCAAGATCACCTGGCACGGGCCCGGCCAGCTCGTCGGCTACCCGATCGTCCGGCTCGCCGAGCCGGTCGACGTGGTCGCGCATGTGCGGCGCCTCGAGCAGCTGCTGATCGACGTGCTCCGCGAGTTCGACGTCGAGGGCTACCGGGTCGAGGGGCGCAGCGGCGTGTGGGTGCGCCGCCCGCTCGGTGAGGACAAGGTCGCGGCCATCGGCGTCCGCGTGCAGCGCGGCGTGACGATGCACGGCTTCGCGCTCAACTGCGACAACACGCTGGCGGGCTTCCGCGGGATCATCCCGTGCGGGATCACGGATGCCGGGGTCACGACCCTCAGCGAGATCGCCGGCGCCGACATCGGCCCGGCCGACGTCATCGACACGGTGAGCCGCGTGTTCGCCGCGGATTTCGCGGGGGTGCCGGCATGAGCGCGTGCGGCGGCTCCCACGGGGCGACCGCGGCCGTCCCGGGTGCGGCATCCGCGCCGTCCGCCCCCGAGGGGCGCAAGCTGCTGCGCCTCGAGGTCCGCAATGCGCAGACGCCGATCGAGCGCAAGCCGGAGTGGATCAAGACCCGCGCGAAGATGGGCCCCGAGTACCAGGCGCTGCACTCCCTCGTGAAGACCGAGGAGCTGCACACCGTGTGCCAGGAGGCCGGCTGCCCCAACATCTACGAGTGCTGGGAGGACCGCGAGGCGACGTTCCTCATCGGCGGCTCGCAGTGCACGCGCCGGTGCGACTTCTGCCAGATCGACACCGGCAAGCCCGCCGACTACGACACCGACGAGCCGCGCCGCGTCGCCGAGAGCGTCGTGCGCATGAACCTGCGGTACGCCACCGTCACCGGCGTCGCGCGCGACGACCTGCCCGACGGCGGCGCGTGGCTCCACGCCGAGACCGTCCGGCAGATCCACGAGATGAACCCGAACACGGGAGTCGAGATCCTCGCGACGGACTTCAACGGCGATCCCGCGCTGCTCGCCGAGGTGTTCGACAGTCGCCCGGAGGTGTTCGCGCACAACGTCGAGACGGTCCCGCGCATCTTCAAGCGCATCCGCCCTGCGTTCCGGTACGAGCGCTCGCTCGACGTGCTGACGCGGGCCCGGGATGCGGGGCTCATCACCAAGTCCAACCTGATCCTCGGGATGGGCGAGGAGCCCGACGAGGTGGTTCAGGCCCTCGAGGATCTGCACGCCGCGGGCACCGACATCATCACGATCACGCAGTACCTCAGGCCGTCGCCCCGCCACCTGCCGGTCGCCCGATGGGTGAAGCCCCAGGAGTTCGTGGAGTTCAAGGAGCAGGCCGAGCGCATCGGCTTCCTCGGGGTGCTCGCCGGCCCCCTCGTGCGCTCCTCGTACCGGGCGGGGCGGCTGTGGGCGCAGTCGATGCTGTCGAAGGGCCGCCCGATCCCCGCGCACCTCGCGCACATCGCCGAGGACGTCCACGTCGAGCGGGGATTCGCCCAGGCGGTGTGACCCGCCTCTGGGCGGGGTCAGTCGGCGCTCGTCACCGACAGCACCGCGCCGTCGGAGCCGAGGTTGACCAGCAGCACGTCGTCGGTGGCATCCGGGTCCAGCGCGTACTCGAGGACGGCGAACGGGTCGGCTCCGCCGTGCTCGTCCGCGAGGATCGTCATGCTCATCAGCTGCAGCGAGCGGATGACGTCGATGTGGACATCGCCGGAGATGTCGACGAGGGTGTCCTCCAGCGACTCCCCCAGCGTCTCCTGCTGCTGCAGGATGTACTCGGTCACCTCGCTGGTGCGATCGCTGAGCTCGTTGACCATCGCGTTGCGGGCGCTGCGGTCGATGTCCTCGAGCGCGGAGATCAGCGCCGCCGCGACGTCGAGGGCCGCCTCGGAGACGTCGTCCTGATCGGGCGCGGTCAGATCGACGGTCACGGACTGGTCGCCGAGCTCGACGTTCTCGGACCAGAAGATCGATCCGTCCGGCCCGGATTCGAGGAGTCCGAAATAGTCGTGCTCGATCGCCATGTCCCCATGAAACCGCAACCCGCGCCCAGGCGATACCCCGAACCCGGCATGGCGCGGAATCGGCCGCCGCACCCGCGTCGCGCGGCCGGGCTCAGGGCCCCGGATCAGTCCACGAGCGAGGCCGCGAACACGTGCGGCGTGAAGCCGGTGAGGTCGCCGATGCCCTCGCCCTGGCCGAGGAGCTTGACCGGGATCCCGGTGCGCTCCTGGACGGCGAGGACGAATCCGCCCTTCGCGGAGCCGTCGAGCTTCGTGATCACCAGCCCGGTCACGCCGGCGTGCTCGAGGAACGCCTGCGCCTGCATGACGCCGTTCTGGCCGGTGGTCGCATCGAGCACGAGCAGGACCTCGCTGATCGGCGCCTGCTTCTCGACGACGCGGCGGATCTTGCCGAGCTCGTCCATCAGCCCGCCCTTGGTGTGAAGCCGACCCGCGGTGTCGACCAGCACGATCTCGGTGCCGGTCTGCTTCGCGTACGCGATGGTCTGGAAGGCGACGGATGCCGGATCCTGACCCTCCTGCTGCGGCCGGACGATCGCAGCCCCGCCGCGCTCGGCCCACGTCGCGAGCTGGTCGACGGCGGCAGCGCGGAAGGTGTCGGCGGCGCCGACGACCACCGAGCGGCCGTAGCGCTGCAGGAACTTCGCGAACTTGCCGATCGTCGTCGTCTTGCCCACGCCGTTGACCCCGACCACCAGCACGACGGCCGGGCGCTCCGTGAGCCGGAGCGTCGTGTCGAACTTCGCGAAGTGCTCCTCGAGCGTCTCCTTCAGCATCCGCTGCAGGTCCCGCGGGTCGGTCGTGCGGTAGCGCTCGACCTTCTCGCGCAGCTCATCCACGATCCGCTCGGTGATGTCGGGGCCGAAGTCCGCGGTCAGCAGCGCCGTCTCGAGGTCTTCCCACGTGCTGTCGTCGATGGTGGGCTTGACGAACATGCCGCGCAGCGCGCGACCGAGCGACCAGGAGCTCTCTGCCATACCCCCAGCCTAGGGTCAGGACGCGACGCGCTCGGCGATGCGCTGCCCCACCACGGCGGACACGCCGTCCTGCCGCATCGACACCCCGTAGAGGGCGTCGGCGATCTCCATCGTGCGCTTCTGATGCGTGATCACGATGAGCTGGCTGGACTCCCGCAGCTGCTCGAAGACGCCCAGGAGGCGACCCAGATTCGCGTCGTCGAGCGCCGCCTCAACCTCGTCGAGGATGTAGAACGGACTCGGGCGCGCCTTGAAGATCGCCGTCAGCAGCGCGACGGCGGCGAGCGACCTCTCGCCGCCCGACAGCAGCGAGAGGCGTTCGATCTTCTTGCCCACTGGCCTCACCGCGACCTCGATGCCGGTGGTGAGCGGCGAGTCGGGGTCGGTGAGGCTGATCGATCCCGTGCCACCGGGGAACAGGATGGGGAACACCTCGCCGAACGCGGTCCTCGTGTCTTCGAACGCGGCGAGGAAGATGGCCTGCATCCGCTCGTCGAGCTCCTCGATGATCGTCAGCAGGTCCTTGCGCGTCTGCGTCAGGTCGGCCAGCTGCTCGGTCATGAACTTGTGGCGCTGCTCGAGCGCCTCGAACTCCTCCAGCGCCAGCGGGTTCACCCGGCCCAGCTGGCTGAGCTTCCGCTCCGCGTCCTGCAGGCGTCGTCGCTGCTGCGCACGGTCGAACGGGGTGGATGCCGCACCGTCGTCGTCGCGCAGCGTCTCGGTCGCATCCGCCACGGGATCCAGCGGAACCGGCTGATCCGGGCCATATTCCGAAATCAGAATGTCCTCGTCGAGGCCGAGCTCGGACTGCACCCGCTCGAGGATGCCGGTGACGTGCAGCCTCTTCTCGTGGATCTGCAGCTCCAGGCTGTGCACGCTCTCGGTGAGCCCCGCGAGGCGCTCGCGCACCGACGCCTCCTGGCCGCGCAGCGTCGCGAGCTCCGTCGTGACGGCGGCGCGTTCGGCTTCGGCCGCGGAGAGCTCCGCGCGCGCCTGCGCGAGCGACCGGTCGACCGAGTCGATGACGGCCGGAAGCTGCCCCGCCACGCCTGCGGCGATCTCGCGCTGCGCGCGGCGGACGACCGCGCGGCGTGCGGCCTCGGCCGCCGCCTCGCGCTCCCGCTCGCGCTGACGCTCGAGCGCGATCACGCGCGCCTCGCCGGCCCGGATGCGCTCCCGCAGCGTCTCGACGTCGAGCCGCGCGCGCATCTCGCCGTCCCGCGCCTCTTCGAGCGCCGCGAGCATGCCCTCGCGCGCCGAGGCGTCGAGGATCGGGCGCGGGGCCTCCAGTGCCGCGGTGAGCTGCTCCTCCGCCGAGCGCGCGGCGCCCTCGGCCTCGTCTACGGCTGCTGCAGCCTGCGCGAGTCCGGCGGCCAGGCGCTCGCATTCGGCGACGGCGGCTTCATGACGCACCGTGGCCCGGTTGACCTGCTCGGCGTGGGCGGCGAGGGCCGCATCGTGCTCGCGCAGCGTCGCCAGCGCCGTCTTGGTGCGCTGCCGCGCCGACTCCAGCTCGCGCGTCGCGTCCGCCAGCGCCTCCCGCAGCGAGTCGGCGACGACGGCGATCTCGTCGCGGCGGTCGGCTGCGGCATCCCGCTCAGCAGCAAGCTCCAGGCGCGATCGAGACGCGCCCGCGCCCGCGCGCAGCGAGTGCTCGGTGTACACCTCGCCACGACGGGTGACGAGCGTGATCGGCCCGCCGAGCTCTGCGGCGGCCAGCGCCGGACCGGCCGCACGCGCGGTCGGAAGGTCGTCGGCGACCACGACGTACGCGAGCAGCCCGAGCACGCCGTCGGGCGCCGTGACCACCTCGCGCGCCGGCACCACGCCGTCCTGCGGCGGGAACGCCGGACGCGTCGTCCCGGCCGAGGCGATCACGATGTCGACCATCCCGGCCTCGGAGTCGCGCGCGTCGTCCGCGACGGCGAACGCGCTGTCGCGGTCGTCGACGAGCACGCCCTCCGCGACGGGACCCAAGACGGCCGCGATGGCCGCCTCGAACCCCGGCTTGACCTGCACCGCGTCTCCGACGAGCCCACGGACGCCTTCGCGCCCCTGGGCGATCAGCGCGGACGCGCCGTTCTTGACGTCGAGGGCGCGGCTGAGCGCCATGGTCTGAGCCGTCAGGGCGTCTCGCTCGCGTTCGGCGGCGTGCAGACGGTCGCGGAGGGCCGCGACCGCCGCCTCCGCGTCGGCCGCCTCCCGCTGCGCGCGCTCGTAGGCGGCGGCCTGGTCGGCGGACGAGGATTCCGGCACGAGATCGGGGTCGACGCCGTCGAGGATCTCCTCGGCCTCCGCGCGGCGTGTCAGTGCCGCATCCAGCGCCCGCTGCTGACGCTCGACGGCGCCGCGGACGGCCGCGAGAGCGGATGCCGCGGCCTCGGCGGTGCCGCGGAGCGCCGTGATGCGCATGTCGTGCTCCGACACGAGGGCGCTCTGCTCCGCGATGTCGACGTCGAGCGCGTCCAGCTCGGCGCGGGCGCGCACGACCTCGCGTGCCGCCTCGGCGGCGGCATCCTGGGCCGCTCCCAGCCCGTCGGACACGTCGTCGATCTCGGCGCGCGCCTCGTCGATCATCGCCTGCGACACGGTCGTCAGCTCGATGCGCTCCTCGTCCTCGGCGTCACCCAGCAGGGCGAGCCGCTGGCCGGCCAGGGCGTACAGGCTCCGCAGCCGCTCCTGGACGCGCTCGAGGCCGTGCGCGACGTGGCGGGCGCGGTCGACGCTCTCCGAGCGCTGATCGTTCTCGAGCTGCTCGATGCGCACCCGGGCGTTGTCGAGGCGCTCCTGCAGCACCATGCGCTCCCCATGACGCTCCTGCTCGCTCCGGGCGTGCGAGGCCAGCTCGTCGCGCAGGCCCGCGATCTCGTCGGCGAACAGCCGCGCCTTGGCGTCCCGCACGACCGCAGCGATCGTCGCGGCCTCGCGGGCGATCTCCGCCTGGCGGCCCAGCGGCTTGAGCTGGCGCCGCAGCTCACCGGCCAGGTCGCTCAGTCTCGTGAGGTTGGCCTCCATCGCGTCGAGCTTGCGCAGGGTCTTCTCCTTGCGCCGGCGGTGCTTGAGGATGCCCGCCGCCTCCTCGATGAATCCGCGGCGGTCCTCGGGCGTGGCCTGCAGGACGCTGTCGAGCCGGCCCTGGCCGACGATCACGTGCATCTCGCGGCCGAGCCCGGAGTCGCTCAGCAGCTCCTGAACGTCCAGGAGCCGGCAGGACTCGCCGTTGATCGCGTACTCGCTCGTGCCGTTGCGGAACAGCGTGCGGCTGATCGTCACCTCGGAGTAGTCGATCGGCAGCGCCCCGTCGCTGTTGTCGATCGTGAGCTGCACCTCGGCGCGGCCCAGCGGCCCACGGGTCGCGGTGCCGGCGAAGATGACGTCCTCCATCTTGCCGCCGCGGAGGGTCTTCGCCCCCTGCTCGCCCATGACCCAGGCG
The DNA here is from genome assembly GCF_055329545.1 of Microbacterium sp. ZXT2-5. NCBI lineage: Bacteria > Bacillati > Actinomycetota > Actinomycetes > Micrococcales > Microbacteriaceae > Microbacterium > Microbacterium sp. ZXT2-5. The sequence continues at coordinate 223,152 of NZ_JBUZWD010000002.1, read as the reverse complement.
AGGGCGTCGACGACGTTCGACTTGCCGGATCCGTTCGGTCCCACGATGCAGGTGACGCCCGGCTCGAGGGCGAAGGTCGTCGGCTGGGCGAACGACTTGAACCCTTTGAGCGTCACGCTCTTCAGGTGCATGGACCGCCCCCCACCCCGCCTCGATTACCCGCCTACGCTACCCGAGCCGGCCGCGTGAGCCCGGCAGGCGAGCGGAGCGCCGGGCGGATGCGCGACACGCCATGGGATCACCGAATCTGCGAAAACGCTTGACGCGGGTCTCCCGCACCCTGTAACGTCACTCACCGCGTCTGAAGTCGAGAAAGGAGGTCACCGATGATGCACATGAACACCACAGGAATCACCGCCGGATTCGGCGGTGCGATTCGTCTGCGCGCGTCGGGGACCCTCTCCTTCGGCGCGGTGCTGAGCGGCCGCTTCCCCGCCGCCATCTGATCCCCGCAGGGGACGAGTCTGCCCGCTTCCGGGCGACACCCGTCTGCTGCGCCGCATCCGCCCTGCGGTGGTGAGCGCGCTCCCCCTGCATCGTCCCGTCGTGCTGCGGCACGGCATCTCCGCCTCCGGCGCCCGCCGGAGGCATCCCTTCCAGATCGGAAAGAGAACCATCATGAACACCCTTATCGCGCCGCAGCGCCCCTCGGGCCGGCCCGATACGCTGCGGCTCCCGAGCCGCGACACCCGCATCTCGCTCCTGGACCGTCTCGCCCTGCACGCGGGCGTGCGTCTCCTGCTGTGGAGCACCCGCACACCGCGGCTCACCGACGATCGCCGCCGCCACGCCGAGGCGTACCGGCGGCAGGAGGACGCGGCGCTCCGAGAGCGCCTCTACTTCCGCGAGGCCTCCCTCGCGCCACGGCCGTGACGGCCACCGGGTCCGCCGCCCGCACCCGGGCGGCGGACCCCACTCCACAGACGACCGCACCCACCACGCAAGGACGCAACGAAATGGCCACCATCACCGGGCTGGAGCTCCGGCCGCTGCTCGTACCCGAGTCCGTCGACTCCCCCGACGCCGCCGACTTCGTCGAGATGGTCCGGGTCCGCAACGAGATCTACCGCGAGATCTCGGGCCACGACGACCACCGCATCTCCGCGGAGGAGCTCCTCCCCCACTACCGGCCCACGCCGTACGAGACCCGCCTGGCATGGATCGTCGTCGATGACGGCGCCGTGATCGGCCGCATCGGCATCGACCTTCCCCACGAGGACGGCTCGCATTCGGCGTTCTGGCTCATCGAGCTGCTCCACGCGACGTGGGGCCGCGGGATCGGCTCCGCCGCCTACGAGCTCGTCGAGCGCACGGCGCGGGAGCACGGACGCACCGTGCTGCAGTCGTGGGCCGAGCACCCTGCCGCACCGGGGCCGCAGCTCGCGCCGCCCACCGGGTTCGGCGCGATCCCCGAGGATCACATCGCGCGATTCTTCGTCCGCCACGGCTACGCGCTGGAGCAGGTGGAGCGCAACAGCGCGTTCGATCTCACCGGCTCGTTCGACGAGGTCGAGCGGCTGCTCGGCGAAGCGCAGGCCGCGTCACAGGACTATCGGGTGGTGCAGTGGTTCGCCCCGACGCCGCCGGAGTTCGCCGACGGCTACGCGTGGATGAAGTCGCGGATGTCCACCGACGCGCCCGCGGCGGCGCTCGAGTTCGACGAGGAGAAGTGGGATGCCGCCCGCATCGCCGAGCACGACGCCAAGTACACCGGGTCGGGGCGCACCATCCAGGTCACGGCAGCGCAGCACATCGCCACCGGCGAGCTGTGCGCCTTCAACGAGCTCGTCATCGGAAAGGACCGCACCGAGGCGTCTCACCAGGAGGACACCCTCGTCCTCAAGGAGCACCGCGGTCACCGGCTCGGCACGCTCGTCAAGTGCGCGGGGCTCCTGTCGTGGCGCGACGTCGCCCCGGAGTCCCGCCGCGTCATCACCTACAACGCAGAGGAGAACAGGCCCATGCTGGACATCAACGAGGCGATCGGCTTCGCGCCGATCGCGTACGTCGGAGCGTGGAAGAAGGTGCTCGATGACTGACCTGGCCGATACCGCCGTGCTGACCGTGCAGCCGATCCCCGTGCCGGAGTCGACGGAGTCCGCAGACGCACGGGTGTTCCTGGAGATGGTGCGCATCGCCAACGCGGTGTGCCTGAACGACGCCGGTCACGACTACCTGCGCGAGGAGCCCGGGGAGATGCTCGGGTTCTGGCAGGACCAGTCGGACTGGACGCAGCTGGGCTACGCCGCGCTGCGCGATGGCGACGTCATCGGCGCCGTGAAGCTGATGATCTCGAACGAGCCCGACGTGAGTGCGCTCGAGTTCGATCTCATGGTGGCCCCGCCGCACCGCGGAGCCGGTGCCGAGGAGCTGCTGCTGGCCGAGGTCGAGCGCGAGGCGCGCGAGCGCGGTCTGGCGACGATCCAGACGTGGACCCTCCACCGCCCCGGCGCAGTCGGGCCGCGGCTCGAGCCGTCGACCGGCTGGGGGTCGATCCCCGCCGACGACCCGCAGACCCGGTTCGCCGTCGACAGCGGCTTCACGCTGGAGCAGGTGGAGCGCAACAGCGTGTTCGACCTGACCGGCGACTTCACGCTCGTCGAGCGGATGCTCGGCGACGCGCTGGCCGCCGCCGGTGACGACTACCGCTCGATCCAGTGGACGTCGCCGACGCCCGCCGAGTACGTCGACGGCTTCGCCTACGCCCTCTCGCGCATGTCGACCGACGTGCCCGCGGGCGGTCTGGTGATGGACGAGCAGCACTGGGACGCCGCCCGTGTCGAGCGTCGCGACGCCCGGCTGAAGGCGCAGGGACTCACCGTCTCGGTCGCCGCCGTGCTGCATGTGCCGAGCGGGCGGATCGCCGCGTACAACGAGCTCGCCATCGGCGACGACCGCAGCGGTGCCACGCAGCAGTACGGCACGCTCGTCGTCAAAGAGCATCGCGGACACCGCCTCGGCACGATCGTGAAGTGCGCGAACCTGCTGCGCTGGCGCGAGCTCGTGCCGGAGTCACCGCGGGTCTCGACGTTCAACGCCGAGGAGAACCGCCACATGCTCGACATCAACGAGACCATCGGCTTCGTGCCGGCCTCGTATGCCGGCGCGTGGAAGAAGGTGCTCCCGCTGTGATCAGCCGGCCGCGCGACGAGGGGCCTTCTGGCAGTGCGCGCAGAAGTGGCTCGACCGGTTGGTGAACGAGACCCGGACGATCGGACGGCCGCATCGGGGGCACGGCTCCCCGGTGCGGCCGTACGCGTTGAGCGAGTGGGCGAAGTATCCGGCTTGACCGTTCACGTTGACGTACTGCGCATCGAAGCTGGTGCCGCCCTCGGCCAGCGCCTTGTCCAGCACGTGCCGCACCTCGCCGAGCAGGCGGTTCACCGCCCGCGTCGACAGGTCCCGAGCAGGGGTCTCGGGGTGGATGCGGGCCGCCCACAGGGACTCGTCCGCGTAGATGTTGCCCACGCCGCTCACGACCGTCTGATCGAGCAGCACGCGCTTGATGGCGGAGTCCTTGCGCGCGAGGACGCGGCGGAACCCGGCGTCCGAGAATGCGGGATCCAGCGGGTCGCGCGCGATGTGGGCGACCTGCGAAGGGACGGATGCCTCGGACCAGCCGTCTCCGCCCGGCGCACCGTCCGGCGTGGCGACGAGCTCGTCGATCGCCAGCGAACCGAAGGTCCGCTGGTCGGCGAACACCACCGCGAGCTCTCCGTGCGCCGGGTGCACGAGATCGAGGCGGACGCGCTCGTGACGCTCGATCGCACTGCCCGGCGGACGGAGCAGCATCTGCCCGCTCATGCCCAGATGCCCCACGACCGCCTCCGTCGCCGCGCGGCCGTCGGCCGCCGTGAGGGGCAGCCACAGGAACTTGCCGCGTCGGGCGGCGGCGGCCAGGACCCTTCCGGTCAGGCGCGCCTCGAAGTCGGCGCCGTCGCCCGGATGCCGCGTCAGGGCGCGCTCGTCGAGCACGGTGACCCCGAGAACCAGGGCGCCCGTGACGGCGGGTGCGAGGCCGGCGCGGACGACCTCGACCTCGGGCAGCTCAGGCACGGCCGCTGAGATCGCGCCACGCGCTGAGCGCCGCGGCCATCTCAGCGTGTTTCTTGCTGGTGCCGAGGCCCTCCGCCGTCAGGTCGCCGATGACGACGGTGGCGGTGAACCGGCGGTCGTGGTCGGGGCCGGTGGAGGTGACCGCGTATGCGGGGGGCTGCATCCCGCCGCGGGCGGCGAGCTCTTGGAGCGCCGTCTTCGGGTCCATGGCGGCGCCGTACCGCTCCGGATCGGCGAGCAACGGCTCGACCAGTCGCAGCACGAGGCCGGTGGCCGCATCCGAGCCGGCGGACAGGTAGGCGGCGCCGAAGATCGCCTCCATCGTGTCGGCGAGGATCGAATCCTTGTCGCGGCCGCCGGTGAGCACCTCGCCGCGTCCGAGGAGCAGATGCTCCCCCAAGCCGATCCCGCGCGCGATCTCGGCCAGCGCCACCGTCGACACGACGCTCGCGCGACGCTTGGCCAGCGCGCCTTCTTCGAGCTCGGGATGCCCCGTGAACAGTCGCACGGTCACGGCGAGCCCGAGCACGGAGTCGCCGAGGAACTCCAGCCGCTCGTTGTGCGGCACCTGTCCGTTCTCGTAGGCCCACGAACGGTGCGTCAGCGCCAGCGACAGAAGCTCGGGGTCGATGTCGACTCCGAGCTTCTGCGTGAGATCTGCGAGCGCGAGGCGCTCGGCAGTGACGTCGGTCACGTCAGTGCGCGACGATCAGACGTCGGCGACCTTGCGGCCCTTGTACTCGAGGAACAGCTCCGTGCCCTGCGAGTCGGTGACGACCTTCGCCTGGTGGGGACGGCTGTAGACGACCTTGCCGTTCTCGACCGTCTTGACGAGGGCGGGCGCCTCGGCCTTCCACTGCGCGCGACGCGAGCGCGTGTTCGATCGGGAGACCTTCCGCTTCGGGGGGTTGCCTGCCATGGCTTGCTCTCTTCTGTGTTCTCGATGTCGATCAGCCGCGGGCGCGCGGTGATTCGTCGTCGTTGGTCATGGTGAAGTCCTGGAGCGCGGCCCATCGTGGATCGACAGGCTCGCTCTGCTGCGATCCGGCGCTTTCGGCCAGCCGCTCGCCCGTGACCGGATCGAGGCCGGGGCAATCCGGCTGACACACCGGCTGAAACGGAAGCGACAGGACGACCGCTTCCCTGACCAGAGTTTCAAGATCCACGTGGTCGTCTTGAACCTCGAAGTCAGCTTCTTCCTCCCCAGGATACGCGAAAAGCTCCTGAAACTCGACTTCGAGGGCCTCGGCGATGTCGGTGAGGCACCGGCTGCACACTCCGGTGTACTCGGTGTCGATGTCTCCGGAGGCGAGGATGCCCTCGTGGACGGACTCGAGCCGCACATCGATGGCGACCTGCTCGCCCTGGGCGACGGACACCAGCCCCTCGCCCCATCTGTCGGGCGCGGGCACCTCGAAGGAGTGCTCGCGCATCTCGCCGGGGCGGTGGGTGATGTCGCGGACAGGGAGGACGAAGGGACCCGTCACATGCTTCTTGGCCACGTCTCCAGCCTAGCCGCGGTGCGCGCGCGTGGCCGTGTGACCGTGTCAGATGTCGCGCGCGCCGGTGTCGAGGAACCTGGCGACAGCGCCGGGCACGAAGGGCGAGACGTCGCCGCCGAGCGAGGCGACCTGGCGCACCAGTGAGCTGGACACGAGCGCGTGTGCGGGGTCGGGGAGCAGGAACACCGTCTCGATCTGCGCGAGGTGCCTGTTCACGATCGCCATCGGGGTCTCGTACGCCACGTCGACCTGCGATCGGATGCCCTTGACCAGGACGCCGGCACCGACATCCGTCGCATAGTCGACCAGAAGCCCCATGCTCCAGGAGGCCACCACGACGTCGCCGTCGATGTCGCTCTCGGCGATGGACTGCTCCAGGAGCGCCTGGCGCTGCGCGATGGGGAGCATCGCCTCCTTGCCGGGGTTGTGCACCACGAGCACGTGCAGCTGGTCGTACAGCATGGCCGCGCGCCGGATGACGTCGAGATGACCGAGGGTCGGCGGATCGAACGATCCCGGGACGACGGCGATCCGGCTGCTCATGCCGACCAGCCTACTGGGAGGCCGACCAGCCCCCGGACGCGCTAGTTCTTCGCCAGAGCCGCGCGCTCGGCCATGCCGACGTTGCGCTCGAGAGCGGCCGCGAGTCCCGCGTGTTCGAGCAGCGCCGGGTCTTCGGCGATCACGTGCTCGGCCGCGACGCGCGCCTCGGCGATGATGTCGGCGTCCTTGACCACGCGCAGCAGGCGCAGCGACGACCGCGCGCCGGACTGCGCATCGCCGAGGACGTCCCCCTCTCCGCGCAGCTCCAGGTCGACCTCCGCCAGGGCGAAGCCGTCCAGCGTCGACGCGACCGCATCGACGCGCTCCCGCGCCGGCGTGCCGAGCGGCGTCTCGGTCACCAGCAGGCACAGACCAGGAACTCCCCCACGGCCGACACGTCCGCGCAACTGGTGGAGCTGCGAGACGCCGAACCTGTCGGCCTCGAGGATCGCCATCGTCGAGGCGTTCGGCACGTCGACGCCGACCTCGACCACGGTGGTCGCCACGAGCACGTCGACGTCGCCGCGTGCGAACGCCTGCATGACGGCGTCCTTCTCGTCGGACGGCATCCGGCCGTGGAGGATCTCGACCCGGATGCTCTCGAACGACGGATGCCGCGACAGCAGGTCGCCCACCTGGACGACGCCCCATCGCGTGCGGCTCGCCTCGCCGGCGGTGTCGCCGGGGGGCTCGTCCGCGGTGTCGTCCTTGGTCAGGGCCTCCGCGTCGATCGCCGCGCAGACGACGAAGGCCTGGTGGCCCTTCCGCACCTCTTCGGCGATGCGCTCGAAGACGCGGGCGAACCAGCCGGGATGCTCGGCGAGCGGGGCCGTGAAGGTCTCGATGCGCGCTCGGCCCACGGGCATGGTGCGGATCGTGGAGACGTCCAGGTCGCCGAAGACCGTCATGGCGACGGTGCGGGGAATCGGCGTGGCGGTCAGGACCAGCGCGTGCGGGGACGAGCCCTTGGCGCGGAGCGACTCGCGCTGCTCGACGCCGAAGCGGTGCTGCTCGTCGACCACGACCAGGCCGAGGTCGGCGAACGTCGTGCTCTCGCTGAGCAGGGCATGCGTGCCGACGACGATGCGGGCCTGCCCGGACGCCGCGCGCAGCGCCGCCTTGCGGCGCTCCGCCGCGGCAAGCTGGCCGGTCAGCAGCGTGGGCATGAGCTCGGGGGCCAGCTGCGGGCCGAGCATGCGCGCGATCGACCGCACGTGCTGCGCCGCCAGCACCTCGGTCGGGGCGATCAGCGCGGACTGGCCGCCGCTCTGCGCGACCTGCAGCATCGCGCGCAGCGCGACGAGCGTCTTGCCCGAGCCGACCTCGCCCTGCACCAGGCGATTCATCGGCCAGTCGCCCTGGAGGTCGCGCGCGATGTCGTCGCCGACGCTCACCTGATCGGGGGTGCGCGGGAACGGCAGCGCGGCGTCGAAGCGCTCGAGCAGCTCGCCGGGCGGGCGCTTGGTCGCCGACAGCGCCCGCACGAACTGCCGCTGCTGCAGCAGGGCGACCTGCAGCACGAACGCCTCCTGCATGCGAAGCGTCGCGCGCGCGGGTTCGATCTCGCCGAACGACGTCGGGCGGTGGATGCGCTCGATGGCGGTGCGCGCGTCGAGCAGGCCGTGGCGGGCCCGCAGGGCGTCGGGCAGGGGCTCGGGCACATCGCCGAGGCCGTCCAGCACGAGGTCGACGATCTTCTGCAGCTGCCAGCTGGCCACCGTGCTCGTGGCCGGATAGATCGGGATCGGGAGATTCGCGTTCGCCTCGGCGGTGAGGCGGGCCTGCGCCTCGTCTTCGAACAGCTCGTAGTCGGGATGCGCGAGCTGCTTGGCACCCCGGTACTCGCCGACCTTGCCGGCGAAGATGCCGCGGCGCCCCGGCCGCAGGTCCTTCACCCGCCAGGCCTGGTTGAAGAACGTCAGGGACAGGTCGCCGTTGCCGTCGCTGATGAGCACCTCGAGCAGGGTGCCGTTGCGGTTCTTCATGCGACGCTCGTTGACCCGCTTGACCTCGGCGACGATGGTCACGGGCTCGCCGACGGGCAGCGACGAGATCTGCGTCAGCTCGCCGCGGCGTGCGTAGCGGCGCGGATAGTGAACGAGCAGGTCGCCGACGGTCGACATGCCGAACGCGCGCTCGAGCGCCGCCGCGGTCTTGCCGCCGATGGCCCCGCCCAGGCGCGAGTCGAGCGCGAAGGAGGTCACCTCACGAGTCTAGATTCGGCGGCGGCCCGGTGTCGGCTCGGCCACAGCCGGAAAACGTAAGGTTGCGGGATGCTCCGACGACTCCTCTCCCGCGTCTACTGGGCCTGCAGTCGGTGGACGCTCTCGACCGAGCCGGCACCGGGCCGCCCCACCGTCCTGCTGGGTGTTCCGCACACGTCCAACTGGGACTTCGTCCTCATGCTCGGCATCGCCTGGCGGCTGGGGATGCCGGTCCGCTGGCTCGGCAAGGCGAGCCTCTTCCGCGGGTGGAGGGGACCGCTGATGCGCCGCCTCGGCGGCATCCCCGTCGACCGATCGGACCCGTCGCGGGTCGTCGCCGATGTCGTGGCGCAGATGCAGGCGGGCGAGCCCTTCGGCCTCGTCGTCACTCCCGAGGGCACCCGTGGCCCGGGCTCCTACTGGAAGTCCGGCTTCTACCGGATCGCCCGGGAGGCCCGGCTCCCGGTCACCCTCGGATACGTCGACCGCACCACGATGACGACGGGTCTCGGCCCGACCATCGCGCTCACCGGCGACGTGCGGGCCGACATGGACGTCATCCGCGCGTTCTACGCCGACAAGGCCGGGCTGCGCCCCGAGCTGCGCACCGAGCCGCGCCTCCGGGAGGAGGATTCCACCGGAGATATCGTGAGGGGATGACGCGCATCATCGCCGGCCGTGCAGGCTCGCTCGTGATCGATGTACCCGACGCGGGCACCCGGCCGACGAGCGATCGCGTGCGCGAATCCCTCTTCGGCGCCCTGGAATCGGCCGACGCGCTCCGGGGTGCCGCCGTGCTCGACCTCTACGCCGGCTCCGGCGCGCTGGGACTCGAGGCGGTGAGCCGGGGCGCGGCATCCGCCGACCTGGTCGAGAAGTCCGCGCGCGCGGCGTCGGTCGCGCAGCGCAACGCCGGTCGCGTCGCGAAGGCGGTGGGGACCGATGCCGCGATCCGCGTGCACCGCAGCTCCGCCGACGCGTTCCTGAGATCCTCCCCGCGGGCGTTCGACCTGGTGTTCCTGGACCCGCCGTACGACGTCGGAGAGACAGAGCTGGCGTCGACGCTCTCGCTGCTGCTGCCCCGCGTGTCGCCGGGCGCGGAGATCGTCATCGAGCGCGCCGCGCGCTCACCCGAGCCGACGTTGCCCCCAGGGCTCATCGCGACCCGCTCGAAGCGGTACGGCGACACCGCCCTGTGGTGGGCGACCACGCCCGGCTGAGTCAGCCGGTGCGCTCGTCCCAGTCGCGGTAGGGATCCCAGCCCGATCGTCCCTCGTACGCGAGACCGTCCACGAGAACCCCCGCCTCACCCCTCGGCTGCACCGTGCCGACGCGCCGGAACCCATGCGGCAGGTGCCGTTCGCCGGGGAACGTCGCCAGCAGCGCGTGGTCCTCGCCGCCCGAGAGCGCGTCGGCGGCGTCGGGCCCGAGCAGCGTCGACTCGAGCGCGATCGTGACACCGGATGCCGTGGCCATGCGCGAGGCGTCGAGGACGAGTCCGTCCGACACGTCCATCATCGCCGTCGCGCCCGCATCGGCGGCTTCGGGGCCGAACGGGATCGGCGGCGACGGGCGCAGCTGCGCGGCGAGGTCGGCGCGCTCGGCGGGGCTGAGCACGCTCTCGTCGACCGGGACCGGCGCCCCCGCCGCATCCGTGAACCGCTGGAACAGGACGCGGAGGCCGCGTGCTGCGCGGCCGGGATCACCGGCCACCGCCACCACGTCGCCCGGACGGGCGCCCGAGCGGCGCACCGGCTCACGTCCGGCCAGGGCGCCGAGCGCAGTGACGGCGATGGTGAGCGTGTCCGAGACGGTCAGATCGCCGCCTTCGACGCGACACCCGGGGGCCAGCTCCCGGCACGCCGCGCGCAGGCCATCGGCCAGATCGGTCACGAACGACAGACGCGTGCCCTCCGGCATCGCGAGCGCCACGAGGAGAGCCGTGGGCGTGGCGCCCATGGCCGCGATGTCGGCGAGGTTGACGGCGGCGGCCTTGAAGCCGAGGTCGTATCCGCTCGACCACGCCAGCCGGAAGTCCGGACCGTGCACCAGCGTGTCGACCGATGCGACGACGCGGCCGTCGGCGGCGGCGAGCACCGCGGCGTCGTCGCCCGGACCGACGATCGCGTCGGACGCCCCGAGGCGCTCGAGGATCCGGGCGAGGATCTGCCCCTCGCTCAGCTCGCCCACCGTCGGATCACTGCGCTCGTCGCCCACACGACCACGCTACCGTCGCGACCGCCGATCGCCGGGTACCCGCCGGCGGGGCAGAGTCGTCCCGCCGGTTAGCCTGGAGGGGTGCGTCTGCTCTCCCCCGTCCTCGCCGCTGGATTCGCCGCGGCGGCCGTGATCGGCCTGACCGGCTGCTCGACGACGGTCGATCTGCAGCCCGCGGAGCAGGCGAACGATGCCGCATGCGCCGAGGTGAGCGTGCGCCTGCCCGGCACGGTCGACGGCCAGCCCCGGCGGTGGACCGACGCCCAGGCGACCGGCGCGTGGGGTGAGCCGTCGGCGGTGCTGCTGCGGTGCGGCGTCGAGGAGCCCGGGCCGACGGAGGCGCGGTGCATCACGCTCGGCGGCGTCGACTGGATCGTCGACGAGTCGCAGGCGCCTCGCTACCTGGTCACCACCTACGGCCGGACCCCGGCGGTCGAGGTGTTCATCGACAACGAGTCGGTGTCCCCGAACGAGGCGCTGACACAGCTCGCCGAGACGGCGGTGCTGGGCGGCACGACCGTTCAGCGCGAGTGCACCCTCACCGAGGAGCTGATTCCGGACGCCACGTCCGGCGGGTGAGCCGGCCGCCGGCTACGCCCCGGCGCGCTCGAGCGCGGTGTCGATGAGTTCGGCGATGAGCTCCGGATACGACATGCCCGATGCGATCCAGCACTTCGGGAACATCGAGATCGGTGTGAAGCCCGGCATCGTGTTGAGCTCGTTGACGTACAGGCCGTCCTCCGCCAGGAAGAAGTCGACGCGCGCGAGGCCCTTGCCGTCGACCGCTTCGAAGGCACGGACGCCGAGCTCCTGGATCCGCGCGATCTCATCGGCGGAGAGGTCCGCGGGACACACCACGTCTGCGCCGTCTCCGCCGAGGTACTTGCCCTCGAAGTCGTAGAACTCGCGGGTGGTGAGCACGATCTCTCCGGGAAGCGAGGCGCGCGCAGCCGCGCCGTCACGGCCCTCCAGGATCGCGACCTCGACCTCGCGCCCGACGATGGCGGCCTCGATGAGCACCTTGTCGTCCTCGGCGAACGCCAGGGCCAGCGCCGCGTCCAGCTCGGACGCGTCATGCACCTTCGAGACGCCGACGCTCGATCCCGCGCGCGCGGGCTTGACGAACGTGGGCTCGCCCAGAGCCGCGGCATCCGACCGCACTCCCTCCGGGTCGCGCTCCCACCGCGCGCGGCTGATCGTCACCGACGGCGAGACCGGCACCCCCGCCGCCGCGAGCACGATCTTCATGAAGTGCTTGTCCATGCACAGCGCGGAGTCCAAGACGCCGCCGCCGGCGTACGGGATGCCGAGGGTGTCGAAGAAGCCCTGCACCGTGCCGTCCTCGCCATGGAGGCCGTGGAGGATCGGGAGGACCACGTCGACGTCGCCGAGCTCGTCCACCGCTCCGTCCGCGCGGCGCACGCGCAGCACGCGGTCGCCGCCGCCTTCCGGCCACACCACGCGCGTGCCGTTGTCGGCGACCTCGGGAAGACGGTCGGCGTCCAGGGCGAACTTGTCGGGGTCGTCGTCCTCGAGGACGAACACCCCGTCACGGGTGATCCCGATCGGGATCACCCGGTAGCGGTCACGATCGATCGCCCGCAGCACCCCGCCCGCCGTTGCGGAACTGATCGAGTGCTCGCTGGATCGACCGCCAAAGAGCACCGCCACCGCCGGCTTGTCCATTCGTCGTCCTCTCGCCCTGGGGGGTGTCGTCGTCGGTCGTCAGGTGCGGCGCGATGTCGCGGGGGTTCATGGTGCCGTCCAGCACCATCTTGACCTGCTCGACGATGGGCATCTGCACACCCACCTCGCGCGCCAGCTGAAGGATGGGGGCGACGGATGCCAGCCCCTCCGCGGTCTGATTCATCTGCTTGACGACGTCGTCGAAGCGGTAGCCCTGTCCGAGCAGGCGCCCGGCGGTGTTGTTGCGGCTGAGCGGAGACTGGCACGTCGCGATGAGGTCGCCGAGGCCCGCGAGGCCCTGCAGCGTCTCCGCCTGGGCGCCGAAGGCGACCGCGAAGTCGGTCATCTCGACCAGCCCGCGCGTGATGATGGACGCCTTGGTGTTCTCGCCGTACCCCACGCCGTCGACGATGCCGATCGCCACGGCGATGAGGTTCTTCAGCACGCCGCCGAACTCGGTCCCGATGACGTCGGTGTTCACGAACGTCCGGAAGTACCGGTTGCGCGCGAGACGCGCCACCGCCTCGGCCGTCTCCTGGCTCGTCGAGGAGATGACGGCCGCCGTGGGCTGCTCGCGGGCGATCTCGAGCGCGAGGTTGGGCCCGGAGGCCACCGCGATGCGCGCGGGGTCGCAGTGCAGCTCCTGCTCGATCACCTGGCTCATCCGCAGGCCCGTGCGACGCTCGACGCCCTTCATGAGCGACACGATGGGCGCGTCGGACTGCGTGATCAGCGGTCGCACGGCCTTGAGGTTCTGGCGCACCGCCTGGCTGGGGATCGAGAGGTAGACCTGGTCGGCGCCCTCGAGCGCCTCCGACAGGTGGTGCGTGGCCTGCATCGACCGGGGCAGGTTGATCCCCGGGAGGTACTCGCTGTTGCGCTTGGCCTCCTGGATCTCGCTCGCCAGCTCCGGACGGCGGGCCCACATGGTGACGTGCGCGCCGCCGTCGGCCAGGATCTTGCCGAACGTCGTGCCCCAGCTTCCCGCGCCCACCACGGCGACGCGCGGGCGGGCGGCGTCGTGCCTACGACTCAAGGCGACCGGTCTCCTTCTGCCCGTGATCGGCCGGATTCCATCGCTCGGCCGGTGCGGGCTCGCCGCGCAGCTGCGAGAGCAGCCCCGCGATGTCGGCCATGACGACGTCGGTCGCCTCGACGAGCGCGCTCTGCGACGACGCTCGCCCGGCGTACGCCGACAGGTCGACGGGATCGCCCACGATCACGCGCACGCGCCGGCGGAGCGGCCAGAGCTTCAGCTTGCCGTACCGGGGCATCACCTGCTGGGCTCCCCATTGCGCCATCGGGATGACGGGGATGCCCCCGCCCAGTGCCAGGCGCACCGCACCCGTCTTCCCCCGCATGGGCCACAGATCGGGGTCGCGGGTGAGCGAGCCCTCGGGGTAGACGATGACGCCCCGCCCGTTGCGGGCCAGCGTCTCGGAGGCTGCGAGCGTCGCCCGTGCGGCGGTGGCGGACGTGGTGCGGGCGACGGGGATCATCCCGGTCGCACGCAGGATCCACCCCAGCACCGGCACGCGGAAGAGGCTCTCCTTCGCCATGAACCGCGGCGCGCGTCCCATCCGCCATACCGCGAGGGCGACGACGAGCGGGTCGATCTCACTCACGTGGTTCGGCGCGACCACGTACGCGCCGTCTCGCGGCAGCTTCTCGGAGCCCTCGACCTCGACCTTGAACACCAGGCTCACGAGCGGCACGACGATGGCGGCCAGGGGCCAGAAGATGCTGGGTCGCGTCTTCTCCGCGGACGCGCGCGGACGATGGGTCGCCACGGACTATCCGATGACGTCGAAGTCGGCGCCCAGCATGTCGAGCTTGGCGAAGAACTTCTCGTAGCCGCGGCGGATGATGCCGACGTTGCGGACGATCGACTCGCCCTCGGCCGCGAGGGCGGCGATGACGTAGCTGTAGCCGCCCCGCAGGTCGGGAACGACGACGTCGGCGCCGTGCAGCGGAGTCGGACCGTTGATGACGGCCGCCTGCTCGAGGGCGCGACGCGGGACGCGTCGGCCTTGCGAGTCCAGACCGCTCGCGTGCACGACGATGTCGGCGCCCATCTGGTTCAGCGCGTCGGTGAAGCCGAGCCGGTTCTCGTAGACGGTCTCGTGCACGATCGAGGTGCCCTCGGCCTGCGTCAGAGCCACGATGAGCGGCTGCTGCCAGTCGGTCATGAAGCCCGGGTGGACGTCCGTCTCGACCATGACGGCCTTGAGCGCACCGCCGCGGCGGAACTGGATGCCGTCCTCGCGCACGTCGAACCAGCCGCCGGCCTTGCGGAAGACGTTGAGGAACGTCAGCATCTCCTGCTGCCGCGCACCGCCGACGAAGATGTCGCCGTCCGTCGCCAGCGCCGCGCAGGCCCACGAGGCTGCCTCGTTGCGGTCGAAGATCGCGCGGTGGTCGTAGCCGCGCAGCGAGTCGACGCCCTCGATGAAGATGACGCGGTTCGGCTCGTACGAGATGATGGCGCCCATCTTCTGCAGCACGGCGATGAGATCCATGATCTCGGGCTCGATGGCGGCGTTCCGCAGCTCGGTGACGCCCTTCGCGCGGACGGCCGTGAGCAGCACCTGCTCGGTCGCCCCGACGCTGGGATACGGCAGCTCGATGTTCGCGCCGTGGAGCCCGTCGGGTGCCGTGATCCGGATGCCCTCGTAGCTCTTGTCGACGACGGCGCCGAACGCGCGCAGCGCGTCCATGTGGAAGTTGATCGGCCGGTCGCCGATGCGGCACCCGCCGAGGTCGGGGATGAGGGCCTCGCCGAGCAGGTGCAGCAGCGGGCCGCAGAACAGGATCGGGATGCGGGATGCCCCGGCGTGCGCGTCGATCTCCTCGAAGTGGGCAGCGACCGCACCGCTGGGGTCGAGGTGGATCGTCCCCTCCTCCTCGCCGTCCCACACGCGGACGCCGTGGACCTCCAGGAGCGATCGGACCACCTGGACGTCGCTGATGTCGGGCACGTCGCGCAGGATGCTCGTGGTGTCGCCCAGGAGGGCGGCGACCATCGCCTTGGTGACGAGGTTCTTGGCGCCCTTGACCTCGACGCGGCCCGTGAGCGGGCGTCCGCCCCGGATCGCGAGGACCTCACCCGTCACTTCCTGCTCCCCCGTCTTCGCGGCTGCGCTCTCGCCTGCGGCGACATTCAGAAGCGGCTTCATCCGATGATCCTCACTTGGTTGCTCGAGGGTGTCTGCGGCGGTCGGGCGCCCTGGTGGGGCATCCGACCCGGCTTACGGAACGGGAAGCGTCCGCGGCCGCCACGCCTCTCGGCGAGCCTCGAACTGCGAGATCGCGTCTTCGTTGCGCAGTGTGAGCCCGATGTCGTCGAGCCCTTCGAGAAGCCGCCACCTAGTGTAATCATCGATCTCGAAAGGGACCTCCAGCGTGCCGATCGACGCGGTGCGCGCTTCGAGGTCGACCGTCATGCTGACGCCCGGGTCCGCCTCGATGGCAGCCCACGCGGCCTCGAGGTCCGCCTCGGAGATCACGCCCGCGACCAGGCCCTGCTTGCCGGCGTTGCCGCGGAAGATGTCGGCGAACCGAGGGCTCAGCACGACCTTGAAGCCGAAGTCCCGCAGCGCCCACACCGCGTGCTCACGGCTGGAGCCGGTGCCGAAGTCGGGGCCGGCCACGAGGATGCTGGCGCCGGCGTACGCCGGCCGGTTGAGCACGAACTCGGGGTCCTGGCGCCAGCTGGCGAACAGGGCGTCCTCGAAGCCGGTCTTGGTGACCCGCTTGAGGTAGACGGCGGGGATGATCTGGTCCGTGTCGACCGCGGAGCGGCGCAGCGGCGCCGCGATCCCGGTGTGCGTCGTGAACTTCTCCATGTCAGGCCTCCGTGCTTTTGGCGCCGGCCGCGACGGGCGCGGGAAGATCGCTCGGGCTCGCGAGGCGCCCCAGGACCGCGGTCGCCGCGGCCACCAGCGGCGAGACGAGGTGCGTCCGCCCGCCCTTGCCCTGGCGGCCCTCGAAGTTGCGGTTGCTCGTGGACGCGCAGCGCTCCCCCGGCGCGAGCTGATCGGGATTCATGCCCAGGCACATCGAGCACCCGGCGAAGCGCCATTCCGCCCCGAAGTCCTCGAAGACCTTGTCGAGTCCTTCGGCCTCCGCCTCCAGGCGGACGCGCGCGGACCCCGGCACCACCATGACGCGGACCCCGTTGGCCTTCTTGCGGCCCTCGATGATCGACGCGAACGCGCGGAGGTCCTCGATGCGGCTGTTCGTGCAGGAGCCCATGAAGACGGCGTCGACCGGCACCTGCTTCAGCGGCGTGCCCGGCGTCAGATCCATGTACTCCAGCGCGCGCTCCGCGGCGGCGCGCTCGTTCGGGTCGGCGAAGTCGTCGGGCGAGGGCACCGCGTCGCTCAGCGACACGCCCTGCCCGGGGTTCGTGCCCCATGTGACGAACGGCTCGAGCTCGTTCGCGTCGAGGAAGACCTCGGCGTCGTAGACGGCGCCCTCATCGCTGGGGAGCGTGCGCCAGTAGGCGACGGCGTCGTCCCAGTCCTCGCCCTTCGGGGCGTGTGCACGGCCCTCCAGGTAGGCGAACGTCGTCTCGTCGGGGGCGACCATGCCGGCCCGCGCACCCGCCTCGATCGACATGTTGCAGATCGTCATGCGGCCTTCCATCGACAGCGACCGGATGGCGCTGCCGCGGAACTCCAGCACGTAGCCCTGCCCGCCGTTGGTGCCGATCTTGGCGATGACGGCGAGGATGATGTCCTTCGCCGTGACGCCGGGCTTCAGCTCGCCCTCGACCGTGATCGCCATCGTCTTGAACGGCTTCAGGGGCAGCGTCTGCGTTGCCAGCACGTGCTCGACCTCGCTCGTGCCGATGCCGAAGGCCATCGCACCGAAGGCGCCGTGCGTGGAGGTGTGCGAGTCGCCGCAGACCACGGTGATGCCCGGCATGGTGAGGCCGAGCTGGGGACCGACGACGTGGACGATGCCCTGCTCCTTGTCGCCCAGCGAGTGCAGGCGCACCCCGAACTCGGCGGCGTTGCGGCGGAGCGTCTCGATCTGGGTGCGGCTGGTCAGGTCGGCGATCGGCTTGTCGATGTCGAGCGTCGGGGTGTTGTGGTCCTCGGTCGCGATCGTGAGGTCGAGCCGGCGCACGGGCCGGCCCTCGGCTCGCAGTCCGTCGAAGGCCTGCGGGCTGGTCACCTCGTGGACGAGGTGCAGGTCGATGTAGATCAGATCCGGTTGACCGTCATCGCCTCGGACGACGACGTGGTCGTCCCAGACCTTCTCGGCCAGCGTGCGAGGACGCTCGGGGATGTCGGCGATACGGGACGCATCGGTCATGCTCATTGCTCTGTCGTTCTCCTCTGGGGACTGTGCCCGCATGGGGTGGGGCCCGCGACGAACTCCGCGACGAGGGAGGCCTGGGAACTAGGACTCGTCGCGGCCGCTAAGGAGAAGGCGAGCGATCCGCACGTGCCCAGGGTACCACCGCCGCGCCGCCGACCCGCTCGGCGGCGTCACGGGAGTCGTCATGGGGCGGGCGGCACGGCGGGGACCGCACCCTCGTGGATCCAGACGTCGACGGCGTCGCCGTGCTTCATGAAGCGCACCACCGTGCCGGTGGGGAAGCGGTCCACCCACTCCTCATTCCACTCCACGGGGACGTCGTAGATCTCGGCGATCGGCTCGGCGGGCGCGGGGGCGCACCCGATCGCGAGCAGCTCGTCGCTGGCGGGCTCGAAGATCAGCAGACAGGTGCTGCCGAACGTGCTCTGCGCCGACCAGACCTCCAGCCCCAGGACCGGCTGGAACGCGCGCAGCGTCGACTTCATGACCAGCTGGCGGCGCGCATAGTCCGCCAGGCGCAGCACCTGTTCGCTCGGTGCGGCATCCGTCCGCTGCAGCGTCGCGTCCGGACGCGGCGCCGTCCACCACATCCAGCCCAGGACCGCGAGGACGGCCGCGAGCGTCATCGCCGCGCCCGCCGCGAGGGCACCGCCGCGGGTCCGGCGCCACCAGGCGCGCGCACCGGGGCCGCGCAGGTCGCCGGATGGCGGGGACGGGGGCTCGGCGCCGCGGGTGAGCGGCTCCGGCTCGTGTCCGGCCGAGGTCGCCGCCGCGTGCAGCTGCTCGAGCTCGGCCAGACGCGCCAGAGCCGCGGGGTCGGAGTCGATGTCGGCGTCGACGCCGTAGGCGCGCGTCCTCAGGGCGGACAGCTCCGCCTCGAGTGCCCCCTCACGGGGGATCCCCCCGCTGCCCATGGACGCAGTATCGCACCGCGTCCACGGGCGGGCAACGGGGTCGGCGGGAGGTCAGCCGTGGTTGTCGCTCGCGCGGGGAGCCGGGGCATCTTCGACCGCACGCCGCCGCTCGCGCGCCGAGGCCACCAGGCTCGCCACGGTCGCGACGGCCATCGACAGCACGATCACGGCCAGCGACATCCAGGTCGAGATCTCGGGAGCCCACTCGATGTGCTCGCCGTTGTTGATGAACGGCAGCTCGTTGACGTGCATGGCGTGGAAGACGAGCTTGAGGCCGATGAAGGCGAGGATGAAGGCGATGCCGTAGTGGAGGTAGCGCAGCCGGTCCAGG
The DNA here is from genome assembly GCF_055329545.1 of Microbacterium sp. ZXT2-5. Lineage (NCBI taxonomy): Bacteria > Bacillati > Actinomycetota > Actinomycetes > Micrococcales > Microbacteriaceae > Microbacterium > Microbacterium sp. ZXT2-5. The sequence continues at coordinate 204,371 of NZ_JBUZWD010000002.1, read as the reverse complement.
AGGTCCCCGAGGAGGAAGTACAGCTGCCGCAGGCCCATGAGGGCGAAGATGTTCGCGGTGAAGACGATGAACGCGCTCTGCGTGATGCCGAAGATCGCCGGGATCGAGTCGATCGCGAACAGCAGGTCGGTCACGCCGATCGCCGCGAAGACGATGATCATCGGCGTCCACATCTTCTTGCCGTCGACGACGGTGCGGATCTTCGCCCCGTCGTAGTGGTCGCTGATGTCGATGGTGCGGCGCAGCATGCGGACGACGAACGCCTCCTGCTTGACCTCGTCGTCGTGGGCGCCGCCGGGGAACGCCTGACGCCAGGCGGTCCAGACGAGGAACGCGCCGAAGATGTAGAACACCCAGCTGAACTGCTCGATGACGGCGGCCCCCACGAGGATGAAGATCCCGCGGAGGACGAGGGCGATGATGATGCCGACCATCAGGACTTCCTGCTGGTAGCGGCGCGGCACCGCGAACTGGCTCATGATGAGCACGAAGACGAAGAGGTTGTCGATCGAGAGGCTGTACTCGGTCAGCCATCCGGCGACGAACTGCCCGGCGTACTCGGGCCCGGCGATGACCCACATGACGCCCGCGAAGAGGAGGGCGAGGGTCACGTAGAAGATCACCCACAGCGTCGACTCCCGGGTCGACGGGATGTGCGGCCGCTTCAGGATGAGCAGGAGGTCCGCCAGGAGGATGAGCGAGAGGATCACGAGGGATCCGATCTCGAACCACAGGGGGAGAACGAGGTCCATTCAGGGCCTTTCCGAACGGGAGGGGAAGAAGACGAGGGGTCGGTCGACGCCGAAAGTCTCTCCCCCGCCGGCCGCCTGGCCCGCGGTGCACACCCGGGGTCGCACTGTCGGGACCCGTGATGACGGATGCGCGATGACGGGATACTCCCTCTCGCTCGCCCAAGGATACAGCCTGACGAGGGGCTCTCCCCCGCGGGCGAGACGATCCGACCGGTGCGGACACTGACACGGTGAGAGACAATGCGGAGGATGGGGATGGAAGGCGAGATTCCGGCCGGCGACGCCGAGCTCGTGGCGCTGGCCGCGGGTGGGAGCGAGCGCGCATTCCGCGCGCTGTACCGCGCCTATGTGCGTCCGGTGTACTGGCTCGCACACGGTCTGGTCGGCAACCCCGCCGATGCCGAGGAGGTCACGCAGGAGACGTTCCTCGTCGCCTGGCGGAAACTGCCGGGCTTCGACCTCGCGGGCGAGTCGCTGCTGCCGTGGCTCGCGACCATCTGCCGATTCCAATCCGCCAACCGCGTCCGACGGCAGCGGCGCGACCGCGAGCACACCGCGGCGCCCGCTGACGAGAGCCTGCCGGCGACGGTGGACGTCGAGCAGCAGGTGATCGACGAGCGGCTCGCCGAGGCGATCCTGAAGGAGGTCGCCGGCCTCGGCGAGCTCGACCGCGCGATCTTCCGGCTCTGCGCCACGGAGGGTTACGCGTATCAGGCTGCCGCCGACGAGCTCGGGGTCGCGCACGGTGTGGTCCGCAATCGTCTCTCCCGCATCCGCACCCGACTGCGGACTGTCGTGAAGGAGAGCACATGAGCACCCAGCACCCGGCCGCCGGCACCCCGGCGCCCCTCCCCGAACTGAGCGACGAGCGCATCGACGAGATCGAGGACGCGCTCTTCTCCGACATCGCCCGCGAGCGATCCCAGCGCTCGGCGCGCGGTCGCCGCCGGAGCCGGCTGTGGGTGGCGGGCGGCGCCGCGGCCGCGGTCATCGTCGTCGCGGCGGTGATCGCGCCGTCGGTGGGTCAGCTCGTGGGCGGAGTCGGCGGCGCCTCGGACCAGTCCGCCGTCGCTCCGCTCGCCCCCGCCGACTCCGACGGCGGCGGCGCGGGATTCGACGACCCCGCGGAGGAGTCGCGCGGGCCGGAAGGGCTCACCACTGCGCCGGGCGCCTCCGACGATGCCTCCGGCGTCGCGCAGTCCGAGCGCGACATCATCACCACGGCGACGGCCACCGTCGAGGTCGACGATGCCGATGCCGCCGCGCGGTCCATCGGCAATTCGGCGGTCGCCCACGGCGGCTACGTCGAGTCGATGAGCGTGGGCCGTGACGGCAGCGTCCAGCCCCTCGAACCCATGGAAGGCGGGGTCGTCTACGACAGCTCGTATCCGTACCCTTATCCGGTGCCGACCGACGGGGCGTGGATCACCGTCCGGGTGCCCGCCGACGAGCTGGCGAGCGTCATCGGCGAGCTGGACGATGTCGGCGAGGTGACCGCGTCGAGCGTCGATCGCCAGGACGTCACGGAGCAGACGGTCGACCTGCAGGCGCGAATCGACGCGGCGCAGGCCTCCGTCGATCGCCTCACCGACCTCATGGCGCAGGCGGAGACGGTCGCCGACCTCCTCACCGCGGAGTCCGCCCTTTCGGAGCGCCAGGCGCAGCTGGAGTCGTACCAGCAGCAGCTCGAGATGCTGGACGACCAGGTCGCCATGTCCACGCTGTCGGTGACGGTGGTGCCCGAGGTCGACATCGTCGCCGCAGACCCCGCCGGCTTCGGCGACGGGCTCGCGGCCGGGTGGAACGGGCTCGTCGCGACGCTGAACGGCATCGTCGTGGCCATCGGGTTCCTGATCCCGTGGCTGGCCGTCGCCGCGTTCGCGGCGCTCCTCGTCTGGGGCATCGTGCACCTGGTCCGCGGCCGGCGGAGGCAGTCGCGCACCGCCGACGGGTCGACCCCGACGCCGGCATCCGCGGCGGAGGCGCACGAGGATCGCCCGCAGTGACACGCCCGCGTCAGCCCGGCTGAGGCGATGATGAGAAGAGCCCCCGGTCCGCATGGACCGGGGGCTCTTCGCCGTGGTGACCCCAGCGGGATTCGAACCCGCGTTACCGCCGTGAGAGGGCGGCGTACTAGGCCGCTATACGATGGGGCCGTACAGCGTGCCGCAGCTGAACTGCGACGGTGTTGCCCGACTGGTGACCCCAGCGGGATTCGAACCCGCGTTACCGCCGTGAGAGGGCGGCGTACTAGGCCGCTATACGATGGGGCCGTTCAGGCAACCGTTCGATTATGCCACGGCGCGCATTCCCTCTCCAAATCGGTGCCGCCGGCGGCCCCGCCCTCGGGTCGCGCTTGCTCCGGTGGGCGGGTGGCGGTTGACTCGACGCATGCGAGTCACCAAGTTCGAGCACGCGACCGTCACCCTCGTGGACGCCGGACGGACGCTCATCATCGACCCCGGATCCTTCACCGCGCCCCTGGGCGAGCTCGAACCCGTCGTGGCGGTCGTCCTCACCCACGAGCACCCCGACCACTGGACGCCGGACCACCTGGACCGGATCCTGGCGACCTCGCCCGGCGTCCCGATCTACGGCCCCGAGGGGGTGGCGAGGGCCGCCGCGGGGTACGACATCACGATCGTGCACCCCGGTGACGTCGTGGAGGCCGACCCGTTCCGCCTCGAGTTCTTCGGCGGCAGGCACGCGGTGATCCACGAGACGATCCCCGTGGTCGACAACGTCGGCGTGCTCGTGAACGACCAGTTCTACTACCCCGGCGACTCCTACGCCGTCCCCGATGGCCGCGACGTGAAGCTTCTCGCCTCCCCCGTGGGCGCGCCGTGGCTCAAGATCGGCGAGGCCATGGACTTCGTGCTCGCGGTGGCCCCGCGGCGGGTGTTCGGCACGCACGACATGACGCTGTCCGTGGCCGGACGCGACATGGGAAGGTCCCGGCTGCGGTGGGCGGCCGAGCAGGGCGGCGGCGAGCTCGTCGTGCTCGACCCCGGTCAGAGCACCGACATCTGACGCTCCCCGGACGCGGACGACGGATGCCGCAGCGGCTTCGACCCGCGGCATCCGTCGTCACGTCTTCCCGGCCTCGGGCCGGAGCGGTTCTCTACTGGGCGTCGAGGTCGGTCTCCAGGAGTGCGACGAGCGCGTCGAGAGCCTCGTCGGCGCCGTCCCCCTCGGCCTTGAGCGTCACGACCGTCCCCTGCGATGCACCCAGGCCCATGAGCGACAGGATGCTGCCCGCGTTCAGGTCGGGGCCGCCGTCGACGGCGATCGTGACGGGGACGGACTGCGCCTGCACCGCCTGCACGAAGAGCTTCGCGGGGCGCGCGTGCAGCCCCGAGCTGCTGGCGATGGTGGCCTGACGTTCTGCCATGGTTCTCTCCTGTCTGCGTCGGACCTCGACCGGCCGACTTTCCGATTCTGTCTGAGGAGGCCTCAGGCCGCCACGGGTACGGCCGTGTCGGGCGCCTCGGCCTCTTCGAGCTCCTTGCGGCCCACCCACCTCTTGAGGGCGACGACGATGAGGGCGGTCACCACGGTTCCGGCGGCGATCGCCACCAGGAAGCCCCAGATGGGATTGATCGCGAACAGCACGAACACGCCGCCGTGCGGGGCGAGCGACTGCACCGCGAACGCCATGCTCAGCGCGCCGGTCACCGCGCCGCCCACCATGGAGGCGGGGATGACGCGCAGCGGATCCGCGGCGGCGAAGGGGATGGCGCCCTCGCTGATGAACGCCGCGCCGAGGAGCCACGCCGCCTTGCCGTTCTCCCGCTCGACGGGCGGGAACAGGTTGCGTGCGAGGACGGTCGAGGCGAGCGCCATCGCGAGCGGCGGCACCATCCCCGCGGCCATCACGGCGGCCATGATGTAGTACGGCGTCGGGTTCTCGGGCGACCCGGCGGCGAGCCCCGCCACAGCGAAGGCGTACGCGACCTTGTTGATCGGACCGCCGAGGTCGAAGCACATCATGAGTCCGAGGATGACGCCCACGACCACGATGCCCGCCGTGCCGGCGAGATCGGTCAGCCAGACGTTCAGCCACTCCATCAGCGTCGCGATGGGGCGTCCCAGGAACAGGATCATCAGCCCGGATGCCACGATCGAGGCGAGGAGCGGGATGATGACGACCGGCATGAGCCCGCGGAGCCAGCGGGGCACGCGCCACGATCCGATCCACCATGCCGTGACTCCGGCGAGCAGTCCGCCCACGATGCCGCCGATGAAGCCGGCGTTCATGAGCACGGCGACCGCGCCGGCGACGAAGCCGGGCGCGATGCCCGGGCGGTCGGCGATCGCGAAGGCGATGTAGCCCGCGAGCGCCGACACGAGGAAGCCCATCGAGGTGCTTCCGATCATGAAGAACACCGAGCCGAGGTACTGGCCGAGCGGTCCGTAGTTCGAGGTGATCTCCTCGGTCGGCAGATCCCACAGCGAGTTCTGCACGATGACGTTCGCGGCGTTGTCGGTGACGTTGTAGCCGCCCAGGAGGAAGCCCAGCGCGATGAGCAGGCCGCCGCCGGCGACGAAGGGGATCATGTAGCTGACGCCGGTGAGGAGGATGCGCTGGATGCGGGCGCCCCACGACATCGTCTCGGCAGGAGCGGCCGTCGCCGCGGCCGCCTCGCCGCCCACGCGCGTCGCCGTGGGGTCCTTGGCCGCGGCCACCGCCTCGGCGATGAGCCGGCCGGGCTGCTCGATGCCCCGCTTGACGCCCGCGCGGACGACGGGCTTGCCCGCGAAGCGCTGCGGCTCGCGCACGTCCACGTCCGTGGCGAAGATCACCGCGTCGGCGTCGCGGATGACATCGCCGGGCAGCGCCTGGTAGCCGCTGGAGCCCTGCGGCTCGACGACGAGATCGACGCCCGCCTTCTTGCCCGCCGCGGTCAGCGCGTCGGCGGCCATGAAGGTGTGCGCGATGCCGGTGGCGCACGCCGTCACGGCGACGATCCGTGCGGGACGGCCGTCGATGTCGGACCCCGCGGCGGGCGCCGGGGCCGGGGCGGCTGCCGCCGGGGCGGTCGCCGCGACGGGCGCGGCCGCCGGTGCGGCGCCGCCCTCGCCGATCGCCGCCTGCACGATCGCGACGACCTCCTCGTCGGTCTTCGCGGCCCGCAGACCCGAGGTGAAGTCCTCCTGCATGAGGCTGCGCGCGAGCTTGGAGAGCACCGCGAGGTGCGCCTCCGCGGCGTCCGCGGGCGCGGCGATCAGGAAGACGAGGTCTGCGGCGCCGTCCGGGGCGCCGAAGTCCACGCCCGGCTTCAGCCGCGCGAAGGCGAGCGACGGCGTCGTGACGGCGGCGCTCTTCGCGTGCGGGATGGCGATGCCGCCCGGAAGGCCGGTCTCGTCCTTCTGCTCGCGCGCCCAGGCGTCGTCGAACAGCGCCTCGGCGTCGGTCGCGCGACCCTGCGCGACCACGCGCGCGGCGAGCGAGCGGATGACGGCGGACTTGTCGGCCCCCAGAGGGGCGTCCAGGCTCACCAGGCCTGTCGTGATGGTGTCGGACACGGTGACCTCCTGCGGTCGGGTGTGGTGGTGGTTCAGGTGAGGCGGGTGACGGGCACGTCGCCGGGGGGAAGGTCTGCGGGGCTGGGCGCCTGGGTGCCGGGGAGGGATGCCGCGGCGGCGCCGTAGCGGACAGCCAGGCGCAGGCACTCGTCGGGATGGGCGCCGCGGCTGTGGGCGAGGACGAAGCCTGCCAGCGAGCTGTCGCCGGCGCCGACCGTGCTCACCACCCGGATGGGCGGCGGGGTCGCCGCCCACGCGCCGTCGGAGCGGACGAGTACGGCGCCGCGCGAGCCGAGCGTGACCAGTGCGGCTCCGACACGGGACGGGACGAGCGATCGTGCGACCTCGACGACGGCACGGACGTCGGCGGCTGCCGGCGCGATGCCCGCGAGCTCGGCCAGTTCGTCGTCGTTGGGCTTGATGAGGTCGGGCGCTCCGGCGGCGACCACGGCGGCGAGGGCCGCGCCGGAGGTGTCGACCGCGATGAGCGGCGCTGCGTCGCCGTGCGCATTGCGGACGGCGCGGATCAGCCGGACGTAGAAGTCGTCCGGCGCCCCCGGCGGGAGCGAGCCCGCCAGGACCAGCCAGCGCGCGCCGGCGGACACGGCGACGACCTCGTCCACGACGGCGGCCGCATCGGCGGCCGACAGCTCGGCGCCGGGCAGGTTGAGCTTGGTGGTGACCCCGGCCGGGTCGGTGATGGCGATGTTGGCCCGCACGCGTCCGGTGATCGGCACCCGGCGCGCGTCCACGCCCGCTCCGGCCAGCGCGGCCTCGAACGGGTCGCCGGGCGCCAGCGGCAGCACAGCGCGGCATTCCTCCCCCGCAGCGGTGACGACGCGGGCCACGTTGATCCCCTTGCCGCCGGCGTCCTCCCGCGCCGAGAGGGCGCTCTGCACGTCGCCGATCTGCAGGGGCGCCGGGAGGGTGACCGTGCGATCGAGCGAAGGGTTGGCGGTGAGCGTGACGATCATGTGAGCCAGACCTCCACTTCGGCCTCCGCGAGCGCGGCGGCGAGTTCGGCGTCGGGTGCGGCATCCGTCACCAGCACGTCGACGTCCGACAGCGGCGCGAATCCGACGAGGAGCTCCGCGCCCAGCTTGTCGGCGTCGGCGACGACCACGACGCGCTGCGCCGCCCGCACGATCGCCCGCTTCACGGCGGCCTCGTCCGGGTCCGGCGTGCTCAGGCCGAAGCCGGCGGACACGCCGTTGGTGCCGATGAAGGCGACGTCCGGGCGGAGGAACCCGATCGCACCCACCGTGTCGGCGCCGACGGCGGCGGCGGTGAGCCCGCGGACGCGACCGCCGATGAGCGACAGCGATGACCCCGGAACAGCCGCGAGGGCGTGCCCGAGGGCGAGGGAGTGCGTGACCACCTCGATGCGGGCGCCGGACAGGCGCGGTGCCAGCGCCGCCGCGACGGCGCCCGTCGTCGTGCCGGCGTCGAGGAAGACCGAGCCGCTGAAGTCGGGGCCGAGGGCGTCCAGTGCGCGACGGGCGATGGCGGCCTTGGCGCTGCCATGGCGCTGCTCGCGCTCGGCGAGGGAGGGCTCACGGGTGCTGGCGCGCTCGCGACCGACTGCTCCCCCGTGCACGCGGCGGAGGGCCCCCGTGGACTCGAGGTGATCGAGGTCGCGGCGGATCGTCTCGGTCGTGACGTCGAAGCGCTCGGCGAGGTCGACGACACTGACACGCCCCTGCGCGGCCAGCAGCAGTTCGATCTGCTCGTGGCGCTCCGTCGCGTACATGTCGTGCAACCCTCCAGTGGGAATTCCCACACGATACAACACATTCCCACATGAACACAACCGGATATTCTCGACGGGTGCCCGACAAGCCCGCCGCAGAGGTCCGCATCGATGAGCACCTGATCCGGCAGCTGCTGGCCGCCCAGGCCACCGGCGCCGTCCCCGATGCCCCTGACCTGCCGCTGGTCAAGGTCGCCGAGGGCTGGGACAGCGAGGTCTGGCGCCTGGGCGAGCGCTACGCGGTGCGGCTCCCCCGGCGGGCGCTCGCCGCCCCGCTCGTGCTCCACGAGCAGCTCGTGCTGCCGGACATGGCGGAGCGCCTCACCCTCGTCGGGGTGCGCGTGCCCGCGCCGGTCGTCGCCGGCACCCCGGCGGCGGGGTTCCCGTGGGCGTGGTCGGTCGTGCCGTGGATCGACGGCGATCGCGGCATCGACGTGCCCCGCCGTGCCCGTCACGGCTGGGCGGAGCCGCTCGCGGCGGCGCTCCGCGCGCTCCACATCGAGGCTCCCGAGGGTCACCCAGTGAACCCCGTCCGCGGTCAGGCGCTCGCGACCCGGGCCCCGGCGTTCCGCGATCGGCTCGGGGCACTGCGCGACGCCGAGGCGATCGATCCCGCCACCGCGGAGCTGCTGGAGGACGCGTGGCACGCGGGGCTCTCGGCGGCCGCGTGGAGCCGTGCACCGGTGTGGATCCACGGCGACCTGCACCCGGGCAACCTCGTGTCGCACGACGGCGGACTGGCGGGGATCATCGACTTCGGCGATGTGACGGCGGGCGATCCGGCCTACGACCTCGCCGTGGCGTGGCTCGCCTTCGACGCCGGCGGTCGCGCACGCTTCCGCGCGGCCACCGGCGGCCGCTACGACGCCGCCACCTGGCGCCGCGCGAGGGCGTGGGCCGCCGCGGTCGTGCTCATGCTCCTGCTGCACAGCGACGACGATCCCGACTACCGCGCACTGGGGACGGATGCCGCGGCCGAGGTCATCGCCGACGACGGCGCCTGATCAGCCGGCGGGAGTGCTGCCGCGGGCGAGCCGCTTCAGAGGTCCCGGCTGCTGATCACGTCGCTGGCCGCGATCTTGAGGACACCTCCCTCGTCCTGGAAGCGGTAGGCGGTCACCTCCTCCACGACCCGGCCGTCGCGGAAGGTGTAGGTGAGGGTCGCCTGTCCGCTGTCGGGCCCCGAGGCGCTGACATCCGTGACCGTGAGATCGGCGACCTGGGACCAGAAGGCCTCGTATCCGTCGCGTCCGCCTGCGTGGTTCTCCTGATAGTCGGCGGTCATCAGCGGCCAGGCGCTCTCGCGGTCCTCCGGCATCAGGGCGTAGTACCCCGCGATGGTGTCGACGACCCGCTGCTCGGGGGTCACCGGGGCCGGCGTGGGCTCGGGCTGTTCCTCCGGCGGCGGCGCGGTCGACTGCGGCGTCGATGCCGCGGGCGACTCGGTCTCCGGCTCGGAGGTCGGAGCAGGATCGGCGTCGGCCGTCTCCGACGTGGCCGGATCCGCGACGCCCGGGTCGCCCTGCACCGACGCGAAGAGGAAAGCGGCGCCGAGGCCCACGGCGACCAGCAGCGCCAGGACGCCTGCGATGACACCCGCGCGGCGCCGGGTGGTCCCAGGTGCCGTCGCCCGGTCGCCCTCCGCGGGCACCGTCGGATGCTCGGAGACCGCGGCGGATGCGCCGGCGGCCGCGGGTGCGAGACGCTCCGTCTCGGCGGCGTGCACGTCGCGCGCAGTGGCCTCATCGATGGGAACGGTCGCGCCTGTGGGCAGTCGCTCCGTCGGCGGCGTGGCCGGGCCCGGATCCGCCGGCGCCACGGTCTCCGCCTCCGGCGCCACGGTCTCCACCACCGGCAGCTCGGTCTCCGCCTCCGGCACGGGCTGGCCGACGGTGGGGGCGTCGAAGCCCAGGGCGACGAGTCCTGCCGCGGCACCGCGCTCGCCGGCGCCCTCCTCGCCCCCGATGTCAGCGAGCGCGTCGGCGACGGACTCCATCGACGGCCGGCGCTTGGGCTGCGCCGCGAGCATCTTGCGCAACAGCGGCGCCAACGGCCCCGCGCGCCGCGGCGCCGGATAGCCGCCGCGGGCGACCCGGTGCAGGAGCGCGATGGAGTTCCGGTCGGTGCCGAAGGGCGGCTCACCCTCTACGACGGCGTAGAGCGTCGACCCGAGCGAGAACACATCGGAGGCGAAATTGGTGGGCAGCCCGCGCGCGACCTCCGGCGCGAGGTAGGCGGGGGTGCCGTGGATCATGCCCGTCGCGGTGATGGTCGCATCGCCCAGGGCATGCGAGATCCCGAAATCGCTGATCATCGCGGACCCGTCCGCCGTGATGAGGATGTTGCCGGGCTTCACATCACGGTGGACGATCTTGAGCCGGTGGGCTGCCGCCAGTGCAGACGCGACCTGCGCGCCGATCCGTGCCGTCTCATCGGGCGGGAACGCGCCCCGTTCACGAAGCAGCTCGGAGAGCGGAGTCGATTCGAGGAGCTGCATGACGATGCAGGGCTGGTCGTCGTGCTCCACGACGTCGTACACCGTCACGGCGTGCGGGTGGTGCAGCCCGGCCGTGATCTGCGCCTCGCGCATGGCGCGGTCGGTGGCGATCTGACGCTCCTCATCGGTCAGCTCGGGCTGCGTGCGCAGCATCTTCAGCGCGACCGGCCGCCGCAGGCGGGTGTCCCAGGCCTGCCACACGATGCCCATGCCGCCCGCGCCCAGCATCTTGACCAGCCGGTAGCGCTCGGCGACGAGGGCGGAAGGTGTGCTCATGCGTCTGCCGTCCGTCGAACCACGTCAGAAGGCTACGCGCGCTCCCGCCGTGCCCGAGGGGGTTGCGCCGGCCCCCGCGGTGTGGAAGCGGCCCCCCCTCAGCGCCCCGCTGCGGTGAACAGCTCGCCTCCGGTCTGGTCGAGCAGCGCGCGCGCTGCGGCGCGCCCGGACTCGACCAGCCGATCGAACTGGTGGAACTCCAGGAAGCCGACTCCCATGGAGTGGGGTGTGATGACCCACGCGCCCTGGCGCTGGGCCTGTGCCGCGTCTCCCCCGCTGATCATGAAGGTGCGCATCATCGTCTCGCCCAGGGGCGGGATGCGCACCGGCCGGGGCGGCTCTCCCGGCTCCGACGGCGGCCTGCGACTGCTCGCCGAGATGTTGACCGCGACGACGGGCCCCTCGGCCCGCTCGACCATGGTGTCCACGGGCAGGTTGTCCAGCACGCTGCCGTCCACCAGGAGCCGGCCGTCACTGACGATCGGCGTGAACACGACCGGCAGTCGCGACGTCGCCCTGACCGCTTCGACGAGGGGACCGCTGCGGTGCACCACGGCGGTGCGGGCGAGGAGGTCCGTGCTGACGCAGCGGAATCCGCGCGGGAGCTCCTCGATCCGCCAGTCGCCGTACGATCGCACGAGCGATCGCTGCACGCGCCCGCCTCGTACCAGTGAGGTCCGTGGCAAACCGTAGTCGCTGAACAGGTCGTTGCGGACCAGTTCCCGGTACGCCACGTCGGCGACCTCGCCGGCGTCGACGCCGGTCGCGTACGACGCCGCGATCACCGCTCCCATGCTGGTGCCGGCGATGCGGTCGATCCGGATGCCCGCCGCCTCGAGCTCGAGCAGGACGCCGATGTGGCTGAGCGCCCGCGCTCCCCCGCCGCCGCACACGATCGCCAGCGACCTGCCCGCGAGGCGGTCGACGAGCCCGCGGAGCCCGGTGGGCAGGCCGGTCGCGGTGAGGTCGTCGCGCGTCAGCTCGCTGAATCGCCACGGGTCAACGGCATCGAGCCACGCACGCCGGGCGTCCCGCGCGAGCCCTGAGCGCGACGCAGCGACCAGCACGAGCTCCGGCCGGTTCGCCGCGCTGCGCGGCACGTCCTCCGGCGCGTCCTCCGCCACCGCCACCAGCACGGCCGCGTCCGCCTCGCGCAGACACCTGTCGACCCATTCACCGTCCGCGGCCGCCGCGACGAGGAGCACCAGCTCGTTGGTCCGCTCCGCGCGGTCGATCTCCTCCGGCACGTGCGGGCCGCGCAGCGTCTCGACGCGCAGGTGGGCGGACAGGCCGTGGCGGAGGAGCTCGGCGATGTCTTCCACCGGGGCACCTCGGCCTGCGCCGACCACGGCGACGAGACCGGGGCGGGAGGCGCGGCGACCGGTGGGCGGGCTGGCGTCCGTCAGCTGCCGGGCGAGCGCCGCGACGAGGGCCGACAGCGCGGCCGGATCGTTGCCGATCGCCTCGTCGAGCACCGCACGCGGCACCTCCAGCACGCGGCACTCGCGCCGGGCCCGGATCGACGCGGAGCGGACGCCTCCCGTCAGCAGCGCCAGCTCCCCGACGACGGCGCCCGGTCCCAGCTCGCGGACCACCTGGTCGCCGATGACGACCTCGGCGCGGCCGGCGAGCAGGACGAACATCGACGATGCCGGGTCGCCCTGCTGAAGCATCCATTCGCCCGCCGGAATCGTTCGCTGCGGAGCGGTCCGCTCGATCCGGTCGCGCACCGCGGCCGGCAGCCGCGCGAAGAGGGATTCCTCGACCGGCGGCACTGCGCGCCGCATGAGCACTCCGGTGTCGGCGGCCGGCTCATGAAGCCGTGAGCCCTCGATCGCCTCGGTCGAGGGGTCCTCCGCCGCGGCGCGCACGCGCCCCAGGAACAGGGTGATCACCGCGCCGAGCGCGAACGAGGCGATGCACAGCCGCCATCCGTCTCGCAGGTCGTCCACGATGGTCAGCGCGGTGGGCGCGCCGATGATCACGACGAGGAGGGCGACGCCGATCGTGCCGCCGATCTGGCGCGCGCTGGAGATGACCGCGGACGCCGTCGCATAGCGCCCGCCGGGCTGCGTCACCAGGGTGGCCGCCGCGAGCAGCGGCAGCGTAGCGCCGACGCCGATCCCGCTGATGACCTGACCGGGCAGCCACTGCGCCCAGAAATCCGGTGTGACGTCGACGACGGTGAGATACCAGACGTACCCGAGGGCCCAGACGACGAACCCCGCGGCGATGACCCACCGATAGCCGAGCCGCGCGGCCACCGGCTCGAGGGCCGCGGCGGTGACCGCGGCGACGACGGCGCCGGGCACGAGCGCGAGGCCTGCTTCCAGGATCGAGTACTGCCACACGTACTGCAGCCAGAGCACGTTGTTGAGCAGATACGCGAAGAAGCCCACACCGGCGACGAGCGTGACGATGTTCGCCACGAGGAACGGCCGGTTGCGCATCATCGCGAGATCCAGCACGGGCACCGGATGCCTCATCGAACTGAGCACGAACGCGCCGAGCAGCACGACCGCGCCGACGACGGTCGCCCACAGCGCGATGCTGGACGCGCCCCACTCCGATCCCTTGATGATCGCGAGGGTGATGAGCCCCAGAGAACCCGCCAGAAGCACGGCGCCGAGCAGATCGGGCGTGCGCCGGCGGCCCGGTGCCCGGCTGTTGACGAGGAGGCCCCGCCCGAGCCACCACGCCAGCACGCCGAGCGGCAGGTTGATCCAGAACGCCCAGCGCCAGCCGCCGGCTTCGACGAGGATGCCGCCGATGGGAGGGCCGAGACCCGCGGCGACGGCGGCGGCGGCCGCCCACAGCCCCACCGCCCGCGCGCGCCTCCCCGCCGGCGCGCCCTCGATCACCACGGCCAGCGACGCGGGCACGAGCATCGCGGCGCCGAGCGCCTGCAGCACGCGCGCGGCGACCAGCAGGCCTACGTTCGGCGCGACGGCGCACACCAGCGACGCCAGCGTGAAGAGACCGACCCCCACGAGGTACAGGCGCCGGCGGCCGACCACATCGCTGAGGCGGCCGAAGACGATCATGAAGGAGGCGAAGACGATGTTGTACGCGTTGAGCACCCACGAGATCGTGCCGATCGATGCGTCGGGGAAGTCCTCGCGCATGCTCGGGAATGCGATGTTCACGATCGTCGCATCGAGGAACGCCAGGAGCGCCCCGAAGGATGCCACGAGCAGCACCGTGCGACCCGGGATACGGCTCGGTCGCGTCGCCGCGCGCGGCGTCGCGCGCGGCAGATCGGGGCCGGTCCCCACGCGAGACTCGGTCGCCATGCCGCAAGGATGCGGGAGCTGCCGTGACGAAACCTCAGTGATCTCACGGATCTTTTCCGCCGCGGCGCAGGCGAGGCTGAGAGGACCCGATGTGTGAGGAGCCGCGCCATGCCGTCTCACCCGATCCGGGCCGCGCGCCGGCTCGTCGCCGTCGTCGCCGCGCTCCTGCTCGCGACACTGCTCGTCCCCGCCGCGCCGGCGTCCGGTGCGTCGCTGCCCAAGCCCACGTCGATGACCGCGGTGGCACGCACCGATCCGGCGATCGCGGCGCAGCTGACGGGCGTGCCGGGCGCCTCGCTCCCCGCGGTGCTGGCCGCTGCCGGGACGCCGTTCGTGGTCGAGGTCTCACTGTGGGACGGGACCGAACCGGCGGCGTATCCGACCGCGACGACGGTGTCGCTCACCGCCCCCGGTCCCGGTCAGCTCAGCGTCGCGCAGGCCACCATCCCGGCGGGCGCCTCGCACGTGTCCATCACCACGTCGTACTCCGCCGCCACCGCCGCGATCCAGATCACGGCCAGCGCCCCCTACAAGAGGGCGGTCCTCGAGGCGACCACCGCCTCGTTCCCCGTGGACCTCACGCTCACCCTGCTCGACGGTCAGTCCCCCGCGCTGAAGAGCGGTGACGCCGGGGCGGACGGGAGCGGATGCACGACGGTGGACGCGTCGCGACCGATGTGCGGCATCCTGTCGCTGCCCAACGGCGCGGCCGGCAGCGTCGCGCTCTCGCTCGGTCTCTGCCCGGCCGACGCGGCATGCCGGCCCGGCGGCCTGGTGACGCAGTTCCTCGCCGACATGGAGGGGCTCTACACCCGCACGAGCCCGGCCCAGATGACCATCGTGTGCGACAAGACGCTGTGCGGGCAGGGCGGCGTGCCCCAGTACCGCGCGCAGTGGTCGCAGACGGCCACGGGCGCACTCGAGACGACCGCGACATGCCCCGCCAAGGGCGTCATCGGCGACGAGCAGGAGTACTGCACCGACACCGCGGCGAGCGCCCGCGACAACGCCGGCGATCTCCGCCTCGTGGTGCTGTTCCTGCGGGATGTGCGCGGCACCATCAAGTAGGCGCCGCCCTCAGCCCACCACCCCGAGCGAGTCCAGCACCCGCCGGGCATCCGCGCGGAGCCTCTCGTCCGCCGTGGCCTCGGCGAGGGCGAGGCGCAGCAGCGCCGGCTCGTATCCGCCGTACGTCCCGGTGTTGAGCAGCAGACCCTCCCGGGCCGCCGCCGCGGCCGGTCCTACGAGCCCCAGACCCACGAGGATCTGCGCCCGTACCCGATGCAGGCGGGCGAGCGTGTCCGGCGCCTTCCCCGCCGCGGTGGCGATGGTCCGGTCCACGAGGTCGAGAGCCTCGGCGGGTCGTCCATCGGCTGCCAGCGCCTCCGCGTACGCGGCATCCAGCAGCGCCACCTCCGTGGCCAGGTCCAGACCCGAGAGCACGGCCCGCGCGCGGTCGAACGACCCCCACGCCCGTGCGCGATCTCCGGAGCCGGCCTGCGCGCGCGCCTGCTCGCGCAGCGCGAGACCGACCAGCTCCTCGTCGTCGACACGACGCGCGAGGTAAAGTGCATCGGCGAGCGCGGCGAGCGCCTGCCGGTGACGCCCCTGCGCGACCAGCACGTCCGCCCGGTTGTACAGCGCGGTCGCCTCGTCGGCGTCGTCGCCGAGCCGGTGGAAGCCGGCTGCCGCGCGGGCGAAGGCGTCGATCGCTTCGTTCCAGTCGCCGGCGTTGTACGCGTCGATCGCGAGGTTGTTGAGAGTGAGCGTCTGTCCGCTGAGGTCGCCGAGGCGCATGTAGAGGTCCAGAGCGAGCTGCCCGTACGGGCGGTCCTCGTGAAGCGCCGAGGCTCCATACGACAGGTGGAGGGCGTTGCACGCGTTGGCGAGCACCTCCTCGTCGTGCGAGGCCTCCGCCCACTCGACCGCGCGCCGGCCCCAGCGCACCGCCTGCGCGTCTCGATGCTGCAGGTGGAGGCAGAAGCCGTACCACGTGGCGATGCGGGAGCGGACGGCGTCCGCCGCCCGTCCGTCGACCCCGTCCAGCACGCGCATAGCGCGGGTGAGCTGCGCCAGCGCGGCGCGGTATCTCCCGAGGCGCAGCGTGATGCGCGCCTCCTTGTGCAGCAGGTCGGCCGTGGCGACGGGGTCATCGCGCAGATCGCGCCGCGCGCGTCGCAGCGCGGTGAGGGCACCGGCGGAGTCGCCCGACATGTCGAGGCACTCGCCCAGGGCGACCGCGGCCGCGGAGCGCTCCGCGGGCGGCTCGGGCAGCTGCGCCGCCGCCTCCAGCGCGCGGGCGTAGAACGCCGCGGCCTGGGCGAAGGCGTACTTCGCGCGGGCCTCCTCGCCGGCGCGCAGCGAGTACGACCAGGCTCGGTCGAAGAGTCCGGCCTCATGGAAGTGGAGGCTGAGCAGGTCGGCGCCGGCCGCGGTCCCCGCGGAGGCCTCGAGCGTCACCGCGACGCGCTCGTGCATCCGCCTGCGCAGGCGGAAGGGCAGCCCGGCGTAGGCGACGTCGCGAACCATCGCGTGCCGGAACTCGAGCTCGCCGCCCTCCGACACCCGCACGAACTCGCGAAGGCGGTCGGCGAGGGCATCCGCGGTCACCGGCTCGGCGTGCACCTGCGCCAGCGTGGCCGCATCGAACCGCGCGCCGAGCACCGCCGCGAGCCGCAGCAGCGTGCGGTCGCCGGGCGGGAGCCGGTCGATGTCGACCAGCAGCAGCGCCTCGACGGTTACGGGCAGGTCGCCGGTCACATCGCCGACGTGGACGCTGGCGGCGAGCGAGGTGAGGAACAGCGGGTTGCCCGCGGCACGGTCGGTCATGGCCGCGAGGGTGTGGCGGCTGGGGAGGGCGCCGTCCACCGCCGACTCGAGCAGCTCGAGGGCCGCCTCCGGTGCCACTCCGCCCAGCTCGATCCGGCGATCGTCGTCTTCGCCGATCAGCGGGACGTGCCCGGAGGGGATCTCGCGTCGCGTCACGATGACGCACCAGGGGTGTCGCGGCGCCTCTTCCTCCAGGCGGAGGAAGAGCGCAGCGGATGCTTCGTCCATCAGGTGCGCGTCCTCCACGACGAGCACGGCCGGCTGGTCGAGGATCGCGGTGAGGAACTCGGTGGTGACCTGCTCGATGCGGCCACGACGGAACCGTTCCTCCAGCTCGTGGACCTCGCGTGTGACAGGCAGATCCAGATCGAGCGTCGCGCCGAGCAGGGGAAGCCATGGCACCAAGTGAGGCGCCTCGCGGCCCACGGTGCGTGTCAGCATCGCCGCCAGGTCGTCGGGGAGGATGTGCGCCCCGGCGCCGAGCACCTGGCGCAGCAGCATCCCGGCCGCCGCGTACGCGGTCTCGGTGTCGTACGTGCTCGGGGCCACGGCCAGCACGCGGGCGGAGCTCGTCGCGACGGCCTCGGCGACCAGACGCGACTTGCCGATCCCGGGCTCGCCCACGACGTCGACGACCGATCCCCGGCCGTCGGACGCCGACGACACCGCGGCGGTCAAGGCCGCGAGCTCGGCGTCGCGACCGACGAACGGCGTCAGCGCCTGCGGCTGCGCGCTGCGGACTTCGCCGACCACCGCGGCGTGCACCGGTGCGCGCCTCCCCTTCACCGTGAAGGGCGCCAGCGGCTCGGCCTCGAACTCCCGGCTCGATTCGCCGATGACCCGTGCGGTCGCGACCACCTGGCCGGGACCGCCGCGGCCGAGCAGGCGCGCGGCCAGGTTCACGGCGTCGCCCTTGACCGAGTAGGTGCGACGCCACGACGGACCCAGATCTCCGGCGAACACGTGGCCCGAGCTGACTCCGACCCGGATGCTCAGCGTGCCCCGGAAGTCGGCGATCGCGCGGGCGGTGCGCAGCATCCGGTCGCCGTCGCGGCCGGCGCTGCGGGGCGCCCCCGCGGTGAGCATGACCTTGCCGCCGTCCACGGCGATGTCCGACTCGAAGAACGTGGCCCCGTGGTCGAGGCACGCCCGCTGGACGGCGACGATCGCCTCGTGGATCGCGTCGGTCGCGTCCACGGCGCCGCGGGCGCGCAGCAGCGCGTCGGTGCCCGAGAACTGCACGAACCCGACGGTGACGGGCCGGTGCTCGGGTTCTGCCGCTCCGGCGCGCAGGTGCGCACGGATGCCCGGGGGCAGCGTGCCGGCGACGTCCGGCGTGCCGGCGATCTCGGCGTCGAGGCCGGCGGACGCGGCCGGCGCCGCCTCCGGTCGTGGCGGCGAGCGCAGCAGCCGCCCGATCCCCTCGGACCCGTCGACCGCCACCCCCGCACCGAGCAGGCCTTCCGGCACCGCGGCGGCCGCGGCGGCGCTGAGCAGGATCCTCCCCGCCCCGCAGGCCTGTTCCACCTTCGCCAGGTGGCTCACCTCCGGGCCGGCGGCGATCAGCTCGCGGTGACTGGCCGGGTCGCCCACGAGGAAGAAGTCGAAGCCGCCGGCGCCGGGGGCGCCGGAGTCGGAGTCGGAGCGGTGGATGCCGATCGACATGCGAAGCGGCGCCGATCCCGACCGCTGCGCCTCGTCGGCGCGCGCGAGGTCGCGCAGGGCCGTCCGCATCCGGTGCGCGGCGCGTGCGGCGCGGACGGTGTGCGCCTCGCCGCGGAGCAGCAGCAGCACGGCGTCACCGCCCCACTTGATGAGGTCGGCGCCCTCTTCCGACGCCGGTGCCAGCAGCGCGGCGAAGGTGCGATCAAGGGTGTCGCTGATGAGCTCGGCGCCGATGCGGCCCCGCCGTGCGAGCCGCTCGGTCAGCCGGGTGAAGCCCGAGATGTCCGCGAACAGCATCGTGCCCGGCAGCCTGCGGTGACGCTGGTCGGGGCGAGATCAGCCACTCGGCGACAAGGCGCGATGCATATGGCAACGCGGGATCACGCGACACGGCGCCCTCCGCCTCCTAGACTCACCGCAAGCGTGTCAGAGATTCGCTGTGGGGGCGATGGGGGGCGGTGCATGCGCTCGGCGACCGGCAGGACCGCGACGGGGCGGGAGACCGCCGCCGTGTTCCTCGGTCGCGAGCCCGAGATCACCCGTCTGATCGCCGCCCGCCGCGGAGCGACCGGACGCGTCGTCCTGGTGTTCGGCGAGGGCGGCATCGGCAAGACGTCGCTGATCCGCGCGGCGATGGCGCGGATGCCTGGCACCCACACCGTGCTGTGGGCCTCCGCCGATGCGATGGACCGGCGTCGCGTCCTCGGGCTGCTGCTCGATGCCTTCACGCCGATGCTGACCGACGGCGACCGGCGCCTCGCCGCGCGCCACAACGAGCACGCGATCGGAGAGAGGCTGCTGTCGCTCATCGACATCGCCGCGGCGAATCCGGCCGTGATCGTGCTCGAGGACCTGCAGTGGGCGGATGCCGCCTCGCTCCGTCTCCTCGCGCGGCTGGCGCGGACGCTGGGGCAGCTGCCGCTGCTGATCATCGGCTCGATGCGCACGCAGGCCCGCCACGAGACCTCGCCCGAGCTCGACCACCTCTTGCACATCCTCAGCGAACGGGACCTGCTCGTGCCGGTCGAGCTCGGCCCCCTCACCCCCGAGACGTGCACGGCGATCACCGAGCGGCTGACCGGCGGGCGGATCGGCAGCCTCCTCGAGCGCCATGTCGAGACGGCCGGCGGCAACCCGCTGTTCCTGACCGAGATGATCAGGGCGCTCCTGCGCGACGGCGCGGTGACCGTCGACGACCGGGGCGAGGCGGGAACCGACGCGCCGGTGGGCCCATCACCGTCGCTCGCGACGGTGATGATGCGCCACCTCGGCCATCTGAGCACGCCGACGCGTGAGCTGCTGACCTCCGCCGCGCTGCTGGGCACCCGGTTCTCCGTCACGCAGCTGCGCGTGGTCGTCGGCCGCCCGATGAGCGCGCTGGTGCCGTTGCTGCGAGAGGCGTTCGCCGCCGGTTTCCTGGAGGAGGTGGGCGCAGACCTGCTCGGCTTCCGGCACCAGCTCATCCAGGAGGTGCTGCTGCACGACCTGCCCGCCCCGGTGCGTGCGGAGCTCCGCCGCGAGTTCGCGATCCGACTGGATTCCGCGCACGTCGCGCCGGCCACCGTCGCCGCCCATCTCCTGCAGGCGACGACATCGCCGGAGGATCTGTCGTGGATGCTGCGCCTCGCCGAGGGCGCGGCGGTGAGCGCGCCCGGCACCGCCGCCGAGCTGTGGGGCAGGGTCGTCGAGGAGACCGCGCCGGGTGACCCGCTGAGCGTGCGCGCCATCGCCGGCCTCGCCCGGGCGGAGCTGAGCGCCGGCCACGCCGCGCAGGCGAGCGCACTCGCCGAGAGCGCCCTGCGGCACGACGTCCCCTCCGGCGTGCTGGCGGGCCTGTCGGCGACGTACACGCACGCCCTGATGCAGGAGCACCGCAACGCCGAAGCGCGGGATGAGGCGGAGAGGTACGCCGCGTCGGAGGTGCTGGAGCCGGCCGACCGCGCGGCGCACCTCGCCTTCGCCGGATGGCCGCGCTTCATGCTGGGCGACCTCGACGGGGCGACGCGCCTGGCCCGGGAGGGCGCCGCGATGGCGGCCGCGGTCGGCAACGCGGGCGCCGAGGCCCTCGCTCTCGCGCTGGGCGGGCAGATCGCCGACGTGCGCGGAGACCTCGACGAGGCCACCGCCCTGCTCACGCGGGCCACGGCGGTCGCCGACAGGCATCTGACCTTCGCATCCATCGAGGCGTTCCCGCACGCCCTGCTGGCGCTCGCGCTGACCGACGCCGGGCGCACCTCCGACGTGCTCGAGCTGCTGCAGCGGAGCGTCCGGGCGGCCGAGGAGTTCGGGTATCGCACCGGTGTCCTCGCCGCGCACGCGTTCGGGGCACAGGTGCTCGCGCAGGTCGGGAGTCTGTCGGACACCTGGGCCGAGCTCGAGGCGCACGGCTCGATGGTGGGGTCGATGGATGTGCGCATGAGCGGCCCCATCCTGGGACTGCGGGCGTGCGTGGCGGCCCGCCGGAGCGGACCCGACGCGGCCGGGGAATGGGCGGGGCTTCTCGATCCGGTACCCGATCGGGCCCGGTGGGCGGGACGCGGTCGGAGCTGGATCTGGTCCGGCCTGAGCCAGCGTGCGCACGCCGGCCGCGACGCCGGCCGAGCCTTCGGCGTGCTGCGGGAGGGCTGGCGCGAGCTGCGCGACGGCGACATGCAGATGGACTGCGCGGAGCTGGGTCTGGAACTCGTCCACGTCGCGCGCGTGGTCGCGGACGCCGACGGCCCGCAGCGCACGCCTGCGCTCGCACAGGCTCAGGAGGTGCTCGACGTGCTGACCGCGCTCGCCGACCGCAATCCCGGGGTCGACCACCTTCGCGCGACCGCTCTGGCCGTGCGCGGGCGGGCGACGGGATCGCCGGATCTGCTCGTCGAGGCGTCGCGGATGCTGGCGGGCACGCCCCGGCGAATGCAGCATGCGCGCACGAGCGAGCTGGCGGCGCGCGTGCTCCCCCACCGGGCCGACGAGCGCCGCGTGCTGGCGGAGGCGGCGTTGCAGTCGTACGGCGAAGCCGGAGCCGATCATGAGATCACGCGGGCCAGGACGGCATTCCGTCGTGCGGGGATTCCCGTGCGCACGCCGCGCCGGCCGCGACCGACGTCCGGGTGGGAGGCTCTCACACGCACGGAGGAGCGCGTCTCGGGACTCGTGGCCACCGGCGCCACCAACCCCGAGATCGCCGAGTCGCTCAGCGTGTCGCGGCGCACGGTCGAGACCCACGTGTCGAACGTCCTGAGCAAGCTCGGTCTCCGATCGCGCACCGAGCTGGCCCTCCTCGTCGCACGGCGCTCCGACGATGCCCGGTAGGTGCCGTCCGCGGTGGTCGCGAACCGGATGTCTTGCCCCGCCGTCGCGGCGGGCGTACCGTGAGCGCGGAGTGACGTCCGCCTGCTCACTGGGGAGGGAGACGGGCATGGGCGCGGTATCGCGGCGCGATTTCCTGCGGATCACGGGTGGGGCAGGCCTGGGCCTGTTCTTCGTCGGGACGGTCGGCGAGGTGCCGTTCCGCATACCCGTCGCGGCGGCCGCCATCCCGGGCGGCACTCTAAATCCCCACGCGGTGACGAAGTACGCCACCGCACTGCTGATCCCGCCGGTGATGCCGCGCACGGGGACGATCAGCCGGCGCGGCGGGAAGCCCATCGACGTGTACGAGATCTCGGTGCGGCAGTTCGAGCAGCAGATCCTTCCGGCCGGCATGCCGGCGACGACGGTGTGGGGTTACGGACCGGTCGACGGCCGGGGGCGCGACCCGCTCCTCATCCACAACGCCCCGTCGCTGACGATCGAGGCACGCGTCGACAGGCCGGCGCGCATCACCTGGATCAACGATCTCGTCCGCGCGGACGGGACGTACCTTCCGCATCTCCTGCCCGTCGACCCGACGCTGCACTGGGCGAATCCGCCGGGCGGCGTCGACGGCCGCGATTCCCGGCCGATGCACCAGGCCACCCCCGGCCCATACACCGGCCCCGTGCCCATCGTCACCCACGTCCACGGCGCGATCGACGTCGGCGACGAGAGCGACGGGTACGCCGAGGCCTGGTATCTGCCCGACGCTGGGGACATCCCCGAGGGCTACGCGACGACGGGCACCTGGTACGACTTCTTCGCGAGCAAGGCCGCCGCGCGGTTCGACACGCACTGGGAACCGGGATCGGCGACGTCCCAGTATCCGAACACGGGCAGAGCGGCCACGACGTGGTACCACGACCATGCGCTCGGGATGACCCGGCTGAACGTCTACGCGGGGCCGGCGGGATTCTTCCTCCTCCGCGGCGGGCCGGGTGGCGACGACGCCGTGACCGATGCCCGAACGGGCGCCCGAGCCGAGCTTCCGGGACCCGCGCCCCGCGAGGGCGACAAGTTCCCGCCGAACAAGCCGTACCGCGAGATCCCGCTTGCGATCCAGGACAGGGCCTTCGACTCCGACGGCTCGCTGTTCTACCCCGACACCCGGGCGTTCTTCGACGGGGTGGCCGGGCCGTACCTGCCGGACTCCGACATCTCGCCCATCTGGAACCCGGAGTTCTTCGGCAACGCGATCATCGTCAACGGGAACACGTGGCCGTTCCTGGAGGTCGAACAGTGCCGCTACCGCTTCCGGGTGCTCAACGGGTGCCAGTCGCGATTCCTCGTGCTCGACTTCAGCGGGATCCCAGGCGTCGAGGTGTGGGCGATCGGCAACGACGGCGGACTTCTCGCCGCCCCCGTCGACCTGACGTCGACGAACGGCGGTCGCCTGCTGATGAGTCCCGCGGAGCGCGCCGACCTGATCGTCGACTTCTCGAACACTCCCGAGGGCGCGCACGTGCTGGCCAACGTGGGGCCGGACGAGCCCTTCTCCGGCGGGGAGGCGCCGGACGCGTTCGACGTGGCCGATCCCGAGACGACGGGTCAGATCATGCAGTTCCGCGTCGGGCCGGTCCGCTCGCCGGATCACTCCACTGCGCCCCGGTGGCTCCAGCTGCCGTCGCTGCCCCCGCCGCCCACAGCGACGGTCACCCGGCGGCTGGCGCTCATCGAGCGCATGTCGGAGTTCTTCCCCGACGCGCCGGCGGAGGCCCTGCTCGGCACGGTGGCGGGTGACCCGGCTACGGGTCCTGCCGGGTACACCTCGCACGCCTGGGCGGATGAGATCACCGAGAACCCCGACGTCGGAGACGTGGAGATCTGGGAGCTGTACAACGCCACGGGCGACGCGCATCCGGTGCACGTGCACGAAGTCGCCTTCGAGGTCGTGGACCGCCAGGCGATCATCGTGGACGAGGAAGCCGGGACCGTCCAGCTGGTGCCCGGGACCACCAGGGCCGCCGAGCCCTGGGAGAGCGGCGTCAAGGACACCGTCATCTCGTATCCCGGTGAGGTCACCCGGTTGCGGATCACGTTCGACACGCCCGGGCAGTACGTGTGGCATTGCCACATCGTCGAGCACGAGGACAACGAGATGATGCGGCCCTACCGGATCGGGCCTGTGCAGCCGGGGCAACCGATGCCGCACCACTAGGCGGCGAAACACGAAACCCCCGGTCATCCGGGGGTTTCTTCACTGCTGGGGTACCTGGACTCGAACCAAGAACAACTGAAAGTCGTCTGGGGCTCGACTCCCCCATCCTGCTGTCGCAGAATACCGCGGATTTCCGCGGTTCTCATGCATCCAGTGTACCGGCCGGCACGGGAGCAGGCGGGCTCAATCTGAGTCTCGCGCGGAGTTTCTGGTCCCGTTTCTGGCCCCCGAGAAGGCGTCGCGCCCCGGACGCCGATGGGAGTGGGCTCCGGATGCCAGTTGGGGGCCAGACCCGATTAGCGGGGCTTCCGTAAGGAGATCAGTGCGGGACCTCGCCTCCACTCCTCCACGACTCGCGACACTCTTGGCCGCAGAGGCGGCCACCTACCCACTGAGCGTCACCCCCCCAATGAGGCGCGGGCTCCACAGGGCCGCTCGCTCCCAGGCGCGATTGAGGCCAACTGGCCGGTGCCTGGCCGTCGAACGCAAGACGCCTGCCACAATTTGGCTCCACGAGCAGCCACCGGCCCGGGCGTAGTTTGTGGCTGCGGCCGCGCAAACGCGCCCCACCGCTCCGAGGATCGGGGAAAGCCGGCCCGCGTGCGCCCAGCCCCCGGTCGTGAATGCCCGGCTCCCTGAGGAGCTAGTCGGCCGCGCTCACGTGGCCCTCGAAAGCTTCAGGCACGGTCGACTGGAAGAACAGCCGCATCGGCTTCTCCATGTCGGCCGACGGGTCGATGAGCCACTGCAGCTGCACGCCATCCCACGCGGCGATGAGCAGCCGAGCCAGCGTGTGCGGGTCGCGAGAACGGTCGATTCGACCGGCGCCCTGGTCGTACGCGAAGGCGGCCCCAAGCTCAGCAGCCTTGCGCTGGTAACGCAGTGTGAACCAGTCGTGCGCCGGGTGATCGGGCGCCGAGGACTCTGCAGCCAGGATTGCGAACAGTCGAAGCAACTCCGGCCGCTCGACGCTGCTGCGCACACGTTCGAGGGTTGCGGACACGATGCCGCGATCGGCGCACGCGGCATCGAAGTCGAACTCCTCATCCCCAGACGTCGTCCTGTCCGAACGTTCCAACACCGCTTCAAGGAGCTCGTACTTGCTGCCGAAGTGATGCACGATGCTCGTCAGGCTGACGTCGAGTTGCCGCGCGATGTCGCGAAGCGAGCCGCCGTGGTAGCCGTTCGTGGCGAACACCGTCGTCGCCGCGTCCAGGATGTCGCTCGAGCGCTGGGCTGATTTCGCATACGGCCCACGGACCCCGCTGTTCTTGGTTGCGCTCATCTTCGTGACACTACCCATCTCCGGCCCCTCTCGTCATCTGCAAGCGGGGAACCTGCCAACTGGTTTGAAAATGTAGCATCTGTTCCGGATTCGGTGTATGGTTTCGAATCACCAAGGGCGGCTTGCATACGAGCTTCGCCATGTTCACAAGGAGGTAAACATGACCACGCGCGCGTCCCGCGTTCGACGGATCGCCATCGCGACTGGCACATTCGTCGCAGCATCCGCGCTTCTCGCCGGCTGCACCGGCGGCGGTTCCACTGGCGGTTCCGAGGACATCAGGCTAGACGTCATGATGGGCGCTCAGGATTTGAGCGACGAACAGAAGGCCGCCTTCGAAGCAGACAACCCCGGCATCAAGGTAAACATCATCGCCTGGGACCCGACACGCCTGAACACCATGCTCGCCTCCGGCAACCCGCCGGACGTGGCGTTCAACAACGCGGTCGGCAGCGCGAACTTCAACGCGCGCGGCCTCGCGACCGACCTGACCCCGTACCTCGAGAAGAGCGACGTGATCACGGAGGACGACCTGCAGCCGGTCAACGACGCCTTCCGCTGGGATGGAAAGCGCAGCGGCGCCGGACCGATCTACGGCATCGTGAAGGACTGGAGCCAGGACAACGCGCTGTGGTACAACACGGCACTGTTCGACAAGGCCGGAGTCCCCTACCTCAGCGACACCGAGGCCATCAGCTATGACGAGCTGCTGGAAATCTCCAAGAAGCTGTCCGTCATCAACGGCGGCACCACCGAGGTCTACGGTCTCGGCATGGAATGGGCATGGACCCTCTACGGGCCGCTCGCGGCGATGGTGGAGCAGCAGGGCGGGAGCCTGTTCAACGACGACCTGACGGAAATCGATTTCACGACCCCCGAAGCGCAGAAGGCGCTGCAGTGGTTCGTCGACTACGGCCAGTCAGGCGTCGGCCCCACCTCGCTGAACCCGCTTCCCGACGGTTCGGACTACTCCACCTTCGCCGCGGGGCGGATGGCGATCAGCCAGGACGGCTACTGGTTCGGCGGCAACTTCGCCGCCGATGACGCGATGAAGACAGTCCGTTTTGCACCGGCTCCCACGATGGGTGACACTCCCATCGCGATGAGCTTCGGTGGTGCGGGGCTCTGGATCCCGGAGCAGTCGGATGCGAAGGACGCTGCCTGGAAGTTCATGGAGTACTTCCTGGGCGGGGAGCCCGCTGAGCAGCGCGCGTCCAGCGGATGGGGCATTCCCTCACTGAAGTCGCTCGCCGACAAGCTGCCGCAGGAGCAGGAGTACCAGAAGCAGGCGTACGAGGTCGTTCAGAACCAGCTGCAGTACACCGCGCCGCTGCCCGACTCGCCGTACATCTCGGCCCAGCTCCTGCAGGACACGATCGACAAGTACCTGCAGCAGGCCATCAAGGGAGACCTGACCGTCGAGGAAGCAGGAGCTCAGTTGACCGATGAGCTGAACGAGTCCCTGGCGCAGGGCGTGGACCAGCTCGGCTGACCGAGCCCGCAAAGGAGAAGTACTGATGGCTCGCAAGTGGACTCGGTATCCCAAACGGACGTTCTACGCGTTTGTGGCACCGTGGGCGTTGGGATTCTTGCTGCTCACAGCAGCGCCCATGGTGTATGGGTTCGTCGTGAGCCTGACCAACTTCGATGGTGTCTCACCTCGCTACAAGTGGGTGGGGTTGGACAACTACATCGAACTGTTCCAAGACCCCGACGTGTGGGCGGCACTCGTGAGGACGCTGGTATTCACTGCCATCGTCGTGCCGCTCACCGTCGGCGGGTCGCTCGGGCTCGCCGTCATCATCAACCGGCGGCTCAGGGCTGTGGGGCTGTGGCGGACCATCTTCTTCCTGCCCTCCGTGGTCCCGGTCGTCGCCATGGCGATCATGTGGAAGTTGGTGTTCAATAAGGACGCCGGGATCCTCAACGCGATGCTCGGTCTGGTCGGCATCCCGCCGGTCGGCTGGCTCGTTGACCCGATGGTCTTCTACTCCCTCATCATCCTGATGCTGTGGGGCCTCGGCGGAGGCATGATTATCATGCTCGCCGCACTCCAAGGTGTGCCGCAGGAGCTCGAAGAGGCGGCCATCGTCGACGGCGCCGGACGTTGGACCGTCTTCCGGCACGTCACGATTCCGATGATCTCGCCGATCCTCTTCTTCCAGCTCGTCACCGGGGTCATCGTGGCCCTGCAGGTCTTCGTGCAGCCGCTGCTGCTGACCAACTCGGCCGGCATCTCGCAGGCCGGCGGCGTGCCGGACAGCACCACCCTCTACATGGTGCAGGTCTACCAGGAGTTCTTCCTCAGCGGCCGGTTCGGCTACGGCTCCGCGATGCTGTGGGTCTTCTTCCTCATCATCCTCGGCCTCACCCTCGTCCTGCTGCGCTCCAGCAGGTCCTGGGTCTACTACGAAGTCGACGCCGACGCCGAACGTGAAGGAGCCGTCCGATGACGCTCACCGAAAACTCGGTCACCGAGTTCCCCACGCTGACACCCCCGTCCCCTCGCGAGCGGAGGAAGGCCAACAGGTCCTCATCGGGCAAGCGCCCCGGGGCGTGGACCTACATCATCATCCTCGCGCTCACCGCGTTCTTCATCGGCCCGTTCCTGTGGCTCGTGCTCGCCGCGCTGAAGACGCCGGCGGAGTGGGCGTCGCTGCCGATCCAGATCCTCCCGGAACAGCCGCAGTGGAACAACTTCGTCGACGCGCTGACCGATATGAACTTCATCGGATACGCCGGAAACTCGCTGTTCCTCGCGACGACGTACTCGGTCCTCATCACCCTGTCCAGCGCCGCCGTGGGCTTCGGGTTCGCCCGGCTCCGCGCCCCCGGAAAGAACTTCCTCTTCCTCATCGTGCTGGCCACGATGATGATTCCGCAGATCCTCACGCTGCTTCCGACGTACATCATGTTCGCCCGCATCGGGCTGCTGAACACGTACTGGCCCTGGGTGCTGTGGGGGCTGGCCGCGTCCCCCTACATGGTGTTCCTGTTCCGTCAGTACTTCTCCTCGCTGCCCAAAGAGTTGGAGGACGCCGCGATCATCGACGGCGCGGGTTGGTTCCGGATCTTCGCGACGATCTTCCTGCCCTTGTCGCGACCGATCCTAATCACGTCTTTCCTGCTGTCCTTCACCTGGACCTGGGGTGACTACATCGCTCCGGCGCTGCTCCTGGATCTGGACCGCACGACGTTGGCCGTGGCGATCACCGCCTTCTACCTGGACCCCAACGGCAACGCCATCCCCACTGTTCAAGCGGCCGCGGCAGTGATGTACATCATCCCGGTGCTGCTCATCTTCTTCTTCGCCCAGCGGTACTTCGTGCAATCGAACGTCTCATCCGGAATCAAGGGGTGACGCTGCGCCCGCAGCCCGAGCCCTGTGCGGTGGTCAAGCACACAAGCATGGCTCCGGGCGAACCCGGTGGCACCACGTTCGCTCCTGTGCGGAGCACTGCACTCCTTCATGCGCGGATCGTGCCGCGCCAACACAACTACAGCCGGGCTCACTACTTCTCCCAGGAGAAGCAGTGAGCCCGGCGGCCACGTACAACTCACCGAACGTCAGACGTCAAAGAGAGGACGCATCAATGTACGAGGGCTTCGTCCAGTCCGGGTACCTCACCTTCCCACCCGGCTTCATCCTGGGAGCGGCGACGGCGGCCTACCAGATCGAGGGCGGAGCGCGCGAGGGCGGCCGCGGCCCGTCCATCTGGGACACATTCAGCCACACGCCCGGAAAGACCGAGGGCGGTGCCACCGGTGACGTCGCTGCCGACCACTTCCACCGCACCGACACCGACCTCGAATTGATGTCCGAGCTGAACCTCGGCGCCTACCGGTTCTCCATCTCGTGGCCGCGAGTCATGCCCTCCGGAGAGAGCCACATCAATCACGACGGTCTCTCGTTCTACTCACAGCTCGTCGACGGCCTCCTCGCACGCGGCATCGAGCCCATCGTCACCCTCAACCATTGGGACCTTCCGCAGGCTCTCGAGGACAAGTACGGGGGTTGGCGGGGACGCGAGACGGCGTACGCCTTTGAAAGGTACGCAGAGATCGTCGGCGCCGCTCTCGGGGACCGCGTCGCCATCTGGTCGACCCACAATGAGCCCTGGAACAACTCGTTCTCGGGATACGGCAGTGGAGCGTTCGCCCCCGGCGGGACGAGCCACGCCGACGCGCTGATCGCTGCTCATCACCTCAACCTCTCCCACGGGCTGGCGGTGCAAGCCCTGCGTCGCACGGTTACCCGGCCCGATGCACGAATTTCCGTCGCGCTGAACATCTTCCGAGTCGAGGCCGACTCCCCCGCCGACGCCGACGCCGAGGCCGCGCGACGTTTCGACGCCGTCGCGAACCGGGTGTTCACCGGCCCGATGCTGCGCGGCGCGTACCCCGCAGACCTCCTCGAGGACACCCGGGCCTTCACTGACTGGAGCTTCGTCCAGCCCGGAGACTTGGAAATCTGTCACCAACCGCTGGATCTGCTCGGGGTGAACTACTACGAAGTGATGCACGTGCGGCACGATTCGAGGTTCACACCCGAGGACGAGAAGGCCGGGGGCACCGCCTTCCCCGGGTCGGAGCGCATCGAGTTCGTTCGCCGCGACGACCTCGAGCGGACCGGCATGGACTGGGGCATCGAACCGCGTGGACTCGAAGACCATCTCGTCGCACTCTCCGCGGAGTTCCCTGACCTGCCCATCATGGTCATGGAGAACGGTGCGGCGTTCCCCGACGAGGTGCTCACCTCGGAGGCGGGCTCCTTCGTCATCGATCGAGCGCGTGCGCAGTACATCGCCACTCACGTCGAGGCCACGCACCGCGCGCACACCCGCGGGGCAAACATCGCCGGCTACCTCGTGTGGTCGCTGCTGGACAACTTCGAATGGGCAGCCGGATACGGGCCGCGATTCGGGATCATCCACGTGGACTACGACACGCTCGCACGCACGCCCAAGCTCAGCTCACGGTGGTTCGCTGAACTGTGCGCGTCGAAGGTGATCCCCCGGCTCGTGCTACCCGGAGTCGGCACGACCTCCGATGACGCTCCCTATGTCGCCGCCACGTCATCGACAGGCGTGTCGTGACCTCCGCTGCAGATGCGTACGGAGCGCGTGCGGTGAGCTCCGACGGCGTGCCTTACCGTGACCTGAACGGAAACGGCGTCATGGACCCGTACGAGGACCCGCGCCGCACTCCCCACGAACGTGTCGAAGACCTGCTGGGTCGCCTCTCGGTCGAGGAGAAGGTCGGCCTGCTCTTCCAGACCGTCATCGAAGCGGGACCCGACGGAACGCTCCTGGAGACACCGGGCAGAATCAGCAAATCGCCGACGAGCGTGGTGGTCGGTCAGAAGTTCATCAATCACTTCAACGTGCACAAGCTGGAATCCGCGCGCGATGCGGCAGCCTGGAACAACGCGTTGCAGGCTCTCGCCGAGCAGACGCCGCACGGGATCCCGGTGACCATCTCCACCGACCCGCGTCATTCGTTCACCGAGAACAGCGGTGTCGCGTTCTCCGCGGGCCCGTTCTCCCAGTGGCCTGACGCGCTCGGGCTCGCCGCGATCGACGACCCCCGCGTCATCGAGGACTTCGCCCGACGCGCCGGCGAGGAGTATCGCGCCGTGGGGATCCGTGCCGCTCTTCACCCACAGATCGACCTGGCAACCGAGCCGCGATGGGCCAGGCAGCTGCAGACGTTCGGCGCCGACTCTGAACGCGTCGCCGACTACACCCGGGCATACCTGGCCGGCTTCCAGGGAGACCAGCTCGGCGCCGACAGCGTGGCATGCGTCACGAAGCACTTCCCGGGCGGCGGGCCGCAGAAGGACGGGGAAGACGCGCACTTTCCGTACGGGCGCGAACAGGTGTACGCCGAGGGCGCGTTCGACAACCATCTGCGGCCCTTCCTGGCAGCCATCGAAGCAGGCACGGCCGGCATCATGCCCTACTACGGCATGCCGGTCGGACTCGAACTCGACGGAAAGCCGGTCGAAGAAGTCGGCTTCGGATACAACCGTCAGATCCTCACCGACCTGCTCCGCCACAAGCTCGGTTACGACGGCGTCATCCTCACAGACTGGGAGCTCGTCAACGACAACATCGTCGGCGACCAGGTGCTGCCGGCTCGCGCCTGGGGAGTCGAGCACCTCGACGCCAGCGGACGGATGCTCAAAATCCTCGACGCCGGTGCCGACCAGTTCGGCGGAGAGGAATGCACCGACGTGCTGCTCACCCTGATTCGCGACGGCCTCGTGGACCTCTCCCGGATCGATGATTCGGTGCGTCGCGTGCTCCTCGTGAAATACCAGCTCGGCCTGTTCGACAACCCCTACGTGGACCCCGATCACGCGGAGGCCGTTGTCGGCTCAGCAGCGAACCGACAAGCCGGCCTGGAGGCACAATCCCGTTCGGTGACGATTCTCGAGAACCGCGACTCGCTGCTGCCGCTGCGCGGCACCCCGCGCATCTACGTCGAAAGCATCGCGCCAGAAGTTGTCGCCGCTCATGCGACGGTCGTCGACGACCCGGCACAGTCCGACCTCGCGATCATCCGCATCCAAGCCCCCTACCAGCCACGAGACGACCTGTTCCTGGAAGACTACTTCCACCAAGGAAGCCTGGAATTCCCACCAGGTCTCGTATACCGCCTTCGGAATATTGCGGCCCTCACGCGCCTTCATGTGGACGTCGTACTGGATAGGGCCGCCATCCTGACCCCGCTCGTCGAGTGTGTCACCGGCCTATCCGTGACCTTCGGTGTCAGCGACGAAGCCCTGATGCGCGCCCTCACCGGCGGGACACCGCCACAGGGTCTGCTTCCGGTCGAGATCCCCCGATCGACCGCGGCGATCGAGAACGCACACGAAAGCCTGCCGGGAACTGCGGACCCGCTCTACCGCCTCGGCTACGGACTGTCCATCGAGCCCGCGCCGTGATCGCTGGCACCCATCGAACTGTTCGACTGAGCGCCAAGGGACGTTGCAGCTCGGGAATTGACACGCGTCAAAATGAGTGCTTCCCTTGGTGAAGACACACCGACCCGGGCCTCGTCGCCGGGTCGGGACCCGAATGCCCGACGACGGGCCTACGACAAAAGGCAGTCCCATGAGACGCAAAGACGCGGCCAACATTCCCCCGAACAGCACGCCGCTCGAGGAAGTCTCCCAGCTGACGCTGCGCGCCGAGGAGACCGAAGACCCCACCACTTCGGAGCTGCGCATCCCGAAGGTGAAGTTCGGCTTCACGTTCGCGTACGGGCTGGCCTACTTCGGCTTCTTCCTCTGCCTGTTCATGCCGGCGCTGTTCAGCCTGCCGTACAAGATCCAGCTGATCGACCCGGCCAGCAAGGAGACTGCGCTGGGACTGGTGGTCGGCATCAGCGCCATCGTGCTGCTCCCGGTCGGCCCCATCTTCGGCGTTCTCAGCGACCGCAGCAAACTCCCCTGGGGCCGCCGGCGCCCGTTCCTGCTGCTCGGACTCGGCGTGTTCGCGTTGAGCGCTCTGATCATCGCTCTCGCTCCCACCGTGCCGGTGGTCCTGCTCGGGTACATCGTTGCGCAGCTGGCTGGTGGCCTGGTGGGCGCCTCCATGAACCCCGCGCTGGCCGAGCACGTCCCGCCGGCTCAGCGCGGCAAGCTGGGCGCGCTCAGCGGAGTGATGGCCTCCTTCGCGGGGGTGTGCGCCAGCCTCATCGGCAGCTTCCTGACCGGCAACCTCCTGCTCCTCTTCTTCCTCCCCGTCGGCGTGTTCGCCATCGGCGTGCTGGTATGGCTCTTCGTCATCCCCGATGGCCCCGCCCCCGACCGATTCCAGGCGGTGACCGTCGGCGCCGCACTGCGCTCCCTGCTGTTCAACCCGCGCAAGCACCCCGACTTCACCTGGGTGTGGCTCGGCAAGCTGTGCATCGGCGTCGGAACCGCGTTTTTCAGCACCTACCAGCTCTACTTCCTTCTGGACCGTCTGGGGTTCACCGCTGAGGAAGCCGGTCAGAAGCTCGCAGCCGTCGGCGGATTCGCGCTGCTGGCGACCATCGGATTCACCGTCCTCGGCGGCTTCCTCTCCGACAAGCTCCGCCGCCGCAAGCTCTTCATCTACATCGCCGCGTCGATGATCGGCGGTGGCATGGTCGTCGCCGCGTTCGCGCCAGACCTCACGGTATACATCATCGGCGCGGTCCTGCTGTCGGCCGGATCGGGCGCGTTCAACTCGGTGGACCTCGCTCTGGCGTCCGATGTGCTCCCCGATAAGGAAGCGGGCGGCAAGTGGATGTCGATCTACCAGATCTCCGGCACCATCGCCACCGCCATTGGCCCGGTCATCGCGCCGCTCCTGCTGGCGATCGGCGGCGGAGGCAACTACACCGCCATGTTCCTCGCCGGCGGACTGTTCGCCGCCGGTGCCGCCTTCACCGCCTCCCGCGTGCGAGGCGTTCGCTGACCCGGACGCGGCGGGCGACCCCCCGAACGTCCGCCGCGTCCGAACCACCTGACTCCCACCCCGGAATCCCGCACCCTCCCGAATGGACATCACGTTGAGCGCACCGACCACCGCTTGGAACGGCCCCTATCTGACCGTTGACGGACGCCCGTTCGTGGTGGTCGGCGCCGAGGTGCACAACTCCAGCTCCAGCACCACCCGCGCAATCGCGACGTCGTTCGATGCAGTCCAGCAGCTGGGTGCCAACACGGTGCTGGCTCCGGTCGCATGGGACCTGTTCGAACCCGCAGAGGGCAGTTTCGACACGCATCTCCTCGACGCCATGATCGAGGGCGCACGCTCCCGAGGGTTGAAGCTCATTCCGCTGTGGTTCGGTTCGTGGAAGAACGCCGCGTCCACCTACGTGCCCGGCTGGGTGAAGCAGAACCCGGAGCGCTTCACCCGCTCCCTCCTCGCCGACGGCCGCCGCATCGAACATCTGACGCCGTTCGGCGAGGAGGCTCGTGCGGCGGACGCACTCGCGTTTGCGGCGATGATGCGACGCATCGCGGAGGTCGACACGACCGGCACTGTCATCGCTGTGCAGGTCGAGAACGAGATCGGGCTCCTGGGCGACTCCCGCGACCGCAGCGTTATTGCCGAAGAGCTGTTCGAAGCGCAGGTACCCGCGGACGTCATCGACGCGATCGCGCGCGATCCCCAGTCGCCACTTCATCAGGAGTGGGCCGAGGCGGGCAACCGCACCGAAGGCACGTGGGCTGAACTGTTCCCCGTGGGCGACCGGCTCGATGAGGCGTTCATGGCGGCCGGGTTCGCTCGCTACACGCAGGCCGTGGCGGCCGCCGGCCGCGCGGAGCTGGACCTGCCTCTGTTCGTCAACGCGTGGCTCGACCGTGACAGCGTGCTCGATGGCCCCGTCGCCCTCGCCGGCGGGAAGCGCCCCGGACAGTACCCCAGCGGTGGACCTGTTCTGCCGGTCGCCGCAATCTGGGAAGCCCTCGCCCCGGACATCGACTTCCTCGCTCCGGACATGTATGTCGACGACGCGGCACCGGTGTTTGCCGGCTACAAAGCGCGCCGGGGTC
Organism: Microbacterium sp. ZXT2-5; assembly: GCF_055329545.1. Lineage (NCBI taxonomy): Bacteria > Bacillati > Actinomycetota > Actinomycetes > Micrococcales > Microbacteriaceae > Microbacterium > Microbacterium sp. ZXT2-5. The sequence goes on along the minus strand of NZ_JBUZWD010000002.1, from coordinate 169,460 downwards.
GCCTGTTCGTCCCCGAACTGCGTGCCGACCTTCCCGGAATCCCGCAAATGTTCGAAGCCATTGGCACCCACGGCGCGCTGGGCGTCTCACCGTTCGGTGTCGACGCGTACACGGTGGACGATGCGGAGACGGCGCCGCTCGCGGACGCCTTCCGGCTCCTGCGTGCTGCCGCTGCCGTGATTGCGGACAACCCGTCCGCCCGCATGCACGCAATCACCCTCAACGAACAGAACCCGCGCGCGCAGATCCTGGTCGGCGATGTGACGGTCAACATTCACACGACCGACGAGTGGGGGTACGTCACCCCGACCTACCCCGGATACGCCATCGTCATCGAAGACGGTGCGGACGCGGCCTACCTGATCGGCCGCGGATTCTGGATCACCTTGGCGGGCGACGAGGGAAAGACCGCCGCGTTCCTGTCCGCCACGGCAATCGAGCTCGACGGAGACGAGCTGGTGCCCGCCCTTCGCCTCAACGGCGACGAGACCGCGTCGGGCACCCTCATCCCCTTCCCCTTCCCGAACACGGGGCTGATCCCGGGTCGGGCTGTCCCCACCCGCATTCCTGAGACCGGCATCGTCCGAATCTCCGTGTACGCAGTCTGACCCACTGGCGCTGCGCACCCCAGACCTCTCCCACCCGAACGGACCGCGAATGAACGACGACTATCGGCCCTATCTCGACGCCACCCAGCCCGTGGGTGTGCGAGTGCGGGATCTGCTTGACCGCATGACCCTCGAGGAGAAGGCAGCGCAAACAGCATCGCCCTTCGGAACCGCGGTCGACGCACACGACCCGCCGGCGCTCGGCTGGGGCACGGCAACGGCCGCCATCGCCGCGCTCAACCTCCCGCCGCGTGAAGCGGCGGAACGTGTCAACGAGCTGCAGCGCAAGCACATCGAGGACACGCGCCTCGGCATTCCGGTGCTCCTCGCTGAGGAGGCGCTGCTGGGATTCAAGGTGCAGGGTGCCACGACCTTCCCGGACGCCATCGCCCAGGCCGCGACATGGGACCCCGAGCTGGTAACCGAGATGGCAGCGGAGATCGGCGCCCAGATGACCGCGCTAGGAGCGCGCATGGCGCTCTCGCCGCTCGCAGATGTGGCACGCGATCCTCGCTGGGGACGGGTCGGCGAGACATACGGCGAGGACCCCTATCTTGTCGGTGCGACGGCGTCGGCCTTCGTCCGCGGCCTGCAGAACGCCGTGCCGGACAGCCCGGTCATCGCGGCGCTGAAACACTTCGTGGCCTACGGCGCGAGCGACGGCGGACGCAACACCGAACCCGCGCAGGTCGGGGACCGTCTGCTCAGGGAGTTCTACGGACTGCCGTTTGAGATGACCATCCGCGACGGCGGCGCCGACGGCATCATGCCGTCCTACAACGACTTGGACGGCATCCCCGTCACGGGCTCCCCCGAGCTCCTCGACGACCTGCTCCGCCAGGAATACGGGTTCGACGGGCTTGTCATCTCCGACCTCGACGCCATCGGTCAACTCCACACCAAGCACGGCGTGAGCGCCTCATTCGTGGCGGCGTTCGCAGATGCGATCCGTGCAGGCGTCGACATCGACCTGGACAACCGGGTCTCCACCGACCGTGTCGTCGAAGCTGTGCAGACCGGACTGCTCAGCGAGGCGGAGCTCGACCGCGCGGTGGCCGCCATCCTCCGGGCGAAGTTCGGTCTGGGTCTGTTCGAGCGGCCGTACGTCGACGTCGAGGCCGTGCCCGAGACGCTCGACTCCCCCGCGGCCCGATCCCTGGCCCGGCGCGTCGCCGAAGAGTCCATCGTTCTGCTCAAGAACGATCCTGTCGATGGTGCACCGCTGCTGCCGCTGTCGTCCGCGCCGGGCACCGTCGCCGTCATCGGCCCGAACGCGCACCGCCCTCTCGGTCAGCTGGGGCACTACGCCTACCAGGTGCTCGACAGCATGACCAAGCGGTTCGCACTGGCTGCGAACCCGCAAGCCCGGTTGGAGGATGTCGAGGAGCTCCGCGGCAAGACGGGTGCAGACGATGCGACCCTCCTCGTGGAAACGGTGCCGCTGGTGACGTTCCTCGACGGCATCCGCGACCGCCTCGGAAGCGATGCCAGCGTGCTCTACGAAGCCGGCTGCCCAGTCGAACGGATCGACCGGGCCGGCATCCCCGCCGCGGTCGAAGCCGCGCGCCAGTCTGACATCGCCGTCCTCGTGGTCGGCGACCAGGCCGGCATCAACGGCTTCGGCACCGTCGGAGAGGGCCTTGACAGCGCCACCTGCGAACTGCCCGGAGTACAGCGCGAGCTCATCGAAGCGGTCCTCGACACCGGCACGCCCACGATCGTCGTGCTCAGCCATGCACGCCCCTACGTGCTGGGATGGCTCGCCGACCGCGCACCGGCGATCGTCACCGCATGGTTGGGCGGCGAGGAGGCAGGGGCGGCAACAGCTGCGGTGCTGTTCGGCGATGTCAACCCTGCCGGGCGACTGCCCATCGCGATGCTCGAGAACGTCGGTGCCGCGCCCGTTCCGTACTGGCGGACTCTGCAGACCTCTGACAACTACGTCGACGGCTCCACGCGGGCTGTGTTCCCGTTCGGGCACGGCCTCAGCTACACCCAGTTCGAGTACAGCGACCTGCAGCTGCAGGCATCGGAGGTGGACACCGACGGCATCATCCGCTGCACTTTCACGGTCACGAACACCGGGGAACGGAGCGGCGACGAGGTCATGCAGATCTATGGTCGAGACCTTATCGGGCGTACCGTGCGTCGCGCCCGTGTGCTCCTCGGCTTCAAGCGGCTCACCCTTGAGGCCGGCGAGCAGCGACAGGTACTTGTGGAGATTCCCGCGGAGATGTTCGCGCTCTGGGATCGCCGCGATGGCTGGGTCGTCGAGCCTGGCGCGGTCCGCGTGTTCATCGGCGGATCGTCGGCCGTGACCCCGCTGCGCGGTCGGGTCGAGCTCGTCGGCGGGCTGCACCGCTGCGCGCGATCCCGTGCCCTGTGGAGCTCCGTCACACCCGGGGGTCTGATGCCCGCGCTCGCAGGCGACAGCCGGAGCAGCGACGCAGCGGTCGCAGTCGCACCACTCACGGCAGAAAGCACGATCGGCGACTGGCTGGAGCATCCGCGTGGCCGCACGGTTCTGTCGCAGGCGCTCGGCGGCGCTGACGAGGATGTTCTCGCCCAGGCGGTCGGGCTGACGCTGGAGCAGTTGGTGATGTACAGCCAGGGCGCCCTGCCGCCGGAGCTGCCTGCCACGCTCCTAGCCCAGGTGAGCGAGGTCTGACCGAAGAGGCCGGATGGGGGTCGAGCAACCGCGGTTGCTCGACCCCCATCCATTCGCTTCCCGCGGCGGTTCTCACCGCTCGGTGCTGCCGCCTTCGACGATCGACACGAGCGATCGTAGGGACTCGAAGGCATCGGCCGGCATCGCCTCAGGCCCGTGCAGCAGCGCGCGCACGATCTCGTGCGCGCTGAAGCGCACGTCGATGTCGACGGTGGTCAGTGATGGTTCGCTCACGCCCGAGGCGATGGTGTTGTCCACACCGATGACGCCGATCTCAGCAGGCACGTTGCGTCCTGCTCGTCGCGCGGCCGCGATGACCGCCAGTGCGGCGTCGTCGTTGTAGGCCGCGATGCCGCAGTCGGTGTCAGGCAGGAGCTGCGCAGCGGAGGCGATGCTCCCCCGCTCGAGCGTGAGGCGCAGTGTCGGCATCGTCGGGATGCCGGCTTCGCGGGCGGCATCCAAGGCGCCTTGTTCGCGGGCAAGAGCGAAAGGCTGTTCGCGCGTTTCCTCGGGTACGGCCGCAGCGATCGCGGGATAGCCGCGCTGTATGAGGTGCCGGGCCTGGATGGCGCCGATCTCGTGGTCGATCGCGCGTTGCAGTTCTCGCGACTGATCGACAACCATGACCCCGAGTTCCCCCAGCCGGGTGTGCTGTTCGGGCGTCAACGGGGCAACGCTCCACAGACCGGCCGGGCGCAACGCGAGCACCGCTTCATCGATCTGCGCGTCACCAGAAGACAGTCGAATGAGGTTCGTCTTGCCGACCGTGGCGAGTTCCTCCGTGACACGGTCGATGAGTTCACGCAGCCGTGGCCCGAGCGAGATGTTGGGCAGAAGCGTGATCACCACGTCGCTGGTCCCTCGTGCGAGAGCACGCCCCGCAAGCGATGGCCGGTACCCCAGCTCTCGGGCGACCCTCTGCACGTGGTCGACCATGTCGGGCTTGAATCGGTGGCCGTGGCCATTGAGGATCTGACTCACCGTGGAGCGCGAAACCCCTGCTCGTGCGGCGACGTCGGCGCTGTTTGTCATCGTCGGGTTCCTCCTGTCGCCGACCCCAGTCTAGGGCGGCCAGCCGACATATTGTTGCGCGTCAATGGTCGCTGGTCTACCTGCGCCGCACCTGAACGCTACGCCGCGGCCATGCCGACGGCTCGCGCCAACAGCTGTGCAGCCCGGTCCCGTGTCGCATCATCACCGTCCGTCAACCATGCCTCGGTGATTCCGTCCAGACCGGCCAAGATGGTCACCGCCCAACCGTCGGCATCAAACGCCGGGCTTCCCGCCCACGGCTCCAGCAGTGCACGGATCAGAGCGAGGTCCTGCGTCCGTTGCGCGCGGATGAGTTCGAGGAGATCCGGGTCGGTGCGGGCGTGGACGATCAGCTCGCTCAGGACCGCGAAGTGTTCACGGTTCGCGCCGACGCGGATGAGTTGCGCCTCAAAGCCGCGGCGCAGCGAATCTGTCAGCGTCTCGGCATCCGCGCTCAGCCCTTGCGTCATAGCCAGTGCGCTCGCACTCTCGCGCTGAAGCAGCGCACGCAGGAGGGCGGCCCGTGAATCGAAGCAGTAGTGGAACAGTCCTTGCGGGACACCGGCGTCCTCGGTGATTGCTCGCGTGGTACCGGCAGTGATACCGCGCTTGCTCATCACCCGCACCGCCGCGTCCAGCAGCTGCTCTCGTCGCTCCGCGAGTGACATTCGGGTTCCAGACGCCTGCTTTTGGTCATCCGACTTGGTCATACGCCCAAGTATGGCCTACCGTGGTCCTGGTCATGCCGAGCAGGGAGATGGGAGTCCAGAAGACCAGGTGGATGATCTTGGCGGGAGCGATCGTTTTGGAGGTGGCCGCCACGCTTTCACTACGCGCTGCGATCGACAACCCGTGGTGGGCCTTGCTCACCGTCGCGGGCTACGCCGGCGCCTTCGTCTGTCTCGCGTCCCTGTTGCGCATGGGGGCGTCCATCGGTGCCGTGTATGGCATCTGGGCCTCCGCCGGCGTCGCTCTCACCGCGGTTCTCGGGGCACTGGTTTTCAACGAGCCCTTCACCTTCCTCATCGCCGTCGGAATCGCCATCGTCATCGCCGGCGTGGTGCTGGTGGAGACAGGACACCGTCCGGGCGAGAGCTCGACGAGCGCGGAGGTGGGCACGCGATGACCTGGCTTCTTCTGGCGGCCGCCATCCTCCTCGAGGTTGCGGCAACGCTCTCGCTGCGAACATCCGAGGGACTTAAGCGGAAGCGCTGGATCGCCCCCGTCGCGATCTTCTATATCGCGGCGTTTGCTCTCTTGACCGTTGCGCTTGCGCAGGGCATGCCGGTGGGCATCGCGTACGGCATCTGGGCAGCGTGCGGCGTCGCGCTCACCGCGATCGGGGCTCGCGCGTTCTTCAAGGAGCCGCTCACGCGCCGGATGGCGTCGGGTATCGGACTGATCGCTGTGGGCGTGCTGGTTATCGAACTGGGAGTGTCCAGTCACTGATCTCTGCAACTTTTGACACGCGTTAATTCCTGTGTTTCCATGGAATTACGGCGGTCTTGGTCCGCCGGCTGGAAACCGACGAGGACGATGATGACCCTGATGCGCCCCGCGCTGCCCGTGACAACTGACGAGACGTTGTCTGAATGGCGGGTTCGCTCAGAGGACGGCACTGAGGTCAGCGTTCGGCTGCCGGATGACGCCATGCTGCGCGCCGGACGGAACCGAAATGCCCCGGGCGGCGCGGAGACCGGATGGTTCGTCGGCGGTAACTACGAGTACCGAACGACGTGGGTGGCTCCCGAACTGGACGGCGAGGTAGTGCTCGTCTTCGAGGGCGTGCAAGGTGACGCCACCGTGACCGTGAACGGCCACGACGTGGGATCGGTGCGCAGCGGCTACGTCGAAGCTGAGCTGACGGTCACCGACGCGGTCGTTCCGGGTGAGGCGAACGACATCCACGTTCTCATCCAGCACCGGGATCAGCCCTCCGACAGGTGGTACCCCGGATCCGGACTGTATCGCCGCGTTCGAGCCGTCGTCCGTCCGCGAGCGCACTTTGGCCACGACGCCGTACGGGTGCGTACGACCCGCCTGGACGGGGCGCGCGCGCAGGTGAGCGTGGATGTGCGACTCAGCGGCGACGTGCCGACGACCGCGATCATCGAGGCGCAGTTGAGCTCAGCGGGCGCCGTGGTCGCTCGGAGCACGTTGGACCGAGCCAGCGGAACGATCGAGCTCGACGTGGAGGATCCTCGACCATGGAGCGCCGAGGACCCGTTCCGGTACGAGCTCACGGTGACCGCTACCGCAGCCGGCGAAGTGCTTGATCATTGGGGCGCGCCTGTAGGGCTTCGCTCGGTGACCGTGGACGCCCGACAGGGACTGCGCGTCAATGGACGACGCGTCCTTCTAGCGGGGGCGTGCATTCATCACGACAACGGCCTGCTCGGCGCGGCCACGCATCGTGCGGCAGAGTTCCGGCGCATCCGACTTCTCAAGGACGCCGGCTTCAACGCGATCCGCAGCGCGCACAACCCGCTCTCGCGGGATCTGCTGGACGCGTGCGACGAACTCGGGATGTATGTTCTGGATGAACTGGCCGACTACTGGTTCGTCCGCAAGACGCAGTTCGACCACTCCGACCGGTTCCGCGACACCTGGCGGGCAGACGCCCACGCTCTCATCGCCAAAGACCGCAACTATGCGTGCGTGATCATGTACGCCTCCGGCAACGAGATTCCCGAGACCGCCACTGCGGCTGGCGTGGAGCTCTCGCGCGAGATCACCGAGTACTTCCACGCGGCCGACCCCACCCGGCCGGTGACCCTCGCCATCAACCTGTTTCTCAACGCGATGGTCGCGATGAATGCGTCACCCTACGCGGTAGACGGCGACGGGTCGGAGCCCGCCATGGCCGGCAGCACCGAAGCGAACGTCATGATCAACCACATCGGCCGCATGATGAGCATCGTCTCCCGTCTCCCCCGAGCCGACCGCGCCTCCCGCGACGCCTTCGCAACAGTCGACGTCGCCGGGTACAACTACGGCCTCGCCCGATACAAGGGCGACGTGCGTCGCTACCCCCACCGCGTGATCCTGGGCTCTGAGACTCTTCCCGGGGACGTGGCGAAGGCGTGGCGCCTGGTTCAGGACATTCCCGCCGTCATCGGAGACTTCGTGTGGGCGGGATGGGAGTACCTCGGCGAAGCCGGCGTTGCCGTCTGGGTGCCGGGCAAGAAGGCCGGCCTCGCCAAGCCCTACCCGTACGTCGTCGCCGGCCCCGGAATGTTCGATCTCACCGGCCGGCCCGACGCCTCGCTGCGGCTGGCTCAGGCGGCGTGGGGTGTCCTGGATGAGCCCGCCATCACCGTCCGCCCCCTCGACCGAGCAGGGCGACCGTACGTTCGATCCGCCTGGCGCACCACGGATGCCGTGGAGAGTTGGGCGTGGCGAGGCAGCGACGGAAAACGCGCCGAGGTCACGGTGTACAGCGCGGCCGACGAGATCGAGCTCGTGCTGAACGGGCGCTCCGTCGGTCGCCGCCGGTGCGGGGAGGAGGCGGGATACCAGGCGACGTTCACCGTCCCATGGACGCCGGGAGTCGTCCGGGCGATCGCCTACCGCGCAGGCCAGGAGATCGCCCGCAGCGAACTGCACTCCGCGGCCGATGAGCTGCAGGTGCAATTGAAGCCGGAGTCCGACGTCCTGCTCGCCGACGGTGACGATCTTGCGTTCGTACACCTCGAGCTCGCCGATATGGACGGCGTCGTGGAGATGCTTGACGACGACTTCGTTGAGGTCGAGGTCACTGGGCCCGCGGAGCTGATCGGCTTCGGCACCGCCTCCCCTGCCCCGGAGGAGTCCTTCCTCTCCTCGCGCACGCGCACGTATCGCGGACGCGCCCTGGCCATCCTGCGTTCGACGTGTGAGGCAGGGATTGTGCGTGTCATCGCGCGCTCCCGCCGCCACGGTGACGCCATCGCCGACATCCTTGCCGTTCCGGCCGACGAACCTGCCGTCGAAGCCTCCGCGCCGGAGGCTTCACAGTGACGACCCACTCGGGAGACACCATGACCGAACCGACCATCGACCTCGCTCTGGACGACAAGCTCGCCCTGCTGTCCGGGGAGACCTTCTGGGACACGCACCCGGTGCCGGATGCTGGCATCCGCTCGCTCTCGCTGGCAGACGGACCATACGGCTTGCGCCATCAGTCCGGACACCACGACAACCTGGCCATCTTCGCCAGCGATCCGGCCACCTGTTTCCCCCCCGGGGTCGCCATCGGGGCCAGCTGGGATTCCCGGCTCGCCGCGCGACTGGGGACCGCTATCGGACGTGAGGCGGTCGCACAGGGTGTCGATATCGTGCTGGGGCCCGGCGTGAACATCAAGCGCAGCCCGCTGTGCGGGCGAAACTTCGAGTACTACTCCGAGGACCCGCTCATCTCGGGTGTTCTCGGCGCGGCGTTCGCCGCGGCGTTGCAGTCCGAGGGCCCGTCGGTGTCGGTGAAGCACTTCGCCGCCAACAACCAGGAGACGAACCGGCAGACGATCAGCTCTGAGGTCGACGAGCGCACGCTGCGGGAGATCTACCTGCCTGCGTTCGAGCGAGTGGTTCGCCAGGCACGGCCCGGCACTGTCATGGCGTCTTACAACAAGATCAACGGGGTGCACGCGTGGGCGAACCGGTGGCTGCTGACGCAGGTGCTCCGTGAAGAGTGGGGCTTCGAGGGCGTTGTGATGTCGGATTGGAGCTCGGTTACCGACCCGGTGGCTGCTGTACGAGCCGGCCTCGACCTGGAGATGCCGGCCGAGCCCGGCCGCGTTGCCCAGCTGCGTGCGGCGGTGGAGGAAGATGTGCTGGAGAACAGCGTCGTCGACGCCGCCGCCTCGCGCCTGGTCGCCCTGGCCACCGCTGCCCAGCCGGGCGCTGTCCAGGTCGACCCGGACGAGCACCACGCGCTCGCGCAACAGGTTGCCGAAGCATGCCCGGTTCTGCTGCGCAACGAGCATCAGGTGCTGCCGCTGCCGAAGGGTGTGGATGTCGCAGTCATCGGGCTGCTCGCGACCGAACCGCGCTACCAGGGCGGGGGAAGCGCCCATGTCAACGCGACTCGGGTGGATGAACCGCTGGCGGAGCTTCGGGCTCTCGTCGAGGCGGGCGGGGCAACTGTCACGTACTCCGCCGGTTATCGCCTCGACGGCGGCGACGCCGCGGCTCTCGCCGATGAGGCCGTGGAGGTCGCGCGCCGCGCCGACGTCGCGGTGGTGTTCGCGGGCCTCGGTGAGGAGCAGGAATCCGAGGGCTTCGACCGGGAGACCCTCGACCTGCCCGCAGATCAGATCGAGCTGATCCGACGCGTCGCCGCGGCAGCCCAGCGCACTGTCGTCGTCCTCTCGCACGGCGGAGTCGTGAGCCTCGAAGACTGGCACGACGATGTCGACGCGATCCTCGACGCCTTCGTGCTCGGGCAGGGTGGCGGCCGCGCCATCGCTCGACTGCTCACTGGAGGAGCGACCCCTTCGGGCCGGCTGGCGGAGACGATTCCGCTGCGGCTGGAGGATCACCCGTCATGGCTGAACTTCCCCGGTGAGCAGGGCCACGTCCGCTACGGCGAGGGTGTCCTCGTCGGCTACCGGTACTTCTCAACCGCCGGCACCCCCGTGCGTTACCCCTTCGGGTACGGACTGTCTTACACGTCCTTCGACACCCAGCTGACGGGCGTGGAAGTCTCCGGAGATGATTCCGCCGTCGCGACGGTCACGGTCCGCAACACCGGGCAGCGCACCGGCTCTCACGTGGTCCAGCTGTACGTCTCGACGAACCTCGGCGACGTGCGGCGACCTGTGCGCGAGCTTCGAGCCTTCGACAAGGTCTCGCTTGCTCCCGGGGAGTCTGCGGAGGTGCAGTTCGAGCTCGACCGCCGTGCCTTCGCGTACTGGGACGTCGAGCAGACTGGTTGGACCGTCAAGCCCGGCCGGTACCTCGTGCAGCTCGCGGAGGACGCGGCGACCGTCGTCGCAGAGGCTGCCATCGAGTTGGTCGGCGACCGCATCGCTGCGGCCGTCACCCTCGACAGCCCCATCGCGCTGTGGCTGGATCACCCCGACATCGGCGAGACCACGAACCAGACCCTCGGGTTCGCATCGGCGGAGGTCAGCGCTGAGCAAATGGCTCAGGTGCGATCCATGACGATGCGCCAGTTCGTGCGCATCTCGGGACTGCCGATCCCCCTCGACGCGCTTGAAGCCGTCGCCGCCCAGACCCACTAACCCCTACAGACGGGAGCAGTTGTGCACCTTGAAGGAAAAGTCTTCGCCGTCACCGGCGCCGGCAACGGCATGGGGCGCGAAGTCGCTCTCGAACTCGTTCGCAGAGGCGCCAAGGTCGCCGCGATCGACCTGAGCGAAGAAACGCTCGCCCGCACTGTCGCCCTGGCGATCGACCCGCAGAGGGTCAGCGCGCACCGCGCCGATGTCACGGATGCCGAAGGCGTGGCGGCGCTTCCCGCCACCATCGTCGAAACCCATGGGCAGGTCGACGGGCTGATCAACATCGCCGGCATCATCCATCGGTTCGTCCCCTCCGCTGAGCTCACGAGGCAAGAGCAAGAGCGGGTGTTCGCGGTCAATTACTGGGGAACGGTGAACATGTGCCAGGCATTCGCGCCAGTGCTGCTCGCACGTCCCGAAGCGTCCATCACGAACATGTCCAGCCTGTCAGCGCTCGTGGCCTTCGCAGGGCAGACCGTCTACGGGGCCAGCAAGGGCGCCGTGAAGCAGTACACCGAGGGCCTGTATCAGGAGCTGCAGGGATCCGCCGTCCAGGTAAGCGCCATCTACCCCGGCAACATCTCCACCGAGATCAGTAAGAACTCCGGTGTCGCCATGATCGACAGCGGCGGCCGCAAGGTGCGCTCCACGACACCCCGCGACGCCGGCATCGCGATCGTCTCGGGCATCGAGAGCGGACGCTTCCGTATCCTCGTCGGCAGCGACGCGAAGCTCCTCGACCGCCTCGTGCGGACAGCGCCGCGCTGGACCACCAAGCTCATCGCCCGCCAGATGGCCTCAGTCCTGCAGCCCGCCGTAGTAGAAGGAGCCTCGAAATGACCTCGTTCCCGGAAGGGTTCCTCTGGGGCGCGGCGACCGCCGCACACCAGGTAGAAGGCAACAATCTCAACAACGACTGGTGGCGGCTCGAGCAACTCGCCTCCGACTACGGGGTGCAGCCCAGCGGCGACGCTCTCGACAGCTACCACCGCTACCGCGAAGACATGCAGCTGCTTGCTGACCGCGGCTTCACCGCATACCGCTTCAGCCTCGAGTGGTCCCGCATCGAACCGGTCCCCGGAAAGTTCTCCCGGGCCGAACTCGCGCACTACCGGCGCATGATCGACACCGCACATGAGCTCGGCCTCGAACCGGTGGTCACCCTGCACCACTTCACTCACCCGCTGTGGTTCGACGACCGGGGCGCGTGGCTCGGCGAAGGTGCAGTCGACGCCTTCGTCCGGTACGTCGAGCAGGCATGCACGATCCTGGGCGACGTGCGGTGGATCATCACCATCAACGAGCCGAATGTGCTCGCCATCACCCATGGCGGCCAGCGGCAGGTAGCGATGGGCAACACGTATCCCCAGAACGCGTTGCCGGACCAGGAGATCGGCGACGCCCTGATCGCCGCGCACCGAGCCGCCGCACCCGTCGTGCGTCAGCTCACGGGTGCCCGCGTCGGGTGGACGATCGCCAACCAGGCGCTGACGGCAACGGCCGGCAACGAGGCGAAGTACGCCGAGGTGCAGTACCTCATCGAAGACATATACCTCGAGGTGTCACGCGACGATGACTTCGTGGGGGTGCAGTCCTACACCAGCCAGCCTGTCGATGCGGACGGCATCGTCCCGCACCCGCCCGCCGAGGACAACACCCTCATGGGTTGGGCCTACCGACCTGACGCGCTCGGGATCGCCATCCGCCACACTCATGATGTGCTCGGTTCCGATGTTCCGATCCTCGTCACCGAGAACGGCATCGCCACCGATGACGACGAACGGCGGATCGCCTACACGACCGTTGCGCTCAGCGACCTGGCTGCTGCCATCGCGGATGGTGCGGATGTCCGCGGTTACCTGCACTGGAGCCTGCTCGACAACTTCGAGTGGGGCCACTGGGGCCCAACCTTCGGGTTGGTCGCCGTCGACCGCGACACGTTCGAACGCCGCCCCAAGCCGAGTCTGGACTGGCTGGGCGGCGTAGCACGTCAAAACGCGATCTGACCGCATCGCTGACCAAGACACCACCGCCGCCCTCACAGAGACGAAATCCTCCATGTCCCTAATGACACGCTTCATGCGGTCATGCTCGCGCCGGCCAAGTCGATGCGAAGGTCTCAACTGGACCTGCTGCCCGTGCCGCGCGGTGCGATCCTCTTTCTCGGGGACAGCATCACAGAGGCCGGAGAATGGCAGGAATGGTTCCCGGGCCGTCGCGTCATCAACCGGCGTCGGCGGCGAGACCGTCGGCGAGGTCCGCGCCCGGCTGGACCTTGTGCTAAACCACCCAGCCGCGATATTCCTGCTCGTCGGGACTAACGACTTCAGCGGGTACGGGCCATCCCGGAGAGTCGCCGATGTGGCCGCCCAGCTCGCCGACCTCGTCACCGACATCCGGCGCCGCTGCCCCGACGCACCCCTGTTCGTAAACAGTGTGATGCCCCGCGACCGATGGTTCTCGGGACGGGTAATCCAACTCAACGCTGCGCTCTCCGCGATCGTCGAGCAGGCAGGCGGGGACTATGTAGATGTCTGGCCGAAGCTAGCCAACAGCCGCGGCCGCCTCGCCGACCGATACACGAAAGACCACATCCACCTCACCGGAGAGGGATACGAGGCTTGGGTGGACACCCTTCGGCCGCACGTGAACTCCGTGAGACTCGACCCGCAGACATGATCGCCGGTAGCGAGAGACCTTCGAACGCTACCGCAAGCCCGGCCGCGACTGGCCTCGGTCAAACTTGCTCGCCAGAACGGGATCTGACCGTGGGGCAGCACACAACGAAAGGAGTCTGCATGAAATCTGTTGTCGTGACCGGCCCGGACACGGTAGAGGTGCGAGAGGTCGATGTCCCCGAGACGGGGCCCAGCGACGTGCTCGTTCGTGTCAAGGCGTGCGGCGTCTGCGGAACGGACCTGTTCTATCGCAACATCGGGGGGGCTGCCCCACGTTGCCGGACAGATGCGGCTCGGACACGAGCCCGCTGGCGAAGTTGCAAGAATCGGTGCGGAGGTTACGGCGTCGCCGTCGGCGACCATGTCGTCATCAACCCGATGGCCGCGGCGGATGGCATCATCGGCAACGGAGGCGCTCAGGGGGCGCTGAGCGAGTTCCTGCTGCTGCGAGACGCGACCGCCGGGGTCCAGTTCCGGCCCATTCCCACCGCTATTCCGTGGGAGGTCGCTGCGCTCAACGAGCCGAGGCGGTCGCCCTCCATGGCGTGAATCGTTCGGGGCCGGTCGAGGGTTCGAAGGTCGTCGTGTTCGGTGCGGGGCCCATTGGGCTGGGAGCCGTCATCGGCTTCAAGGCACGAGGCGCCGCGCACGTGGTTGCCGTGGATGTCGTCGCCAACCGACTGGAGAAGGCGAAGAAGGTCGGCGCCGACGCCGTGATCGACTCCTCATCGACGGATGTCGTGTCTCAGCTGAAGGAGCTCCACGGTGTCGTACCCGGCCAGTTCGGGTTGGACGACCGACCCGACAGCGACGTCTACCTGGACGCGACCGGCGCCAAGCCGGTGATCGAGACGATCATGCGTGCTCTGAAGAACCGTGCCATCGTGACGGTGGTAGGCGTCCACAGGCAGCCGGTGCAGCTCGACTTCCAGACCCTTCTGGCCGCTGAGCCGGACATCCGGCTGGCGATGGGATACCCGACGGAGATCTTCGAGTCACGGACGCGATCATCGCGCACTGGCAGAAGTACCAGCACATCATCAGCGATGTCGTCCCGTTCGACCAAGTGCTGCACGGTCTCGACCTCGCGGGAACCCCCGGCACCACGGACAAGGTCGTCGTGACCTTCACTCGGTGAAACCGTGACTTTCTCTCGATGAAACTGGGCGTCCGCGTCGCCGTTATCCGACGCGGACGCGGACGCCCGGTTTCGGGAACCTGGTCAATCTCACATCGACGCGATCCTGGCCGGTTCGCCGGGGGTCACACCTCCGGGGCCGAAGCTGTCCACGGCGACCCAGTACGCGTGTCCCGCATTCAGCGTGGAGAGCGTCAGCTGCGTTGCTCCGAGCACCTGCCACGAGTGGTAAAGACGGTCCGGTGAGAGCCCGTAGCGCACGTTGTAACCGTCTGCACCAGCGCTGGCCGTCCATGACACGGAGGCGTCGAGCGGGCCGGTGCGTACGGCAGTCGGCGCCGCCGGTTCTGGCGCGGGCACGTCGTGGTGGCCGAAGACGCGCACGCCGCTCAGCGCGAACGGTGCGCCCCACGGCATGGATAGCCCTGAGACGCGGATGTAGCGCAGCGTCGCCGGGTTGGGGAGCACCACGAGCCGGTGCGGACGGTCGGACCCATCGATCCGGCCGTCGTGAAGCACCTCCCACCGGGAACCGTCGAGCGAGCCCTCCAGTGTGTAGAGGGCGGGGTGATCCTGAGGGTGGACAGCCCGGAAAGCCACGGGCTGCTCGTCGGGCCCACGACGGCGTCGCTTGGGCTTGTGCCGCGCGAGCTGGTGATCTGCGACGTTGACCTGAACGGCGTGCACCTCACGAGGGTGGTCGAGGTCGAGAGTGACTGTCTGGCCCGCGCCGGCGTCAGCGGCCACCCAGCACGTGCGGATGTCCTCGTCAACGGTTAGCTCCGGGCCATGCCCCGCAGCCGACGAGGACGCGGAGGTGCGCGCCCGATAGGACTGCAGCATCCAGCCGGTGCTTGTTCCCGTCCAAGGGTCTATCGGGCCGTCCGGCACTCGGGTGGGGTAATCACCGAACGTCTGGTTGCAGAACAGGACACCGTCGTCATCGAAGCCTGCCGGGAAGATTCCGAGCCGGCGTTCGAAGCGGTGGTTGATGGAGATGCGCATGGTGGCCGCGTGCCACCAATTGCCGTGCTTGTCTTGGAAACTGCTGCCATGCCCAGCGCCTGTGATGAATCCGCCGGGCTTTGACGAGAACGGGCTGTGCGGCGAGGCGGTGAACGGGCCAAGCGGGGATGGCGCGGTGTAGTAGCCATCGGCGTAGACGTTGTACTCCGTTCCCGGACCGGCGTACTGCAGGTAATACGTGTCGTCGTGCCGGGTCATCCACGCGCCCTCGAGGTAGGGCGAGGCGCTGTGGGTACCGAAGACTCGGGCGCTGAAGCGCTCGCCCAGGGTGCGCGGGGGCGCCATGACGTTGTCCTCGCCGTTACGCTCCCAGCCGTGGGCCTCGGGCTGCCCGGAGAGCACGTCAGTGGGGTGGCCGAGCGGGCTCAGCGAGTGCGGATCCACTTCGACGGCGCGTAGCGGCTCGGTGTTGGAGCAGCCCCAGTACAGATAGGTGCGGGAGTCGTCGTCCTGGAAGACATTCGGGTCCCACCAGGCGAACGCACTCTTTCCGATCTCCTCGAATCCCTCAGTCAACGGATCGCGGGAGCGGAAGATGGGGCTGCCAGGCTTCCGACGTGATGCCGTCACGAGCAGGGCTCCGTCGACCTCCCGCACGTCCGGTGCGTAGTCACCGGCGGGCAGGTCAGGAGCAGCCTCGAAGATCCAGTCCTTCAGGTCGCTGGAGTGCCAGAAGCCGCCACTCATCGACGCGAACATGTAGAACCGGTCGCGGAAGCGCACCACCGACGGGTCGGCCGCCTCTCGGAAGACGGCGCGCATGGGGCCACCGGCGAAGTCCTGGTAGCGATACGCGAGGTCGAGGGGATTGCAGAAGACTCCACCTGTTGTGTTGTCAGTCACAGGTTTGCCAGTGCCTCTTGGAGGTCGCTCTCGAGTTCAGGCGTGCTGTGCGGGATAGCCGGCAGCATCATCGCGAGTGTGAAGTGCGCTGCCTCGGGGCCGGAGGCGTCGATGGGGAACGGAAGATGCTTCTTGAAAACTCGGGTGAGCACCCGCCATGCGGCGCGGTCCTCTGCGAGCATCTGCAGCGGGGTGTCGAACGAGTACTCGCCTTTGCGCTGAACGGCAACCGGGTAGGTCCAGGTGTGAGTGCCGGCCTCCACCTCCGCCCGCGCCGCCTCGGGGTGGGCCGGGAGCAGAACTTCCGCGGTCGAGCCGACCGGGATGTCGACCGTCACCGCGGCTTCGCCGTCGGCGATGCTCCACTCGATGTCGACTCGCCCCAGCGCGGTGTCGTGCACCAGGTGCGCGGACGACAACCCGCCGCCGGGACGCGGCGCGATCCGCATCCGTCGGTATCCCGGCTCGAGGGCCTCCAAGCCGCCGATGACGCGATGCATCCACTCGGCGATTGAGCCGAGAGCGTAGTGATTGAGCGAGGTCATCCCGGTGGAATTGAGTGATCCGTCCGGGCGGACCGCGTCCCAACGTTCCCAGATCGTGGTGGCCCCCTGGGTCACGGGGTACAGGAAAGACGGGCATTCCTGCTCGGTGAGCAGAAGGTAGGCGGTGTCGAGATGACCGGTCTGCGACAGGGCGTGGGCCACAAGCGGGGTCCCGACGAACCCGGTCGAGACCGTGTAACCGCTCTTCGCGACCAGGTGAGCCAGTCGGGCGCCCGCATGGTCGCGCTGATCCGGGTCGAGCAGGTCGAAGCAGATGGCCAGACTGTGGGCCGTGACGGAATCGCTGACCACGCGGCCCGATGGCGCCACGTATTCGGCGCGGAACGCGTCCCGCACTCGCTGAGCGAGCTCGGCGTATCGCGCAGACTCGTCTCTGAGGCCAAGCGCTTGGGCAGCATCAGACATCTGCCGAACGGTCCTGACGAAGCAGGCCGTGGCGACGAGGTGCCGGTCGGTCTTGCCGCCGCTGGCGTCGTCTGCGGGAGCGTCGGGGTCGAGCCAGTCGCCGAACTGGAATCCCGATCCCCACAGCCCGGTCGAATCGAGGAGGCCCTCGACTTGGTCGACGAACGCGGTCATCGCCGGCCAGCTCTGGCGAAGGATCTCGATGTCGCCGTACTCCCAGTACAAGGTCCACGGCAGGCCGACGATCACGTCACTCCACAGCGCGGTGGGCGCGGAGGGGGTGCCGGAGATGTCTGGGACGTACCACGGCACGTACCCCTTCTCCCGCTGTTCGGCGGCGACATCCTTCAGCCAGGAGCCGAGCATTGCGCGCACGTCGTAGAGGAACGCTGCGGTGGGGGCGAACGCGTGCAGGTCGCCGGTCCAGCCCAGACGCTCATCACGCTGGGGGCAGTCAGTGGGAACGCCGACGAAGTTTCCGCGCATCGACCAAACGACGTTCTCGTGAAGCCGTGACAGAAGTGGGTCGGATGTCTCGAGCCAGCCGGTGCGCACCATGTCACTGTGGACAACGATGGCGGTGAGGTCGGCGGCATCGAGTTCGCCCGGCCAACCTTCGACGTCGACGTAGCGGAAGCCGTGGAAGGTGAAGGACGGCTCCCACGTTTCGGTCTCGCCGCCGCGAAGCGTGTAGCTGTCGGTGGCACGCGCCGTCCGCAGGGTTTCGTACTCGGGTTCGCCATCAGCGGTGAGCAGCTCTGCATGCCGCAAGGTGATGATCTGCCCGGAGGGACCGGTGACTCGCAGTCGTACCCAGCCGGTGATCACTTGGCCGAAGTCGACCACTGTCCGGCCCGCGGGAGATGTAGTGATCGCCGCGACGGGCAGTTCCTGGGTGCGGCGGATCGACGGTGGTCCGTCTGTTGTGAGGACGGATAGGTCGATGTCGTGGGTGATGGCGGGGCGCCATGCGGAGGCGTCGAAGCTGGGTGTGAGCCAGCCTGCCGGCTCTTGACGTGCGTCGTAGTTTTCGCCGTCGTAGATGCTGGCGGCGCGGACGGCGCCCTCCCCTACCCGGAACGTTTCGTCGGTGCCGATGGTCTCGGTCCGATCGTCGTACTCGAGGGTGAGTTGGAGGTAGAGAGCAGGCCGATCGCTGTAGTGGTGTCGTTTGTGCTCGAAGCCGATGCGGCCAGCGGCCCAGCCTTCCGCGACCACCGAGCCCAAGACGTTCTCCCCGACCACGAGGTCCTTCGTCACGTCGTAACCGGTCACGCCGATGCGGTGGCGGTACGAGGTCCAGCCCGGCGCGAGTACGTCGTCGCCGACGCGCCGCTCGTTCACGTAGGCCTCGACGATTCCGAGAGCCGTGACATGAAGCGTCGCCGATCGCAGCCCCGGCTCCACGATGAAGGACCGTCGGAAGTAGGCTGCCGGATCCCCTTCGGATGAGGAATTCTCGGCAGCGATGAATCGCGCTGAGAATGAGGCTGGGGATGCGGTCATGTCGGAGGCCCTTCCATCGCGCCTCGGCGAAGAATCGCCGTACCGTCGGTCATTGACCATTCCAGGCAATCACAGTCATTGACGCGCGTCAACTCGTTGTGTTCGTTCGAGTCTGCAGCCTTTGTGAGGACCGCTCGTGGTCGGGTTTCACGAAGGGTAGGCCCGCGCTGCACGCGTGCAGCGCCGGCCTACCCGAAGTGGAGTCTCAGTTGACCTTTACGGCCAGGGGCTTCGATTCGGTCGATCCGTTCGCGTTCGTGAACGTCACAGTGAGGGTGTGCGTCCCTCGTGCGACACCGCTCAGCGTGACCGAGGCCGTCTGCGCGTTGGGCGTGTTCGCGGTAAGCGGCCCTTCACCCACCTTGGTCCCGTCGAGGAAGAACGCGTAGGACGTCGCGTTGGTCCCCCACCACATGTTTGCGGTAGCGGTGAAGTTCCCGTCGTTGTCCCAGTTGTCGGTGCTCACGACCGGCTTGCCGGGCGCCGCATCCTTCACCTTCACCGTGGTCGTGGTCGACTGGGTGACGCCCTTCGAGTTGATGAGCTCCGCGCGGTACGTGTACGTCCCGTTCGGCTTGCCGGCAAAGTTCGTCTCGGCCGACTGCGAAGTTACGTCTACTGCGTCCAGCTGCTGCGCGGCGATCAGGACGTCATTCTCGTAGAGGCGGTAATAGCTCCCCGGCGTGCCGTGCCACAGGTTCATCTTGACCGCGTAGTTGCCGTCCTGAAGGCCGTGGCTCCACCCGCTCGTGTTCGACAGCTCGGCCCTGCCCGGTGCCGTGCTGTTGTGGACGAACGACTGCAGCGCGTCACGGACGGCGAAGTAGGCGGGCTTCGGGTTGAACTCCTCGTCAAACATGGTCGGCTTCGCGCCGGGCAGCCAGGTGTAGAGGTGCTTGTCGGTGAAGCCCCACACGCTGATGTCGGTGATTCCTGACGCCAGGCCCTCGGCGACGACATCCCCGTAGATCTGGGCCTGTTGGATCGGATCGTAGGTGTGGACGTCCAGTTCTGCGATGGTCACTTCGAGGCCGAGCGCCTTGTACTCGTTGACGATGCTGGTGAGCACTCCCGGCACCGGGCCGTGGAACGTCTCGTGCATCTGCAGGGCCACACCGTCGATGGGGACGCCGTCGGCGACCATCCCGGAGACGAGGTCGTAGAGCTCTTGCCGCTTCACGGGGTCGAACTCGACCATGTTCTCGTTGATGAACAGCTTCGCCGTCGGGTCCGCTTCGTGTGCGATGCGGAACGCTTCGGCGACGTAGCCGGGGCCGAGACGGTCGTAGAAGAGGTTGTGCTCGAGGCCCGTGCCGCCGAAGGTCGGGAACGCTTCGGTCACCACGTCCCAGCGGTCCATCCGGCCGGTGTACCGCTGCATAATGGTCGTGAAGTGGTCGACCATCGCCTGCCGGAACTCGGCCGGGTCGTTCTTTGCAACGAGGTAGTCGGGATTGAACGAGCGCGAGATGCCACTGTGGGCCTTCGCCTCCATGCCGTGTTCCTCAGCGAACGCGACCAGTCGGTCGAGGCCTTCGAAGTCGAAGACGCCCTCCTCAGGCTGGACCATATTCCACTTGAACTCGTTCTCGGGCGACAGGCTGTTGAACTGTTCGGACAGGACCTGCCCGTACCTCGGGTCGGAGAAGTAGTTGGCGGGACGGTCATCGGCGGTGGATTCGGACGCCTTGACAGAGCCGGACCCGAACAGGATCCCGGCCTGTTCAGCGAGCTCTCTAATGGTTGCTCCCGTGTCGGTGTCGGGCTCGACTGCTGACGCAGCGGCGGTGGACAAGGTCAGTCCGAGGACGACTGTAGATGCAAGTGTGATCTTGCCGAACGCTTTCATGGGTCTCCCTGGTATGCGCCGCGACCGCGGCCCCTGTGAGCCGGGCGGCGCTGGGTGTCTGTTTCCTTGCGCTGTCTCGACGGTGAATGGTGCCGCTGGGAGTGCCCTCCTTGACTCTTCTTCGAGTGCGAACGCGCAACTTCGCGCTGGGCAAGAAATGTAGCAGGTGTACTGCTTTCGCGCATTATGATCCAGCAACGCTGGCCGTTCCGCTCTCTAGGGAGCTCGTTTCTAGCCACTACGCGTGCCATCTTTCCGACGAAATCGGCACACTCAGCATCCGCAACCGACTGCTTACCGAGGCTTGGCTAATCTGGTACACCCGGAACATTTACGAATCCGATTCGCACTGCCTCGATGAGTCGAGAGGGGGCGCCCACCTTTCGCTGACTCGGTGGAACCCCACGACGGAGCGGAAGTCCGTGCAACACCTGCATCGAGTGCCGATTGCGCGGGGACGTACGGCGAATGCAGTACATCGAAGCCTGCGTTGAGCGGATGCCCTGATGAATGAGAACCCGGAGGCTCGAAGGGACGATTCCGCTTGTGGATCGCGGCGGTCGCTGAAGGGACTTCATATGGCACGGCTTCTCGCCCGACTTGGGCGCTTCTCGGCACGGCATCGCTGGCTGGTGATCATCGGGTGGCTGGCGCTGCTGATGACCTTCGGTGTGGTGGCACTCTCCGGCATGCGCTTCAGCGCCGGCGGGTTCGACGTACCCGGCACTTCGTCGAGCAAGGCGATGTCGGTGCTTGAGGAGGAGTTCCCCTCCTCCGACGACGACGATCTGGCGGAGCGCGGACTGCAGTTCGTCGTCAAGACTGAGGACGGCGCTATCACCGACCCGATCAACTTGGACCATCTCACTGAGGCACTCGAGCAGATTCGCGAGCTCGACGGCGTCAGTACGGTGAGCGATCCCCTCGACCCTGCGCGGCCATTCATCTCCGAGGACCTCACCGTCGCTGTGGCGTCGATCGCCGTGGAAGCAGACGCGGACAAGGAGGCGGTTCCGCATGAGTTGGAGGCAATCGCCGACGACCTTCGCAACGCTGGGCTGACCGCGGAGATCGGCGGCACGCTGGAATCAGACGTCCCGGATATCCTCGGGCCGAGCGAGATCGTCGGCGCGATTCTCGCGTTCCTCGTCCTGCTGCTCACCTACGGGTCGCTGGTCGCGGCAGGGGCGAACATGCTCGGCGCGATGGTCGGGGTGAGCGTCGGGATCCTTGGAGCGCTCGCCTTCTCGGCTATCACTCCCATCGGCTCGCTGACACCGATCTTGGCGGTGATGCTCGGACTAGCCGTCGGAATCGACTACTGCCTCTTCATCATCGCTCGCTTCCGTTCCGAGCTGCGGGAGGAGGCGCACGTGACCGACGCGATCGGGCGCGCCGTCGGGACGGCTGGATCAGCAGTTGTCTTCGCCGCAGCGACCGTAATCATCGCCTTGACCGGACTGACAGTCGTCGGCATCACGTTTCTCGGCGAGATGGGCCTCGCGGCTGCGTTCGCGGTCGCCGTCGCGATGGTGATGTCCCTCACACTCGTCCCCGCCATGCTCAGCGTGATTGGAACGAGAGCGCTGTCGCGTCGCGACCGGCGGATCCGCGCCCAGCGCCTCTTCGGATCGCTCACCCTCGGCACCGCCACACGTACAGAGAAAGGCTTCATCGCGGGCTGGGCGCGGGTGGTCACACGCCACCGGGCGTTGAGTCTCCTTGGCGGCACCGCATTGCTCGCCCTCATCGCGCTGCCGATGCTCTCTATGCAGACCACCCTGAGCACCCCGGGCGGTGAAGACCCGAAATCTACCCAGCGAGCTGCGTACGACTTGGTCGCTGAGAAGTTCGGCGCCGGCGCACAGGACCCACTGATCGTGCTCGTTCGGCACGACGATGTGGAGGCGACGCTGCCGACCGTCCTCGACCGGCTGGGCAGCGTGGAGGACGTCGCAATGGTCATCCCCGCCGGCGTCTCTCAGGACGGGGACACGGCCATGCTCACGGTGATGTCCGAGCACGGCCCCTTGGATGAGCGCACGACGCAGCTGGTGAAGGAGATCCGAGCCGAAAGCGGCGAGGTCGCCGGTGCGCAACTGCTGGTCACGGGGGCGACGGCGCTCGGACTGGATTCAGACGAGCAACTGCAGTCAGCGCTCGCGCTGTACATCACGCTCATCGTCGGGCTCTCGCTCATCCTGATGGTCGTGCTGTTCCGCTCGCTCCTCATCCCTTTCATCGCCACGCTGGGCTTCCTCCTCTCGCTCGGCGCGGGGTTGGGTGCGACGGTCGCACTCTTCCAGTGGGGATGGTTGGATCCCATCGTCTCGGCGCCGCAAGGAAATCCCCTCCTGAGCCTGCTGCCCATCGTGGTGACCGGCATCCTGTTCGGGCTTGCGATGGACTATCAGGTCTTCCTCGTCTCCCGAATGCACGAGGCACACGCCCGCGGGCTGTCACCACTGGAAGCGATTCGCGCCGGTTTCCGCCATTCGGCTGGGATCGTCGTAGCGGCAGCGGCGATCATGGCGGCCGTCTTCGGCGGTTTCGCGATGAGCCCGTCCTCGCTGGTCGGGTCCATTGCCTTGGCTCTCACGGTCGGAGTCCTCGCAGATGCGTTCATCGTGCGGATGGTGCTCGTCCCGGCGGCTCTCGCGATGCTGGGACGTGCCGCATGGTGGATCCCCGCATGGCTTGACCGCATCCTTCCCACCATCGACGTGGAGGGCTCAACGCTGGACAGCCGGACCGGCGACCCCGAACGGACCCCTGTCCGTGAGATGGCGGACCTCACCCGATAGGAATGTGCCCTGCGACCGCCGCCGGTTCGCGGTCGCAGGGCGCGCCCCGCCCACGGGATACTCGGGGGGCACAACAGGAAGCGATGGGAGAATCTGCGCATGAGCGTCCCAACCGATCTGCCCGGGCGGACCGCAGGCCTGGGCAGGTGGGAGTTGTTGCTCGACGTCGCCGCGGCGGCAGCGACCATCTTCGAGACAGCCCGCATCATCAGTACCGGGTCGTGGATCGCGCTGCCCATACTCGCCCTCGCGGTGGCCGCCGTTGTGATCCGCAGGCACCTTCCGATCGCGGCAGCTGTAGTGGCGATACTGGCCAGCGGTCTCGTCCTGTTCGAGCCGGATGCGGCGCTGCCTATCTGGGTGCTCGCAGAAGTCGTGCTCTTCACGCTCGCTCTGCGGGCTCCTCGAGCAGTCACGGGCGTCCTGGCCGCCGTACACGCCGCTCTGCTCTACGTCGGCGCCGTTCTGGTGTTCAAGGAGGCCCCCTACGAACCCGTCGCGCTCATCCTTCCGGTATGGACAGCGGCGGTCGTCGCCGCTGGCCTCGCGCTCCGCTCCAACCACGACTACGTCCGCGCGCTGGAGGAGCAGACTCGTTCGGCAGTCGCCTTCCGCGACAGCGAGGTGCTACGTCACGTCGGTGAAGAGCGGCTGCGGATCGCACGGGACCTTCACGATTCGGTGGCACATACCGTCTCCATCATCGCCGTGCACGCCGGCGCCGCCGAGCGGTACCTCGACCGCGACGCTGAACGAACGCGCGAGGCACTTCACCACGTCCGAGCAACATCGCGGGCAGTCATCGGCGAACTGCAGGACATCCTGTCTGTGATTCGAGACCGCGACACCACGAACGGTGAGACCGAAGAAGTTCCAGGTATCGAAGCCCTCGATGCCCTCGTCGAGTCGACGCGCCAGACCGGCGTCCTCGTGACCGCCCCCCTGTCCCCCACGCTCGATATTGACCGGGCCGTGAGCGTCACCGCCTATCGGATCGCTCAAGAGTCACTGACGAACGCTCTCAAGCACGGAGCCGGTGACGTGGCCATCGACCTCATGGCCGATGAGACACAGGTGCGCCTCACCGTCAGCAACCAACTCGCACCGCATGCGACAACGGGACAAGGCTTCGGGCTGCTGGGGATGCGAGAGCGTGCCGCCAGCATCCACGGTTCGGTGAGTGCTGGGGCCGAGGGCGATCGGTTCGTCGTACGGGCGGAACTTCCCACCCACCCCCATCACAGCAAAGGCGGCAACGCGTGACCACAGTGCTGCTCGTCGATGATCAGGCGATGATCCGAGCCGGCCTACGCAGCGTGCTGGAGTCTGCGGACATCGAGATCGTCGGTGAGGCCAGCGACGGAGCGGCCGCATTGACGCTCTTGCGCACGACGCGCCCCGATATCGTCCTGATGGACCTGCGCATGCCCGGTGTCGACGGCGTAGAGACCACCCGCCGCATCCGGACAGACGCGGACCTTGCGAAGCTGCCGGTGCTCGTACTGACAACGTTCGATGCAGATGCGAACGTGCTGGCCGCGCTCCGTGCTGGCGCCGACGGCTTCCTCAGCAAGTCGGCGGAGCCGGAGGAGTTGATCGCCGCGGTGCTGAGTACCGCGGCCGGGCACGCCAGCCTCTCCCCAGCAGCGTCGAGGGCCGTCGTGTCGCACCTGGGCAGCACCGAGGCTCCATCGCCTGCGGACCCGGACCTCGCGGCCCGCGTTCAGACGCTGACTGCCCGGGAGCGAGACCTGGTTCTGGCGGCCGCCGCGGGTGAGGACAATGCGACGATCGCCAAGCGACTGTTCATCTCGCCACTTACTGTGAAAACACACCTCAACCGAGCCATGGTGAAGCTGGACGCGCGCGACCGCGGCCAGCTGGTATCTATCGCGTACCGGAGCGGGATGGTGAAGTGACGCATGACAGGCGATTTTCTGCATGACGTCCAGTACGTCATCGAGCAGGCACTCAGCACCGGCCTCATCTGGACCGGTGCGATCGTCCTGGTGGTCATCCTGGCGGTGATCGGCCTGGCATTTTCGCCCACTGCGCGGCCGCGTATTGCCAACGCGAACCGAGAGAACAACCGCGCCACGAACATCACCCCCAAGGCGCCGCGGCGACGGCGTCCGAGTCAGCAGACGCAGACCGCGTCGCGGACCGATCTGTGGGCGCGCATGGGCAGCATTCGCCGCTCGCGTACCCTGGGTATCGAACCCCTGACCCCCTGACGCCGGTTCAAATCTCCTCTTCGACCGCGGGTCGCCGCTGCCCCGGGTCCGCTTCGCGCAGACGCTCTTCGCGGCGAAGTTCAGGCCGTCCACGAACAAGCTTCCTGTGGGCACCCAGATCACCAAGAAGTGAGGGCGCGTCACCCCGCGCCGCGACGCCGATCGGGTTGGAGATGATCACGCCCTCACCGACCGCAAAGTCCAGGAGCAATTCGATCGCCTCGCGTGACAACGCGGCAACCCCGGAGGATGCGGCTCTCTGAATCGCCAGGCGCTGTTCGATTCGCTCCGCGGTGAGCTCGCCGATCGTCAAGTCGCCGAAGGCCGGCCCGAGCTGCGTTCGACTGATGTGCGCACACCGCGCGTACGTCGCCTCACCGACATCCGATAGCCACCCGAGGTCACTGAGCCACACGTACACGAGTTCGTCGAAGGGATCGCCCGACGTGAGATACCGCCAGCCATCGAGCTCCGAGAATCGCAGTCGCGTAGCCATCCGCTCTCTAAGCAGTGAGCAGGCCGCGGAGGCGGTGTCGGCGGTCGCCGTCACGCGGTGGAGCTCTCCATCCCACAGCCGCAGTCGTGCGATTGCGCACGTCTTACCGCTCCTAATGACGCGGGTGGTGATGGTGCCGTATGTGCCCATTTCGAGGGGCGGGCGTCCGTTTCTCATGTTGTGCCTTCCTTGCCTGTCAGGATCCGAGGACGTCGTCGAGGATGTCGATCGTGATGGGGTCGACTTCGACGGCGGAGACGACGTAGCTTGCGCGCGTGATCTGCTCGTTCGCGTGCCCGAGCAGACGTGAGGCGAGCGTGATGCCCGCGGCGCGCTCGACGAAGGTCGCCGTCGTCCGTCGATACAGGTGCGTCGTGAACTCGTCGACGTCGACATCCAACGCTGTCAGCGCCTTGGTGTTTTCTTCTACGAAGGTGCGCAGCAGCCGCTCGTAGTTGCTCACGCTCATCGGCCGGCCCGTCTTCGTCGGGAAGAGGTACGCGTCCTCCCCTGGCCCGGCGAGCACCAACCGATTGCGGACGGCGGCCGCGGCCACGGCGGGCAGCGCGATGCGTCGACGCTGGCGAGCACGCTTAGGCGCGTCCTTTCGGTGCAGCCCTTGCTTCTTGGTGCTTACGATCGTCCCGTCGACGAGCACCGTGGGTGGCGAAGTCGTCATGTCGACGTCCTTGCGGCGAAGGCCGATGCACTCCCCCACGCGGGCCGAGGTGCCGAGCATGATGTCCATGCCGTCGATGAGCGCCCGAAAGTTCGGCCGCGGCCCGGACCCGCCCGTTGCGCGCCACCCGTGCATCAGCTCGCGTACGGCCGTGACCTGCCCGGAGGTGAGCGCCGACGTCTTCTTGTCGGGCATCGGCAGCCGCTGCACGTCACGAACGGGATTGCGCGGGATTGCGTCGTCCCGCACTGCGTAGCCGCAGATCAGCCCGAGCACGGCCCGGGCCTTCCGCGCCCTGGAGAGCGAGCCGTCGCGCATGATGCCCTGGGTGATCCGGTCGCACCGACCGACCGTCAGCTGATTGAGTGTAATGGCGCCGCACACGGGCTTCAGGAGGAGCCGCACGGCCGACTCGTAGGACTCGAGAGTCGAGTGCGCAAGGCTTCCCGCGTCGGCACGGGTGTTCGCCTGCACGAGCCACGCGTCGGCGGCTTCGGCGATCGTGCTCGATCCGGCGAGCGCCCCGGAACCGCCGGACGTGAGCTGGCCCGCCAGCCGCTGGAGCTCGGCACGGGTGGCATCCTCGGTTTCGGCGGTGACCTTCAGCTGCCGGAGCTCGCCGGCGTCGTCGCGCATGCGTGCGCGGGCACGGAAGCGGCCTCCCGCAAGCTTCGTGATCTGCACGGCGCCGATCTCGCCGGCCTGGATCCGCGGTCTAGGCATGGCGCTGCTCCCTCGCCCAGGCCACGACTTCGAGGAGGTCATAGCGGACGTGCCGGCCGAGCTTCATGTAGGGCGGGCCGACATGGTTGAGGCGCCAGTCCTCGAGCGTGCGCTCCGGCACCTTGATGATGTCGGCGATCTCCGCCTGCGTCTTGAAATCCGGCGGTGCGACGCCAGAGGTGCCGATGTCCATGCACATGAGGTGCGCCGGCGTCGTCCGTGGGCACCCGTACGGGATGCCTCCAGAGCGTGGAGATCGGGACACCCACCCGGCGCACAGGGATGCGTACGAGTATTTGGTCCCGTTTCTGGTCCCGACCCCAATCAGACGGGTGGGATGACCTCGAAACGAGGAGGGATTCTGCTGCGGAACCCTGCGAAAACTACTGCTGGGGTACCTGGACTCGAACCAAGAACAACTGAACCAGAATCAGCCGTGTTGCCAATTACACCATACCCCAAGGCTGTGGGCCGAAGCCGTGCCGAGGATAGAGTCTACGCGACCCCGGCACGTGCTCCAAACCGAGGCGTCACCCGCGCGCGTCGGCGAGCGCGCCGAGCCGGCGGACCGACTCGGCCTTGCCGAGCAGCTCCATCGACTCGAAGAGCGGCGGCGACACGCGACGCCCGCTCACCGCGACGCGCAGCGGCCCGTATGCGACGCGGGGCTTGAGTCCGAGGCCGCCGTCCGCCACCGGCGCGACGAGCGCGGCGGCGAGGGCGTCCTGCACCGCCGCCGCGGTGAAGGCGGTGTCGGGCACACCCTCCAGAGCCGCCACCGAGGCGCGGAGCACCTCGGTCGCGTTCGCGGGCAGCGAGGCGAGGGCGTCGTCCTGGTACGTCACGCGGTCGGTGAACAGGAAGCCGAGCAGGCCCGGCGCGTCGCCCAGCAGCTGCATCCGCTCCTGCACGAGCGGAGCCGCCGCGACGAGCATCGCCTGCTCCGCGGGAGTCGGCGACTTCTCCACCACACCCGCGGCTGCGAGGTACGGCACCAGGCGCGCAGTGAAGTCCTCGGGCCGCAGCATCCGGATGTGGTCGCCGTTGATCGACTCGGCCTTCTTCTGGTCGAAGCGCGCCGGGTTGGGGTTCACGTCGACGATGTCGAAGGCCGCGACGAGCTCCTCGAGCGAGAACACGTCGCGGTCGTGGCTGATCGACCAGCCGAGGAGCGCCAGGTAGTTCAGCAGCCCCTCGTGGATGAAGCCGCGCTCCCGCTGGAGGAAGAGGTCGGCCTTGGGATCGCGCTTGGAGAGCTTCTTGTTGCCCTCCTCTCCGAGCACGAGCGGCATGTGGGCGAAGCGCGGGATGAACGTCGTGACGCCCGCGTCCACGAGCGCGGAGTACAGCGCGAGCTGGCGCGCGGTGGACGGCATGAGGTCTTCGCCCCGGATCACGTGCGTGATGCCCATGAGCGCGTCGTCGACCGGGTTCACGAACGGGTACAGCGGCACGCCGCCGGCACGCACGAGCACGAAGTCGGGGAACGAGCCGGCGGGGAACGTCACCTCGCCGCGGATGAGGTCGACGTAGGTGAGGTCCTCGTCGGGGACGCGCAGCCGCCACGCCGGCTCGCGCCCATCAGCGCGGTACGCCGCCTTCTGCTCGTCGGTCAGGTCCCGGTCGAAGTTGTCGTAGCCGAGCTGCTTGGCGCGGCCGTTCGCCTCGTTGCGCGCGTCGATCTCCTCCGGCGTGGAGTAGCTCTCGTAGACGGCACCCGAGGCGATGAGCTTGTCGAGCACCTCGCGGTAGATGTGGTGACGCTGCGACTGACGGTAAGGGGCGTGGGGTCCACCGACCTCGACTCCCTCGTCCCAGTCGATCTCGAGCCAGCGCAGCGCGTCGAGCAGCTGCTGGTAGCTCTCCTCGCTGTCGCGCGCCGCGTCGGTGTCTTCGATGCGGAACACGAGCTTCCCGCCGTTGTGGCGCGCGTAGGCCCAGTTGAACAGCACGGTGCGGATGAGTCCCACGTGCGGGAGACCGGTCGGCGACGGGCAGAAGCGGACGCGGACGTCCGCTCCGGTGGCGGTGGTGGTGCGGGGATCAGGCGAAGAGGACATCGCCACCGAGTTTAGTTGCCCCGATCAGGCGGCCGAGCGCCGCCAGCGTCGCGCGCACGGCCGGCACGCGGTCCGCGCCGCGCGCGGTCACCGTGTGGATGGTCCGCTGCTCACCCGCCGGCAGCGGCACGATCGCGACGCCGGGCAGGCGAGGAAAGGAGTCCACGGCCATGCGGGGCAGCGTGGCGACCCCGATCCCCTGTGCGACGAGCCCCTCGACGGCGACGACGTTGTCGGTCTCGAAGGCGATGCGCGGCGCGAAGCCCGCACGACCGCAGAGCTCCAGCAGATGGCCCCGGCAGCGGGGACACCCCGCGATCCAGTCCGCATCGGCGAGGGCGGCGATGTCGAGCTCCCCGGAGCCGGCGGCCGGGTGGCCGGCCGGAAGGACCCCGACCAGCGGATCGGTGCCGGCCGTGCGCACAGCGAGTCCTCGTGCGCTGGAGCCGTGCGGGTCGTCGCGGTCGCCGGGGTAGCTGAACGTGAGTGCGATGTCGGTGCGGTCCCCGCGCACGGCGTCCACCGCCTCCGGAGGCTCCGCCTCGACATACGTCAGCGAGATCCCCGGATGCCGCTGTGCGAGGTCGGCGAGGAGCCGCGGCACGATCGTGGGAGACGCCGACGGGAACCCCATCAGCCGCACGCGCGCGGAGCGCAGGCCTCGCAGCTCGGCGAGCTCGCCGGCCGCGGCATCCAGCGCCGTCGTCACCGCCGTCGCATGCCGGGCCAGGACTCGGCCGGCGTCGGTCAGGCGGACGCTTCGTCCCACCCGCTCGACGACCGCGACACCCAGCCGCTGCTCGAGGCGCTTGATCTGCTGGCTCACGGCAGGCTGGCTGTAGCCGAGCGACGTGGCGGCGCCGGTGATCGAGCCCGCGTCGGCGATCGCTCTCACGACGCGCAGCTCGCGGGCGTCGAAGCCGGGTTCGCCATCGGTGGTGCCGCTCATCCGTCAAGCATAAGTCGACGTTATGAGTCGCATGAATCACCTGCTCTAGACGCACGGGATCGACCAGCGCACCCTGGTGGCATGCCTGCCACCACCGCCCCCTCGCCGCTGGATGCCGCACGTCGGGCTTTCGACGGCGGTCGCGGCTACCTCGCCGCGTGCACGGTCGGCCTGCCGACCCGCGCTGCGCGCGAAGCGATCCTCGCGGATCTCGCGACCTGGGCCGAGGGCCGACCCGACATCGCGGCATACTCCGCGGCCGTCGAGCGCTCGCGTGCGCTGTTCGGGGGGCTGGTCGGGGTGGGTGCCGAGCGGGTGGCCATCGGCTCGCAGGCGTCCGTCGCCGCCGCGCTCGTGGCCTCGGCCCTCCCCGACGGCGCGGAGGTCCTGGTGCCCGCCGGCGAGTTCTCGTCGATCGTGCTGCCGTTCGTCCACGCAGGCCGGGGCATCCGCGTCCGCACCGCCCCGCTGGCGGACCTGGCCGCGCACGTGCGTCCCACCACGACGCTCGTCTCGTTCGCCCTGGTGCAGTCGGCGACCGGTGAGGTGGCGGATGCCGCCGCGATCGCCGCGGCAGCTGCGGAGCACGGGGTGCTCACTCTGTGCGATGCGACCCAGGCGGTCGGCTGGCTCGGAGTGGAGGCATCCGCCTTCGACGCCGTCGTCTGCCACGCCTACAAGTGGCTGTGCGCGCCGCGCGGCGTGTCGTTCCTGACCGTGTCGGATCGGCTGCGGGACCGGATGCGCCCCGCCCAGGCCGGGTGGTACGCCGGCGACGACCCCTGGTCGTCGTGCTACGGCGCCGAGGTCGACCTGGCGCCGGATGCACGCCGGTTCGACGTCTCCCCCGCCTGGCAGGCGTTCGTGGGCGCCGCGCCCGCGCTCGAGCTGTTCGCCGCGCTCGACCCACTGCCGCTGCACGCGCACGCCACCGGGCTCGCCGCGGCGTTCCGCGACGGGCTGGGCATCGCGCAGCCCGAGCGGGCGTCGGCCATCGTCACCTGGGATGACCCCGGCGGCGGCGAGCTGGCCCGGCTGACGACCGCCGGGATCACCGCGTCGGGACGCGCGGGCAGAGCCCGCGTCGCCTTCCACGTGTTCAACGACGCCGACGACGTCGACGACGCGCTGGCGGCGCTGGGCCGCTGAGTGCTCAGCCGGCGGCAGCCGGACGTGTGGACGCGCGCCATCCGAGCGGGGCGAGCAGCACCGACGCGGCGACGAGGGCCAAGACCACCAGCGCGAGTCCGCCGTACCCGATCCCGCCGAGCACCGCGCCCGCGATGATCGCGCCGACGCCGCCCACGATGCTCATGGTGAAGTCGCTGAAACCCTGACGGCGCGTCCGCAGCTCCTCTGACGACGACTCGGTGAGGAGGGTGGACCCCGCGACCGTGGACGCGCTCCAGCCGAGGCCGAGCAGCACGAGGGCGACGGTCACGGCCGTGGTCGAGCTCTGGCCGAACGACGCCGTGAGCAGGGCCGCCGCGAGGAGCGCCTGGCCCACGAGGATGGTCGCGACGCGCCCGACGCGGTCGGCGAGGATGCCGAAGACGGGCGAGAGCACGTACATGCCGGCGATGTGGAGGCTGATCGTCAGTCCGATGATCGACAGCGTGGCCGCCTCGGTGGCACCGTGCGTGAGGTGCGTGAGGTGGACCGGCGTCATGGCCATGATCGACACCATCGTGCCGTGGGCGGCGGCCACGGCGAAGATCGCGTAGCGTGCGGCCACCGGCCGGTCGGCCCGCGCGATCGGGCGGCTGCCGGCGGGAGCGGATGCCACCACCCGCTGGGCCAGCAGCAGCGGGTCCGGCCGCATCGCGACGAGGTACACGACGATCGCGAGGCCCTGCGCGACGAGCGTGAACAGGTACGCCCCCGTCAGCGGCGGCATCCCGATCGCGGCGCCGACGATCTCGCCCGGCCCGGTGAGGTTCGGGCCGAGCACGGCTCCGATCGTGGTCGCCCACACCACGATCGAGAGGTCGCGCCCGCGCGACGCGTCGGTCGCGAGGTCGGCGGCGGCGAAGCGCGACTGCAGGTTCGCCGCCTGCCCCGCGCCGATGACGAGGAAGCCGGCGAGCAGCAGCGGGAAGGCATCGACGGCGACGGCGGCGATCACGAGCCCGACGCCGACGAGCGCGACGGCCATGCCCGTGGTGAGCGACAGGCGTCGTCCGCGCCGCCTCGCGATCGCGGCGAGGGGCACGGCCGTGAGCGCCGTGCCGAACGTCACCGCGGCCGCCGCCAGCCCCGAGAACGCCTCGTCGCCCGAGAGCTCGGCGGCGAGGACGGCGCCCAGCGACAGCGTCGCACCGAACGCGAGTCCCCCGAGCACCTGCCCGAGCGAGAGCACCGCGACGGTGCGCCGCTGCACGCGCGCCACGTCGTCGGCGCCGGGCAGGAGCAGGGTCTCAGGCATCGCGCGCGGGATTGCGGAGCGTTCCGAGCCCTGTGATCTCGACCTCGACGGTGTCGCCCGCGGTGATCTGGCCCACGCCGGCGGGCGTGCCGGTGAGGATGACGTCGCCGGGGAGGAGCGTGAACGCCGCGGAGGCGTACGCGATGATGTCGGCGAGCGAGAAGATCATGTCGCTGATCGGACCCTGCTGACGCACCTCGCCGTTGAGCCGCGTCGTGATGACGGCGGGCCCGTTCACATCGAACTCGGTCTCGATGGCGGGACCGAGCGGGCACGACGAGTCGAACCCCTTCGCGCGCGCCCACTGCCCGTCGGACTTCTGCCAGTCGCGCGCGGTCAGGTCGTTGGCGATGGTGTAGCCGAAGACGTAGTCCAGCGCGTTCTCGGCCGGCACGTTCTTGGCGATCCGGCCGATGACCGCCGCGAGCTCGCCCTCGAAGCTGATGAAGTCCGACCCCTTCGGAAGCATCACGCTGTCGCCGGGACCGATCACCGACGTGTTCGGCTTGAAGAACAGCATCGGCGCCTGCGGCACGTCGTTGCCGAGCTCGGCCGCGTGCTCGCGGTAGTTGCGGCCCACGCAGACCACCTTCGAGCGCGGGATCACGGGCGCCAGCAGCGCGACGTCGGCGAGCGGGACGCGCTCCCCCGTCGTCTCGTAGCCCGCGAACATCGGGTCGCCCGCGAGGACGACCATCTCGTTCTCGTCGACGATTCCGAACCTGATGGCGTCGTTGTGGCTGAAGCGCGCGATCCTCACCCGCTCAGCCTAGCGATGCCCCGGACGCGCGAAGCCCCCGGCCGCGCGTGCGGCGGGGGCTTCGCGATCGGGTCTCAGCTGTCCAGGCGCAGGAGCCAGCCGTGCTTGTCCTCGCGACGCCCGTACTGGATGTCGGTCAGCTCCTCGC
Organism: Microbacterium sp. ZXT2-5; assembly: GCF_055329545.1. Taxonomy (NCBI): domain Bacteria; kingdom Bacillati; phylum Actinomycetota; class Actinomycetes; order Micrococcales; family Microbacteriaceae; genus Microbacterium; species Microbacterium sp. ZXT2-5. The sequence goes on along the minus strand of NZ_JBUZWD010000002.1, from coordinate 135,639 downwards.
GCAGCGACAGCGCGAGCTCGCCCGTCGGCTGCTCGTCGACGAAGTCCTTGCCCTTGAGCAGGCCGATCGGCGTGACGACCGCGGCGGTGCCGCACGCGAACACCTCGACGATGTCGCCGGATGCCACCCCCTGGCGCCATTCGTCGAACGAGACGGCGCGCCCCTCGACGCGGTGGCCGCGGTCGCGGGCCAGCTGCAGGATCGAGTCGCGGGTGATGCCCTCGAGGATCGAGTCGGACTGCGGCGTCACGAGCGTGCCGTCCTTGAAGACGAACACGACGTTCATGCCGCCGAGTTCCTCGACATTGCGGTCCTGATCGAGGAACACCACCTGATCGCACTCGTTCTCGTAGGCCTCGGACTGCGGCAGGAGGCTGGCGGCGTAGTTGCCGCCGGTCTTGGCCGCACCCGTGCCGCCCTTGCCGGCGCGGGCGTAGTCCTCGCTGAGCCAGATCGAGACCGGCTGCACGCCGCCCTTGAAGTAGGCGCCGGCGGGCGAGGCGATGACGTAGTAGCCGACCTTGTGCGCCGGCCGCACACCGAGGAACGCCTCTTTGGCGAACATGAACGGACGCAGGTAGAGGCTCTGGTCGTCGCCGGAGGGAACCCAGTCGCCGTCCACGGCGATGAGCTCGCGCAGGGACTGGATGAAGTACGGCACTGGGAGCTCGGGCAGCGCGAGCCGGCGCGCCGACCGCTGGAGGCGGCGGCCGTTCTGATCGGGGCGGAACGTGTGGATCGAGCCGTCCGCGTGGCGGTACGCCTTGATGCCCTCGAAGATCTCCTGCCCGTAGTGGAGCACCGCCGCGGCCGGGTCGAGCGACAGCGGGCCGTACGGCTGGACGCGCGGGCGGTGCCAGCCGCCGCCGGTGGACCAGCAGATGTCGACCATGTGATCGGTGAAATTCGTGCCGAAGCCGGGGTTGGCGAGGATCTCCTCGCGCTGCTGCGGGGTCTTGGCCTGCAGGTTGCGGTGGACGCTGAACTCGAGCGGGGCGAGTCCGGTGTCGGGATCGGAATCGATGAGGGTCATGACGGCCTGTGCTTTCGTGCGGATCGCTCCGCGAGGAGGGACGGCGCTTGCCGGTTCCAGGTTACGCCTGGAGTCGCCCGGCGATCGCGTCGCCGATGTGCGCGGTGGGGCGGAAGGCGGCGCCCCGGGTCGCGATGTCCTCTTCGACAGCCGTGGTGACGCGCTGTGCCTCGTCGGGCAGCCCGAGGTGGTCGAGCAGCAGAGAGACGGAAAGGATCGCGGCCGTGGGATCGGCCTTCTGCTGTCCTGCGATGTCGGGCGCCGATCCGTGCACGGGCTCGAACATCGAGGGGAACGCGCCGTCGGGGTTGATGTTGCCCGAAGCGGCGAGGCCGATGCCACCGGTGACGGCTCCGGCCAGGTCTGTGAGGATGTCGCCGAAGAGGTTGTCGGTGACGATCACGTCGAAGCGGCCCGGGTTCGTGACCAGATAGATGGTGGCCGCGTCGACGTGGACATAGTCTACGGTCACGTCCGGGTGCTCCTGCGCCACCTCGTCCACCAGCCGCTTCCAGATGCCGCCGGCGTGGACCAGCACGTTCGTCTTGTGCACCAGCGTGAGCTTCCGGCGGCGACGCTCGGCGAGCTCGAACGCGTAGCGGACGACGCGCTCCACGCCGAAGGCGGTGTTCACCGACGTCTCGTTCGCGACCTCGTTCGGGGTGCCGGTGCGGATCGATCCCCCGTTGCCGACGTACGGGCCCTCGGTCCCCTCGCGGACGACGACGAAGTCGATGTCGCCGGGCTCGGCGAGCGGCCCGGGCACGCCGGGGTAGAGCTTCGACGGACGGAGGTTCACATAGTGGTCGAGCTCGAAGCGCAGCGTGAGCAGCAGCCCGCGCTCGATGTTGGCGTCCTTCAGGCGGGGGTCGCCCGGCACTCCCCCGACGGCGCCGAGCAGAATCGCGTCGTGCGCCTTGATCGAGGCGAGGTCGTCGGCGGTGAGCGTGTCGCCGGTGTCGAGGAACCGCGTCGCCCCCAGCGAGAAGCGCGTCTTCTCGAAGCGGATGGCGCTCCCCGCGGTCACCGCGTCCAGCACCTTCTCCGCCTCGGCGATGACCTCGGGACCGATGCCGTCACCCGGGATGACGGCCAGCTTCACGACACGCGACATGGTGCTCCTACGACTTGTGGCGGGACCCTCCCAGGGTAGTGGCCGCGATGACCCCGGCGATGACGACCAGGGCCGCCCCGATGAGCGCGGTGACGGTCACCCCGGCGTCGAAGGCCGCGGCGGCCGCCTCGAACAGTGCCGCACCGGTGCTTCCGCCGAGCTCGCCGGCCGCGTGCACCGCACCGGCCAGGGTCTCGGACGCGGCCGCGGCCGCGGCATCCGGAATCCCCTCGGGGATGATGAGATTCGTACGATAGAGCGCCGTGAGGATGCCGCCCAGCACGGTGGTGCCGAGCACCGCGCCCAGCTCGTACGCCGTCTCGGAGACCGCGCTCGCAGCTCCCGCCTTCGCCGGCGGCGCGCTCGAGAGGACCAGCTCGTTCGAGACGGTCTCGGCGGCGCCGATGCCGATGCCGAGCGAGATGAAGGCCGCCACGAGCGCTCCGATGCTCTCGGGTCCGGTGGCGAAGGCCACCGCGATGTACCCCGCGACGGAGAACACCAGCGCCACCGGCACGACGATGCGTGCAGGCCACCTCTTCGCGATCGGCACGACCACGAGTCCGGCCACGATCATCATCGCAAGACCGGGAACGAGCGCGAGACCCGCCTGCATCGGCGAGAGACCGACGATCAGCTGCAGGTGCTGCGCCACGAAGAACAGGAAGCCGACGAGCGCGATGACGCTGAGAAGGTTGACCATGAGCGCGCCGCTGAAGCTCCCCCGGCGGAACAGGCGCATGTCGAGCATCGGCGTGCGCGTGCGCAGCTGTCGCCGCACGAAGAGCACGCCGAAGGCCAGCCCGGCGAGCATCGGCAGCCACGCCGCGACCGCGAAGCCGTGCACCGCGAGCTCCTTGATGCCGAAGACGATGGGGATCATCGTCGCCATCGAGAGCGCGATGCTGAGCGGGTCGATGCGGCCCGGCTTCGGGTCGCGGCTCTCGGGCACGAGCAGGGGCGCCAGCACCAGGAGCGGGATGAGCACGGGCACCGAGAGCAGGAACACGGATCCCCACGAGAAGTGCTCCAGCAGCAGACCGCCCACGATCGGGCCGAGCGCCGCGCCCGCCGAGAACATCGCGGCCCACACCGCGATCGCCAGCCGCCGCTGGTCGCGGTCGGTGAAGATGCTGCGCAGCAGCGACAGCGTGGACGGCATCAGCATCGCGCCGAACACGCCCATCCCCGCCCGCGCGGCGATGAGCCATGCCGCACTCGGTGCGAAGGCGGCGAGCACGGACACCGCGGCGAACCCGGTCGCGCCGAGGAGCAGCATCCGGCGTCGTCCGAACCGGTCGCCGAGCGTGCCCATGGTCACCAGCAGGCCGGCGAGCACCAGCGGATAGGCGTCGATGATCCACAGCTGCTGCGCGCTGGTCGGTCCCATCTCCAGCGCGATCGACGGCAGCGCGAAGCTGAGCACCGTGTTGTCGACCGAGACGAGGAGCACCGGCAGCATGAGCACGACGAGCGCGGCCCAGCCGCGCCGGCCGACCCTGCGACCCTGGGCGTCGGCGAGCGAGAGTTCTTGAGTGAGTGTCATCATTTCTATACCGTCCAGCCGGTATAGTAACAGGATGCTGCCTGCGCTGTCGATACGATCGACGCCATGAGTCGCCCTCCCCTCGCCCGCGAGAAGGTGCTCGACGCCTTCGAGCAGATCCTCATCGAAGAGGGCGAGCGCGCCGCGACGATGGATGCCACCGCGCGCGCTGCGGGCGTGTCCAAGGGCGGGCTGCTCTACCACTTCGGCACCAAAGAGGCCCTCGAGTCGGCGATCATCGACCGCCTGCAGACCCTGGTGGCGGAGGATGTCGCCGTGATGATCGCGGCCCCGGAGGGGCCGATCGCGTACTTCCTGCGCACATCGGTGATGGCCAACGACCCCATCGACCGCGCGATCCTCGCGACGTCTCGCCTCGCGCAGGGCGGAGACGCCGCGGCCAGCGACGCGCTGCGCGACGTGCGCGAGCAGTGGGCCGCGGCTCTTCGGCCCCACACGAAGGACGCGGTGGCGCTCGACCTGGTGATGCTGGTGAGCGACGGGCTCTACTTCAACAACGCGCTCTCGGGCGGCTCGATCCCGGGGCCCGTCCCCCGCGGCCCTGCGCTCGACGCGCTCATCGCCCTCGTCGAGGACGCCACACGGAGGTAGCGGCGCTCCGCGCGCCGCTCAGTCCTCGGTGACCTCGATGCGGCGGAACAGGTCGGCGCCCACCGCTTCACGCATCTCGTCGAGAAGGCCCTCGGGAACCGGCGAATCGACGGTGAGCACCGAGAGGGCGCGACCGCTGGCGTCGGCCTGCGCGACCTGGAGTCCCGCGATGTTGATGCCGGCGCTGCCGAGCTTCTGGCCGTAGATCGCGACGATGCCGGGGCGGTCGGCGTAGCGCATGACGAGGTGGTGACGCTCGATGGGCACCTCGATCTCGTAGCCGTTGATGCCGACCACCTTGGGCACCATGCGCGTGCCGGCGAGCGTGCCCGCGACCGTGAGGACCGAGCCGTCGGCGAGCGTGCCGCGGAGGATCGTGATGTTGCGGTACAGCGGGCTCTCGGACTCGACGATCAGCCGGGTCTCGATGCCGCGCTGCTCGGCGAACAGCGGCGCGTTGACGTACGAGACGTTCTCGCTGACGACGTTCGCGAGGATGCCCTTGAGCGCGGCGAGGCGGTACACGCTCACGTCGTAGGCCGCCAGCTCGCCGCGCACCTCGATGTCGAGGCTGGTCAGCGCGCTGTGGGCGAGGCCGGTGAAGAACTGCCCGAGCTGCTCGACCAGCGAGATGCCGGGACGCACGAAGGGGTCGATGACGCCGCCGGCGACGTTCACGGCGTCGGGCACCAGGTCGCCCTCGAGGGCGAGCTTGACCGACTTGGCGACCGAGACGCCCGCCTTCTCCTGTGCCTCGTCGGTCGAGGCGCCCAGGTGCGGTGTCACGACGACGTTGGGGAGGCTCAGGAGCGGGAAGGCGGTGCCGTCCTCGGCGGGGGGCTCGCTGGTGAACACGTCGAGACCCGCGCCGGCGATCTCGCCGTCGGTGAGGGCGGTGTGCAGGGCCTCCTCGTCGATGAGGCCGCCGCGGGCGACGTTGACGACGAACGCGGTCTTCTTCATGAGGCGGAACTGCTCGGCGCCGATCATGCCCGTCGTCTCGGGGGTCTTGGGCATGTGGATCGTGACGAAGTCGCTCTGGGCGAGCAGGTCGTCGAGCTCGAGCAGCTGCACGCCGAGCTGCTGGGCGCGCGTCGGGGTGACGTAGGGGTCGTACGCGACGACGCTGACCCCGAAGGCCTGCAGGCGCGCGGCGATGAGCGCGCCGATGCGGCCGAGGCCGATGATGCCGACCGTCTTCTCGAAGAGCTCGGTGCCGGTGTACGCGCTGCGCTTCCACTGCCCGGCGGCCAGCGACGCATGCGCGGCGGGGATGCGCCGGGCGAGGCTGAGGATGTGCCCCACCGTCAGCTCCGCGGCCGAGATGATGTTCGACGTCGGCGCGTTGACCACCATGACGCCGGCGGTGGTCGCCGTCTTGATGTCGACGTTGTCGAGTCCCACGCCCGCGCGGGCGACGACCTTCAGCACGGGCGCCGCCGCGATCGCCTCGGCGTCGATCTTCGTCGCCGAGCGGATCAGCACGGCGTTCGCGTCGGCGAGGGCCGACAGCAGGGCCGGCCGGTCGGTGCCGTCGACGTAGCGCACGTCGAAGTCGGGACCCAGGGCGTCGATCGTGGCGGGAGAGAGCTCTTCGGCGATGAGGACGACAGGCTTCGGCACGGGTGTTCCTTCGGGGCGGTGCGCGAGCGCGCGGAGCAGGGCGGAGCGGATGCCGCGCCGCACGCCGTCGGGGGGCGAGGCCTGTGCCAGCCTACCGCCCGCGCAGGCGGACGCCGGACCGTGTGACGGCGCCGGACGCCGTCAGCCGAGGAAGGACGCGGAGTTGAGCGTCGTGTACGCCACGACGTTCAGCCAGAACACCGCCACCAGCGCCAGGCCCGTGATCATCACGAGCAGCAGCTCATGCGGCGCCCGCCGATAGCCGATCGCGAACGCGGCGCCCCACACGAGCAGCGGGAACACCGCGGCGAAGATCCAGATGAACCAGCCCAGGGCGTTCAGTGTGAGACCCGCGTCGCCGAAGACCTGGATCGTGGTCACGAGGTTGCCGACCGCGTTCCACACCGCGTACGCGTAGAACAGTCCCACCGCGCCGCAGATGACGGCGACGAGCCAGGTCGGCGTCCGCCCCTTGCCCGCACGCGGGGCTGTGGCATCCGTCACGTTCCCGCTCATCGCCCGACCGCCCCGATCATCACGAACGGCCACGGCAGGAGGAGCACGACCCCCGCCGCGAGCCACGCGAACCTCACCCATGCGCGGCGGCCGCGCGTGAGCAGGAAGGTCGTCGCGAACCACAGCGGCGGCGCGAGCACCGCCAGCCAGAGGCTGCCCTGGTACATGACGTCGAACACGAGGTACTGCGCCCGGCCCTGGAGCCGCAGCCCGCCGATGAGCCAGCCGATCGCGTAGAGCGCGTAGACGCCGCCGAGCACTCCGAGGCCCACGAGCGCGCCGTTGCCCATCGGCGTGCGACCCGCGGTGGTCCCGTCCGTGCCGAGCGAGCCCTCGGAGGCGTTCGCCGGGGCGGCGGCCACCGTGTCGCTGCCCCTGCCCACGGCGGTGTAGCCCTCGGGGAGCGCGGCCGTGACCTCACCCTCCGGTTCCCGGTCGGCGCCGAGGTCGAGCGTGGGATCGTCGTCGCCGTCCCAGCTCAGGGCATCGTCGTCGCGTCCTGTCGTCACGCTCCCAGCGTAGCGCCGGGCCACGCCCAGGCCGGGCTCGGCCGCTCCGGGCGGATCGGCCGAGTGCGACCGGTCATTCGAAGAGGCGCAGCATGAGGGCGTGCCATGTCTGCGGACCGACGACGCCGTCCGCGGGCGGCGCGAACAGCTGCTGGAACTCGCGCACGGCGGCGTCGGTCAGCGGACCGAAGTCGCCGTCGACGGCGAGACCGGCGAGGAGTGACTGGAGGGCGCGCACCGCCTCTCCCTTCGGCCCGGCGGGACCGTCGCCGAGCTTCACCGTCATGATGAGACTCGGCCAGTCCAGCTGCCCGAGCGTCGTCGAGATCTCGACGGCCCGGAGTGTCTGCTGGAAGTCGCGCACGGCGTCACCGCTCAGCGGCCCGAACTCGCCGTCGGCGACGATGGCGGCTCCGCGGGCCCGCAGCAGGTGCTGCGCGGCCAGCACGCGCCAGTTGGTCGCCTGCGACGAGCCCTGCTTCACCAGAGCCCACGGACGGGGTCCCGGCATGAACGTGCTGAAGAACGACCACGTCTCACGGCCGGCGATGCCGTCGAGGGAGAGGCCCCACGACTCCTGGAAGAACTCGACGCGCTCGCTCGTGACCGGCCCGAAGTCCCCGTCGACGACGAGGGGGTCCTCGCCCGGCGATCGGGCGAGGCCGAACTGCTGCACGGCGCGGACGGCGTCACCCGTCGACCCCTGCTGCACCGGGATGACCAGGCGCGGCCACGTGATCGGGCCCACGATGCCGTCCGCCGGGACGCCCTCGGCCGTCTGCACGGAGGTGACGGCTGCCGCCGTCGCCGGGCCGTACACGCCGTCCACGGCCACGGCGTGTCCGTGCGCGCGCAGGAGGAACTGGATGCCCGGGACGATCGCTGCCGACGATCCCGGTCCGACGGTGCTCCACGGTTCGACGTTCATGACGGTTCCTCTTCTCTGTCTCGGCTGCGGGGACGCCCCTGGGAGGCGAGGCTCGCCCCGGTCGCGGTGATACACGCGGGGGCATGACGGTCCCTCAGCGAGTCGCGGCCGCGACGGCCTCCCGGACGACGGCGACATCGGTCACGTCATGTCCCGACGAGCCCCCGCCGGGACCGGACGGCGCCTCGTGGCCGGCGCGGGCTCGCGCGGAGAGGTGCACGGCGTGGACCCCGACGGAGAAGAGCGCGGGGATGTCCGCCGGCGTGACGCCGCCGCCGGCCATGACCTCGACGTCGCCCGACCGCGCCGCGAAGGCGCCGAGCGTCGTCACGCCGTCGATCGCCCTGCTCGCACCGCCCGAGGTGAGCACGCGGTCCACGCCTTCGGCCACGAGCATGTCGAACACGGCGTTCGGGTCGGCGGCCGCGTCGATGGCGCGGTGGAAGACGAGCGTGGCCGCGCCCGCGGCATCCCGCCATCGTCGCAGCGTCTCGATGTCGAGCCCGCCCGTGGCCGTGAGCGCCCCGACGACGACACCGCCCGCACCGCGCTCGACGCAGGCGCGGATGTCGGCGCCTGCGAGCGCGACCTCCTCGGCGTCGTAGACGAAGCCGCCCGCGCGCGGTCGCACGAGCACGTTGACGGCCGACGGCTCGGTGGCGGCGAGCGCTGCCTCGAGGAGCCCGAGGGACGGCGTGAGTCCGCCCACCTCCAGCGCCTGGCACAGCTCGAGGCGGGTGGCGCCGGCTCCCATGGCGACGCGTGCGCCGGCGGGGTCCTGGACCGCGATCTCGACGGGTCGTGTTGCGGACATGCCGCGAGCCTAGCCGTGGGCGCCGCTCGGGGACACGGGTCGGGCCCGCCGCTCCCCGTGCGGCGGGCCCCCCGGATTCACGCGAACCGCAGCGAGCGCGGCCTCGTCAGGAGGCTGCGGAACCACACGCCGATTCCCGCGACGGCGTGCGCCGTCGGGCTCTCGGGTGCGATCACCACGCCGCGATCGGCGATGCTGCGGAGAATCCCGTTCTCGCGATTCAGGGCGGCCGCCCGCTCGCGCTCGAGCCGGTCGGCCGTGAAGGTCAGGGCGTACCCGTCCATGGCCGTTCCTTTCATGAAGATCGCCGCGGGTTCGGCGATGTGTGAAGAGAGCGGCGTGAAGTGGTGCCTGATACGCCACTGACCTCGTCGTCCGCGGGGAGTCAGGCGCGGCGCGCCGCGGCGACCGCAGCGGCCACGATGACGGGGTCGGTCACGTCGTGCCCGTCCGCGCCCCCCTCCCGGGCCCGACAGACGTCGGATGTCTGAGGGCTACCGGACGCGAAGAGCCCGCCCCCAGAAGGGGCGGGCTCTGGATCGCACCTCGGTGCGGATGCCTCAGGGCTCGGTCAGCGCGCCGCGCTTCCCTCCACGTAGTCGGCGTCCTGCTGCTTCCACGCGAAGAGCGAGCGCAGGTCGCGACCGACCGACTCGATCGGGTGCGCGGCGGCCTTCTCGCGCAGCTCGAAGAACTCCCTGGCGCCGTTGTCCTGGTCGTCGATGAAGCGCTTGGCGAACGCGCCGGACTGGATGTCGGCGAGCACCGCCTGCATGTTCTCCTTGACGTGCGGGTCGATGACCCGGGGGCCCGAGACGTAGTCGCCGTACTCGGCCGTGTCGGAGACCGACCAGCGCTGCTTGGCGATGCCGCCCTCCCACATGAGGTCGACGATGAGCTTCAGCTCGTGCAGCACCTCGAAGTACGCGATCTGCGGCTGGTAGCCGGCCTCGGTCAGCGTCTCGAAGCCGTACTGGACGAGCTGCGAGACCCCGCCGCAGAGCACGGCCTGCTCGCCGAACAGGTCGGTCTCGGTCTCTTCGGTGAAGGTCGTCTTGATGACGCCCGCGCGCGTGCCGCCGATGGCCTTCGCGTACGAGAGCGCGGTGGCCCACGCACTGCCCGAGGCATCCCGCTCCACGGCGATGATGTCCGGGATGCCGCGGCCCGCGACGTACTCGCGGCGCACCGTGTGGCCCGGGGCCTTCGGGGCCACGAGGATCACGTCGACGCCCTCGGGGGCCTCGATGTAGCCGAAGCGGATGTTGAAGCCGTGCGCGAACGCGAGCGTCTTGCCCGGGGTCAGCTTGTCCTTGATGCTCTCGTTGTAGATCGAGCGCTGGTGCTGGTCGGGCGCGAGGATCATGATGAGGTCGGCCCACTCGGCCGCATCGGCGACCGACTTGACCTCGAAGCCCTCGTCCTGCGCCTTCTCGGTGGACTTGGAGCCCTCCTTGAGCGCGATGACGACCTCGACGCCCGAGTCGCGGAGGTTCTGGGCGTGGGCGTGGCCCTGCGAGCCGTAGCCCACGATCGCCACCTTCTTGCCCTGGACGATGCTCAGGTCGGCATCGGCGTCGTAGAAGATCTCAGCCATCTTCGTGTTTCTCCTTGATGTTGTGGTCTGTTGGTCGGGGATCAGCCGCGCAGGACGCGCTCGGTGATGCTCTTGCCGCCGCGGCCGATGGCGACGAGGCCGGACTGGGCCAGCTCCTTGATGCCGAAGGGCTCCAGCGCCCGCAGGAAGGCCTCGACCTTGCCCTTGTCGCCGGTGACCTCGACCACCAGCGCGTCCGGCGCGTAGTCGACGATCTGGGCCCGGAAGAGGTTCACGACCTCGAGCACGTTCGAGCGGGTCTGGTTGTCGGCGCGCACCTTGATGAGCATGTGCTCGCGCTGGACGGATGCCACGGGGTCGAGCTCGACGATCTTGATGACGTTGATCAGCTTGTTCAGCTGCTTCGTGACCTGCTCGAGCGGCAGCTCGTCGACGTCGACCACCACGGTGATCCGCGAGAGGCCGGGGACCTCGGTCACGCCCACCGCCAGCGACTCGATGTTGAAGCCGCGACGGGCGAAGAGGCCGGCGACGCGCGTGAGCAGGCCCGGCTTGTCCTCGACGAGGAGGCTCAGCACGTGACTCGACATGGATCAGTCCTCCTGCTCTGCGAAGGCGGGCGAGTGGTCGCGCGCATACTGCACGTAGCTGTTGCTGACGCCCTGCGGCACCATCGGCCACACCATCGCGTCGGCGCTCACCACGAAGTCGATGACCACGGGACGGTCGTTCGTCTCGAGCGCCGTCTTGATCGCGGCATCCACGTCCTCCTCCTTCTCGACGCGGATGGCGAGGCAGCCGTAGGCCTCGGCGAGCGTGACGAAGTCGGGGATGCGCACGGTGCCGTGCCCGGTGTTGAGGTCGGTGTTGGAGTGCCGGCCGTCGTAGAACAGCGTCTGCCACTGGCGCACCATGCCCAGCGACGAGTTGTTGATGATCGCGACCTTGATCGGGATGTCGTTGATCGCGCAGGTCGCGAGCTCCTGATTGGTCATCTGGAAGCAGCCGTCGCCGTCGATCGCCCACACCACGCGGTCGGGCTCGGCGACCTTGGCGCCCATCGCCGCCGGGACGGAGTACCCCATGGTTCCCGCGCCGCCGGAGTTCAGCCACGCGTTCGGGCGCTCGTACTTGATGAACTGCGCCGCCCACATCTGGTGCTGCCCGACGCCGGCGGCGTAGATGCCTTCAGGGCCCGTGAGCTCGCCGATGCGCTGGATCACGTACTGCGGCGACATCAGGCCGTCGGTCGGCTGCGAGTAGCCGAGCGGGAACTCGTCGCGCAGGCCGTCGAGGAAGGACCACCACTCGGCGATGTCCGGATTGCCGCCCTTGACGGCTGCCTGGAACGCCGCGTGCAGGTCGACGAGCACGTCCTTGAGGTCGCCGACGATCGGGACGTCGGCGGTGCGGATCTTCGAGATCTCGGCCGGGTCGATGTCGACGTGCACGACCTTCGCGTTCGGCGCGAACAGCGCCGCTTTGCCGGTGACGCGGTCGTCGAACCGCGCGCCGAGCGCGACGATGAGGTCGGCCTCCTGCAGCGCGAGCACCGCGGGGACTGTGCCGTGCATGCCCGGCATGCCGAGGTGCTGCTCGTGCGAGTCCGGGAAGGCGCCGCGCGCCATGAGCGTGGTGACGACCGGGGCGCCGGTCGCCTGCGCGAACGTGCGCAGCTCTTCCGAGGCGCGTGCCCGGACCACGCCGCCGCCGACGTAGAGCACCGGCTTGCGGGCCTCCACGATCATCTGCGCGGCGGCCTGGATCTGCTTGCCGTGCGCCTTGGTCACCGGCCGGTAGCCCGGCAGGTCGATCTTCGGCGGCCACACGAACGGCGCCTCGGCCTGCTGCGCGTCCTTCGTGATGTCCACGAGCACCGGCCCGGGGCGCCCGGTCGAGGCGATCTCGAAGGCCGCCGCGAGGGCGCCGGGGATGTCCTCTGCACGCTTGACGAGGAACGAATGCTTGGTGATGGGCATGGTGATGCCCACGATGTCGGCCTCCTGGAAGGCATCCGTCCCCATGAGCGTGGAGAACACCTGGCCGGTGATGCAAACGATCGGCACCGAGTCCATGTACGCGTCGGCGATCGCCGTCACGAGGTTGGTGGCGCCGGGGCCGGAGGTCGCGATCGCCACGCCCACACGACCGGATGCCGCGGCGTAGCCTTCCGCGGCGTGACCTGCGCCCTGCTCGTGCCGGACGAGGATGTGGCGGACCGACTCGTCGTCCATGAGCGGGTCGTAGACGGGCATGATCGCGCCGCCGGGTAGGCCGAAGACGTCGGTCACCCCCAGCAGGTCGAGGGAGCGGACGACCGCTTCCGCGCCCGTGAGCACGGGCGTCGAGGCGGTGCGGGCCGGCGGCCGGGGAACGGCAGCGGTGTCGAGTGACATGGTGAGGATCCTCTGAGTCGGTTCGGAGGGCTTGTCGGAAGCCGGACTCAACCGGTGGTCGCGCCCTCCGCAGCGGAGCGCACGAGTCGGGAGTACTTGGCAAGGACGCCACGGGTATAGCGCGGGGGAAGCGGCTCCCAGCCCAAGCGGCGGGAGTCGAGCTCAGCCTCGTCGACGAGTAGATCGAGAGTGCGAGCCGCGATATCGACCCGTATCAGATCACCATCGCGCACGAAGGCGATGGGACCAGCGTCCACCGCTTCGGGTGCTATGTGGCCGATGCACAGGCCGGTTGTGCCGCCTGAGAATCGTCCGTCCGTCAAGAGTAGTACATCTTTTCCGAGGCCTGCGCCCTTGATGGCTGCGGTGATGGCGAGCATCTCGCGCATGCCGGGGCCGCCCTTGGGGCCCTCGTAGCGGATGACGACGACGTCGCCCGCGACGATCTCGCCGGCCTCGAGGGCGTCCATCGCGGCGCGCTCCCGCTCGAACACGCGCGCGGGACCCTCGAACACGTTGCCGTCGAAGCCGGCCGACTTCACCACCGCTCCCTCGGGCGCGATCGTGCCGTGCAGGATCGTGATGCCGCCCGTCTCGTGGATGGGGTCGTCGAAGCGGTGGATGACGGTGCCGTCCACGGGGTCCGGGTCGAGTTCTGCGAGGTTCTCGGCGAGCGTCTTGCCGGTGACCGTGAGGGCGTCGCCGTGCAGCAGGCCCTCGTCGAGCATGGCCTTCATGATGACCGGGATGCCGCCGTGACGGTCGACGTCGTTCATGACGTACTGGCCGAACGGCTTCATGTCGGCCACGTGGGGCACCTTGTCGCCGATGCGGTTGAAGTCGTGAAGGCTCAGGTCGACGTCGGCTTCGCGCGCGATCGCCAGCAGATGCAGGACGACGTTCGTCGACCCGCCGAGCGCCATGGCGAGGGCGATGGCGTTCTCGAACGCCTCCTTGGTGAGGATGTCGCGGGTCGTGATGCCCTGGCGGAGCAGGTTCACGACCGCCTCCCCCGACCGGTGGGCGAAGTAGTCGCGGCGGCGGTCGGCGGACGGCGGTGCGGCCGACCCCGGCAGGCTGAGCCCGAGGGCCTCGGCGACCGAGGCCATGGTGTTGGCGGTGTACATGCCGCCGCAGGCGCCTTCGCCGGGCGCGATCGCGCACTCGATGCGCTTGAGGTCGGCCTCGCTCATCTTGCCGGCCAGGCACGCGCCCACGGCTTCGAACGAGTCGATGATGGTGACGTCCTTCTCGGTGCCGTCCGAGAGCTTGACCCAGCCGGGCGCGATCGAGCCGGCGTAGAGGAAGACGCTCGAGAGGTCGAGCCGCGCGGAGGCCATCAGCATGCCCGGGATCGACTTGTCGCAGCCCGCGAGGAGCACCGAGCCGTCGAGGCGCTCGGCCATGATGACCGTCTCGACCGAGTCGGCGATGACCTCCCGCGAGACGAGCGAGAAGTGCATGCCCTCGTGGCCCATCGAGATGCCGTCCGAGACGGAGATGGTGCCGAACTGGAGCGGGTAGCCGCCGCCCGCGTGCACCCCCTCCTTGGCGCCCTGTGCGAGCCTGTCGAGGCTCAGGTTGCACGGGGTGATCTCGTTCCAGCTGGAGGCGATGCCGATCTGCGGCTTGTCCCAGTCCGCGTCACCCATGCCGACCGCGCGGAGCATGCCGCGGGAGGTCGTGGCTTCGATGCCGTCGGTGACGACGCGACTGCGGGGCTTGATGTCGATGGAGTTGTCAGCGGGCGAATCGGGCAGGGCCATTGACTCAGTGTATTCCCGCGGCAGCGCGCGCTCGGCCGCTGTGACGCGTCAGCCGCGCGCCTCGGTGCGCGCCTGTGCGAGACGCTCCAGGAGGGCGGCCAGAGCGGCGATGTCGGGCACCGTCACGGTAGCCGCAGTGGGCCCGCCGCCGACGTGGACGCCGAGGTCGGCCGCCCCGAGACTCGCCAGCGCGTCCTCGTCGGTCACGTCGTCGCCCGCGAAGAGCACCGCCGAGGCGGCCGTCCGCGCGCGGAGCTCGGCGATCGCGGAGTCCTTCCCCTCGTGACGGAAGGCGTACTCGACGATGTTGTGCCCCGTGCGCCGGCGCCACTGCGGCGCCTCCGCCGAGACGATCTCGTCGACCATCCGGTTCGCCGACGCGGCGGCCTGCGGGTCGGCCCGCCGGGTGTGCACACCGAACCCGAACGTCTTCGGCTCGATCCACACCCCCTCGAGGTGGGCGGTCTCCTGCTCGGCGCGCGCCCGAAGCGCGTCGCGCAGTGCGGCGTCGGCGTCGTCCTCGGCGTGGCGGGAGAGGCCCTCACCGGGGATCCAGTACTCCGCACCGTGCGAGCCGGCCAGGAGCACCCGCGAGGCGTCGTCGTGCTCGGCGATCACGCGCAGATCGCTCAGGCTGCGGCCCGATACGAACGCGACCACGGTGTCGGGCACGGCGACGAGGGCGTCGACCGCCGCACGAGCCGCCGGCAGCATCCGCGCATCCATCGGCTCGTCCTCGAGGGGCGAGAGCGTGCCGTCGAAGTCGAGGGCGACCAGGAGCCGATCGGATGCCGCGACTCGCGCGATCTGCGCTCGCGCGTCGTCGTCGAGGGCGGCGCTCATGCGTGGGCCCCGGCGTCGGGGCGGCCGCGGCGCGCCGCGTCCAGGGCGTCGAGGAACGACCGGGACCAGCGCGCGACGTCGCTCTCGATCACCTTCTTGCGCAGCGCCCGCATGCGCCGGCCCTGCTCTGCGGACGGCATCTCGATGGCGCGCATGATCGAGTCCTTCATGCCGTCGATGTCGTGGGGATTGATGCGGATCGCGCTCGGCAGCTCGTCCGCGGCGCCGGCGAACTCGCTCAGCACGAGCACCCCCCGGTTGTCGATGCGCGACGCGACGTACTCCTTGGCCACGAGGTTCATGCCGTCCCGCAGCGCCGTGACGAGCATGACGTCGGCGGCCAGGAACAGCGCGACCATCTCTTCGCGCGGGTAGGCCTGGTGCAGGTAGCGGATCGCGGTGTGCCCCATCGTGTCGTGGTCTCCGTTGATGCGGCCCACGGTGAGCTCGATCTCGTCCCGCAGCTGCATGTACGCCTCGACGCGCTCGCGGCTGGGGCTCGCGACCTGCACCAGCGTGACGTCCTCGACCGAGATGCGGCCGTCCTCGAGCAGCTCGCCGAACGCCTTCATGCGGTGGCGGATGCCCTTGGTGTAGTCCAGGCGGTCGACCCCGAGCAGGATCTTCTTCGGGTTCCCGAGGCTCTCCCGGATCTCCCGCGCACGCGCCCGCACGTCCTCGCGACGCGCGAGTTCGATGTAGGACGAGGCGTCGATCGAGATGGGGAAGGCCTTGGCCAGCGCCCGCCGGGTCGTGCCGTCGGGGTTCGGGACGCTGATGCCGGTGGCCTTGGTGTCGTAGCGCAGCTGACGGCGGACGGCCCGGGCGAAGTTGCCCGCGTCGGCCACCCGCTGGAAGCCGATGACGTCGGCGCCGAGGAGGCCCTCGAGCACCTGCCGCCGCCACGGGAGCTGCGAGTAGAGGCCGTATGCCGGGAAGGGAATGTGGTGGAAGTACCCGATCGTGAGGTCGGGGCGCATGTCGCGGAGCATCTGGGGCACGAGCTGCAGCTGATAGTCCTGCACCCATACGGTCGCACCCTCGGCCGCGACCGCCGCCGTGGCCTCGGCGAAGCGGCGGTTGACCCGCACGTAGGCGTCCCACCACACGCGCCGGTAGCGCGGCTCCGCGATGACGTCGTGGTAGAGCGGCCAGAAGGTGTCGTTCGACATGCCCTCGTAGTACTTCTCGACCTCGTCGGAGCTGAGGGCGACGGGGACGAGATAGGTGCCCTCGAACTCGAACGGCTCGACGTCGATGTCGGGCTGGCCCGGCCAGCCCACCCACGCGCCGTCCGACCGCCGCATCACCGGCTCGAGTGCCGTCACCAGCCCGCCGGGTGAGCGACGCCACCCCTGCTCGCCCGCGGCGTCGACGACCCGGTCGACGGGGAGGCGGTTGGCGACGACGACGAGGTCGGCGCTGTGTGCGGGCTCTGTCACGCGGGCTCCTGACGGTTTCGTGGACTCGGCACGCCCAGGCTAACAGCGCCGTTCCGCCCGGCCTGCGCCCCTTGACGCACCGAGCGCGCACATGTCAAGGGGCGCAGGGTGCGCGCACCCCGCGCTAACGTGGCCCCATGCGCAAGTACCTCTTCGGCACCGGGCTCCTCACCGCCCTCACGGGCGGTTTGACGCTGCTGAGGGGACTCCGCGAGAAGGAGCCCTTCACGTGGCGCCAGGTGCTCGCCTGGATCAGCTGGGGCATCTCGCTCGCCCTCGCGATCGGCGCCATCGTCGACCTGCGCCGTGCCGCACACGGCGAGGCGGTCGCCAAGGACTCCCCCATCCACGGGAACGAGCGCAAGATCCGCAAGGACCGCCTCAAGCGCCTCGCGGACTGACCGGCTCAGCGTGTGAGGATCAGCGCGTCGCCCTGACCGCCCCCGCCGCACAGCGCGACCGCGGCCGTCCCGCCGCCGCGGCGGACGAGCTCGTGCACCGCGTGGACGACCAGCCGGTTGCCGGAGGCCCCGATGGGATGCCCGATCGCGATGCCGCCGCCGTGCGGGTTGACGACGTCGTCCGACAGTCCGAGCTCCGCCTGCGATCGCGCCACGACGGCCCCGAACGCCTCGTTGATCTCCACGATGTCGAGGTCGGATGCCGCGATCCCCTGCTTCTCGAGCGCCTTCTCGATCGCGCGTGCGGGCTGCGAGTGCAGCGAATTGTCGGGACCGGCGACCTGCCCGGAGGCGCCGACGACCGCGAGGACGGGCCAGCCGTTCTCGTCGGCGTGCGAGCGCCGGGTGAGCACCACCGCCGAGGCGCCGTCGGAGATCTGCGACGAGTTGCCGGCCGTGATCGAGCCACCCTCGGCGAAGGCGGCACGCAGGCGCGAGAGGGTCTCGACCGTCGTCTCGGGTCGCACGCCCTCGTCCTTCGTCACGACCACCGGGTCGCCCTTGCGCTGCGGGATCTCCACCGGCACGATCTCGGCGTCGAACACTCCGTCGGCCTGGGCGGCCGCGGCGCGCTGGTGCGAGCGTGCGGCGACGGCATCCTGCGCTTCCCGCGTGACCTCGAGCCGGCCGTTGTGCCGCTCCGTCGACGCGCCCATGCTCTCGCGGTCGTATGCGTCGGTCAGCCCGTCGTGCGCCATGTGGTCGAGCACCTCGATCGAACCGTACGCCCATCCGTCGCGCGAGCCCATCAGGAGGTGCGGCGCACGGGTCATGGACTCCATGCCGGCAGCGACCACGACCGTCGCGTCCCCCACGGCGATCATTCGGGCGCCGTCGATGACGGCGGTGAGCCCGGAGAGGCACACCTTGTTGACCGAGCCCGAGTGCACGTCCCACCCGATGCCGGCCCCCACGGCCGCCTGCCGCGCAGGGTTCTGGCCGCTGCCGGCGGCGAGCACCTGCCCGACGAGCACCGCGTCGACGGCGTCGGCGGGGATGCCGCCCTTGTCGAGGGCGCCCTTGATCGCTGCGCTGCCGAGCTGCACCGCGGTCAGCGGCGCGAGCTGGCCCTTCAGCCGCCCCTGCGGCGTGCGCGCGGCGGCGACGATGACGATGTCTTCACGGGTCATGAGATCACTTCCAGCTGTTCGGAGACGGTGAGTCGGGGCTCTGTCGCGGCGATGACCTCCTCGACGGTGACACCCGGCGCGGTCTCGACGAGCACGAGGCCGGCATCGGTCACATCGATGACGGCGAGGTCGGTGATGATGCGGTCCACGACGCCGCGGCCGGTGAGGGGCAGCGTGCACTCGTCCACGATCTTGGCCGAGCCGTCCTTGGCGACGTGCTCCATGAGCACGATGACCTTCGCGGCTCCGTGCACGAGGTCCATCGCGCCGCCCGGACCCTTGACCATCTTGCCGGGGATCATCCAGTTCGCGAGGTCACCCGTCGCCGAGACCTGCATGGCGCCGAGGATGGCGGCGTCGATCTTGCCGCCGCGGATCATGCCGAAGCTCGTCGCGGAGTCGAAGAACGCGGCGCCCGGAAGGGTCGTGACGGTCTCCTTGCCGGCGTTGATGAGGTCGGGATCGACGTTCTCCTCCGTCGGGTACGGGCCGACGCCGAGGATGCCGTTCTCGGACTGCAGCACGACCGTCACGCCGTCGGGCACGAAGTTGGGCACGAGCGTCGGCAGGCCGATGCCGAGGTTGACGTAAGCCCCGTCGGCGAGCTCCGCAGCCGCGCGCGCGGCCATCTCATTGCGGCTGAGCGCCATGTCAGGCTCCTTCCGGCATCTCGCGCGCGGCGGCCCGGGCGACCGAGACCGTTCGTCGTTCGATGCGCTTCTCGATGTCGGCTCCGACCTCCACGATGCGGTGCACGTAGATGCCGGGCAGGTGGATGGCGTCGGGATCCAGCTCGCCCGGTTCGACGAGCTCTTCGACCTGGGCGATGCACACGCGCCCGGCCATCGCGGCGAGCGGGTTGAAGTTGCGCGCCGCCTTGTTGAAGACGAGGTTGCCGTGGCGGTCGCCCTTGAGCGCGTGGACGAGTGCGAAGTCGGTGACGATCGCCTCTTCCAGCACATAGTCGCGCGCGGCGCCCGAGACGTCGAAGCTGCGCACGTCCTTGACCGGGGATGCGACGGCGATCGAGCCGTCGACGGCGTAGCGGCGCGGCAGCCCGCCCTCGGCGACCTGCGTGCCCACGCCGGTCTGCGTGTAGAACGCCGCGATCCCTGAGCCTCCCGCCCGGAGCTTCTCGGCGAGGGTGCCCTGGGGCGTGAGCTCGAGCTCGAGCTCACCGGAGAGGAACTGCCGCTCGAACTCCTTGTTCTCGCCGACGTACGACGAGGTCATCTTGCGGATGCGCTTGGCGTTCAGCAGGATGCCGAGCCCCCAGTCGTCGACGCCGCAGTTGTTGCTGACGATGCTGAGGTCGCTCGTCCCCTGCGCCAGCAGCGCCTCGATGAGGGCGATCGGGTTGCCGGAGAGCCCGAAGCCTCCGACCGCGAGAGAGGCGCCGTCGGGGATGTCGGCGACGGCCTCGGCCGCCGAGCCCCAGGTCTTGTCGATCATGCTGCTCCTTCGCATCGCTCGTGCCCTCGATCCTGCCGCGCCCGACGCCGGCGCGCGAGGCGTCGCTTGCCATGTGGCCGATACGGCGCGTAGCGTCCATATCGTGGACAGCATGCCCAAGCGCTCCGTCCCGGGGGCGCAGTCGATCGCGCGCGCGGCGCAACTCCTGCGCCTGGTGACCGCAGGGGGCGCCGAGGGCATGGCCGTCGCCGAGCTCGCACGACGCGCGGAGCTGACCCGGCCCACCGCGCATCGCCTGCTGACCGCGCTGCGGCACGAAGGGCTCGTCGACCAGGACGAGCGCACCGGACGCTGGATGCCGGGGCCCGAGCTGTTCCTGATGGGCACCGTGGCGGCATCCCGCTACGACATCACCGCCATCGCGCGCGACATCGTACGATCCCTTGCCGTTCGCACCGAGGAGAGCGCGTTCCTCTCGGTGCGACGCGGCGATGAGACCGTGTGCCTCCTCCGGGAGGAGGGCAGCTTCCCGATCCGCTCGTTCGTGCTGTCGGAGGGCGTGCGCTTCCCGCTCGGGGTGGCCTCTGCCGGGCTGGCGATCCTGTCCTTCCTGCCGCCCCACGATGTGGACGCCTACTTCGAGCGACACCCCGAGCTGCCGGAGCAGTGGGGCGCGGCGCACGGCGAGCGACGGCTTCGGACCAGGCTGCGCGAGACGCAGGAGCGCGGCTACGCGGTCAACCCCGGCCTCATCGTCGAGGGCTCGTACGGCATCGGCGCGGCTGTCTTCACGCGCGAGGGCCACCCGCAGTGGGCGTTGAGCCTGACGGGCGTGCAGTTCCGCTTCGGGGCCGACCGGCTTCCGGAGCTGGGCCGCACGCTCTTGGCTCACGCCCATCAGCTGACGACCCGCATCGCCGCCTCCCGCTGACGGCGTCACACCAGCGCGGCGAGCTCCTCCCGCACGGCGGCGGCCACGACGTCGGCCCCGGCCGGCGACATCACGATCGTGTAGTGGTTGAACCCCGCCACCCGCTCGTGCGCGACGCCCGGGTACGACGCGAGCAGGCGCTCCAGGTGCTCGGGGGCGTAGAGGCCCGGCGGCTCGTTCTGCAGGCCGAGCGGCACCGTGATCAAGCGCGTCGGATGCCGCAGCCCGGCCAGCGCCGCGGGCAGCGCGGCGCCGGTGTTCATGTCGACGGTGTCATCCGCGGTGGTCGCGTAGCTCGTCGCCGGCCGGTACGCGCCGGCTCCGTCCTCGACGAGGTCGTAGGCCAGGTAGCGCTCGAGCTCGGGCGTCCAGTCCTCGCCGAACGCCGGATGCCGCCGCCAGAACTCCAGGTACTCCCCCGGCCCGGCGAACCTCATCGACAGCCGCGCCGCCGTCGGGCCGAGGATGCCGGCGACCAGCTGGTCGGCGCTGAGGCCCTGCGGCACGTCCAGCGGCAGTCCGCCGTCGACGAGCACGACGCGCGAGACGCGCTCGGGGTGCCGGTGGGCGAAGACCACCGAGACGAACCCGCCCATCGAGTGTCCGACGACCACTGTCCGCGAGATCCCGAGGGCGTCGAGCAGCGACGCGAGGTCCGCCGCGTGCGCGGCCATCCCGGCAGAGCCCGCGAGCCCGTTGCTGCGACCGCGGCCGCGGAGGTCGGGGGCGACGACGCGCACGCCCGGCAGCCGCTCCACGACGAACGGCCAGGCCAGGTGCGACGCGGTGACGCCGTGCACGAGAAGCACCGTCTGCACCCCGGCCGCGTCGTGCGCCGGCGTGTCGATCGGCTCCCACACGCCGGCGTGCAGCAGTCCGCCGTCCACGGGGACGTCGACCTCACGGTATTCGTGTGCGGCCACGGGCGCCGCCGCCGGGACGGCGCCGCCGCCGGGGATCCTGTCGTGGTTCATCGAGCCGTCCATCCGCCGTCCATCGTGTACGAGGCGCCGGTGACCATCCCCGCCCGGTCGGACGCGAGCCATCCGGCCAGTGAGGCGACCTCGTCCGCCTCGACGAGGCGCTTGATGGCGCTCTCGGTGAGCATGATCTTCTCGACCACCTCTTCGGCCGGGATCCCGTGCACCTTCGCCTGATCCGCGATCTGCTTCTCCACCAGCGGGGTGCGCACGTATGCCGGGTTGATGCAGTTGCTCGTCACACCGTGCGGGGCGCCCTCGAGGGCGGTGACCTTCGACAGTCCCTCCAGGCCGTGCTTGGCTGCGACATAGGCCGACTTGAACGGGCTCGCGCGCAGGCCGTGGGCGCTGGAGATGTTGATGACCCGTCCCCATCCGCGCTCGTACATCCCGGGAAGCGCGGCGCGGATCAGCAGGAACGGCGACTCGAGCATGAGCCGCAGCAGCAGGCGGAACGTGTCGGGATCGAACTCGGTGATCGGCGACACCCGCTGGATCCCGGCGTTGTTGACGAGGATGTCGACGTCCAGCGCGAGATCCTCGAGCGCCGCGGTGTCGGAGAGGTCCGCCACCCAGGATTCGCCGCCCACCGCGGTGGCGGCATCCGTCGCGGCCTGGGCATCGCGATCGGCGACGATGACATGAGCGCCTCGCGAAGCGAGCTCGTGCGCGCACGCCAGACCGATGCCGCTCGCACCGCCGGTCACCAGCGCCCGCCTGCCGGCGAGATCCTTGTCTGCCATCAGCCTTCCTTCTTCTCGTCGGCGCCGCGAGGAGCCAGCGCGTTGTCGATGATGCGGGTCATGCCGGCGAAGACCGCGGGGTCGAGCTCGGCAGGCGGCCTGCCCTCGGCGTCGCGCTCCCACAGCAGGAACCGCATGCCGATCAGCTCGCCCATGCCCATCAGGGCCCAGGCCGTGGTCTCGGGGTCGAGCTGCCGGTCGACGTCGCCGGCCTCCTGGGCCGCACGGAGTCCGGCTTCGTAGCCCTCGACGATGCGCGTGTAGTGGGTGCGCAGCACCGCGGGCGACACGAACTCCGCCTCGCGCACCACCCGGTACAGCGCGGGGTGCTCCGCGGTGAACCGGAAGAAGCCGGCGAAGCCCGCGCGCTCCGCCTCCAGCCGCGACGCTGCTCCCGTCATGGCCTCGGACATCGAATGGCGCACGCGACGGTTCAGGTCGAGCACGAGAGCCTCGAAGATCGACTGCTTGCTGTCGAAGTAGAGGTAGAAGGTGCCCAGACCGATGCCCGCCCGCTCGGTGATCTTGACGATGGATGCCTCGTGGTAGCCCTGGTCCGCGAACACCAGCTCCGCCGCCTCGAGGAGGCGACGGCGGGTCGCCTCTCCGCGCTTGGTGAGGGGGCGCCCGGTCGCGGACGAGACCAGCTCCCCCCCGTCGACCATCTCGTCGGACATGCTCATGCGGACTCCCCCGTCCCTCGCGCCCCGAACGCCGCGGGCCCTGCCGCCTGTCGATTCCCCGGGCCCGGCGCCGATCCGAGAGCCCACTCGCGCAGCCGGGAGCGGGCGAGCTTGTCGATCGTCGAACGCGGCAGCGCGTCCACCAGCACGACACGCACCGGCACCTTGAACGCGGCGAGGTTGCGCCGCGCGTGCGTGAGGAGCTCGTCCTCCGCCAGCGCCGCACCGGCGGCCGGCACGACGAACGCGATCCCGCGTTCGCCCCACACCGGGTCCGGAACGCCGACGACGGCGGCCGCCGCGACGAGCGGATGCAGGCACAGCGCGTACTCCACCTCGGCCGGCGCGACGTTCTCGCCGCCCGAGATGAAGATGTCCTTCAGCCGGTCGACGATCCGGAACACACCGTCCCCGTCGCGCGAGACGAGGTCGCCCGTGCGCAGCCACTCGCCGTCCCGCGCGCGCGAGGTGGCGGCGGCGTCGCCGAGGTAGCCCGGGAAGACGCTGGGTCCGCGCACCCACAGCTCGCCGGTGGCCTCGCCCTCCAGGGTCAGGCCGGTGGCGGGATCGACGATCCTCACCGACACGTACGGGTACGGCCGCCCGACGGCGCCGGGTGCGGCCGCGGCCTCTGCGGCCGGGAGGTGCAGGACGTTCGGACCCGCCTCTGTCAGCCCGTACCCCTGCGTGAGCGGGACGCCGCGGGACGCCCAGGCCTCCTGCAGCGGCACCGGCATGGTGGCACCCCCCACGAGGGCCAGCCGGAGCGACGAGGCATCCGTCGACTCCCACTCCCGATCGGCGGCCAGCAGCGCGTACTGCGTGGGCACGCCCATCATGGCGGTGATGCGGCGGTCGGCGATGAGCTGCAGCACCCGGGCGGGCTGGAACGAGCGCTCCAGCACGACGGTCGCCCCGACCCACCAGGCCAGCAGCGGCTGGCAGTTCCACGCGGCGACGTGGAACTGCGGCAGCATCGCCAGCACGACGTCGTCCTGCGCGAGCGGGAGCGCCTGCGAGAGGGCCAGGTTGTTCCAGAAGCAGTTCGCGTGCGTCAGGACCACGCCCTTGGGAGCGGCCTCGCTGCCCGACGTGAAGATGACGAGCAGCGGGTCGTCGTCGCGTACCGGCCGGTGCGTGCGCGGGTGCCGTGCGCGAGGGACGGATGCCTCGATCCCGGTGGTGCCCAGGGCCGCGGTGGGACCGGTCCGGTCCGCGAGCCGCAGCGCCTCGCCGGCGAGCGCGGCGTGCTCGTCCTCGATCAGCACGAGCGCCGGCGCGGATCGGGTGAGGACGTCGGCGAGCTCGCGCGGAGTGAGCCGCCACGACAGCGGCACGAAGGCGATCCCCGCGATCGCGCACGCGAAGAAGGCGACGACGTGGTCGGTCGAGTTCCCCGACACCGTCGCGATGCGGTCGCCCGGGCCGTAGCCCGATCGCCGGAGGTTCTCGGCGAGCTCGCCGGCCCGGGCGGCGAGCGTCGCGTAGTCGGTCGTCACGCCCCTGTCGTCCACCGCGATGCGCTCCGGTGAGCGCCCGGCCCGATCGGTGATCCAGCGGCCGATGGCGTGCGGCTCGTCCTCGACGTGCGCATCGAGGCCGCAGGTCATGAGCGCACCTCGGCGGGCGCCTCGGCCGCCTCCGTCGCCTGCTCGGCGTCGTCGAGGCTCCGCAGCGAGGTGCGCACCCGCTCGCCGCGGCGGCGCTTGACGGCGGCGTCGATCGTGCCGGCGATACCGCCCGGCAGGAACATCACCACGACGATGAAGAGCACGCCGAGGAGGAACAGCGGCTCCGACAGCGGCACGCGCAGCCAGTCAGGGAGGTCCGCGATCGCTTCGGATCCGGCCAGCACGGTGAGCCGCTGATCGAGGAGCGTGTACAGCACACCCCCGACGATGGCACCCCACCGGAACCCGACGCCACCCAGCACGACCATGACCAGCACGGTGATGGTGAGATCGGCCGAGACGGCGCGCGGCACGGTGCCCGACTGCAGCAGCATGTACGCCACGCCGGCCAGCGCCGCCAGCACCGCGGCGATGACGAACACGATGAGCCGCACGCGGTAGGGCGAGAGCCCCAGCACGCGCACCCGCTGCTCGTTCTCGCGGGTCGCGCGGGCGAGGTGGCCCAGACGCGAGGTGTCGACCCACAGTGTCACGAGATAGACCACGACGAGCACGACGAGCGTGAACCAGTACAGGTTGCGGGTATTGATCACGCCGATGAGGAAGTCCGGCACCTGCTCGGTGTTCAGGCTCAGGCCCTCCTCGCCCCCCGTCACCTGGGAGTTGCGGCGCACGAGCACCGAGCCCGCCTGCGCGAAGGCCAGGGTCACCATGGCGAACGGGATGCCCGACACCCGCATCGACACCGCACCGGTCACGAGCGCGATGACCATGCCGCCGATGAGCGCGACGAAGATGCCCGGCCACAGCGGCACGCCGAAGTGCTCGAGGGCGATGCCGAGTCCGTAGGCGCCGGCGCCGAAGTAGAGCGCGTGACCGAACGACAGCATCCCGCCCGATCCCAGCAGCAGGTTGTAGGACAGTGCGAGCGCCGCGAACACCATGCACAGCGACAGCAGCGCGAGCGTGCCCGGCATGTAGGTCGGCGTGGGCAGGATGCCGGGAAGCGAGAGGTTGAGCAGCGGAAGCATCGCCATGAAGGCGACCAGCACCGCGCCCATGATCGCGGGGGTGAAGCGACGGAGGGCGGAGCCCTGCCCCGGTCCCTGAGGCTGTCGACGGGTCATGCCTTCCTCCCCAGGAGGCCGCTCGGGCGCACGAGCAGCACGAGCGCCAGCAGGATCACGACGATGAAGTCGCCGGTCCCGCCGAGATAGAAGTTCGCGAACTGTTGCAGGACGGCGACGAGGACGGATGCCACGGCCGCACCGGTCAGCGATCCGAGGCCGCCCACCACGGTGACGATGAACGCGAAGATGAGGAGCGTCTGGCCCAGGTGGGCCGACACGAACGTCGAGTAGTGCATGGCCAGCACGCCGCCGATGCCGGCGGCCGCACCGCCGATCGCGAAGACGAGGGTGAACGAGCGCCGCACGTCGATGCCCAGCGCGGTGACCATCGAGCGGTTCTCGACGCCGGCCCGGATGATCATGCCGTAGCGCGTCTTCTGCAGGAAGAGCACCAGGGCAGCGAGCACGAGTACGGCCGCGATCATGAGCACCCAGTACGTGTTGGGGATGCGGGCGCCGAGCACCTCCGTCGTCTGCTTCAGCCACGCCGGACCCGAGATGTGGATCGGGTCGGTGCCCCAGATCCCCTCGAACAGCGCCACGGCGGCGAAGGAGAGGCCCACGGTGACCAGCACCTGCTCGATGTGCCGCTCGTACAGCGGGCGGATGAGCACGAGCTCCGTCAGCGTCGCGAACACCGCGCCCACCGCCGCGCCGACGAGCACCGACAGCAGGAACGATCCCCACGAGTCGGTGCCCAGAGCCTGGGCGACCATGAAGCCCATGAAGGCGCTCAGCGTGAGGAAGGCGCCGTGCGCGAAGTTCAGCACGTGCATCAGGCCGTAGATGAGGCTGAGCCCGCTCGCGACGAGGAAGTAGAGGGCGCCGAGGCCGACGCCGGTGATCAGGGTCAGGACGAGGGTGCTCATAGGGCGTGCTCCACGTGGACGCCGAGGAGGCGGCGGGTCAGGTCGTCGTCGTCGAGGATCGCGCGCGCCTTGCCGACGTGGGCGACCCGGCCGCCGGCGATCACGACGGCGTCGTCGGCGAGGCGGCGCACGACCTCGAGGTTCTGCTCGACGAGGAGGATCGGCACGGTCTTCGAGGCCTCCTCGAGCGCGTCGGCGACCTCCGTGACGATCTTCGGGGCGAGGCCCTTCGTCGGCTCGTCGACGAGGAGCAGCCTGTTGTCGTTGAGCAGCGCCCGCGCGACCGACACCATCTGCTGCTGCCCGCCCGAGAGAGTGCCCGCCTGCTGGTCGCGACGTGCGACCAGATCCGGGAAGAGTTCGGCGACGAACTGGTGCCGGGGGCTGCGCTGCCGCTCCGCCAGCACCAGGTTCTCGGCGACCGTGAGCCTGGAGAAGACCTCGCGGTCCTCCGGCACATAGCCCACACCGCGCCGGACGATGCGGTGCGTGGACAGTCCGTCGATGCGCTCCCCGGCGAGGCGTACCTCGCCGCGCCGCGAGATGAGACCCAGGATGCCGCGCAGCGTCGACGTCTTGCCCACGCCGTTGCGCCCGAGGACGGCGGTGATTCCGGTGGCCGGCACGTCGAAGGACACATCCTCGACGACCTGCTGGCCGGCGATGGTGCAGCGCATGTTCCGCACCGTGAGGATCGGCTCGGCGGTCATGCGGCCTCCGTTCCGGTGGAGCCGGAGCCGAGGTACGCGCTCTGCACCAGCGGGTTGTCCATGATCCGCTGCGGGGTGTCGTACGCGATGATCGTGCCGAAGTACATCACCGCCACCTTCTCGACCAGTCCCATGAGCACATCGATGTGGTGCTCGACCATGAGCAGCGTGCAGCCCTTCTCGCGCTGCATGACGCGGATGTTCTCCACGAGGCCGGGCACGTCTCCGGACGCGACGCCGGCCATCGGCTCGTCGAGCAGCACGATGCTCGACTCGGTGGCCAGCAGCACCGCGATCTCGAGCTTGCGCTTGTCGCCGTGGGAGATGTCGCCCGCCATGGCTTCGCGCATGTGGCCGAGCCCGACGATGTCGAGCTTGTCCACAGCCAGCGCGGTGGCGGCATCCGTTCGCCGAGGGAATCGCACCAGCGATCCCGATCCGCCGAGCGACACCTGGGCGGCCAGGCGCACGTTCTCGAGCACGGACAGCTTCGGGAAGAGGCTCGAGGTCTGGAAGGTGCGCCCCAGTCCCGCCCGCGCCCGTGCGGGCACCGACGCCGTCGTGATGTCGCGGTCGTCGAGCACGACACGGCCGGCGGTGGGCTTCATGAGCCCGGAGATCACGTTGAAGAGCGTGGTCTTGCCGGCGCCGTTCGGGCCGATGACTCCGACGAGGGAGCCGGCCTCGACGTCGAGGTCGACGCCTTCGAGGATCGTCGCGCCGCCGATCTGCAGGCCGAGGCCTTCGACCTTCAGCGGAGAGCCGCGGCGAACGGCACCCGCGTCGGGCGCGGACGGGATGGGAGTGCTCATCGTGCGGTGCCGCCCCGGCTCACTCGGCCTCGGCCGGCGCGACCTCGTCGGCGGCGACGGTGTCGATGAGCTCGGGCACGAAGGTGCCGCCGTCGGCGACGAGCTTCACCTGGTACATCTCCTGGATGAGGGCGTGGTCGCCCTCACGGACGGTCATGGCGCCCTTGGGTCCCTCGAACTCGAAGCCCTCCAGCGCCGAGACCATCGCGTCGACGTCGCCCTTGCCCTCCTGGATCGCGTGGACGATCATGATCGCCGCGTTGAACCCGTCGGGGCTGAAGAGGTCGGGCGTTCCGCCGGCTTCCTCGATCGCCTCCACCATCGCGGTGTTCACGTCGTTGTCCGGGCCACCGGGGAAGTAGTGGTTGAGGAAGTTGATCTTCTCGGATGCCTCGCCGTAGGCCCCGAACGTCGCAGCATCGCCGAGTCCGGTGACCACCGGGATCTCGTCGAGCACGCCCTGCTGGCTCATCGCCTGCCACATCGCGCCCGAGGTGGCGCCGGCCCACGCCACGAAGACGAGGTCGGGAGCAGCCGCGAGCACCTGCTGCGCGAACGGCGTGAACTCGGTGACGTCCTCGGCGACGAGCACGGGGCTCACCGTCGCGCCCTTGCCGCCCAGGATGGCGTCCACGGCCGCGACGTTGCCCTGACCGAACGCGTTGTCCTGCGCGAACACCGCGACCGTCTTGCCCTCGATGTCGTCGAGGAACGTGCCCGCGGTCGCGACGTCCTGCGCGCTCTGCCGGCCGGAACGGAACGTGTAGTCGTTGATGCCGGTGATCGCATCAGCCGCGGCCGGGCCCGAGATGTAGAGCACCTTGTTCTGCTGCGCCTGCTCGGCGACGGCGAGGGCGACGCCCGAGGATGCGGTGCCGGCGATGATGTTGACGCCCTCGCCGATCAGCTCCTTGACGGCGGTGACGGCCTTGTCGGGGTCTCCGGCGTCATCGCGGTTCTCGATGGTGATAGTCGTGCCGTCGATCTCGCCGGTGCCGTCGGTCGCATAGTCGAGACCTGCCTCGAACGCATCGAGGTATTGCTTGCCGTAGCCGGCGAGCGGCCCCGACTCGCTCGTGACGATGCCGACCGTGACCTCGGCGGGACCACCGCCGTCGGTCGCCTCGCCCGACGGCGTCTCCGCGGTCGGCGCGCAGGCCGCCAGGGCGATCGCCGCCGTGACGACCACGGAGCCCAGGAGCAACTTCTTCGTAACCCGCATGTGCGTGCCTTTCCCCATTGGAAGGATTCGGGAACCAGGCCTCCGCCTCATACATGAGACCCGATTCAGGTTCCTGCAATCTATGCGGACGACGCCGTGCGGGTCAAGTCGGAAGAGCGCGGAGACAGCAGAAGGGCGGTCCTCGCGGACCGCCCTTCTTGATGGTGCACCCCCTGGGACTCGAACCCAGAACCCACTGATTAAGAGTCAGTTGCTCTGCCGATTGAGCTAGAGGTGCTCGATTCGCAACGTGGCGAACCGAGGGTCAACGCTACCATCACGATCGCGCAACGTGAAATCGAACGCGGAAGGCCCCCGGGTATCCTGGACCGCGTGACCTCCCCCCTCGTGCCGCCGTCGTTCGACACGCCTTTCGAGGGGGATCTTTCGCCGGACCTCGACCTTGCGCTGCGCCTCGCCGACGCGGCGGACGCGGCATCCATGTCCCGTTTCGATGCCGCGGATCTCGACATCCGGCTGAAGGCGGATGCCAGCCATGTGACCGAGGCGGATCTGGCCACCGAGCGTGCCATCCGCGCACTCCTCGAGACCGAACGGCCCGACGACGGCGTCTTCGGCGAGGAGTACGGCATCAGCGGCGACTCGAACCGCCAGTGGATCGTCGATCCGATCGACGGCACGGCGAACTACCTCAAGGGCATCCCGATGTGGACCACGCTGATCGCCCTCGTCGTCGACGGCGTACCGCGCGTCGGCGTCGCGAGCCAGCCGGCGATCGGCCGCCGGTGGTGGGCGGCCACGGGCCTGGGCGCGTGGACGAACACGCCGGCGGGCGAGCGGCGGCGCCTCGCGGTGTCGAGGGTCGACGCCGTCGCCGAGTCGAGCGTCAGCTTCCAGAGCATCGGACAGTGGCGTGAGGCCGGAAGGCTCGATGCGCTCGAGCGTCTGACGTCGTCGGTCTGGCGGGACCGCGGCTACGGCGACGCCTGGCCCTACATGCTCCTGGCCGAGGGACGCCTCGAGTTCGTCGCCGAGTTCGGCGTCAAGGAGTACGACATCGCGGCGCTCGTGCCGATCGTGACCGAAGCGGGCGGGAGGTTCACGTCCTACGACGGCAACGACTCCCTCTCCGAGCGCTCCTCCTTGGCGACCAACCGCGTGCTCCACTCCGCGTTCCTCGATCTGCTCCACTCCGCCTGACGTCCTTCCGCCCTCCCACCCCCCAACGGAGACCCTTCATGCCTGCGCCCCGGATCCTCGGCACCGCCGCCGCGCTCGTCCTCACCGCGGTGGTGCTCACCGCCTGCACGGGCTCGCCCGAGGAGCCTGCACCGCAGGAGACGGGCAACGCCGCGACACCGACCAGCGCCGCGCCCGAGCCCACCACCACCGGCGAGCCCGAGCCGGCGTCGAGCGAGGCTCCGACCTGCGAGACGCTCATCGGCGAATCCGTCGTGGCCGATTTCCAGAGCATCGGCTGGAGCTCGCAGCAGTCGCCGCTCTACATCGGCAGCACCGAGATCGAAGGCGGCATCCAGTGCATGTGGGCCGACTTCAGCGGACCCGCCGGAGACCACGGGCAGATGTTCGGCTGGGCGCTCCTCGCCGACGACGCGGCCGCCGACGCGCAGACCGAGCTCGTCTCGCAGGGGTGGATCCGAGAAGAGGACGCCTCGGGGGTCTACGTCACC
The DNA here is from genome assembly GCF_055329545.1 of Microbacterium sp. ZXT2-5. Lineage (NCBI taxonomy): Bacteria > Bacillati > Actinomycetota > Actinomycetes > Micrococcales > Microbacteriaceae > Microbacterium > Microbacterium sp. ZXT2-5. The sequence goes on along the minus strand of NZ_JBUZWD010000002.1, from coordinate 104,572 downwards.
GAGAGCCCGAACACGGTCATCGCCCCCGACGAGAACGGGTACGGCATCACGTACCTCTTCGCCGAGGGCCAGGTCACCGTCGCCGACACCAAGCAGGGCCTTCTGCTCATCGAGTGGCCGCGGGACTGAGCCGGCGGGCGCTGCGGCGCGCCTGAATCGTCGCGCCGTGAGCTGCGGGACGGGCGTCAGGCCGTCACGCTGTCACGACGTCACGACGTCACCGCGTAGGCTCGAACGCTATGGCGGTCGGCGCGACGATGTACACCTTTGCTATCCAATTGGCCGACGTCGACCGGGGCGTCTACGAGGATCTGTCGGTGCGTGTGGCGCGGCATCCGTCCGAGACCGACGCCTTCCTGATGACGCGCGTGCTGGCGTACTGCCTGGAGTACGAGGAGGGCATCGCGTTCAGCGAGGGCATCTCGGCGACCGACGAGCCGGCGGTGCTCGCCCGCGACCTCACCGGGGCGCTCACCGCATGGGTGGAGGTGGGTGCGCCGGATGCCGCGCGGCTCCACTCCGGCAGCATGCAGGCCGCGCGCGTCGCGGTGTACACGCATCGCGATCCGGCGAAGGTCGCGGCGCCGTGGGCCGGCAAGCGGATCCATCGCGCGGAGGAGATCCGCCTCCACAGCTTCGATCCGGGGTTCGTCGACGCCGCGGCCGCCGAGCTCGAGCGGCGCAACACGATGACCGTCTCGATCACCGAGCGGCGCACCTACCTCGACCTCAACGGCAAGAGCCTGGAGACGGACATCCGCACCCAGGGCATCGTCTGAGAACCCTCATGATCGAGCTTCCCGAACCCGGCCACCGCGTCGTCGTGCGCTACCTGCTCCCGACGGGCCAGGCGACCGACGCCCTCGGGCCGCTTCTGAGCGCCGATTCCGAGACCGTCGTCGTCGACGGCAAGCGCGGGGTCGAGCGCATCCCCCGCGGTGCGATCATCGCCGCGAAGAGAGTGCCGCCGCCGCCCGCTCCCCGGCCGCGGGGAGCGGGCGCGTGAGCTGACGCCGCCGCGGCTCGGCGCAGGGAGGGACCGCGGATCCCTGGCTGCGGGGCGACGGATGCCGGAGACTCGGGTGATGGACAGGGTTCAGCTCGCCGACTTCCTGCGCCGCCGCCGGGCGGCGCTGCAGCCCGAGGACGTGGGCCTGCGACGCGGCGCCCGCAGGCGCACCGCCGGCCTGCGTCGCGAAGAGGTCGCGGCGCTGTGCGACATGTCCACCGACTACTACAGCCGTCTCGAGCAGGCCCGAGGGCCCCAGCCCTCCGAGCAGATGCTCGCCGCCATCGCCCGCGGCCTGCGGCTGACGCTGGATGAACGAGACCACCTCTTCCGCCTCGCCGGCCACACCGCGCCCGCTCGTGCGCTGCGCAGCGAGCACGTCTCCCCCGGCCTCATGCGGATCCTCGACCGGCTCGCCGACACTCCCGCGCAGGTGATGACCGAACTGGGCGAGACGCTCGCGCAGACGCCCGCGGCACGAGCGCTGTTCGGCGACGAGACGCGTTTCGAGGGCAGCATGCGCAGCGTCGGCTACCGGTGGTTCGTGGACCCGTCTGCCCGCGACGTGTACCCCGCGGAAGATCACCACGGCCTGTCTCGTGCATTCGCAGCCGACATCCGCACGGCGTACGCGAAGTTCGGTGCTCGGTCGCGCGCGGGTGTGATGGTCGACGATCTGCTGGCGACCAGTGCGGAGTTCGCCGCGCTCTGGCAGGAGCACGAGGTGCGCGGCACCCATCCCCGTGAGAAGCGGCTGCAGCATCCCGAGGTCGGCGTGATGGAGATGCAGTGCCAGTTCCTCATCGATCCTGAGCAGGGCCAGACGCTCCTCGTACTCACCGCCGCGCCCGGCACCGAGAGCTACGAACGACTGCAGCTGCTGTCGGTGATCGGCTCGCAGCAGATCACCGCGGGACGCTGAGGACCCGGAGAGCCCCCGCCACGTCTGCCGGCCAGGCGGTCAGCGCCCCGCCCGCCACGGACCGGCGCTCCACAGGGCCCACGCGATGAGCACGGGCTGCAGGAACAGCCGGACGAACCTCGCGCGATCGGAGCGCATCAGAGGCACCGGCGTCCCGGTGCGCCAGTGGTGGACGTTGCCGGGGAAGACCGCGACGAAGAACCCCGCGACCGCCGCACCGACGCGGCGTCGTTCCCGAGGGAGTGACACCAGAGCCGCGCCCAGCAGCACCTCCACAGCGCCCGAGGCCACCACGATCGCGTCCTTGTCCAGGCCGCTGACGCGCGCCGCCCAGTCCGGCACCGCCACCTGGAAGCCGCGGCGGGCCCAGAACAGGTGCGACAGCCCCATGAAGACCAGGAATCCGCCGAGCACGACCCGCAGGATGATCCGGACGATCTGCAGGGGCGGTGCGGGCGCGGTCATCGCGCCAGTCTGGCATCCCCGGCACGGCGCTGCGTCGCCGGCAGCGCATCACCCGGCGAGCACCCCAGCGACGTCGTCCCACCATCGGGCGGCCGCCGAGCGGAGCCCCTCGAGGCGCTCGCGCGCGGCCGCGGACGTGGCATCCCGCCCGGCATCCGCACGGTCCACCGCTGAGGCCGGAAGCGCGTCGAGGTCTTGCACCTCGCTCTGGCCCCAGTGGGCGAGGGCCCCGGACAACTTGATGCGCGTGTAGTCGTCGGCCGCGAGCGCCACCACCGGCACTCCGGCGGGTGCAGCGAACACGGCCGGGTGGTAGCGGCTCGTGATGAGCAGGCGGGCCGAGCGCGCGAGCGCCGCCGCCGGCACCGAGTCGCCCGTCGGCAGCACCCTGCTGGTTTCGGTCATGCGCGCCCTCACACGCTCGTGCAGCGCGGCGTCGCCGGCCGGCTCCTCCCCCGGCCCCCAGGGGCCGAAGTGCGCGTGGAAGACCACCGGCCCCACCGTGCGCGCGGCGTGGTCGACCAGCTCCGCCATCCGCTGCTCGACGTCGGGGGCGGAGCGGCCGGCGAACCAGCCCGACAGGCTGACGACCACCGCCCCGGAGGTCCCGCCGGTCGCCGCGGGACTCCGCCAGCCGAGGAACGACGCGTCATCGACCCCCTCCACGACCGGCAGGCCCCACGACCGCACGAGCGCACCCGACACCGATTCGCGCACGCTCGTCAGTGCCGCCGCGCGCACGAGGCTCGCGACCCGCTCCTCGTCGCCGTGCTCGAGGTCGGGCCCGAACGTCTGTCCGGTCACCACCACCGGCAGACCGCGGGCGCGCGCCATCGCGCCCAGCGCGCTGCGCTCGTAGATGTGCACCGGCCACCGCGAGGCGAGGTTGCCCCCGCCCGCGTTCAGGACGCCCGAGACGCGATCCAGAGCAGCGAGCACCCCCTCGGCGGGGTCACCTGCTGCCAGACGACCCCGGCCGGCCGCGGCATCCGTCAACTCCTCCAGCCGCGCCTGCGAGGCGGCACGATCCAGGCCCGCGAACCCGAGGCGGGGCACCATGGCCACGCCGTAGCGGCGTTCGGACTCGGCGGGTGCCGAGGACACCCCCACGATGTCGACCCCGCGCGCGGCGAGCTCGTCACGCGCCGCCTCGAACATCGCCTCATCGCCGATGTGCATCATCCCCGACACCACGCCGATGTCGCCGATGGTGAGCACGGTCATAGCTCTCCGTTCAGGAAGGACGCGCCGGTCGCGGTGCCGCGGCGTCGGTGACGAGCACCGATCCGGGCTCGTTGTCAAGCATGCCTTGCCGCCCGGCCGGCGGCATACGCTGTGGACAGCGCAGACCCGCCCTGCGCGGGGAGGCAGGTGACACGTGGGCGTCCAGACCGCGATGGATGAGGTTCTCCACGCGCCGACGATCGTCGAGGCGCTCCGGGCCGCCGACGACGTGGCGTTCGAGGCCGGACGCGATCCCAGCGTGCGCACCCTGCGTGTGCTGCTGACCGCGCTCGCCCGCAGCGACGACATCGCCGCGATCGCCTCGGTGCACGCGCTGGCGGAGATGCACGACGAAGAAGCGCTCCGCCGGCTCGTCGGCCTGCTGTCGGACCCCCGGGCCTTCATCCGCGAGCACGCCGCCTGGGCGCTCGGCCAGAGCCTGCCCCGGCCCGAGGCGGTGGGCCGCCTGCTCGGCCTGGTCGCCGAGGGCGGCTTCTCGGGGATGCTCGCGCAGCACACCATCGAGAAGTGGTCGGGCGCCGCGGGCGAGGCCCTCGCGATCGCGATCGAGTCCGCGCTGCTGGGCATGACGGATGCCTCGTCCCGGGCGACCCTGGTCGAGACCCTCGGCCTCATCCGCCAGCCCATCGCCACCCGGCTCCTCCGCGAGGTCGCCCTCGATCCCCGCGAGTCGGACGAGGCCCGCGAGGCGGCGATCGCCGCGCTGGGTCAGCGGCGTGACACCGCGGGACTCGACGACGACCTCGGCACGGTGGTGGCCGCCGGGGGCCGCTTGGCGGCGGCGGCACGGCTCGCCCTCATCGACCTCGACCCGGCACCTGCCGCTCACCGCGGTGCGCGCGGGCTCACCGTCGCGCAGCTGTTCCTCCACGCCGACATCGACCCTTCGCTGTCGGCGGTCGGCGCCGGTGACAACGGCGGCATCGCCACCCTGCTCGTGCGGCTGGGCGACGCGCTGACGGTCGATGAGGCGAGTCCCGTCCAGCGGGCGCTCACGCTGTCGCGCGGACCGCTCGAGCACAGCGCCGAGGACCTGCTCCGGGTGGCCGGGACATCGAGGGGCCACGTCTACGGCCGCATCCCTCTCGCTGCCCGTCCCGTGGCTTCTGCCGCGGCCTGGCCGTATCGGGTGACGGCGCGCCGCGGCATCCGCCGTGTCCTGAATGCGGCAGGCGGCGTGGACGTCGTGCACCTGCGCATGGCCGACGTCGGCAGCCTCGCAGCGGCGGACGTGGCCCGCGAGCTCGGCATCCCCACCGTGTTCACGGTCGCGCCCGACCCGCACAGCGTCATCCGGTCGCTGGAGGATGCCGGCACACTCACCCGCGAGGGCTTCGGTGAGACGGATCTTCGCGAGCACTTCTGGTTCCGGGCGCGCCTGGTGCAGACCCTCGCCGCCTCCGCGTCGCACACCGTCTTCTTCCCGCGGCCCGATCTGGTGCAGGAGATGCGCGAACTGGTCGGCATCGACATGAACGCCCGCAGCGAGCGGCACACGGTGGTCGCAGAGGGGGTCGACCTCGAGGTGATCGACCAGGCCGTGGCCGAAGCCCGAGTCGCCGGCATCGAAGGCGCCGCCGCAGCGGGCGCGGCGTTCGGCGACCTCGCCGCGCTTCTGGGCGACCTGGCGGAGTACCGGCGCGGCCTTCCACTGCTGGTCACCGTGGGGCGCCTCCACCGCGTGAAGGGCGTGGCGACGCTCGTCGGCGCGTGGGCGGAGTCGTCACTCGGCGAGCGCGCGAACCTGCTCGTCATCGGCGGCGACCTCGACGAGCCCTCGCGCGACGAGCAGGAGCAGCTCGACCTCGTCGCCGACGTGGTCCCTCCGCACCAGCGTGCGCGGCGGGGACTGATCCTCGCCGGCCACCGCGCGAACGACGTCGCCGCGCGCTGGATCGCCGCCGCGAGATTCGGGATGCCGGGTCTCGCGGCCGCGGGCGGCGCCTACGTGTGCGCGAGCATCAAGGAGGAGTTCGGCCTCGCGGTGCTCGAGGCGATGGCGACCGGACTGGTCGTGGTCGCCCCCGACGGCGGCGGGCCTGCCACATACGTCGACCACGGCGACACCGGCTTCCTCACGGCGACGTGGGACCAGGACCGCTTGACGGATGCCGTCGCGGCGGCGCTGGATCGCGCGGCGGACGACGATGAGCATCGCGCCCGGCGATCGCGGGACGTCGTCGCCGAGGGATTCACGATCCAGGCGATGGCCGCCACCCTGGCCCCCATCTACGCCTCGGTCGTCGCTCAGGAGGCAGAGCTCGCACGGGCGGCGAGGATGCCCGCATGACCCTCCTCGTCGTCAGCCCCGACTACGCCTCGCACCTGCTGCCCCTCGCGGCACTGGCCACGGCCTGGCGCGACGCCGGTGAGCACGTCGTCGTCGCCACCGGACCGGCCACGGCGCCGATCGTCGCCGACTTCGGCTTCGACCGCGTCGACCTTCCGCTCGGCCGCGGGGCCAACGCCGGCGTCATGCGCACGAGGGAGCAGGACGCCGCCGAGGCGGCATCCCTCGAGGGCTTCTTCGAGGCGACCCGGCACGGCATGGTGCCGACGCTGGCCTACCAGGCCCGCGAGCGTCTGACCGACCTGATGTGGCAGCCCGAAGAGCGGGCGAGGGCCACGCTCGAGGTCGTCGATCGGGTGCGTCCCGACGCGATCCTCGTCGACCACCTCGCGTTCAGCGCGCGCCTGGCCCTCCACACCGCCGGCATCGACTACGGCGACGTCGTGCTGGGCCACCCGTCCGCGCTTCCGGGCCCAGGCGAGGTGTACGGCTTCCCGTCGGCCTGGCCGCGGGCGTTCCAGCCGGAGCCGGCCGAGCTGGCAGAGCTGCGCCGCCTGTGCGTCGAGGTGTCCGATCGCTTCGCGGGTCAGTGGAACACGGCGGCTCGCGCGCTCGACCCCGGAGCGGATGCCGTGACCGATGCGTTCGCCCTCCACGGCGACGTCGTGCTGTACAACTACCCCGCGCTCCTCGCCGCGGGAGACGGGCGTGCGCTGCCGCCGCACGTCTTCCTCGGCTCGACCCGGCGCGACGAGCGACACGATCACGACGTCGACGAGTTCCTCCGCGCCGGCACGCCGTTCGTCTACGTGAGCTTCGGGAGCTTCCTGTCGGTGCGCGGCGACGTCCTGGCACGGGTCGCCGCCGCGATCGCGCGGACGGGCCTTCGCGCGGCGATCGCGACGGGCTCCACCCCGGCGGGCCAGCTCGGGCAGCTGCCCGATGGCTGGCTGGTGCGTGAGTACCTGCCGCAGGTGCGCCTGCTGGGCGCTGCCGCGCTCGCCGTCACCCATGGCGGCAACAACTCCATCACCGAGGCGGTCGGGCAGGGCGTGCCGCTCCTGGTGCTGCCGTTCTCGACCGACCAGTTCGCCGGGGCGGCCGCCGTGGAGAGCTCCGGTGCGGGCCTGTCGCTGGCGCCGAACACCGCGACGGTGGACGAGCTGGCCGAGGCCGTCGCCGCACTCGCAGATCCAGACTGGCAGGGGCGTGAGGCGCTGCGTACAGAAGCGGCGGCCCAGCACGAGCGGCCGGGTCCGACGCTCGCCTACGCGGCGCTCTCCTCGATGTCCGCTTCGCCGGCCACGTCCGCCAGCCCGACCAGCTGGGCCATGGCGACCGGGTCGCCGGCGGCCGACCGGTAGCGCTCCATGCGGGCGGCGTTCGCGTCGTACTGGATGCCGGCCCGCGTCTCGCCGACGTGGTGCAGCGCGTACACGCGTCCCGGGTGGCGCTCCGGCGGGGCTCCGAGGAGGGTCTCGTGCGCGAGGTACCACGCGGCGTCCTCGAAGCCCCAGCCCCGGAATCGCTCGTCCTGCCCGCCGTGCCGCGCCCAGGTGCGCGGAGTGGCGACGTACACGCCCGAGCACGCGCCGACCACGTGGTCGTGATCGCAGTCCTCGAGCGCCCTGCCTTCGGCGTACTGCGCCGAGCCCGCGCGACCCAGCCACCGGTACTCGGTGTAGGGCAGATGCACCCTGTCGCTGGTGCGCGCGGCGCGGATCGCCGCACGCAGCGCATCGGGTTCGGGGATCGTGTCGGCGTCGCCGATCACGACGACCTCGTCCTCGGCGGCGTCGGCCATCGCGCGGTTGCGGCAGGCGGCGAGCACGAACGGGTCCTCACCCGTGTCGACGGTCCGAACGACCGCCTCCGGGAAATGCGCTTCATACCAGGCCGTCACACGGTGGAAGGCATCGAGGCGGGACGGCGCGGGACGCCACGGAATGACGATCCGCACGGCGAGGTCGGAGGGCATGACGGGAGCCTAAGGCACCCCGCCGCCGAGCCCGAATCCTGGCCGGTCGGAGGCATCCGCTCGCCGCATCTCAGTCGTCGAAGATGCCGACCGACGCCGACAGCCGGGTGACGTCGTCCGCGCTGAGCTCGAGCTCCGCGGCCTGCGCCGAGTCGGTGATGGAAGCGGCGCGCCGCGCCCCGGGGATGGGGATGACGTGGTCGCCGAGGGCGAGTTCCCAGGCCAGCACGACCTGTTGCGGGCTGACGCCGTGCGCCTGGGCGACGTCGCCGAAGACGGAGAACCGCTCGCCGACCCGCCTCGCCCCTCCGCCGGTGCCGCCCAGCGGGCTCCACGGGAGGAAGGCGACAGCGTGGTCCGCGCAGAAGCGCAGCTCGCCGATGCTGCCGGGATGCTTCGGCGAGAACTCGTTCTGCACGCTGGCGAGGTTCCCCTCCCCGAGCACATCGAGCGCGATCTGGATCTCCTCCACGCTCGCGTTCGAGATACCCACCGCGCGCACGAGGCCGTCCTCCTGCAGCTTCGCCAGCGACGCGATGACGTCCCCGTAGACGCGCGAGCGGTCCGGGCGGTGGTACTGGTACAGCTCGATCCGGTTGACACCGAGGATCTCGAGGGACGTCTCGACGGCGGACCGCAGGTACGCCTCCGACCCGTCGCGCCCCCAGACCTCGCCCTCGCTGCGGGTGATGCCGCCCTTCGTCGCGACGAAGATGCCGGTCGAGTCGCCGTCCCACGTACGCAGCGCCTCGGCGACGATCCGCTCGTTGTGTCCCATCTCGTCCCACGCCGGCGCGTAGACGTCGGCGGTGTCGATGAGCGTGACGCCCGCGTCGAGGGCGGCGTGCACCGTGGCCACCGCGTCCTCGAACGACGGATACTCCTTGTCGTTGTTCATCGACAGCGGCATCGCCCCGAGGCCGATCGCCGAAACCTGCCGTCCCGCCAGAGTCCGCTGCTTCATCGCCTGTCCTTTCAGTCGTGCCCACCAGCCTGCCATCCCCGTGCGCTGCCGCGTGGGACTGGACAGCAGGGTGCCCGACGCGTAAAGGCCTCCCCATCCCCGCAATGGGACCGCGGACGCTCAGCGCGCAGCGGTGGCGACGCCGTCTGCCCGAATGTCCCTGTCCTCGGCCGCAAGCACCCGCGCGAGCCCCCGGAAATCCCGCATCAGGATCCTCGCCAGCACGAAGGTGGGCAGCAAGGCCACCAGCCGCAGCCAGCCGGCGACGTCGCCCTCGTAGTCGGCGAGCACCCGCGTCCCTCCACTCTGCGCGACGCAGACGTACTCCACCCGCGAGTTCCACGGCGAGGTGGAGTGCCAGACCACCCTGCGCGGTGGATCGATCGCCTCCAGCTCATCAGCGAACCGCACGGTGAAGGGGCCGAGGATGCGGTCGATCGCCCACCATCGACTGCCCACGTCCGGCGGCCCGTCGCCGATGCGCTGGCGGAACTCCACCGCCGGCGCGAACTCGGGCCACCGCGCAGGGTCGGCGACGTACGCGAACACCCGCTCCGGCGGGAAGGGAAGGTGGACGTCGAGGAAGACGCGTCGCCACATGGCGCTCACACCATCGCGGGCACCGGCCGGTCGGGGTACAGCTCCCTCATCGCCCGGTCGTACTTGCGCTTCATCAGCAGGAGATACAGCAGTCGGATCGGCGCGGGGATGTTCTTGTGCATCCACTCGTCCCTCTCCGCCTCCGGGACGCTCGCGATCAGCAGCCCCACCTGAAGCGACATGATGTCCTTGCCGAGCTCCTTGCGATGCGCGGCGAGGTTCTCGCGGGTGTGCTCCTCCATCCAGTCCCACTCCTGCTGCGAGAGCACGGCGCCCGCGACCGGGAGGATGTCGTCCTCCTCCTGCGCGAGATGCGCGTGCAGCGTGTCGCGGAGCACCTCGATGTCGGCCGCGAGGGCCTCACCCAGGCGCGGGTCGGCGGTGGCGACCCACGGCTCCAGCTGCGGCTCGATGCGCGCGAGCTGGGCCGCCACGTCGGCGTGCTGGGCGCGCATCTGATCGACGTGCAGAGTGCATCCGGGGTCGCGGGACGTCAGCCTGTCCCACAGGGCGATGTCCTCGGTCTCGTGATGCATGTGCAGCGCGAAGAAGTCCAGGTTCGCGTACCGACCGACGATCGCCGCGCGCTCCACATCGCCGGCCTGCACCTCACGCACCAGCATCGGCAGCTGCGTGTACAGCCAGCGGAAGATCCGGTGCACGAGAATCAGGCCCGACGTGTCGCACCCCGCGTGCTGGCCTTCCGGCATCGCTCCGGACGACGGCAGCTTCGTAGCCATGGCGAACCCCCAGTCCCCACCGACCGCACGCACCGGCCCCACGCCGGGGCGCACAGCCGCACGATACACCCGTCGCAGGGCCGCGCACAGCACCTCGCTCGGAGCGCGGAAAGGCCCAGGCCCCCGCGACGTATCGCGAGGGCCTGGGCCGTCAGTTCCGGTGACAGCGGTTCGTGGAGATGGGGGGAATCGAACCCCCGTCCATCGCTGAGTAACTGCGGTTTCTCCGGGCGCAGTCTGTGAAGACGTCTTACTCGGCTCCGACCTTTGTCACAGACACCTAAGTCGACGAGCCCATCCTGATAAGAGTCCCGCGTGGCGCTCAGGCGACGTCACGCAGCAAGATCCCTAGATGACGCCAATACCCGTGACGGGATCAGTCACGGATTGACGGCGTCGGGCTCGCTGCTCAGGCAGCGAGGGCGAACGCGGACTGCTTCTTTTCGGCAGTTATTGGTTTGCAAGGAGCGTTTACGAGATAACCCTGCATCCTCGGCCCGCTTCACGCAGATTCGCAGGCGATGTCGAAACCGATCATCCCCGTGTCCTCGAATCGAGGTGGTTCCTTCTCGCGAAGGGCCGCTGTCACACTGTGGAGTTGCCAACACCCGGGTGCCGAAGCATCCGAGCACATCAGTCTACAACGGATGCCACGCCCCCGCCATTCCCGGCCCCTCTCCACAGCCGCGTACGGTGCGGCCGCTCCCGCCGGTGCCGGGGACGACCTTCACTCGCGCTGTCCGCCTCAGCTGCCGCGGGTGCGGGGCGACAGGTCGGGAAGGGCACGCGTGCCGAAGTCGTGGCGGAGCGCGCTGAGTGCGGCGAACCACCCGGGCAGCCCGTGCACGCCGGGTCCGGGTGCGGTCGACGCCGAGGCGAGGTAGACCCCGGGCATGGGCGTGCGCCACGGGTCGGGGCTGAACACCGGGCGGCCGAGGATCTGCGGGAAGGTCGGTGCACCCGCGGCGATGTCGCCCCCGGGGTAGTTCGGGTTGTGCCGCTCGACCTCACGGGCGCTGCGCGAGCTCGCGGCGACGATCGTGTCGCGGAAGCCCGGAGCGAAGCGCTCGATCTGCCGGATGACCGCTTCCTTCCGGTCGACGGGGCTGCCCGCGGGAACATGCGTGTACGTCCACAGCGTGTGCATCCCGGCCGGGGCGCGGGCGGCGTCGAACAGCGTCGGCTGCGACACGAGCACGTACGGCCGCACCGGCATCCGCCCGCGGTTGACCTCATTCTCGGCCCCCGCCACCTCGGCGCGCGTTCCGCCGACGTGCACCGTGCCGGCGTGGCGCAGCTCGGGATGCGACCACGGCACGGGCTCGCTCAGGGCGAAGTCCACCTTCGCCACGCCGTCGCCGTACCGGAAGCGCCGCAGCGCCCTGCGGTACTTCTCGGGCATGGCATCCCCCGCCATCCGCATGAGCGCCTTGGGTGTGACGTCCAGCACGGTCACGCGGGCGGCGGGCAGCGCCGCCAAGGAGGTGACCTCGTGGTCGAGCACCACCTCACCGCCGTGTGCACGCAGGTCGTCGACCATCGCGTCGATGATCGCCTGGCTGCCGCCGACGGGGATGGGCCAGCCGCGGGCGTGTGCGTACGCCGTGAGCGCCAGGCCGGCGCCCGCCGCGGCGACGCTCGGCTGCGGCAGGATCGTGTGCGCGGCGACACCGGTGAGCAAGGCGGGAGCGACGTCCTGCCGGAAGCGGGCGTTCCACGCGGGTGTCCCCTGCTCGAGGGCGCGGAGGCCGAACGCCACGGCGGTCGCGGGATCCTGCGGCACCTGCAGCAGTGCCGACCCGGTGAATTCGGCGACCTCGGTCGCGCGCGCGACCAGCCCGCGCATGAGCTGCTCGTAGGCGCGGCCGTCGCTGCCGAGGTTGTCGCGCGTGCGGGCGAGGTCACGGTACGCGATGCCGGCGCGCCCGCCGTCCAGCGGATGGCCGAACGAGATCTCGGGAGTGACGAACTCCACGCGGTCGCGCAGGCCGAACTCGCGGAAGAACCGCGACTCGAACGCCATCGGGTGCACCGCGGAGCACACGTCGTGCAGGAAGCCCGGAATCGTGAGCTCGCGGGTGGCGGCGCCGCCTCCCGCCTGATCGGCGCGCTCGAACACGCGCACACGCAGTCCTGCGCGAGCGAGAGTCACGGCGGCCGCGAGGCCGTTGGGCCCCGCGCCGACGATCACGGCATCGAGTTCCTCGCCTCCCGGCCGGGCGCGCGTGCTCACGGCGATGACGCCTCCGCATCCGGAGTCTTCGCGGCTGCCGGCTTCCTGGCGGTCGGCTTCCTGGCGGTCGGCTTCGCAGCATTCGGCTTCGCGGCGGTCGCCGTCGCGCTGGACGACTTCGCAGCGGTCGGTTTCGCGGCGGTCGGCTTCGCGGCCGCCGGTTTCGCGGCCGAGGCCGTCGAGGAGGCGTCGTGCGACTCCTCCCCCGACGCTGCCATCTCCTTCTCGGCCGTCGACGCCGAGGTGCGTCGCGTCGCCCGGCCTTCCGCGAGATACGCCAGCCGATGCAGCGTCTCCTCGTTGCGCCAGTGCAGCGGGATGTCGAGCAGCGGCGCCGGCACCAGCCGCCCGGGACCGGCGACCGCCTCTTCCTGGATGCGCACGACGCACTCCTCGCCGCGGGGCTTGACGTCGATCGTCACGCGCGCCTCACCGATCGGCCAGCCGCGAGCCCGCATCACCATCTTCTGCGACGGCACGTACTCCTCGACGACCGTCTTGTCGTCGATGAGCACCGGCCAGATGCCGAACGAGTGATGCACCTCGGATCCCGCCTGCGGCCACCGTTCGTCGACCTCTCGCATGCGGGACGCGCCGACGACCCATGCGGGGTACAGCCAGCCGTCGCCCAGCACCTCGAACACGTCCTCCGGCGTGCACTTGAGCACCCTCACGTTGCGGGACATCGCCATGCTCCTGTCGTCGTGGGTCTGCCGTGTGCACGACGATAGGCCGCAGTGGCGGTCGTGCGGAGCGGCTTGCGCCGCGGCCGAGCATGTGGCAGTCGCGGCGGCCACGCCGCCCTGCGGTCGTGCGCGCCCCGACCGTCACGCGAACCCGAGCTCACCTCGCACGATCGAGTCCCCGGAGTGGTCGGGATCGCCGTCCTCCGGCTCCAGTGAGATGTCGACGAGCACGTACTCGCGCAGGTCGATGTCGTCGGGAACCTCGAACACGCCGGTGCTGCCCTTCAGCACACCCAGGCTGACGAGCGCGGAGGCGTCGGCTTTGATCAGCCAGACCTCGCGGAATCCGTCGCCCTGCTCGCCGTCGTCGAGGTCCACCTCGACCTGCCGTTCGCCGTCGGGCTTCTCCACCACCACCGCGGAGCCCGAGGCACCCGGATGGGCGGGGAACGCGTCGAGTGTCGCGGAGGCGAGCTCGACCGGCTCGGGCTGACGCACGAAGTTCCAGGTGCCGACCACGGCGACGATGAGAGCGAGGCTGGCCGCGAGCGCGAACAGGAGACGGATGCCGCGTCTGCGGGTGGCCGGCTTCTCGGCGTCCGGCGCGCGGGGCGCGTCCTCGACGAGAGCGGATGCCGCGCCCGCGGCCCCCGGCATCCCGTCATCCGCATCCGGTGCGGGGCCCTCCGCGGCGCCGAGCTTCACCTCGGCGGCGATGCGGTCCCAGACCCGCTCGGGCGGCGCCTGCAGGTCTCCCAGCGCGACGGTGGACCGGCCCACCACGACGGTGTACTCGAGTTCGGCCAGTTCGAGCGCGCACTCGTCGCACACATCGAGGTGCGCGCGCTCCTCCGCCGTGGCGGTCTCGCCGAGTGCGATCAGCGAGAGACGGTCGGGATCAAGATGCGACATGGCCGACCTCCAATCGACTGCGCAGGCGGGTGAGACTTCGCCGGATATGGCTCTTCACGGTACCGAGCGGCATGCCCAGCCTCTCGGATATCTGCTCGTGTGTGAGGTCGTCGTAGAAGGCGAGCCGCACCACGCGGCGCGCATCCGGCTCCAGCCGGTCGATCTCGTCCGCGAGGAGCAGACGGTCGCCGAGGTCGATCTCGGCGCCGACGACGTCCTCGGGCGTGGTGAAGCGCTGCAGCTCCTGCTGCAGCGCCCGCACGCGGGCGCGCGCCTCCAGCGTGTCGGCGATGCGGCGCCGCGTGATCGCGATCAGCCACGTCGACAGCTTCGCCTTGGCGGGGTCGTACGACCGGCGCGACGTCCACGCCGAGACGAACGCCTTCTGCGTGACGTCCTCGGCGTCGCCGCGGTCGCCGACGAAGCGCAGCGCCATCGTGAACACGACCGGCGACCACCGCCGGTAGATCTCTTCGAGCGCTCGCTCGTCGCCGTTGCGGAAGCGATCGCTCAGCTCCCGCTCGTGCGCCTCTTCCACGCTGTGTCCTCTCATCCTCATCGCGGTCGGCGACGTCGCCGGCTCAGGGGATCGGGGTCGCGATGGCGACCACGTTATCGGCGTACCGCCCGCTCGCGGGGTCGAACGCGCCCCCGCACGTGATGAGCACGAGCGCTCTCGTGCCGGAGCGGGCGAACAGATCGTCCACCGGAAGGTCGGCCTTCGGGTAGTAGGTGACCGACTCGACGGAATAGCGGTGCACGGAGCCCGCGGCATCCGTCACCTCCACGACCTCCCCGGCTGCCAGGTCTCGCAGGCGGCTGAACGGCCCGATCGGGTACGAAGGAGCATCCACATGCGCCGAGATCACGACGTTGCCGTCGGCGCTGGCGGGGTCCGACCCGAACCGGTACCACCCGGCGATGGCCGGATCGACGGGGAGCTCCATGAAGCCCCCGGTCTCGACGCCGACCGGGACGACCGGCACATCGACGTCGGCGGAGGCGACGACCACCCGCGCCGGCGGCTGGGGATCCCGCACGGGCGCCTGGGTGGCCGCCGCGATCGGCACGTCGACGGCGGGAGTGGGGATCGGCGTGGGAGTCGCCGTCACCGTCGGTGCCGCCGGTGGCGGGGCGGACTCGGCATCGGCCGAGCCGCACCCCGCCAGGGCGAGGACGACCGCCAGAGCCGTCAGCGCTCCCGCGGTCGCCCTTGCCACGTCGGCCGTCCTCAGCGGTTCGCGCGGGCGCGGACGGCGACGACGGATGCCGCAGCCGCGGCCGCGATCGCCAGCCCGGCGAAGACGAACAGGGACTGCATCATCGCGTCGCGCTCGGCGAGCTGGCCGCCGCTGCCCGAGGGGACCCCGTCAGGAGCCGAGTGCAGACCCGAGATCGTCTGGACAGCGACGGCCAGGTTGTCGTCCTCGAGGCTTCCCCACGCGTACACGATCGTGAGGGCGCCCTCCTCGACCGCGACGTCGGTCGGCCCGAGGACGGGATCGGTGGTGCCTGCGGCGGCGACGGATGCCGAGATGGTGCCGGCCGGCAGGTTCAGCGTGGCCTCATTCGGGTTCGTCAGATCCTCGATCACCGGAGAGCCGCCCGCGAGCACATCCACAGCGGGCGCCGCGGCGACGTGGCGAACGGTCAGGCGACCTTCACCCGCCGCGGTGGCGGCGGTGTCGTTGGTGAACGGCGTCACGGTCGGGTCGCCGCCCTCGTTCAAGTGGGCCACGGCGGTGTAGTTCTTGCCGCCTTCGAGCGTCAGGGTGACGGGTCCGAGCACCGGCGAGCTGTCGTCGGTGGCGTCCGTCGCCGTCAGCGCGACCTCGTACGATCCGGCGGGCAGGTCGAGCGGGCCCGCGAGGTCGCCCGGCTGGAAGTCGTCGATCGTGAGCTCCCCGTTGACGTACACGTCCACGGGCGTGTCGGGGATGCCGTGAAGCACCGAGAGCTGGGCCCCGTCGGCGGTGGCGGCGGTGGCGGGTGCGACCATCAGACCGAGGGCTGCGACGGCCCCGGCGGTGATGCCCGCGAGAATCTTGTTTCGCACGGTGGTCCTCCTTCGTCGGGGCGACCGGTTCGCCGCCCATTGACAGGTGATTCCCGCCGGCACGCCGGTTTGGATGCAGATGAATGAAGATTTCTCGGCCGATGGCGCGGCGGTGCGTAGAGTCGGCGTCATGAGCGACGTCGTCATCACCGTCCGCGGGGAGCACGAGACCCGCATCGCCCCCGAACGCGCGATCGTGCACCTGACCATCCGCGCCGAGGGACCCGAGAGGGGGGCCGTCGTGGAGCGGATGTCGGCGCTCACCGAGCCGGTACGCGACGACCTGGCGGCGCGCAAGGCCGCCGGCACCGTCGCCGAGTGGACGAGCCAGCGCGTCTCGGTGTGGTCCGAGCGTCCGTGGAACAACGAGGGCCGCCGGCTCGCTCCGGTGCACTACGCCACCGTCGACTTCTCGGTGACGTTCACCGACTTCGCCGTCCTCTCCTGGTGGGCCGGCGAGGTCGCCGAGCGCGAGGGAGTGCAGCTCGGCTGGATCGAGTGGAAGCTGACCCCTGAGACCCGGACCTCCGTGGAGCGCTCCGTGGCGACGGAGGCGGTCGGGGTCGCCGTGGCGCGAGCCGCGGCCTACGCCGGCGCTCTCGGGCTGTCCGACGTCGCCGCGCTCGAACTCGCCGACATCGGCCTGCTCGACCGCCAGGAACGCCCCGAGATGACGCCGGCGCCGCGCATGATGGTCGCGAAGGCGTCGTTCGCCGCGGATGCCGCGGGCGGCGGCCCCGCCGTGCAGCTGCAGCCTGAGGACATCGTCATCTCGGCCGCTGTGGAGGCGCGGTTCGCCGCACGGTGAGGCCCGGGACTAGTCCCCCAGGCGGTTCCGGGTGCGCATCGCGCGCTCGGCCTCTCGCTTGTCCTCGCGCTCGCGGATCGTCTGGCGCTTCTCGAACTCGCGCTTGCCCTTCGCCACCGCGATCTCGACCTTGGCGCGGCCGTCCGAGAAGTACAGCTTGAGGGGCACCAGCGTGTAGCCGCCGGCGGAGACGGCGTGCGACAGCTTGATGATCTCGTCCTTGTGGAGCAGCAGCTTTCGCGTGCGCTTGGCGGAGTGGTTCGTCCAGTGGCCCTGCGAGTACTCCGGGATGTGCACCGCGTCGAGGAACGCTTCGCCGCCGTCGATGTAGGCGTAGCCGTCGGTGAGGTTCGCGCGGCCCTCGCGCAGCGACTTCACCTCGGTGCCGGTCAGCACGAGGCCCGCCTCGTAGGTCTTCTCGATGGCGTACTCGTGGCGGGCACGGCGATTGGTCGCCACGACCTTCTCCCCGCGTTCTTTGGGCATGGCGACTCCTTATCGGTTGCTGGGCGTATGCGCCGGTTGCTGAGCGTGTCGAAGTGTGCCCCGCGGGCGGTCCCTGAGGACCGACGGCCGCACGGCAGCCTTTCAGTCTACCCCGGAGCGAGCCGCGCGATCACGCGCGGAGCCACCGCCGGATCGCGAATCCCGCCGACAGGGCCGCGAGCCCGATGCCGACCAGGATGAGAACGGGCACCACGAGCCAGGCATCCGCCAGATCGACCCAAGTCGTGACGAAGTCGACCCGGTTGCGCAGATAGTTGTCCACGCCGAAGTGCACCCCCGCGATGACGGCCGCACTGGCCAGGACGGATCCCAGCAGCGCTGCGAACACGCCCTCGAGGATGAAGGGCGTCTGGATGAACCGGTTGGATGCCCCGACCAGGCGCATGATGCCGAGCTCCCGTCTTCGCGCATACGCCGAGAGCCGGATCGTCGTGGCGATGAGGAGGACGGCCGCGATGAGCATCAGAGCCGCGATGCCGACAGCGATGTAGGTCGCCACCGTCAGTGCGGAGAAGAGCGGCTCGAGGTACTGCAGCTGGTCCTGCACCTGCTCGACCCCCGCAGTGCCCGTGAACGCCTCGATGATGACGGCCGACTGCGCCGGATCGACGAGCGTGATGCGGAAGGTCTCGTTCACCTGCTCGGGGGTGACGACGCTGGCGTCCTCCTCCCCCACCAGGTCGAGCAGCTCCTCGTAGGCCTGCTGATGGTCGAGGAACACCATGTCGCGGATGAGGGGCGACAGCGCGCTGCCGTCGAGCTTGCCGCGGACCTCCTCGATCTGCTCGGGCGTCGCCTCCCCGTCCGCGCACGTCGCCTCGTTCGTGGAGATCTCGGTGCACATGTAGATCGCGACCTGCGCGCGGTCCACCCAGAAGTCGCGCATCGTCACGATCTGCATCTGCATGAGGATGGCGGCGCCGACGAACGTCAGCGACACGAACGTGACGAGGATCACCGAGATGACCATCGAGACGTTCCGCCGGAGGCCGGTGAACGCCTCCGACATGATGAGTCCGAACCTCATGAGGTGGGCCCCACTTCGTCGTCGGGATCGGTTTCGCCGAGTCCGAGCCGGTCGGCGAGCCCCAGCTCCGCCACCTCGATCTGGTCGATGACGGGCATCGTCTGCGTCTGCGACGGCACGGCCGCGGAGGGAGGAGCGGATGCCTCCCCGGCCGCGGCGTCCTCGCCCACGGGCTCCTCGACCGCATGCTCGAGCGCCTGCGCCTTCCGCAGCTCGTCCGCCGCGAGCGCCGCCGCGGTCGCGGCCGTGGCGGCCGCGACGGCCGCGCTGGCGACACCGGGAGACACGGCATCCGTCTCTCCCGCCTGCTCGTCGTCACCGCGCACGAGAGTCGGGTCGAGGCCCGCCGCGGCGGCGAGCGAGGCCTCGCGCTGGACCTCGAGCACCGCGGTGAGGGCGGCCACGGCGGCCGCGCCGCGCTCGGGCTCCGGCGTGAGGCTGGGCAGATTCGAGCGGTCGCCGTAGCCGCCGTGCCGCTCGTCGCGCACGATCTCGCCGTGGCGGAGCTCGATCACGCGACGCTGCATCTGGTCGACGAAGCCGGCCTCGTGGGTGGCCATGACCACCGTCGTGCCGCCGGCGTTGATGCGGGCGAGCAGCTGCATGATGTCGATGGAGGTCGCGGGGTCGAGGTTGCCGGTGGGCTCGTCCGCGAGCAGGATCTGCGGACGGTTGACCAGGGCGCGGGCGATCGCGACGCGCTGCTGCTCACCACCCGAGAGCTCGTGAGGGAACCGCTTCTCCTTGCCGGCGAGTCCGACGAGGGCGAGCACCTCGGGCACGGCCTGCTGGATGAAGGCGCGTGAGGAGCCGATCACCTGCAGGGTGAAGGCGACGTTCTGGAAGACCGTCTTGGTGGGCAGCAGCCGGAAGTCCTGGAACACGGCGCCGACATGGCGGCGGAAGTACGGCACCTTGCGGTTCGACAGCGTGCGCAGGTCGCGGCCGAGCACGACGACCCGCCCTTCGCTCGGCGTCTCTTCGCGGAGGATCAGCCGCAGGCACGACGACTTCCCCGATCCCGAGGCGCCGACGAGGAAGACGAATTCCCCGCGCTGCACTTCGAAGTCGACATCGCTCAGGGCAGGCTTCGCAGTGCCGCGAAAGCGCTTCGTGACGTTCTCGAACCGGATCATGGCCTAACGAGCCTATGCGGATGACCCCCGGTGCGGTCCAGCGACACCCGAGGCTGAGGCATCCGCCGTCCGCGGATTCCCCCTTCTGTGATGGGGTCACGCGCCGCTCGCCCGCCCCGACGGAATGTCGTAGGTATGTTCTAGTGTCACAGCATGACCACCTCCGAACCGGACGGCGCGGCCGACGCCCACCCGCACGCGGGCGTCGAGCATGTGGACGACGTGCCGGTCGATGAAGACGCGTGGGCCGGCGCCGCCGCGGCAGTGCCCGACGAGCTCGACCTCGTGACCGAGGTGGACGACATGATGGCGGTCTTCGCCTCGGAGCGCTTCGTCCGCGTCGACGCCCTGCGGCGTCGCGCACTCGCCGACGAGCGCTACGGCGACGCGATCGCCGCCGTCGTCGAGAGGTCGGTGCGGCTGGAGCTCGCGGCGGCGCTGCGCGTCACCGAGGCCGCTGCGGCGCACCTGCTGGGCATGGCCCAGGCCCTCGTGCACCGGTACCCGGCGGTGCTCGAAGCCCTCCACCGCGCCAGGATCAGCGAGCGGCATGCCGAGATCCTGGTCGACGCGCTCGACGGCGTCGAGCCCGATGTGCGCGCCAGACTCACCGAGCGCGCGGCACAGCTGGCCGAGGAGCTTCCCGTCGGCGCGTTCCGCAGACAGCTCAGCAGAATGATCGAGAGCGAGCGCTCGGCGACGCTCGCGGAACGTCACGAGGCCGCTCTTCGACAGCGCCGCGTGGTGGTCGAGCCCGCCGACGATGGCATGGCGTGGCTGCACGCCTTCATCCCTGCAGTGGAGGCACGCGCGATCCAGGGCCGGATCACGGCCATGGCCAGAGTGCTGGGCGCGGCGGCCGATGAGGAGCGCACGCTCGATCAGCGGCGTGCCGACGTGCTCGGCGACCTGCTCGTCGACGGCGACACCGCGGCGCTCGTGCCCCAGGCGCGCGGCATCCGGGCCGCCGTCACCGTCACCGTGCCGGCTCTCGCATTGCTGGATGCGGCATCCGGCCCGGGGGACTCCCCCGACGCGCCGGCGGTGGTCGAGGGCGTCGGGCCGATCACGCTGTCGCGGGCGCGAGAGCTGTGCGGGGGCGCCGACGGCTGGATGCGGGTTCTCACCCATCCCGAGACCGGCGCGGTGCTCTCCGTCGGTCGCGACCGGTATCGTCCGCCGCCGGGGCTGAGGCGGCTGGTCCGGTGGCGAGCCGACAGATGCATGGCTCCCGGATGCGGGATCCCGGCCTCCAGATGCGAGATCGATCACACCGTGGCGTGGGAGCACGGCGGCGAGACCTCGCTCGACAATCTGGCTCCCCTCTGCAAGGGCCACCATACGATCAAGCACCACGGCGGCTGGCGGGTCGAACAGGTCGCAGAAGGCGGGGGCGCGCTGCAGTGGACCTCCCCTGCCGGCCGACGCTACCTCGTCACGCCCGAGCGGCGCGTGCCCGTCTTCCGCGCATCGGCCGCCGAGCCTGCCGCACCGTTCTGACGCGGATGCCGCGACCGGCGCGGGTCGGCCCGTCCGGTACGGTCACCCGTGCCCGGCGGAGGTCAGTCGTCGTCGTCCTTGCGCTTGCGCCAGCGGATGCCCGCCGAGATGAACCCGTCGAGATCGCCGTCGAAGACGATCGCGGGGTTGCCGACCTCGTAGCCGGTGCGGAGATCCTTCACGAGCTGCTGCCCGTAGAGGAAGTACGACCGCATCTGGTCGCCCCAGCTCGCGGTGATGGTGCCGGCGAGCTCCTTCTTCTTCGCCGCCTCCTCCTCGCGCTTGAGCAGGAGCAGGCGGGTCTGCAGCACGCGCATGGCGGCAGCGCGGTTCTGGATCTGCGACTTCTCGTTCTGCATCGACACCACGATGCCCGTGGGGAGGTGCGTGAGCCGGACGGCGGAGTCCGTCGTGTTGACGGACTGGCCGCCGGGACCGGACGAGCGGAAGACGTCGACGCGGATCTCGCCCTCGGGGATGTCGACCTCGACGGCCTCCTCCATCACCGGGATGACCTCGACCGCGGCGAACGACGTCTGGCGCTTGTCGGCCGAGCCGAACGGGCTGATGCGCGCGAGGCGGTGCGTGCCGGCCTCGACCGACAGCGTCCCATAGGCATAGGGCGCGTCGACCTCGAACGTCGCCGACTTGATGCCCGCGCCCTCGGCGTACGACGTGTCCATCACCTTGACGGGGTACTTGTGGCGCTCCGCCCAGCGCAGGTACATGCGCATGAGCATCTCGGCGAAGTCCGTGGCGTCGTCGCCGCCCGCGCCGGAGCGGATCGTGACGACCGCGGAGCGCTCGTCGTACTCGCCGTCCAGGAGCGTCTGCACCTCGAGCTGGCTGACGATGTCCTCGAGCTCGGCGATCTCGTGACGCGCCTCCTCGGCGGAGTCCTCGTCGTCCATCTCGTTGGCGAGTTCCACGAGCACGTCGAGGTCGTCGAGGCGCCGCTCCACGTCGGTGACGCGCTTGAGCTCGGCCTGGCGGTGGCTGAGGGCGCTGGTGACCTTCTGGGCCTTCTCGACGTCGTCCCACAGGTCGGGCGCGCCGGCCTCCTCGCTGAGGCGGGCGATGTCGGCGGTGAGTGCCTCGACGTCGACCACGGCCTTGATGTCGGCGAACGTGGAGCGCAGGGCCTGGATGTCGGCGGAGGGATCGAAGTCGAGCATGACACTCCAGACTAACGTGGAAGCGATGACCGATCACGCAGGCGCCCCCACTGCCCGCGACGTGCTGTGGCGGTTCGGCCCGATGATCTACGGCCCCACGGTGCTGTTCGCGCTCGGCGAGGGCGCCGTCATCCCGCTCATCCCCGTGATCGCCGCTCAGCTGGGCGCGGATGTCGCCACCGCCGCCCTCGTCGCCTCGGCGCTCGTCGTCGGGCAACTGTGCGGCAATCTCCCCGCCGGCTGGGCCGTCGCCCGCATCGGCGAGCGTCTCACGATGGCTATCGCCGGGTTCCTCTCCCTCGCCGGTGTCGCCGGCATGGCGCTCGCTCCCTCGCTGGGCCTGTTCGCGACCGCGGTGTTCGTCATCGGGTTCTGCGCCGCCGCGTTCGGACTCGCACGACATTCCTTCATGACCACCCGCGTGCCGCTCGCCTTCCGGGCGCGCGCCCTGTCGCTGCTGGGCGGCACCTTCCGGCTCGGCATGTTCATCGGCCCGTTCGTCGCCGCCGCGCTGCTGGCGCTGCTCGGCGACGAGCGCGCCGCGATCTGGTTCTTCGGCGGATGCCTCGTCGGCACGATCCTCCTGGTGCTGCTGGGTCCCGACCCCGAGAAGAAGCTCCTCGTCCCCGGAGCGCCCGGCGCGGGCGACGGGCGCATGGACACCGAGGACACCGGCGAACCCGTCACGGGCTCGATCCCGATCCGGCGCACCGGTGGCTCGGGCAGCACGCCAGGGCCGGGCACGGGCGTGCTGCGCACCATGTGGCGCCACCGCCGTGTGCTCTCCACGCTCGGGCTGGCCGCGGCATCCCTCTCATCCGTCCGCTCCGCACGCCAGGTCGTCCTGCCGCTGTGGGGCGTGTCGATCGGCCTGGACGCGCAGACGATCGCCCTCGTCGTCGGCATCTCGGGAGCGATCGACTTCGCGCTGTTCTACGCCAGCGGTCAGGTGATGGACCGCTTCGGGCGCCTGTGGGCCGCCCTCCCGGCGATGCTGCTCATGGGCGCGGGCTTCGTCGCGCTCGCCTTCACGCACGACCTCCCGGACGCCGCGATGTGGTTCGCGATGTTCGCCGCGGTGCTGGGCGTCGGCAACGGTCTGTCCAGCGGGATCCTGCTCACGCTCGGCGCCGACGTGGCACCGAAGACCGAGCCGGCGGCCTTCCTCGGCTCGTGGCGCACGCTCACCGACGCGGGTGGCGCCGTCGCCCCGCTGCTCGTCTCGGGCATCGCCGCCGCGGCATCGCTCAGTGTCGCGACGGGCGTCATGGGCGGGATCGGCCTTCTCGGCGCCTTGGCATTCCTGCGCTGGGTTCCCCGCCACGTCCCGCGGGCGACCGCATGACCGACGTCATCGCGTTCTGCCGCAGCCGCAACCAAGGCCGGCGCTGCACGCGCCCGCTCGACCATCCCGGCCTGCACCGGCACCGCACGATCATGTGGACGGATGCCGCCGCCGACCCGCCGCGGTGCCCGGGATCCGGCGAGCCGGGCGAGCCCGCCGCAGAACTCGCCGACGGCTTCCCCGACGGCCGCGGGCTCTGCGCGGTGTGCCTCCGCTTCGTCGACCTCGCCGGCGACGGCCGGCTTGTGGAGCACGAGACGACCGACACCGGGGAGACGGATGCCGAGACCCGGCGTCGACGCGACTGGTTCAACGAGCACGGCTGGTAGCCCGGCCGGTGATCACACCCAGCTGCGGCGCACCGCCTCGGCACCCAGCTGCATGCGCGTCGTCACGCCGGCGAGGTCCATGAGCTCGGCCACCCGGCGCTGGACGGTGCGCAGCGAGATGCCGAGCTGCGTCGCGGCCGCGGCATCCGTCACCCCGAGGAGGAGCAGGTGGAGAAGGTCACGGTCGACCGCCTCGCTCGCGGCAGGCGGCGCCGCGACAGGGAGGAACGGCGCCGCGGCCTTCCAGTACTCCTCGAAGATCGACGTCACGAGGTCGAGCAGGCCGCTCGGGTGGATCAGAAGCGCGCCGAATCCGCGGTCTTCGTCCTGCGAGTGCATGGGCACGAGCGCCATCTGGTCGTCGGCGATGAACATGCGCGTCGGCAGCGTCGGGAGCACCCGGATCTCTTCGCCGATCGATGCCATCTCGCGCGCCGCCGTGAGGAAGCCGGGGCGCTCGAGGACCGCGCTCTCGACGATCACGCGATAGCGCACGCCGCGCGCCAGCGCCCTGTCCTCCTCGATGTTCTCCTCGCCGCTGATCAGGGCGATCTCGTTGAGCACGAGCACGCGCACCTGCTCGACCGACGCCGCCTGCAGCTGGGCGACCCGCTGCCGCACGGCGTCATCGCCGATGACGACATCGATCACGTCGGCGACACTGCGCCTCTCGACCGAATGACGGTAGAGATCGCTCAGCTCGACGAGCGCCTGGTGCGCGCGGGTGAGCCCGCGCTCGCGCTCGAGCAGCAGCGGGCGCAGCGAGATCGACGGAGGGGACGCCACGAAGCGGTCACGGCTGGCGGCCTGGCGCGCCAGCAGCCCGAGCCGCTCGAGCTCGGCGACGATCGGCCCGGTGCGCGGCAGCGACAGGCTCAGCGCCCCCGCGATGTCCGCAGCAGACGCCGAAGGCTGCTGGAGCACCCATCGATATACCGCGGTGTGAGCCTCATCGAGGCCGAGCGCGTCGAGCACGGTCGCCTTCCCCATGCTGTCCATCGTCACCCGCCGAGCTTGGCGGATGATGGCCATGGCATTTCTCCGCCACCACTCTACGCGCGCCGGCCGAGAAGGTGGGGATGTCAATCCCCACACACCGAGAGGCTCGCGCATGTCACGACCCCAGCCCTCCGGCCGTCGCCTGCATCCGATCGTCGCCGCCACGAGCGGCGTCGCGATCACGATCGCCGGCGTCGGTCTCACCGGCCTGCCGGCGACCGCATCCCCCGCGGCAGAGGTTCCCCCCGCCTCGGCCGCGTCCGCCGGCAGCAGCAATACGGTCACCCTCATCACGGGCGACCGCGTCACTGTCACCGACCTGTCGGACGGCACCCACGCGGTCTCCGTCGACACGGCCGTCGACGGTGCCGGGGTCCGCACGTACGAAGCCGCCGGCGACCTGCACGTCATCCCCGATGCGGCGCTTCCCTATCTCGCCTCGGGCGCCCTCGACCAGGATCTGTTCAACGTCTCGCTCCTCGTGGAGTACGGGTACGACGACGCTTCGGTCGACGCCACCCCGGTCATCGTCGAGCAGGATGCGTCCTCGGTCCGCACCTTCGCCGCTCCCGTTCCGGGACTCGAGGTGCAAGCGGAGCTGGAGAGCATCGGCGGCACGGCAGCCACCCTCGGCCACCAGGAGGCGGCGAGCGCGTGGGAGTCGCTGACCGCGCCGAGCGCCCGGAGCTTCTCCACGGCGCCCGCCCTCGCGGGCGGCATCGAGGCCATCCACCTCGACGGCAAGGTGCAGGCGACGCTCGATGGCAGCGTCGGCTACATCGACGCGCCCGAAGCGTGGGCGGACGGCTACACCGGAGAGGGCGTCACCGTGGCGGTGCTCGACACCGGGTACGACGACACCCACCCCGATCTCCAGGGCCGCGTGCTCGACACGTCGAAGAGCTTCGTGCCCGGCGAGGAGGTCGCCGCAGACTCGAACGGCCACGGCACACACGTCGCCTCCACGATCGCCGGCACCGGCGCAGCGAGCGGCGGCACCCATCGCGGCGTCGCCGACGGCGCGGACCTGCTCGTCGGCAAGGTGCTCGATGCCAGCGGCTGGGGTCAGGACTCGTGGATCATCGAGGCGATGGAGTGGGCCGGGCAGAACGCGCCGATCGTCTCCATGAGCCTCGGCTCGCCCGCACCGTCCGACGGCAAGGACCTGATGGCCGAGTCGCTCGACCGCATCGCCGAGGAGACCGGTGCTCTGTTCGTCGTCGCCGCCGGCAACGCCGGAGCGGCCGAGACCATCGGCGCGCCGGGATCCGCCGCCGAGGCGTTCACGGTCGGCTCGGTCGACGACCCTTCGGGCGCGCTCTCGTGGTTCACGAGCCAGGGGCCGCTGTCGCGCTCGGGTGCGCTCAAGCCCGACGTCACCGGCCCCGGCAATGACGTCACCGCCGCCCGCTCGGCCGACAGCGCCGGCGACGGCGCCTACATCTCGATGAGCGGCACCTCCATGGCCACGCCGCACGTCGCAGGTGCGGCCGCCCTCCTCCTCGGCGCGAACCCGGACTACACGACCGAGCAGCTCAAGGCGGCCCTGGCCAGCACCGCGGTCGACGTCGGCTACACGCCGTATCAGGGCGGCTCGGGCGTCATCGACGTCGACGCCGCGCTCGAAGCGCCCGTCGTCGCGTCCGGATCCGGCGACTTCGGCATGCTCATGTGGGGCCAGGAGCCGACCCCCGTCGCGCGTGTCGTCGACTACACGAACCGGACGGATGCCGAGATCACGGTCTCGCTCACGGCGACTCTCTCCGACACCACGCCGGGCGGAAGCGGCGCCCCTCAGCCCCTGTCGACCGGCATCGCATTCGGCGCGCTCACGCTCGATACCGAGACGATCACGATCCCGGCCGGCGAGACCCGTTCCGCGACGATGACGGTGGACCCCGCGAAGGTTCCCGCGGGCACCCAGCTGTCGGGCGCCCTGGTCGGTTCGGTGGACGGCGAGCCTGTCACCCGCACCGCCCTCGGGACGATCGCCGAGGCCGAGCGCTACGACCTCACCCTCACGGCGACCGACTTCGACGGCAACCCCACCACGGCGTACGCGATGCTGTGGGACCCGGCGACGCAGTGGGCGGAGCCCGTGCCCGTCGACGGTGAGACGACGCTGCGCCTCATGAAGGGCGAATACACCGTCATGTCGTTCATGCAGCTCAGCCGCACGCCGGACACGATCGCAAGCGTGCTCGTCGGGACGCCCACCCTCGCGCTCGACCAGGACCGCACGGTTGCGCTCGACGCGCGCACCGCGGAGCAGATCACGGTCGACGTCGGGCAGGACGGTCTCGCACCGGTGTTCCGCCGCATGGACGTGTCGGTCGACGACTTCGCGGCGAGCGCCACGATGCCGGTGTGGATCGATGAGCTGTGGGCGCAGCCGATGAGCGTCGAGGACGCCGATTTCGGCTTCACGACGCGCTGGCGCCTGCAGAAGCCGCTCCTCTCGCTCGAGGCCGGCAAGGAGTCGCTCGACCTCATCGAGCAGATCGGGTCGACGCTGCTCGACGGCTCGTTCAAGGCTCAGGCCGTGGATGCGGGCAAGGGCAGCGCGCAGGAGTTCGCCGCCGTGGACGTGTCGGGGAAGGTCGCCGTCGTGACCCGCTCCGCCGAGGTTCCGGCATCCCAGCGCGCGGCCAACGCGGCCGCCGCCGGTGCCAGGCTCCTCATCGTGGTCAATGACGGCGACGGCGAGTTCAACGAATGGGTCGGCTCGGAGGACTACACCACCGACGTCGCCATTCCGGTCGCGGGGGTCAGCGGCGTCGAGGGTCGCGACCTGCTGGCCCGCATGGCGTCGAAGAAGGTGACCGTGTCTGCGGTCGGCGTCCCGACATCCGACGTCGTCTACGACATCGCCGAGTTCGCCGACGGCGAGATACCGTCCGACCTCGCGTACGTGCACACCGAGGACGACCTGGCACGGATCGACACCCGCTTCCACGGCCAGCCCGAAGAGATTGGCGAGTTCCGCTTCGACTTCGTGCCCGGCGCGGAGTTCAGCAGCGGCTTCCCGATGCGCACCCAGCGCGGCACCGAGCGGGCGGAATGGGTCAATACCGACGGACTGCGCTGGTACCAGGACGCGATGATCACCTCGGTCGGATGGACGATGCGCGACATCAAGCGCACCTACGAGCCGGGTGAGCGCACCGAGGCGGAGTACTACGGCGGCGTCGTGCGGCCGTACATCGCCACGGGCTACTGGGTGCCGTACCTCGCGTCGGACTACGGGCAGATCAACATTCCGAGCTGGGCCGACGGCGGTGACTCCGCACACACCGGCGCGTTCGACACGTGGCTCGAGCCGTCGACGGTGCAGCAGCTGACCGACGTCTACCTCGACGGGGAGCTCTTCCGCCAGGTGGAGCACCAGGGAGGGAACGTCTTCGACCTGCCCGACGGCGAGCACGACTGGCGTGTGGTGAACACCGCCACGCACGACGGCTCGCACCTCGCGGGGTCGACGAAGACGGTCAGCGACTGGACGTTCCGTGCGTCCACGCAGCAGGGCGACTGGGACTACCGGCTGCTGCCGATGATCCAGGCGTACTACGCAGTCGACGTCAACGAAGGCAACCTCGTCGGCGAGGGTCGCCGCAAGGGGTCCGCCATCCCGCTGGGGCTCGAGCTCGGGCATGTGGCGGGCACGGCTCCGGCCGGCGCGATCACCGAGGCGACGCTCGAAGCGCGCACGTCCGGCGGCGAGTGGGTGCCGGTGACGCTCACCGCCGCGGAGACGGATGCCCCGACCGGCGCCGTCGACCACGACGGTGGCATCTTCGTCGAGTCCCGCGCCTGGGTCAGCGGCTACACCGCCCAGGTGCCGGTGCCAGACAGGGGCGGCTGGGTCGACCTGCGGGTGACCGCGAAGGATGCCGAGGGCAACACGTTCTCGCAGGAGATCGAGCGCGCGTTCGAGGCCACGCCGGCCAAGGGCGCCCGCTGACACGGCATCACCCAGCAGCACCCTGACACGACGATCGGCCCCGCTCCGACGAGCGGGGCCGATCGGCCTGTGCAACCTCGTCAGTCCGGCATCACGGCTGGACGAAGTTGTTGTTGATGGTCAGCGACGAGACCTCCTTGCAGCTGGCGGCGATGTCATCCTGCGCCAGGTTCGTGCTGTCATAGCTGACACTCCACGAGTACGACCCGCTGGCGGTCACAGCTGTCGAGTTCGACGTCGACACCGTGGTTCCGTTCCCGGTTCCCGGACCGCTGACCGGGACGTCGACCGGACCGTAGACGATCGTTCCCGTGCAGTCGGACGAGTTGTACAGCGTGAACCTCGCGTTGCCTGCAAGGTTGCCGCCCGCAGCCGCCTTGATCGTGGCCGAGTCGTTCGGGACCCACCGCTGTGCCGTGGTCATCGTCGACGGGACGGTGTTCACCACAACCTCCTCAGCCGAGACGTTGCACGTGCCGTTGTTGTGGCTGGTGCCGTTGGTGTTCGTCGTGCTGTCGGAGTAGACCGCTCCCCACTGGTAGGTGCCGGCGACTGTCGGCGTGAACGAGACGCTGTAGACGTTGGTCGGCGAGCTGTCGCCGTTGACCGTCACCTCCGTCGCGCTGCCCGCCACCGCGACGCAGCTCGTGGCCGTCTTCGTGTAGAGGGTGAAGGTGATCTTGCCGCCCGCTGCTGTCCGCGGCGGCACCGTCGTCGATGGTTGCACGGTCTGGATGACCGGGTTCATCGGCTGAAGTGCCGTGCCCGACAACGTCGCGGTGTCGGTGACCGCATTGCCCAGCACCACATCGGCACCGGCGCTCGTGGTCAACGTCGGCGTGACCGGGTTGACGACGAAGCACTCTCCCGCACTCGAGTCGCTCGATCCGGAGATGCCGTTGGTCGCGTTTCCGTCGTCATAGACCGCCCGCCAGCAGTATCGACCGGCGGAGGTCACATATGCGGTCGGCGATACGACCGTGAACGGGTACGAAGTAGCCGTGACGGCGGTGGACCCGATTGACGTGCCCCCGGACGTACAGGTTCCCGTGTCGAGCTTGCACAGCGAGAACGCCACGGTTCCTCCGGGCGTGCCGCTGGTTGCACCGACCAACGACACGGTTGCCGAGTCGGTCACCGCCAGGACGCCGTTGGTCCCGATCGACGCTCCTGTGGCCGGAACCGGCGTCTCGCCATCAGCGAGCATGGGGGTGGTCATCGTGGTCGTCGTGCAGTTGCTGATCGGCGGGATCGTCTCAAGGATGGTGTCCTTGTAGTCGGCGGTGTCCGAGTTGCCGGTCACGGTGCTGGGAATGCTGTTCGCGAACGACAGGCACTGGAGCACCCCACCGAAGATGGTGTCGGTCAGGTTGACCGCCGCTTCGCCGAAGAATCCGTCCTCACTGATGGCGGCTTGCGACACCGCGGCGGTGAGAGCGACCGGGGGACCGAGCACCAGGTTCGGCGCTGTGCCGCTCCAGACCCGGAGCACCATGTCGAGCCCGCCTCCCTGCTGATCCCAGAGGATCATGAAGTCGCCGGGAACGGCGGGCGTGGTTGCCGTCGCTGCCGCGCCTCCCTGTCGATTGGCCCAGGGGTTGCAGGTGTCGATCAGCTGCTGCTGGGTGGCCGTCTCGTAGGCGCATGCCGCTGGGGCGGCGTTCCGCATGAACTCGTAGGCGATGAAGCCGCTGCCCGTGCTCTTGTCCCGCTCCCACGCGAAGTAGAGCCAGTCCTTGCCGCCCTCACGCTTGATGTCGAGCCACGCCTGGCGCAGGTCCACCTGTGCGTTCGGGTTCGTGGTGCCCAGG
This sequence comes from Microbacterium sp. ZXT2-5, assembly GCF_055329545.1. NCBI lineage: Bacteria > Bacillati > Actinomycetota > Actinomycetes > Micrococcales > Microbacteriaceae > Microbacterium > Microbacterium sp. ZXT2-5. The sequence goes on along the minus strand of NZ_JBUZWD010000002.1, from coordinate 73,874 downwards.
GTCGGCACGGCGTCCTTGTGGATCACGCCGATCTTCGTCGTGTTCGAGTTGAGCGGTCCCAACTCCTGAACATTCCCTTCGTCGTCATCGAGGTTGTTGGCGACACCGGCGTCGGGAATGGTCCCGCCGAGGGGATCCGTGGGCATGCCGGTGATATCCCATGGACCGTCGGCGGCGGTCGCAGGACTTGCGCCACCGATCAACATCGCCAAGACGAGACAGCTCGTCGCTCCGGCCGCGAGTATGCCGCGGCGCTTGTTCCTGGACATGGACGTCCCCTTTCCCCAGGCCATTACGGGCCTTACGCTAGGAAGTGCGTGGGGATACGACCATCGGGTGAACCCGCACCCGGGTTTGGGGAAACCCCCTAGGGTGGTCTGTCTCAAGCGAGAGGCGCGCGATTCGGGGAGGAATCGTGGGCGAGGAAGATGAAGAGGTGTTCGCGCTGGTGGTCGCTGGGGATCACGTGCGTGACGACTATGTGCATCTGCTGCACAGACTGGGGCTGCAGTCCGCCGCGTTCGCGAGGGCTCTGGACGCGGCTGCCTGGCTGAACGGGCAGGCGCCCGCCGTGGCGATCCTCGAGGTCGAGGACGGGGGGTGCAGCTTCCTTCGCGAGCTTCGTGATCGCTACGGACCCGACATGCCGGCCGTGCTCGTCTCGGCCGACCGCATCACGCCGGCCGACGTCGTGGCAGGGCTCCTGGTCGGCGCCGACGACTACGCCGCGGAGTCGATGGACGCCGAGGAGTTCCTGGCGCGCGTCCGCCGGCTGATCGAGCGCACGAAACCCGCGCGCAACGCCACCGCCGACCTCCGCCGTCTGTCGGCTCTGAGCCGTCGAGAGCGCGAAGTGCTCACCCTCACCACCGAAGGGTTGAGTCAGAAGCAGGTCGCTGCCGCGATGGGCATCAGCATCAAGACCGTCGGCGCGCACATGCAGAACCTCCTGGCCAAGCTGGGGGTCCACTCCCGAGTGGAGGCCGTCGCGCTGGCCGCGCGTGCCGGCGCGACCGCCGACGAGTGAGGCCCCGGGGTCGCCGCGTCAGCGGAGCGCCGTGCGGCTGGTCGCCGTGGCCTCCAGCCCGAGGCCGTCCGGCACGAACGGGGCGATGAGGGGCGGATGCCACACCCCGGCCACGGTGACCCGCGCGGACACGCCGTCCGGGGTCGACGCCGACACCAGCCGCGCACTCCCGCCGATCTGATCCATCATCAGCTGGGCCTCGCGACGCACGCCGTCGTCGTCGAGCAGCGCGACGGGTTCACCATCGACCACCGACAGCTCGAAGCCGTCCGCAGCGGCGAGGACCGCGGCATCCGCCACCGCATCCAGCTGCTTCTGCGCGAGATACAGGCTGGTGGCGGCCGTGCACACGAGGATCACCGCGATGGCGAGCACGCCGTAGCCCAGCGTCAGCAGGAGCACGCTGCCCTCGTCGTCGGGGTCGCCGACCCGACGGCGAATCGCGAGGGCCGCCCGCCACCGGCCGGTCATCCTCCGCTCCAGAAACGCGAGACCTTGTGGGCGGCCGACGCCTCGACGGGAACCGCGGCGATGCGATCCAGGCCGAGCACCGGCGGCACCAGAGGGAGTGAGACGGTGGTGCGGACCGTCACACGCAGCATCGCCCCGGCACGGGGACAGGATGCGCCCCCCGGCGCGCACGCGATCGCGAGATCGACCTCGGCGAGGTCGTACTCGTCCGAGACCGCGGCGACGACGGCATCCGCCCGCTGCCGGGCGTCGGCGGCATCCGCCGCCGTCGACACCGCCCGCGCCACGTGCCGCGCGGCCGCCTCGGCACCGAGGCTCTGACCCTGGATCATCCCCAGCGCGACCACGAGGTAGACGAGCGGAACGAGCATGAGCAGGCCGACGAGGATGAACTCGAGCGCGGCCGACCCGCGCTCCCCGTCGTCATCAGTCGAAGGATTCGACCGGCGCATGCGCCGTCACCTCCAGGGCACGCGGGGCTCCGAGCAGGCCGAGGAGCGGCAGCGTCGCAGCGACCCGGACCTCGACGGCGTCATGGCCGAGATCGGAGGTCTCGCGCACGGCGACGTCGCTCGCGTACCCGGCGCCCACCGTGCGGGAGACGATCTCCCGGGTGCGCTCTGCGCCGTCCTCGAGCGTCGTGTCGGCGAGTGCCGCATGGTACGCACCCTCCACCGCAGCATCGTGGATGACGTTGCGCACGTACACCGCCAGGCCGAACTGCAGCACACCGAGGGTGAGGACGGTCAGCAGCGTCCCCACCAGCACGAACTCGACCGGGCTGGCACCGGCGTCGTCTCGGAGCTCCGCGGCCAGCCCGAGCGCGCAGGTTCGCCGTCGCGCGGGCGGCCACGAGACGCACCGGATCACAGACCGGAGACGCGGCTGATCGCCTGCTCGAAGAGATCGGCGAGCGCGGGACCGGCCATCGCCCAGATCACCACCACCAGGCCCGCTGTCATAAGCGTGATCAGGACCCACCCGGGGACGTCACCGCGGTCGTCGACGGCGAGGTCGTGCATCGCCGCGCGCACCCGCGTGGTCAGCCGCTGCATCCGTGCTTTCATCATTTCTCCTTCCGGCGGTCAGCCGAGTCCGAGTCGAAGCATGAAGATCCCCGGAAACACCGCGAACAGGACGCTCAGGGGAAGGATCAGGAACACGAGCGGGAAGAGCATGTAGATCTCCTTCCGCCCCGCGCGCTCGATGAGGGCCCGCTTGGCGTCCTCACGCGCATCGATCGCCTGCGCCTGCAGGACGTTCGCGAGCGGGGCACCACGCTCGAGGGCTGCGACGAGCTGGTCGACGGCGCGGGCGAGCGCCGGGATCTCGAGCCCGCCGGCCAGGCGCGACAGCGACTCGGACAGCGGCGACCCGGTGCCCACGGCGACCACGACGCCGCGGAGCTCCGCGGTGAGCTCGCCGGCCCCGACCTCGCTCACCCTCCGCAGCGAGTCGAGGATGCCCTCGCCCGCCGAGAGGCACAGTGCCAGGAACTCGAGCACCGTGGGAAGCTCCTCCTCGATGCGCGCGGCGCGCGAGCGCGCTGCCCGGCCCAGCCACGCGTCGTATCCGAGTGCGGCGGCGACCGCTGCCACCGGCGGAAGCAGCCCGAGAGCCGGCGATCCGCGCCCCAGCAGCACGAGCACAACGACGACCGCGCCGCCCCCGCCGAGGCCGACGACCGCCCACGCGAGCTGACGCCCACGGAACGTCGCCGGGTCGATCGTCCACCCGGCGCGATGCAGCCGGCGTGCCAGGACGGCGTCGCCGCCGGCGAGACGCGCGAGCCGGCGCTGCGCGAACGCGGACCATGCGAAAGCGGACCCGCCGCCGGGAGACACGTCGAGGCCGCGCGCATCGGTGACGTCGCGGACGTACGGGGCGATCCGACGCGCGAGACTCGGCGCACCCCAGCGGGGCGCAAGCGAGAAGAGCAGGCACGCACCCACGCCCAGCGCGGTGCCCAGCACCACGGCGTACGCCATGTCGCCCAGCACGAGACCGCTCACCCGAACCACCGCCGGGGCTCCGGCAGGCGACCCAGCCGCAGCATGAGCCGGTACGCGACGACCGACACGGCGGCGCCCGTCACGATGAGCGCGATGCCCGTTGGACTGCTGTAGGCGCCGGCGCCCTCGGGTCGCATCGCGAGGAGCGCGAGGATGACCCAGGGTGCGACCACGCCCAGCACGGCCGCGCCGCGGATCCACGACTGACGCGACTCGACCTCCGCCCGCAGAGCGGCGTCCGCGCGGACCGAGGCGGCGAGTGCGCGCAGCACCGGCGTCAGTTCCGTTCCGCCCACCTGGCGCGCCATCCGCAGCGTCTCGACGATGCGATCGGCCACCGGATCGGCCAGAGCCGTCTTCAGTCGCTGGATGCTCGACTCGAAGTGGCCCGAGGCCGAGATGTCTCGGGCGAAACCCGCGAAGGCGGGACGGAGTTCGGCCGGCGCCGAATCGGCGAGACCGGCCACGGCGTCGGGCAGCGACATGCCGGCACGCACCGAGGCGATGAGGAGGTCGCAGACGTCCGGCCACAGGCCACGGCGCGCACGCAGGAGCTTCGAGCGCCGCGCTCGCAGCCACGCGAACGGCGCGGCCGCCCCGGCCGCCGCCGCGACGAGCGCGAGCGCGGCCACGGGCGCGATCAGCCATGCGACCGCGGCGGCCACGACGGCGCAGACTCCGGCGACCACGACCGTCGCCGCCGCCGATACCCGCGGCATGCCGGCGTCCTCGAGCAGGCGCGACAGGCGTCCGCGCCGCGGGGTATCCGGCCTCGGCCGGGAGCCTGCCGGCCACATCCACGGGGACACCATCAGCAGCAGACCTGCCGCCAGCACGGCACCCCAGACGAACGTCATGAAGGACCCACCCGGTAGAGCGTGCGCGCCGCGATGACACCGTCCTCGACGCCGGTGGGCTCGACGATCTCCACCACCCGTCGCGCGCCGGTCGATTCGCGCTCGCAGTGCGCCACCAGCTGGACGGACGACGCCACGGCCGGCAGCACGAAGCCCGAGTCGATGTTCCGCCCGGCCAGCAGAGGCAGCGCGGCGAGCTTACCCAGCGCCTCGCGCGCCGAGTTGGCGTGGATCGTCGCCATGCCCGGGACACCGGTGTTCAGTGCCAGGAGCAGGTCGAGCGCCTCGGCGTCGCGGACCTCGCCCACCACGAGCCGGTCGGGCCGCATGCGCAGCGCCTCTTTGACCAGGCGGCGCAGCGTCACCTCGCCGGTCCCCTCGAGGCTCGGCTGGCGGCCCTGGAGTGCGACGAGGTCGGGGGCGGCGACCGCCAGCTCGAACGTCTCCTCCACCGTGACGATCCGGTGGTCCGCAGGGCAGGCGGCGATGAGCGCGCCGAGCAGCGTCGTCTTGCCCGCGTGGGTCGCCCCCGACACGAGGACCGACCGCCCCGCCACGACCGCGTCGCGCAGCATCGTGGCCGCCTCCGGCGCGAGGGATCCTGCGGCCACCAGTCGCCCGAGATCGCGGTAGGCCGGCAGGAACTTCCGGATGTTGACGGCCCAGTGCCGACGCGTGATGTCGGGGATGACGACGTGCAGGCGGCTGCCGTCGGGAAGCGATGCGTCGACGAACGGCTGGCTCAGGTCGACGCGACGGCCGCTGGACTGCAGCATCCGCTCGACGAGGTCCCGCACCGCGGTGTCGGTGAGCATGAGCGGGGTGCGCTCGGGCACACCGCCGCGCGCGACGAAGATGCGGTCCGGCGCGTTGATCCACACCTCCTCGACGGTCGGATCGTCGAGATACGCCTGCAGCGGCCCGAACCCGGCGACGGCCGCGAGCACCTCCCGCACGCACGCCGTCTCGTCGTCGACCGGTGCGAGGCCACGCGCCAGCGCGAAGTCGTTGTGCCGGCGGACCTCGGCCCGCGCGATCTGCGCGGCGAACTCGGGATCGCGGGTGGGATCCGACCGCTCCGCGCGCAGCCTCTCGCGGACCCGCTCGGCCACGAGGGTCGCGACGGGAGCGGCGGGAGAAGTCACCCCAGCATCCTGGCAATTCGGTACCGAGCCAGCCGAAAGTTATCCACAGATGCGGCGGACGCCCGAGCGGGGCAGGATGGGAGTCGGCGACGAAAGGGACGACGATGACCACGATGAAGAGAGAACTGACGCCGGGGGCGAAGGCCGGACTCGGCGTCCTGGGCCTCCTGCAGGCCGCCTTCGCATTCCTCGCCTTCTGGGATCTCGCTCACCGCCGAGCCGAAGAGGTGCGCGGACCCAAGCCGGTGTGGATCCCGGCGATCCTCGTCAACTGGATCGGCCCGGCGAGCTACTTCCTGTTCGGCATACGCCGCTGAACCCGCCCGCGATCCGGGGGTCAGCCCGACAGCCGATCGGCGGTCCCGTCAGTAGACTGATCCCACTCGCGGGAGTGGTGGAATTGGCAGACACGCAGGATTTAGGTTCCTGTGCCTTCGGGCGTGTGGGTTCAAGTCCCACCTTCCGCACGCGAGCGATCGCATCCTCCGCCGACTGACGACGGGAAACCCTCATCGTGCATGCTGTTCCCACCGCCCTGATCCCGTGGCTCGACCCGGCCGCCATCATCGGATGGGCGGGCCCCTGGGCGCTCGTCGTCGTCTGCTTCATCGTGTTCGCCGAGACCGGCCTGCTGGTCGGCTTCCTGCTGCCGGGCGACACGCTGCTGGTGATCGCCGGGCTCCTGTCCCACCCCCAGCCGTACGCGCCGCACGGGGTCTTCGGGCTGAGCGTGTGGTGGGTCGCCCTCCTCATCGGACTGTCGGCGTTCATCGGCGGTGAAGTCGGTTACTACATCGGCCACAAGGGGGGTCCGGCGGTCTTCGAGAAGAAGGAGTCCGGCCTCTTCAGCGTCAAGAACGTCCAGCGCACCAACGCGTTCTTCGAGCGCTTCGGCGGGCTCACGATCATCCTCGCCCGCTTCGTGCCGATCGTCCGCACGTTCGCACCCGTCGCCGCCGGCGTGGGCCACATGAACAAGTGGAAGTACACGCTCTACAACTTCATCGGCGCGGTGATCTGGGGCTTCGGCCTGACGATGTTCGGCTACCTCATCGGCTTCATCCCGCCGGTGGCGGACTTCGTCGAGAACTACATCGACCTCATCCTGCTCGCCGCCGTCGGCGGCACCGCGGTCGTGACGCTGTGGCACTACCTCCGCGAGCGCAGCAAGGCCAAGAAGGCGGCCGCGGCGGGCGAGGACGTCGTCACCGACCACGACGAGGCCGAGGCGCTCGTGCTCGACCAGGACGTCTTCGACCGCGGCCCCGAGCACGACGAGGCGCCCAAGGGCTGATCCTCAGGAGGCCTTCTTCTTCGCCGCGGGCTTCTTGGCGGTCGTCTTCGTCGAGGATTTCTTCGCGGATGCCTTGGCCGCCGGCTTCGCGTCGGCGTCGGCGTCGGCGCCCTTGCCCGCCCCCTTCGAGCCGCCCTCGCGCGCCGCCCGGGACTTCTCCACGCTCGCCCGCAGCGCCGCCATCAGGTCGATGACCTCGCCGCCGGTCTCCTCCTCCTGCTCGCCGAAGGTCTCGGTGGTGTCCAGCGCGTCGCCCTTCTCGAGCTTCGCCTCGATGAGGGTCCGCAGCTCCTGCTGGTACTCGTCGGTGAACTCCTCCGGGTCGAAGTCGCTCGCGAAGCTCTCGACGAGGGATGCCGACAGCTCCAGCTCCTTCGCCGAGATCCGCACCGGCTCGTCCAGTGCGGGGAAGGCCGCCTCGCGCACCTCGTCGGCCCATAGCAGCGTCTGCAGCACCAGAACGTCGCCGCGCACCCGCAGCGCCGCCAGGCGCGTCTTCTGGCGCAGCGAGAAGCGCACGATGGCCGTGCGATCGGTCTGCTCGAGCGTCTTACGCAGCAGCACGTATGCCTTCGGCGACGCCGAATCCGGCTCGAGGTAGTAGGCGCGGTCGAGCGTGAGCAGGTCGATCTGCTCGCTGGGCACGAACTCGACGACGTCGATCTCACGGCTGCGCTCGGCCGGCAGCGCGTCGAGATCGTCCTTGGTCAGCACGACGGTCCGCTCGCCGTCGTCGTACGCCTTGTCGATGTCCTGGTACGCGACGACCTCGCCGCACACCTCGCACTTGCGTTGATAGCGGATGCGACCGCCGTCCTTGTTGTGCACCTGGTGCAGCGACACGTCGTGATCCTCGGTCGCGGCATAGACCTTGACCGGGACGTTCACGAGCCCGAACGTCAGCGCACCCTTCCAGATCGCCCTCACCACACCAGTAGACACCCGTCACACCGCCCGCGGCTAGCCCTGCGCACCGGGCTTGCACGACAGGGCAGGATGGGCCTATGGCGGGCGACGAGCAGCTGGTGCGCATCGGCGGCCGTCGTCTGCGCATCACCAACCTCGCCAAGGTGCTGTATCCCGAGACCGGCACCACCAAGGGCGAGGTCATCGACTACTACTCGCGCGTCGCAGAGGTCCTCATCCCTCACGTGATCGGGCGCCCGGTGACCCGCAAGCGCTGGCCCGACGGCGTCGGCACCGAGGACGACCCGGGCATGGTGTTCTTCGCGAAGGACCTCGAGCGGGGTGCGCCCTCGTGGGTGAGACGGATGCCGATCCCCCACTCGTCGGGAACCAAGGACTATCCGCTGGTGGGCGACGTGCCGACCCTCGTCTACCTCGCGCAGGTCGCCAGCCTCGAGCTGCACGTGCCGCAGTGGCGGTTCACGCCGGCCGGCGAACGCGGCCCCGCCGACCGTCTCGTGCTCGACCTCGACCCCGGTCCGGGCGTGGGGCTGGCCGAATGCGCGGTGGTCGCCGGCTGGGCGCGCACCATCCTCGTCGACATGGGACTCGAGCCGTACCCGGTCACGAGCGGAAGCAAAGGCATCCATCTCTATACGGCCCTGCCGCCCGGCCAGACGACCGAGCAGGCGTCGGCGCTCGCGAACGAGCTCGCCCGGGCGATCGAGGCCGACCATCGCGACCTGGTCGTCAGCAGCATGAAGAAGTCCGAGCGGCACGGGAAGGTGCTCATCGACTGGAGCCAGAACAACGGCTCGAAGACGACCATCGCCCCGTACTCGCTGCGCGGCCGCGCGCATCCGACGGTCGCCGCACCGCGCACCTGGAGCGAGCTCGACGAGCCGGGTCTCGGTCATCTCGATTTCACCGAGGTGCTCGAGCGGATCGAGACCATCGGGGATCCGATGGCGGCGCTGGGCTTCCAGGCGGGCGGACGGGAGGCGGAGGCAGGACCGCTGTCGACGTACATCTCCAAGCGCAGCGCCGACCGCACGCCCGAGCCGGTGCCCGCCAACCCGCTCGGCACCACCCCGAGCGGCGAGCGCCCGCGCTTCGTGATCCAGGAGCATCACGCCACCGCGCTGCACTGGGACTTCCGGCTCGAGCACGACGGCGTGCTGGTCAGCTGGGCGGTGCCGCGCGGCGTCCCGCACTCGTACAAGCGCAACAACCTCGCGATCATGACCGAGGACCACCCGATGGAGTACGCGACGTTCGAGGGCACCATCCCCGCCGGCGAGTACGGCGGGGGCACCGTGACCATCTGGGACGACGGACGCTACGACCTGGAGAAGTGGCGCGACGACGAGATCATCGCGACGCTCGAGGGGCGGCCGGGCGGCCCGCTGGGGCGCGTCCGCCTGGCGCTCATCCGCACGCAGGGCGAGGGCGAGAAGTCGAGCTGGCTCCTGCATCGGATGAAGACGGATGCCGACGGCCGGCCGCAGCCGGAAGGCATCGTCGTCGAGCCCACACCGCAGGCGGACGAGCCCTCGTCCGCGGGGACCGCCGATCTGCGCCCGATGCTTGCCTCGAGTGCGACGCCCGTCCAGGCGCGGACGGCGGCCCGGGGATGGGCGCAGCGGGACGGGGGCGACACCGCGTGGGTCGAGATGAAGTGGGACGGCATCCGCGCCGTGGGCGCGTGGGATGGCCGGCGCCTCCGGCTGTTCGCGCGGAGCGGCAACGAGGTGACCCACCGCTACCCCGAGCTGACGGCTCTCGACGCGGGCTTGGGCGGGGCGCCCTGCGTCGTCGACGGCGAGCTCGTCGCCCTCGAGCCGGACGGGCGGCCCAGCTTCCCGCTCCTGCAGACGCGGATGAACCTCGAGCGCGCGGGCGACATCGCCCGCGAGGCGCGCCGTACCCCGGTGCGCTACTACCTCTTCGATGTGCTCGCCCACGACGGCGACGACCTCGCCGACCTCCCGCTGCGTGAGCGCCGCGACGTGCTGGAAGCGGTGGCTGCGGCATCCGTCGATCCCATCGCCGTCCCGCCGGTGTTCGACGACGTGGACGCGGCGCTCCAGACCAGCGAGCAGCTGCGCTTGGAGGGGATCGTGGTGAAGGATCCCGCCTCGCGATATCTGCGTGGCAGACGATCGGATGCCTGGCTCAAGGTGAAGCTCACGCGCACGCAGGAGGTTGTGATCGCGGGCATCCGACCGGGGAAGGGCGGCCGCAGCACGACGTTCGGCTCGCTGCTGCTCGGCATTCCCGACGAGGATGGCCTGCGGTATGCGGGCCGCGTGGGCTCGGGCTTCAGCGACTCCACCCTGAAGGCGCTGATGACGACGCTCCTGCCGCTGCGCACCGACGACAACCCGCTCGTGGGCGTGCCGCCGCTCGACGCGCGCGACGCGCTGTGGGTGCGGCCGGAGCTGGTCGGCGAGGTGGAGTACGGGGAGTTCACGCCCGGCGGCATCCTCCGCCACCCGCGGTGGCGGGGCCTGCGGCCCGACAAGCTCCCCGCCGAGGTGCGCCGGGAGGAGTGAGCGCCGTCAGGCGTGGGCCTCGTGCTCGACGTGCCCGGCAGGCTCGAGCTGGAAGGTCGAGTGCTCGACGTCGAAATGCTCGGCGAGGCAGGTCTGCAGCCTGCTCAGGATGCGGCTCGACCGGCCGTCGGCGAAGGCCGCGTCGTCCACGACGACGTGCGCCGTGAACACCGGCGCCCCGCGGGTGAGCTGCCAGACGTGGACGTCATGGACGTCGACCACTCCGGGGGTCGAGAGGATGTGCTCGCGGATCTCCTTCACGTGCGTACCCTGCGGCGCCGACTCCGTGAGCACCGACACGACCTCGCGCATCAGGCCGATCGCGCGCGGCACGATCATCGCCGCGATGAGCAGCGAGGCGATGGCATCCGCCTGCAACCAGCCGGTGGTGACGATGACGACGGCCGCGACGATCACCGCGGCGGATCCGATGAGGTCGCCCAGCACCTCGAGGTAGGCGCCGCGGACGTTGATGCTGTGCCGCTGCGCGGCACTCAGCAGCCACAGCGCCACCGCGTTCGCCACGAGCCCGACGATCGCGACGACCAGCATCAGCCCGCCCGCGAGCTCCGTCTCGCCGGGGTGTATCAGTCGCGTGACGCCCTCGACCGCCACCCACACCGACAGCACGATCAGGATCACGGCATTGATCAGGGCGCCGAAGACCTCCGCACGCTGGTAGCCGAAGGTCCGGCGGTCGTTCGCCGGTCGCGCGGCGACGACGCTCGCGATGAGGGCGATCACGAGGGCCGCGGCATCCGTGAACATGTGCACCGCGTCGGCGAACAGCGCGAGCGAGCCCGACAGCACCGCGCCGACGACCTGCACGACCATCACCGTCGCCGTGATGGCGAGCGAGATCGCGAGGAGCCGGCGGTTGCCGGTCCCCCGGATGCCCGAGGGCGCGTGGTCGTGCATGAGCCCAGGCTAAGCCCGGGCGCGCCGCCCGACGACGCGTGCGGCGCAGTCGGGAACGATGCTGATTCTCAGTCGCGGCCGGCGCGTCACAGCTCGGCGAGGAGGGGCGCCAGCGCCTCGAAGGCACGGGCACGGTGCGACGACGCGTTCTTCTGCAGCGACGTCCACTCGCCGACGGTGCGCTCCTCGCCTTCCGGCTGCCCGTCGGGGATGAACACGGGGTCGTAGCCGAACCCCCCGTCGCCCGCCGGCGCGGTCGCGAGGCGGCCCGGCCACACTCCCTCGACGACGCCCTCACGCGACCCGTCGCCCGGCACCACCAGGGCGATCGTCGAGACGAACTGCGCGGTGCGGTGGGGGTCGCGGATGTCCGAGAGCTGGTCCAGCAGCAGGCTCAGGTTCGCCGTGGCGTCCTTCGCGTGGCCGGCCCAGTACGCCGAGAAGACGCCGGGGGCGCCGCCCAGCACGTCCACGCAGATGCCCGAGTCGTCGGCGAGCGCGGGAAGACCGGTGTGCTCTGCCGCCGCCCGCGCCTTGATCAGCGCGTTCTCGGCGAACGTGACGCCGTCCTCCACGGGCTCCGGGCCGTCGTAGGCCACGACCAGCAGATCGGGCCGCGTCGCCGCGACGATGGCCTGGAACTCCTCGACCTTGTGCGGATTGTGCGTCGCGAGCACGATCTTGCTCAGCGCCTCCTCGCCACCGGCCGTTTCGGCCAGGGCCGCGGCGATGACCTCGGCCATCTCGTCGGGCTGCGCGGTCACCCGGCACTCCCGCCGCCGAGCGCGGCCAGCTGGTGCTCGCGGAGCTCGGCGCAGCCGTTGACGCCGAGTTCGAGCAGCGCGTCGAGCTCCCGCTTGTCGAACGGGGCGCCCTCGGCCGTGCCCTGCACCTCCACGAACAGCCCCCGACCGGTGACGACGACGTTCATGTCGGTCTCGGCGCGCACGTCCTCGACGTAGGCGAGGTCGAGCATCGGCTCACCGTCGATGATGCCGACCGACACGGCCGACACCGAGTCGAACAGCACGTTCGCCTTCTGCCCGACGAACTTCCTGCCGCGGCCCCACTCGATGGCGTCGGCGAGCGCGACATAGGCACCGGTGATCGCCGCCGTGCGCGTGCCGCCGTCGGCCTGCAGCACGTCGCAGTCGATGACGATGGTGTTCTCGCCGAGGGCCTTCGTGTCGACGACCGCGCGCAACGCGCGTCCGATGAGGCGCGAGATCTCGTGCGTGCGTCCCCCGACCCTCCCCTTCACGCTCTCACGGTCGTTGCGCTCGTTGGTGGCGCGCGGCAGCATGGCGTACTCCGCGGTGACCCAGCCCCTGCCCTTGCCGGTCAGCCAGCGCGGCACGCCATTGGTGAACGAGGCCGTGCACAGCACCTTGGTGCCGCCGAACGAGATGAGGGCCGACCCCTCGGCCTGGCTCGACCAGCCCCGCTCGATCGTGATGGGGCGAAGCTGGTCGACGGTGCGCCCGTCGGCGCGGGTGATGTCGGTCATGTGTCTCCTCCGGGAGGGTGCGGATGCCTCAGCCGAGGCGATGCGGAAGGTCGATGGCGCCGGTCTGCACGAGGCGCACCGCGCTGACTTCGCGGCCCATCAGGCGATGGGCCAGTCGCAGGAACTCGTCCGCGGACGCACCGGTGGCCTCGTAGACGTGGCGGGGCTCGGCATCCGGCCCCGCGAGCAGGTCGCGCGAGACCAGCTGGCGGTAGACGTCCTTCGCCGTCTCGGTATCGCTGGACACCAGACTCACGTCGGGGCCCATCACGTAGCTGATCGCGCCCTCGAGGAACGGGTAGTGCGTGCACCCGAGCACGAGCGTGTCGACCTCCGCGTGGCGCAGGGGTGCCAGATACTCCTCGGCGACCGACAGCACCTCGGGCGAGTCGGTGACGCCGGCCTCGACGAACTCGACGAAGCGCGGGCAGGCCTGCGCGAAGACCGTGAGCCGCTCGTTGACGCCCAGCATGTCCTGGTACGCGCCCGAGCTGATCGTGCCGGCGGTGCCGATCACGCCGACGCGCCCGTTGCGGGTCGTCGACATGGCGGTGCGCACCGCCGGGTTGATGACCTCCACCACCGGGACGTCGTACCGTTCGCGCGCGTCGCGCAGCATCGCGGCAGAGGCCGTGTTGCATGCGATCACGAGCATCTTCACGCCCTGCGCGACGAGATCGTCGAGCACCTCGAGGGCGTAGCGTCGCACGTCGGCGATCGGCTTGGGACCGTAGGGCGAGCGGGCGGTGTCTCCGATGTAGAGGATCGACTCGCGCGGGAGCTGCGCCGACACGGCGCGGGCGACGGTGAGTCCGCCGACACCGGAGTCGAAGATTCCGATCGGCGCGTCATTCACGATGCCCCAGCCTACGCCAGGCGCTGGCTAGGCTGACCCGCATGAGTCCCTCGACCGCCCTGCTGACGGACCGCTACGAGCTCACGATGATCGACGCCGCCCTGCGCGACGGCACGGGCGAGCGCCGGTGCGTGTTCGAGCTGTTCGGCCGGCGCCTGCCCGGCGCGCGGCGCTTCGGCGTCGTCGCGGGCACCGGGCGGCTGCTGTCGCTCATCCGCGACTTCCGGTTCGGCGACGACGAGCTGCGGTGGCTCCGCGACGAGAAGGTGGTGGATGCCGCCACCCTGGACTTCCTCGAGGGCTACCGGTTCACGGGCTCGGTGACCGGGTATCGCGAGGGCGAGCTGTACTTCCCCGGCTCCCCCATCCTCACGATCGAGGGCACGTTCGCCGAGGCCGTCGTGCTCGAGACGCTGGCGCTCAGCGTCCTCAACCACGACTCCGCGGTCGCCACGGCGGCGGCGCGCATGAGCATCGCCGCCGGGGACCGCCCGCTCGCGGAGATGGGCTCCCGGCGGGCAGCGGAGCAGTCCGCCGTCGCGGCGGCCCGCGCGGCGTACATCGCCGGGTTCGGAGCGACCTCGAACCTCGAGGCGGGCCGACAGTGGGGCATCCCGACGATGGGCACCGCCGCGCACTCGTGGACGCTGCTGCATGACACGGAGGAGGACGCGTTCCGCGCGCAGGTAGAGGCGCTCGGCGTCTCCACGACGCTCCTCATCGACACCTACGACATCCGCACCGGGGTCGAGACGGCGATCCGGATCGCGGGGACGGATCTCGGCGGGGTGCGCATCGACTCCGGCGACCTGCCCACCGTCGCCGCGGAGGTGCGCGCGCAGCTCGACGAGCTGGGCGCGACCGGCACGCGCATTACCGTGACGAGCGACCTGGACGAGTATGCGATCGCCGCACTCGCGGCATCCCCCGTCGACGCGTACGGCGTGGGCACCTCGGTCGTCACCGGGTCGGGCACGCCGACGGCGGGCATGGTCTACAAGCTCGTCGCCCGCCAGGATGCCGAGGGCGGCTGGGTGGCGGTCGCGAAGGCGTCGACCGACAAGGGCTCCAAGGGCGGCCGCAAGGCGGCGTTCCGCACGCTGGACGAAGGCACGGCGACCAGTGAGCTGATCGTCGTGTCGGACGGCTTCGAGGAGCTCCAGACGGCGGCCGCGCACCCAGATGCCCGCCCGCTCCAGGTGGAGCTGGTCGTCGACGGCGAGCCGGACGCCTCCTTCGAGGGTCCGGCGGGCGTCGAGGCGGCGCGCGCCCACCATGCGCGTGTGCGCGAGGAGCTTCCGGTGCGCGGGCTCGCGCTCAGTCGCTCCGACCCGGCGCTCCCGACCGTCTACACCGACGCCGACTGACGGCCGGCCCGCTGCCGGGATGCCTGGCGTCAGCCCTGGAGGGACTCGTAGATCTCCTTGCAGGTGGGGCAGACCGGGAACTTCTCGGGGTCGCGACCGGGAGTCCACTTCTTGCCGCACAGCGCGCGCACCGGCTTGCCGGTGAGCGCGGACTCGAGGATCTTGTCCTTCTTCACGTAGTGCGAGAAGCGCTCATGGTCACCCGGCTCGATGTTCTCTTCTTTGAGGAGCTCTTCGAGCTCGCGATCGAGGGTCGCGATACCGCCCTGGTCGGGGCTGTCCAGCGGGGTGCTCATGGTCTGTCAGTGTACCCGCGGGGACCGCGCTCGGCTCGGTCCTCGGGGCGTCACGTCGACTCCGCGAACTCCATGAGACGTCCGCCGCGACGCTCGAACGCCAGCGAGCCGACGGTGACGCCCACGATGAGGACGCCGAGGCCGATCGCGAGACCGCCCCACAGCGCGGTCGTCGCGGCGACCGCGTCTCCCTGCAGCGCGAGCCAGGCGCACCACACGACCGGCGCCGAGAGGACGAGCGAGCCGACCATCACGACAGCCTGCGCGATCCCGCCCCGCGCGCTCGTGCGCTGCGGCTGCTGGAACGGACTCTCGCCCGGACGCGACACCGCATACGGCGAGACGACCGAAGAGATGCTGGACAGGCCCAGGCCGCACAGGAACAGCGAGGCGCAGACGCCGGCGAGGGCGGGCAGCATCGCCCAGCGCCCGTGGAGGGAGATCGCGACCGGCACCGCGACGGCGAGCAGCGGCACGCCGACGAGCAGCACCGGGACGAGGCGGCCGACCCGGTCCGAGACGCCCCGCACGCCGCTGGCGATGTGCATCCACACGGCCGTCGAGTCGTAGGCGAGGTCGTCGTGCGGCAGCCAGCCGAGGAGCAGGGCGGCGAACGGAACCGGCACGAGCGCGACGAGTTCGGGCGGCACGCCGGCGACCAGCAGCGGCACCGCGGTCACGAGGGCGGCGAAGGGGATGATGATCCCGTTCACGACGTAGCGTCGATCGCCGAACCAGTACACGAGGCTCCGCGCCGCGATGGCGCCGCCCGGCGTGCCCGGTGCCACGCCGAACCAGCCGAGCCCGCCCCGCACCCGGCCGGCGGCCGGCCGCTCGGTCGTGGTCAGCACACGCCGGACGATCCACATCCACAGGACAGCCAGCAGCGCCACGGTGCCGGCGGCCACCAGGGCCGACGGCCACGGGTCGCCACCGGACTCCACGATCCCCGGCAGCGCCCACGCGGCGCCCAACGGCGTGAGCGCGAGGGCGCGCACCGCTTGGAGAAGCTGCGGCGGCACGGCGCCCTGCCACTCCAGCGAGGCGAGGAAGACGCCCACCGGGACGACCACCACGAGCACGACGAGCACGAAGACGCCGGAGAGCTCGCGTGACCGCCGCTCGCGGAGGTGCAGCGAGGCCAGCGCCATGCAGACGCGGGCCAGGAGAAGGCAGGTCAGCACCCCGAGCACGACGCTGGAGACCGTCACGGGCGTGCCCACCCAGTGCTCCTCCCACACGACCGCCGCGCTGACGGCGACCCCGACGAGCACCATGATCGGCACGCTGATGAGGCCCGCCACCGCGAGCACGACGGCGAGCCGGCCGGGCGGCAGCCCGAACAGCGTGAACCGGCGCGGGTCGAGGGGATCGTCGACGGCTGCGAACAGAGGCGCGAGCGCGAATCCGAGCGTCACCGCGGAGCCGCCGAGCACCGTGACGACCAGCACCTCGTCGGCGGGCGCGTCGCGCAGGGTCAGGATCCCCCAGCACACCGCGATGGTGGCGGCCACGAGCAGCACGAGTCCGCTGACGACGCGCACGACGTGGCGGGTGTCGCCGCGCAGCGCGCCGAAGAGCAGCGCGACCCTCAGTCGGAGAATGTATGCAGCCACTCGAGGCCCTCCACGTCGCTGAGGCCCCCGGCCAGCTCGACGAAGCGCTGCTCGAGCGTCAGCTCGCCGCGGACCTCCTCGACGGAGCCCTCGGCGAGCACCTGCCCCGCCACGATCACAGCGACCCGCGAGCACACGCGCTCCACGAGTTCCATGCCGTGGCTGGAGAGGACGACCGTGCCGCCGTGCGCGACATAGGTGGAGAGGATGTCGAGGATGATCGCGCTCGAGACCGGGTCGACGGCCTCGAACGGCTCGTCGAGCACCAGCAGGCGCGGCGAGTGGATGAGCGCGCCCGCGAGCATCACCTTCTTGAGCATGCCGGCGGAGTAGTCCGACACGCTTCGGCCGAGCGCGTCCTCGAGGTCGAACGCCCGCGCGAGATCGGCGGTCCGGCTCTCGACGACGGCAGGCGGCAGCTTGCGCAGCACGCCGTAGTAGTAGAGCAGCTGGCGCCCGGTGAGCCGGTCGAACGTGCGAAGGCGGTCGGGCAGCACGCCCATCAGACGCTTCGCGGCGAGCGGCTCGGCGGCGGCGTCGATCCCCCCGACGCGGATCGTCCCGCGATCCGGCACCAGCAGTCCCGCGATGATCGACAGCGTGGTCGTCTTGCCCGCGCCGTTGGGACCGACGAGGCCGTAGAAGGTGCCGGCCGGCACCGTCAGGTCGATCCCGTCCACGGCGTGCGTGGCGCCGAAGCTCTTGGTGACGCCCCGGAGCTCGAGGGCGCTGAAATCGGAGACCGGCCGACGATCGGGATCGGCGATGACGGATGCCGCCTCCTGCGTCACGGTCGCTGCCGGCGCCTCTGCCTCCGACGCGGGCAGCGGCGGACGCGGCGGCACGACGATGCCCGCCGCGGCGCTCGCGGCCCGCGCGAGATCGCTCGGCAGCGGGGGCGGTCCCGGCTCGGCGGCGCTGCTCGCCTGGGAGCCGCCGCCCTTGCGCGGCTTTCCGGGCTTGCGAGGCTTCTCGGACGCCGGTTTCGCGGTGTCGGGGAGCCGCACGACACGCGCGTCGGTGTGACGGTCCGGCTCTTCCGGATCGATGTCATTCGGCACCGGGAGGGAGGCTGTCACCGGACCACGGTACCAAGCGGTGCTGATCGAAGGGCGGTTCGTTCCGGCGCGTGGCGGCTTACAGCGAAAGTCACGAAACGGCAACGGGCAGGCGGCATTCTGCACCTTCCCAGTCCCTCTCGCTACCATGGTGCAGGCACGAAGGGGTGTCGGGCCGGTGAACCGGCAGTGAATCACGCACTCAGGAGCAGACTTTGACCCTTCAGACCGTCATCCTCGCAGCCGGAATGGGCTCGCGTCTCGGCCGCAGCCTGCCCAAGCCCCTCACGGAGCTCGGCGACGGCCGCAGCATCATGCAGCAGCAGCACGACAACATCCGCGCCGCCTTCGGCCGCGAGGCCCGGATCACGACCGTCGTCGGCTACCGCGCCGAGACGATCGTCGAGGCCTTCCCCGACGTGGACTACGTCTACAACGACCGGTACGACCAGACGAACACCTCCAAGAGCCTCCTCCGCGCCCTGACCAAGACCGGCAAGGGCGGCGTGCTCTGGATGAACGGCGACGTCGTCTTCGACCCGCGTGTGCTGGGCCGCGCCATCGAGCTCATCGATCGCGACCAGTCGTTCGTCACGGTCAACACCTCCAAGGTCAGCGACGAAGAGGTCAAGTACACCGTCACACCGGAGGGCTTCATCAACGAGCTCTCGAAGACCGTGAAGGGCGGCATCGGCGAGGCCGTCGGCATCAACTACATCTCGAGCGCCGACAAGAAGTCCTTCATGCGCCACCTCACGCGCGTCGACGACCAGGACTACTTCGAGCGCGGCCTCGAGCTCGCGATCGCCGAGGACGGCGTTCGGCTCCTGCCGCTGGACATCTCGGACCTCTACGCCGTCGAGGTCGACTTCGCCGAAGACCTCGAGCGCGCGAACCTGTTCGTCTGAGTCGCCGGGCGCGACCTGTCAACCCCACGTCGGCGGTCTGGATCGGGCGCATAGACTCGGCGCGATGACCGACAAGGTTCACCGCATCCACTCGCTTCCCGGCGACGCGCCGTGGCAGGGAGGTCTGCCGCCCACGGGGTCGGACGAGCACCCTCTCACGATCCGCGCGCTCGACCGCGTGCTGGCGATCCAGCGCCCCGTGGTGCTGGCGCATCTGCGCAGCATCCGCCTGCGGCATCCGGACGCCTCCCCCGCCGAGATCGTCCGCATCCTGGAGCGCCGGTACCTCGCCGCCGTCACGACGGGCGGCGCCGCGGTCGGAGCGACGGCCGTCGTGCCCGGCATCGGCACCGGGGTGACGCTGGCGCTGAGCGGCGTCGAGACCGTCGGCTTCCTCGAGGCGACGACGCTCTTCGCCCAATCGGTGACCGAGGTGCACGGCATCCCGGTCGCCGATCCCGACCGCGCACGCGCGCTGGTGCTCACGCTCATGCTGGGCAAGGAGGGCGTCGACCTCGTGTCCCAGCTCGCCGGGCAGGCAGCCGGCCGCGGACCCACCCGGGACCGCTACTGGGGCGAGCTCGTGACCAAGACGATCCCCCGCGCCGCGGTGGGGCCCCTCGTCGACCGCCTCAAGAACTCGTTCATCCACCAGTTCGCGGTGCGCGGCGGTGCGTCGTGGATCGGCAAGGCGCTGCCGTTCGGCATCGGAGCCGCGATCGGCGGCGCCGGCAACCACATCCTCGGCCGACGGGTGCTCGTCGGCGCCCGTCGCGCCTTCGGCGCGCCGCCGTGGCAGTTCCCCGTCGAGCTGGAGCCGCGGCCCGGCGCCGACCGCATCGAGCGACTGGCCTCGCGCGGCATCCGCCGTGCGGGGGCGGCCGTCGCGGGCGGAGTCTCGCGCGGCACCTCGGCGGTGGGCAGGGTCGTGCGCCGCGGGAAGCCCGCGCTGGAAGCACCTCCCGACGAGGATTGAGCGCGCACCCTCTCCCGATCGTCAGCCGATGCTGAAAGCGCTTGCATGCGGTTCCTCGACACGCCACCTGCGCGGGCATACGCTCGCAGGTATGGACAGCACTCTGGCGTGCCTGGCGGCGTGGATGCCGCGCCAGCGGTGGTACGCCGCGAAGGGACGGCCACCCAGCCTGCGGCTGGTGGCCTGGTGGGATCTCGCCCCGGGCTCGGACGATCCCGAGGACGATCTGTCCCCCGCTGACGGCGGCGTGCGCGTGCGCACGTTCCTCGTGGCCGACGAGGGAGCGCTTCCGGCGGTGCTTTACCAGATCCCCATCGTCGAGCGGGCGACCGAGACCGTCGACGCCGATCCGGATCACATCGTGGGCAGTCCGACGCCGGGCGCGACGTTCATCGACGGGCCGCACGATCCGGCCTACGCCCACGCGCTCCTGCGACTCATCGCGGAGGGCGGCACCGCACACGGGCCGCAGACCCTCGCTCTCGGACGCCCCTCCGCGTCGGGCGGGCACCCCGGTGCGAGGTCGGCCCGGGTGATGAGCGGCGAGCAGTCCAACACCTCCCTCGTGTACGAGGGCGAGGGCATGCCGATCATCTGCAAGGTGTATCGCCAATTGCACGCCGGTCTCAACCCCGACATCGAGCTGCAGGAGGCGCTGGCGGCATCGGGCTCGGCGCACGTCGCGCTGCCCGTGGGATCCATCGAGGGCACGTGGCCGGACCTCACGACGGCGCACGGCTCGGTGCGCGGCTCCCTGGCGTTCGCCCAGGAGTTCCTCCCCGACGTCGAGGACGCCTGGCGGGTCGCACTGCGGGCCGCCGCGCGCGGCGACGACTTCCGCGACAGTGCGAACGCTCTGGGCGCGGCCACGGCCGAGGTGCATCTGGCGCTGGCCAGGTGCTTTCCCACACGGGCAGCCACGGCGGCCGACCGCGCGGCCACCGCGGCGACATGGGAGCGCCGCTTCTCGATCGCCATGGCCGAAGTGCCCGAGATCGCCGAGCAGCGGGAGGCCGCGGGGGCCGTGTACCGGCGGGCGCTGGAGGTGCCGTGGGCGGCGCTGCAGCGCATCCACGGCGATTACCACCTGGGGCAGGTGCTGCACTCTCCGGAGCGCGGATGGATCGTCGTCGACTTCGAGGGCGAGCCGCTGCGACCCATGACCGAGCGCACGCAGCCGGATCTCGCACTCCGCGACGTCGCGGGCATGCTGCGCTCCTTCGACTATGTCGCCGGCTCGCTGCGGCGGGACGATCCCTCGCGGTCGACCGAGGCCGTGCGCGGATGGGCGCGCGAAGCGCGTCAGGCGTTCGTGGACGGATACGCCGCCGCCTCGGGGGGCGACCTGGACCCCCGGCATCCGCTGCTGGCCGCGCTCGAACTGGACAAGGCCGTGTACGAGGCGATCTACGAGTCGCGCAACCGCCCCACATGGGTCACGATCCCGCTCGGCGCCGTCGCGCGGCTCGTCGGGCGTCCGGCCGCGGTCGCCTGACCGGCGTGGCCTCAGCCCTCGTCGTCGAGCTCGGCTTCGTCCTCGGGCTCGTCGTCGCGCTCGTCGACCGAGCGGGCGTACCACGCGTCCCATTCGTCCATCAGCCGCTGCACGGCGGCGTGGAACCGCGCGGTCGCGGCGCCCGGCGTCGTGTCGCCGAAGTAGCGCGAGACCCACTGCTCGAGGCGGGCCACCGCGTCGGGGTCGTCCAGCACCCGCTCGGTCTGCGCGACGATGTCGGGGGCGTCCGCGGCGGTCAGCCACTCGCACGCCGACAGGTAGCCGTGGGTGTCGATGGCGGCCGCGGGGTCGGCCGGACGCGTGATCAGCAGCGGCCTGTCGGCCGCCAGCCGGTCGTAGACCATCGCCGAGATGTCGACGACCGCGACGTCGGCGGCCGACAGCTGCCAGCCGAGGTCCGGGCCGTCGTCGAACACGTGCTGCGCCGCAGGATCGGCGGCGTTCGCTGCGGCGAGGGCGGCGATGATCCGCCGGTTCGCGGCGCCGTACTCGGCGTTCACGACCCCCGAACGAGGGTGGGGCCGGTAGATGACGCGATGGCGACCGGTGCGCAGCAGCGCCGCCACGAGCGCCTCGCCGTGCGTGACGATCGACCCGTAGTGGGCCGACGGCCGGTCGCCCTCCCACGTGGGCGCGTACAGCACCACGGTCCGGTCGTCGGGCGTGTACGGCAGCGCCCCGGAGTAGTGGTCGGCCTGCGGGCGGCCGATCGCGATCGCCCTGTGGTCGAGGTCGTAGTCCCAGAGCACCCGCGACAGCCGCTCCCGTGCCGCGTCGCCCGCGATCATGGCGTAGTCGTAGGCCTTGTACTGGTTCGTGGTCATGTACATCTTGTCGGACTCGCCGTGGTTGATGAACACGTGCCAGCGTCGGCCGTAGCGGAACATCTGGAAATTGCGGGTGTTCTGATTCACGTAGAGCACCACGCGGATGTCCTGCGTGGAGATGAAGCGCTCCAGATCGCGCACCGTCGGCACGAACGCGACCGGCAGGGCGTCGTCTGCCAGCAGCGCCTGCGCGCCCGTCGCGGACCGGCTCAGCACGACGACCGGCCACGTCTTGGCCAGCCCGGCGAGCGGCTTGTACCACTGCCGCATCTGGTACATGTTGACCGCGCCGTCGGCGAAGTACACCGCCACCCGGTAGTGGAACGGCGGATGCTGCGGCCCGGCCGACTGCGTGCGCCTGACGTCGATGACGGCGGAGCGGTTGCGCACCGCCTTCCGTACGAGCGCGATCGCCTTCCTGCCGTCCGAGACCAGTGCCACCCGTCCAGCCTACCCAGGGCACCCGTGACATGATCGACGCGTGCATGTCGAGCAACACGGGCGCAGGGACGCTCCGATCGTCCCGCCGGACGCCGGTGTGAGCTTCGTGATGCCGGTGCTCAACGAGCGGGGCTACCTGCGCCGGGCGGTGGAGACCGTCCTCGCGCAGGACGTGCCGGGACCCACCGAGCTCGTCCTTGCGCTCGGCCCCTCGACGGACGGCACGACGGAGCTCGCGCGGGAATTGGCCCGGGAGGACGAGCGGATCATCCTCGTCGACAACCCGGCGGCCGACATCCCGATCGGGCTGAACCTCGCCATCCGGGCCGGCCGCTACCCCACCGTCGTGCGCGTCGACGCGCACTCCGAGCTCGACCCGAGCTACGCCCGCAGGGCCCTGGCGTCGCTCGACCGCGTGCGCGCGGCCAACGTGGGCGGGGTGATGCGCGCCGACGGCCGCACCCCGTTCCAGCGAGCCGTCGCCCGCGCGTACAACTCCCCCATCGGCCTGGGCGGCGGCGCGTACCACGGCGGCACGCAGGAGGGCGAGGCGGAGTCCGCCTACCTCGGCGTCATGCGGCGCGCCGTGCTCGACGAGGTCGGGCTCTTCGACGAGAGCATCCGCCGCGGCGAGGACTGGGAGCTCAACCTGCGCATCCGTCGCGCGGGCTACCGGGTGTGGTTCGATCCGGCGCTCGCGGTCACGTACTGGCCGCGAGAGAGCTGGACGAGGCTCGTGCGGCAGTTCGCGGCGACCGGCCGGTGGCGCGGCGAGCTGGTGCGGCGCTTCGGTCGAGGCAACTCGCTGCGCTTCTTCGCTCCGCCGCTCCTGGTGCTGACGATCCTGCTCGCCGTGGTGGTGGCGGCCCTGCAGCTGACGGGCGTGCTCCAGGGGTGGTGGTCGGTGGCGGCATCCGTCGTCTATGTGCCGCTGGTCGTGTACGTCGCGCTCGTCATCGGCGTGGCGCTCGGCCCGGGCGGGGGGCGCGGCTGGCGCGACAAGCTCTGGACGGCGGCGGTGCTGCCCACGATGCACCTCGCGTGGGGCTGGGGATTCGTCGTGGGGATCATCCGCGGCGCCCACGATACCGTCGACACCTCGCGGCTCGGCAGTCGCAACACGCCGCTGCCCTGACGGGGTCTCAGGGCTCGATGAGCCCCTGATCCAGGATGCGGGCGACCACGCGCTCGGCGGCGTGGCCGTCGTCGCGGGCGTTGAACTTCGCCCGCCAGAGCTCGTACCTCTCCGCGTAGCGCTCGCGGTCGTCATCGGCGAGGGCGGCGGCGAGCTCGTCCTGCGTGCGCACCATCGGGCCCGGCGCGTGCTCGGCGAGGTCGAAGTAGAAGCCGCGCAGCTCGCCGCGGTAGTGCTCCATATCGGGCACGAGGAAGTACATCGGCTTGCCTGTCACCGAGAAGTCGAACATCACCGACGAGTAGTCGGTGATGAGCGCATCGGCGACGAGCAGCAGCTGCGACGTGTCGGGGAATCCGGTGACGTCGATGACGCGCGGCCCCTCGGCGTCGCGACCCGGCAGGAGCGTGCGGGAGTGCCCGCGCACCAGCACGACGGAGTCCGTCGCCGCGGCGAGCGCGACCGGGTCGACGAAGTCGACGATCTGCTCGCGGTCGTCCCGCCACGTCGGCGCGTACAGCAGCACGCGCTCACCGGGCCGGATCCCGAGCGCGCCGCGCGTCGCGGACCCGTCGCCGCTCGCGAGCACGTCATTGCGCGGATACCCCTCCACCCAGATCGGCCGGCTGAGGAACGCGTACGCCTTGCCGAGGATGCGGGCGGCATACGGGTTCTGCGCGAGCAGGATGTTCCAGCGCCGCGACTCGCGCACCACCGCGGCCATGCGCCGCGGGTCGAAGCCGGGGCGGTGCAGGGCGAGCCGCTTGAGGGGCGTGCCGTGCCAGGTCTGCAGCACGACCTGCCCCTTGCGCCGGGAGAATCGCCGGCGGAGCCAGTCGTTCACGACGAGCAGACGCGCGGCGCCCCGCGCCCGCCACCACTCCGGGGTGCCTTCGACGACGGCGATCGCGCCCTCGGGAACTGCCACCGAGAGATCCACGACGCTCCAGTAGCGCGTCACGCCCGGCGCGCGGCGCGTGAGCTCCCGATCGATCGCGAGCGGATTGCAGCTGGCGTTGCGCCCGTAGAAGCTCTCGAAGAACACCGCGTTCTCGAACCCGGACGCCGGACGGGTGGCGTAGCGGCGCTCGAGCGCATCCTGTCCCTCGCCGGAGTCGTAGGCGGGGTCCATCGGCGGTCCCACGCGCAGCGTCCACTGCTCGAGCTCGGCACGCAGCGTTCCGAGCTGGGTGAGCGGGAGCGCGTCGGGAGCAGGGATGCCCCGGTCCGCGGCATCCGTCACCCGGACCTCGTACGTCCCGGTCGGCAGCGGCAGCTCGGGCCCGCCCCATCGCGCGGCGCGGAGGGGCAGCGTCGCCCGCCACGTCTTGCCGCGGCCGCTCAGACGTGCGACGACCCGGGCGCGCGCGCCCACGAGCTCGACGGTCGCCGGCCGCTCGCCCTCGCCCGAGAGCACGAGCGCAGGTCCGCCGTCCGTCGTGAAGCGCGCGTCGGTCATCCGTTTCCTTCCCTCGGGCGGGCGTGGGCGGCCGTACCGGCCAGAATCGCACGGTACACCCTCTCGGCGTTGCGGCCGTCCCGGTGCGCGTGGACACGCGCGCTGAGCGCCATGGCGTGCTCGACGCGCCGCTCGCGCTCCGACTCGTCGCCGAAGAGCGCGTCCAGCTGCGCGGCCGCCTGGCTCCAGTCGACGGCCCACTCGTCGCCCGCGACATCCCGGTATGCGCCGTAGAACCCGCGGCGCTTCGCGTAGTCGACGACGTCGGGAGCGAGGAACAGCGTCGGGAGCGGCACGAGGGCTGCGTCGAACGCGAGGGAGGAGTAGTCGGTGACGAGGGCGTCGAGCCCGGGCAGCAGCGGGGTCACGTCGGCCACCAGATCGCTCCCGAGCGACTGCACCAGATCCGTCGTGACGGGCGGGACGTAGTCGCCGGCGCCGAGCGGATGGGAGCGGATGAGGAGCGTCGCTCCGTGGCGGCGGAGGACGCCGAGGATCCGCGCCCACTCCGCGGCGGTCGGGATCGCCGGGTCGGGCGCGCCGTCGCGCCACGTCGGCGCGTACAGCACGAGTCGCCCGGACCCTTCGGCCCGCGGCACGGCCCGCGCGATCGCCGCGCGGGCCTGCACGCGCCGGTCTTCCGCGGTGCCGCGGGACAGCACGTCGACGCGAGGCTCGCCGGTGACGAGAACGGCGTCGTCGGGGAGCGCGAACGCGGACTCCAGCCGGCCCCGCACGAGGTGCGACGCGGCGGGGAGCAGGCGGATCCGGCGCGCGGCGCCGCGGTACATCGCCCGCAGCATCGCATGCGCCGGCCGCGCCGCCGGCGTCCGCGCGATGGCGCGCGGCAGCCGCAGGGTCTCGGGCGAGTCCAGGCCGATCCGCTTCAGTGGGATCCCGTGCCACAGCTGCACCACGAAGGCGCCCGAGACGGCGTAGCGGTTCACGTCGCCGAAGCCGTGCGTGACGACGACCACCCGCGCCCGCGCCGTGCGCCACAGTCCCCGCAGCGACCGCTTGGGGACGCTCGGGATGCCGCGGGCTGCGGCATCCCGCGCCTCTCGCGCGCTGCCGACCAGCCACACGGCGCGCCGGCCGTCGGCGGCGGCGGCGTCCCAGAGGGCGAGCGCGCCGTCGGCGATGCCGACGGCGCAGCCGAAGACCCACTCGTCGCGCGAGCGCGGTACGACGAGGGTGAGGATGCGTCCTGCGGCATACAGCGGGATCGTCGCGAGCTTCCGCGCATTCCCCGCGCCGAACGAGAAGGACGCCATCACGCGAGCCTATCCTGCTCGCGCGATGGCGCCCCGGTGCGTCCCGCCTACTGCTCGAGCGCGCCCAGCGTGACGGTCACCGTCTGCGTCTCCCCGTCGCGGACGAAGGTGACCTCCGCCTCGCTTCCGGCGGCAGCGCCGCGCACCTGCGCGGTCAGGTCGGTGGAGTCGGTGACGGGCACGCCGTTGAAGCCGGTCACGACGTCGCCCGCGGCGAGGCCCGCCGACGCCGCCGCGCCGCCGTCGGTGACCTCGTTGATGTACGCACCGGTGATGGTCGATCCTTCGACGGATGCCGCGGGCCGCACGGTCGCGCCGAGGAGGCCGTGCGTGGCCTCGCCGTTCTCGATGAGCTCGTCGGTGATCCGCTCGACGATGTCGGACGGGATCGCGAATCCGACGCCGATCGAGCCGGAGCCGTCGGCGGACGCACCGCCCGCGGTCGCGATCGCGACGTTGATGCCGATGAGCCTGCCCTCGGAGTCCACGAGCGCGCCGCCGGAGTTGCCCGGGTTGATCGCGGCATCGGTCTGGATCACCGCGATGGAGATGCTCTCGGTCGCCGTCGACTGCTGGTCGCCCTGGCCGAAGTCGAAGCGGAACGGCCCTTCCTGCCCGTTCTCCTCCGGCTGGTCCTGGTTCTCGTCCCCGGTGTCCGGCGCGGCGGAGGACGCGATCTGGATGCTGCGGTTGAGGGCGCTCACGATGCCCTCGGTGACGGAGTTCGCCAGTCCCAGCGGCGCCCCCACCGCCACGGTGGTGTCGCCGACATTCAGGTCGCTCGAGTCGGCGAAGTCGATCGGGGTCAGACCCTCGGCATCCTGGAGCTTGATGACCGCGAGGTCGTACGTCGGGTCGGTGCCGACGATCTCGGCGTCGTACACGCGGCCATCGGCCGTCGTGACGCGCACCTGCGCGTCGCCGGTCGCCCCGTCGAGGGTCACCACGTGCGTGTTCGTCACGACGTAGCCGTCCTCGGAGAGGACGACGCCGGAGCCGGTTCCGGCTCCCGCCGAGCCCGTCGCGGAGATGGTCACCACGCTCGGCACGACCTTCGCCGCGATGCCGGTGGTCTCGTTGACCGAATCGGAGTCGTTCACCGTGACGGTGCTCGGGCCGGCGGCGGGCGACGTCGCCGCGGACGTGAACCAGTTCACGCCGGCGTACGAGCCGCCGAGGCCGGCCGCGCCCCCCACGATGGCCGCGGCGACGAGCAGGCCGACCACCTTGCCGGCGCCGGAGGATTTCTTGGGAGCCTGCGCCGTGGCCGTGCCGCGGTCGCCGCCGTCGATGGGCAGCGTGGGCATGGTGTCGGCCGACGCGACGCCGAAGGCGGCACCGGGACCGGATGCGCCGCCCTGCCCCGCGTAGGAGTGGGGGTGCGGCGCGGGCTGTCCGGCATACCCCTGCGGACGTGCGTACGCGTGGCCGCCGGCCGGATACCCCGCCGGGGGAACCGGCTGGGTCGGCGCGCGGTGCTGGGCGGCGGCCTCGGCCGCCGGCTGGGCGGGCACGGCGGGCTGTGCAGGGGTGACGCTCGGCGCCGTGGTGTCATCGGGCGTGCCCGACGCGTCGGCGGGGACGTGGTCTTCCGGGCGGTCGCCCTGGATGTCGCTCATGATTGCTCCTTCTGCCAAGCACTCACAACTGTGCCCACCGATGCTGTGCGTTTCTTATGTCGGGAATGGGACTCGCCTATGCAACGGGGATGAGCCCGCCCGGTACGGTGAAGCGATGCGACAGATCCCCGGAGCGTGGCACCGCACGGCGGCCGGTGCCGGACTCGTCGGCTCGGACGGGTCGATCCACCCCACCATCTTCGCCGAGATGTCTGCCCTCGCGGCCCGCACCGGCGCGATCAACCTCGGACAGGGGTTCCCCGACGAGGACGGCCCGGCCGAGGTGCTCGAGGTCGCCCGCGCCGCGATCGCCCACGGCGTGAACCAGTACCCGCCGGGTCGCGGCATCCCGGATCTCCTCGACGCGGTCGCCGAGCACCAGCTGCGCTTCTACGGCCTGCACATCGACCCGGCCCGCGACGCACTCGTCACTGCCGGCGCGACCGAGGCGCTCGCCGCAGCGCTGCTGGCGCTGCTGGACGGGCCCGATGACGAGGTGGTCGTCTTCGAGCCGTACTACGACTCGTACGCGGCCGTCGTCGCGCTCGCGGGCGCGAAGCTCGTCACGGTGCCGCTGCGGTGGCCGGACTTCCAGCCCGATCTCGACGAGCTCCGCGCCGCGGTCGGCGACCGCACGCGCCTCATCCTCGTCAACGACCCGCACAATCCCACCGGAGCCGTCTTCGGCTCCGAGGTGCGCGACGAGATCGTGCGGCTCGCCCATCACCACGATGCCCTCATCGTCACCGACGAGGTCTACGAGCATCTCGTCTTCGACGAGCCGCACGTGCCGATCGCCACCCTCCCCGGCGCCTGGGACCGGACCCTGACCATCTCGTCCGGTGGCAAGACGTTCTCCACCACCGGATGGAAGATCGGCTGGGTCACCGGGCCCGCCCCGCTCGTCGACGCCGTGCTCGCGGTCAAGCAGTACCTCACGTACGTCAACGGCAGCCCGTTCCAGCCGGCTATCGCGACCGGACTCCGGCTGCCGGACTCCTTCTTCCGCGGCATCGCCGACACGCTGCGGGCCAAGCGCGACCTGCTCGGCGCCGGGCTGCGGGCCGCCGGCTTCGAAGTGTCCACGCCTGCCGGCTCCTACTTCACGGTGGCCGATGCGGCGCCGCTCGGCGCGACCGATGCCGCGGACTTCTGCCGCGGACTTCCCGAGCGGGCAGGCGTGGTGGCGATCCCCCTCACGGCGTTCGCGACAGCCGAACGCCGAGCCGACTACGCCACGCTCGTGCGCTTCGCGGCCTGCAAACGCGTGGACGTGCTCGAGGACGCGGCATCCCGCCTCGCCTCGGCTGCCGGATCCGGGGTCACCGGGGGCTGACCGCGAATCGCCGCAGCCGCAGCGCCGGGTTGACCCGGCGGACACGCTCGATGGCGCCGACGTCGAGGTGTGCGACCGCGACATCGGTCGACGTACCGACCGCGGCGAGCTCGACGCCCTGCGGATCGACGATCAGCGAGTGACCGACCCCGAGCGGCGGCGGGTGATCGGCCGCTGCCACGAACACCGTGTTCTCGATGGCGCGGGCATGCAGGAGCGTGCGCCAGTGGTGCTCCTTGAGCGGGCCGCGCACCCACTCGGCGGGGACCGCGAACACCTCGGCGCCGGCGTCCACGAGCAGCCGTCCGACCTCGGGGAAGCGCAGGTCGTAGCAGGTCATGAGTCCGAACGTCAGACCTCCGCAGGCGAAGGTATGCGGCGGCGCCGGCTCCCCCGCCTCGACCCAGTCCGACTCGCGCTGCCCGAACGCGTCGTACAGGTGCATCTTCCGGTAGTGCGCCTGCAGGCCCGCCCCGTTGACGGCGACCACCGTGTTGCGCACGCGCGCCTCGTCGCTCGCCCGCTCGAGCAGGCCCGCCACGACGACGACGTCATGTGCGGCCGCGATCCGTGCGAGTTCCTGCACGAAGGGGCCGTCGAGCTCCTCGGCGTTGGCGGCGAGCGATTCGTCGAAGGGGTCGACGAAGTAGCTCGAGTACTCGGGGAAGACGACGACACGGGCCCCGCGGGCGGACGCGGTGGCCGTGAGCTGGTCGATGGCGTCCAGGTTCGCCGCGGTGTCGGCGGTCGGCGCGAACTGCGCGACGCCCACTCCCAGGGTGTCCGTCATCGGGCGCCGCCCTTCTCTCTCGCGCGGACGCGGATGAGTGCCGGGACCAGTACCCACAGCGCGACGATGACCGCGGCGAGGAGGATGAGCGCCCACCAGAAGGCCGATCCGCCGACGACGACGTCGAAGACGAACGCCACCACCCCGACCATGAGCACGGAGACCGTGAGCAGAGCGGTGATGAGGGCGACGTGGCCGTAGCGGACGACCGCCGGCTTCGCACCCTGCTGGAACACCACGCGGTGCAGGGCGACGGGGGCCAGCGCGATGATCGAGCTGAGGGCTGCCAGCACCACCAGCGTGAGGTATACGGCTCGCTGCCCGGCGTTCAGCTCGGCGAAGGTGGGCTGGAAGGCCAGGGCGAGCAGGAAGCCGGTGAGGATCTGCGTGCCCGTCTGCAGCACGCGCAGCTCTTGGAGCACCTCGTTCCAGTTGCGGTCGGCGCGCTCCTCGCGGGTCTCGTCGCGACCCTCGGCGCGGTCCGCCACGGAGTCTGCTTCGGGGCGATCGGACATGCGCTCATCCTTTCGCGCGGCTCGCGTCGCGGCAACCCGAGGCGGCCTGTGGCACGACCCACTCGAAACCCGTGTTAGGCTATTTCTTGTGCCGCGGGGTGGAGCAGCTCGGTAGCTCGCTGGGCTCATAACCCAGAGGTCGCAGGTTCAAATCCTGTCCCCGCAACAGAAAGAAGAAGGGCGTCCCCGACGAGGGGGCGCCCTTCTTCATGTCTCCCGCTTCTCTGTGGCTGCGGGATCCATGGCCTCGCCGAGATCGTCGAGGAATCGGGCGATCACGTCGAGATCATGCCCGTCGTACCTCATGGCGACCTCGCGCATCGCGCGCAAGCGTGCGCCGAACACGGTGAAGAACGCTGCCCGTGCGGAATCCGTCAGCACGACCACGCGCCCCCGCCGATCGCTCGGGTGCGGCCGGCGCTCGACGTGGCCCGACTCGACCAGCCGGTCCAGCAGCTTGGTGGTGGACGCAGTGCTGATGCGCAGGTGCTGGGCGATGTCGCGCGGACTCACCGGACGCCCGGTGCGCTCCCGGATGACCAGCAGCCGCAGTGCGGCGACGTCCGAGGCGTTCATCGCCATGTCGCCCTTCATCCCGCTGTGCATGCGCTCCATGGCGTCGCTCATGCTACGAATGGACGTGAGCACACGCAGCACGGCGTGGTCGTGCTCCGTCTGTGGCAACCAGCGCTCTGACATCGTGGACGTCACCTCCATCCCGTTGTAGCATCGCACTCAATAATTCGCTAGCTAAGCTAGCGATTGAGAGGAGCTTTCCGATGACGGACACCGACCACGTGGTGCTGCTCGACGACGAGGGCCGGGCCATCGGAACCGCCCCGAAGTCTAGCGTTCACGGGCCCGACACCGCCCTTCACCTGGCCTTCTCGTGCCACGTGCTCAACAGCGAGGGCAAGGTGCTCATCACGCGCCGTGCGCTGTCCAAGCGCACGTGGCCCGGCGTCTGGACGAACTCCTTCTGCGGCCACCCGCGGCCCGCCGAGCAGGTCATCTCGGCCGTCCGCCGGCACGCCGACTTCGAGCTGGGCCTCGCCCTCAGCGATCTCCGCGTCGCACTCCCCCTGTTCCGCTACCGCGCCACGGACGCGAACGGCATCGTCGAGCACGAGGTCTGCCCCGTCTACATCGCCCACACCGACGACGAGCCGGTGCTCAACCCCCTCGAGGCGCTCGACGCACGCTGGGTCGAGCCCCGGGACCTCGCGACATCCCTCGAGGCCACGCCGTGGGCGTTCAGCCCGTGGCTCGTGCTGCAGGCCCAGCAGCTGCATCTCTTCGACTCGCCGGCACGTCAGCGAAGGGCGTCATGATCATCGGACCTGAGGATCCCGGCGTCGGCATCGCGATCGACGGGTCACTGACGCGCATCCGGGAGCGCGCGGCAGAGCTCGGACCAGGCTTCGGCGCCCTGGCCGACGCCATCACGCGCGCCACCCAGGGCGGGAAGCGCCTGCGCCCCGCGCTGGTGACCGCGTCGTTCGACGCGTTCCGCTCCGGCGACGCCAACGCCTCGGCCGCGCTCTCGGTCGCCGCCGCGTTCGAGCTGCTGCACACCGCGTTCGTGGTGCACGACGACGTGATCGACCACGACATCGAGCGACGCGGCGTCCCCAACGTCGGCGGGGAGTTCCGTCAGCGCGGGCGCACCCACGGCGCCGGCGCCGACGGCGCGGCCCTGCTCGGGGACGCCGCCGCCATCCTGGCCGGCGACATCCTCCTCCATGAGGCGTTCCGTCTCGTGGCGATGGCGCACACCGACGACGCCACGAAGGATCGGCTGCTCACGCTCCTCGACGACGCCGTCCTGGTGTCGGCGGCCGGTGAGCTCGCCGATGTCGAGAACAGCGTCACGTCCGCCTTCCCCTCGCGCTCCGAGACCCTCGACACGGCCTTCAACAAGACGGCGGTGTACTCCTTCCGCGCCCCGCTGCAGGCCGGTGCGCTCCTCGGCGGAGCCGACGCCGACGCACTGCGTGTGCTCGGCGACGCCGGCGGACGCCTCGGACTGGCCTTCCAGCTGGTCGATGACCTCATCGGGGCCTTCGGCACGTCTGCGCAGACCGGACGCGACTGCGGACCCGACCTGCGCGAGACCAAGCGCACGCCGCTGGTCGCCCTGGCGCGCGAGACGGATGCCGCGCCCGGCGTCGACCACGCGCTCGCACTCGCGCGAACCGGCCCCGTCGCGGTGCGCGAGGCGCAGATCGTGCTCGAGGCGAGCGGCGCGCGGGACCGCCTCGTCGCGCTCATCTCCGACACCCTGGACGACGTCCGCGAGGTCTCGGCCGATCCGGCATTGCCGGAGCGGGCGGGGGCGCTGCTGCGCACCCTCGCCGACCGGGTCGAAGGAAGGATCCCGTGAAGGCCTCCCGAAGGCCCGCGGCGACCGGACTCTCGCTCTACGACCGGACGGCCCAGGACGCGGCGGCCGCGGTCATCGCCCGGTACTCGACGTCGTTCGGACTCGCGTGCCGCATGCTGGGTCCGCGTCCGCGCCCGCACGTGCGGAACGTCTACGCGCTGGCGCGCGTGGCCGACGAGGTCGTCGACGGGCCCGCACAGGAGGCCGGCCTCTCGCCCGAGGCGACGGCCGCGGTGCTCGACCAGCTCGAGCAGGAGTGCTTCGCGGCGATCGACCGCGGATTCAGCACGAACCTGGTCCTGCACGCGTTCGCCCGCACGGCTCGCGAGTGCGGCATCGGCGCCGATCTCATCACCCCGTTCTTCGCCTCCATGCGGGCCGACCTCCAGGTCTCGCGCCACGACGCGGCATCGCACGACGAGTACGTGTACGGCTCGGCCGAGGTGATCGGGCTGATGTGCCTGCAGGTGTTCGTGAACGCCGGGTCGCCGCATCCGGTCACTCCCCCGCCGCGGCTCGTCGACGGCGCCCGACGGCTCGGGGCCGCCTTCCAGGACGTCAACTTCCTGCGGGACCTCGACGACGACAGCACGCGGCTCGGTCGCGACTACCTCGGACTGTCGACGCCCGCGGGCGACCGCGCGGCGGTCCTCGACCGCATCGACGCCGACCTCGCGACGGCGGCCGGCGTGATCCCCGAGCTCCCGGCCGACTGCCGGCGCGCCGTCACGGCCGCCCACGATCTCTTCGCCGAGCTCGCACGCCGCCTGCGGGCGGCGCACGGCGGCGAGGGGCGCGTCCGCGTCCCCGACGCCGTCAAGGCCCGCCTGGCCGCCCGGGCCCTGCTCGGATTCGCTCCCAAGGAGGCGCGCGCATGACTTCCAGCGACGGGTCGCGGACCGCGATCGTGATCGGCGGCGGCATCGGCGGCCTCGCCGCGGCGGCACTGCTCGCCTCGGACGGCTGGGGCGTCCACCTGCTCGAGGCGCGTGACGAGCTGGGCGGACGCGCGGGCTCGTGGGAGCAGGACGGCTTCCGCTTCGACACCGGGCCGAGCTGGTACCTCATGCCGGAGGTCTTCGATCACTTCTTCCGGCTGCTCGGCACCACGGCCGCCGACGAACTGGACCTCGTGCCGCTGGATCCCGCGTACCGCGTGTACTCCGATCCCGCGACCGGGCTCGGACCTCTGGACGTCCACTCGGGACGCGAGGCGGCCACCGCCCTGTTCGAGAGCGTCGAGCCCGGTGCGGGCGCGCGCCTGGACGCGTACCTGGACTCCGCCGCCGACGCGTACGACCTCGCCGTGACGCGGTTCCTCTACGACACGTACGAGACGACCGCGGGGCTGCGCGACCCCGCCCTGCTGCGACGGATGCCACGCCTCGCGCCGCTGCTCACGAGGACGCTCGCACGCCATGTCGACAGCAGGTTCACCGACCCGCGGCTGCGTCAGATCCTC
Source organism: Microbacterium sp. ZXT2-5 (assembly GCF_055329545.1). Taxonomy (NCBI): domain Bacteria; kingdom Bacillati; phylum Actinomycetota; class Actinomycetes; order Micrococcales; family Microbacteriaceae; genus Microbacterium; species Microbacterium sp. ZXT2-5. Next base: position 39,348 of record NZ_JBUZWD010000002.1, on the reverse strand, counting down.
GAGTACCCCGCGGTGTTCCTCGGCGGATCGCCGTACGGGGTGCCGAGCCTGTACCACCTGATGAGCCACCTCGACCTCGACGAGCACGTGCTGTACCCGCGAGGCGGGTTCACCGAGATCATCCGCGCGGTGACGCGCCTGGCGGAGGCCGCCGGCGTCGGGATCGAGACCGGCGCGCGGGTCGCCGCCATCACGACGGAGGGGCGCCGCGCCACGGGCGTGGAGCTGGCGGACGGCCGTCGCCTCACGGCTGACCTCGTGGTGTCGGGCGCCGACCTCCACCACACCGAGACCGGGCTGCTCCCTCCCGAGAAGCAGACGTATCCCGAGAAGTGGTGGGGCTCGCGCACGCCCAGCCCGGGCGCGCTGCTGGTGATGCTCGGCGTGGCGGGATCCCTCCCCCAGCTCGCGCACCACACGCTGCTGTTCACGCGCGACTGGAAGGCCAACTTCGACGACATCTTCGGCGCGCACCCACGGATCCCCGACCCCGCCTCGGTGTACGTATGCCGACCGAGCGCGACCGACGACACGGTCGCACCCGAGGGACACGAGAACCTCTTCGTGCTCGTCCCGGTGCCGGCCGACCCGTCGCTCGGGCACGGCGGCGTCGACGGCGACGGCGACGCGCGCATCGAGGCGGCCGCCGACAGCGTCGTCGACCAGATCGCGACGTGGTGCGGCATCCCCGACCTCGCGAGCCGCGTCGTCGTGCGCCGCACGGTCGCTCCCGGCGACTTCGCGGACGAGTTCGGGGCCTGGCGCGGCAACGCCCTGGGCCTTGCGCACACGCTCGGACAGAGCGCGGTGTTCCGGCCGCGGAACGCCTCCCGAATCGTGGACGGTCTCGCGTACGTCGGGGCATCGACGCTCCCCGGCATCGGCCTGCCGATGTGCCTGATCTCGGCGGAGCTCGTGGTCAAGCGCCTCCGCGGCGACCGATCCCCCGGTCCGATCGCCGAACCTGCGAGAGTATGAGGGTGCCCGGCATCTATCTCGCCGCCATCCTCGCCTCCGCAGCGGGCATCCTGCTGATCGACCGCCGCTGGCGCCTTGCGGCATGGCGACATCCCGGCCGGACGGCCGCGGCGGTGCTCCTCGGCACGGCGTTCTTCCTGGCGTGGGATGCGGTCGGGATCGCCGCCGGCGTGTTCGTCAAGGGCGACAGCCCGCTGCTGCTGGGCATCGATCTCGCGCCCCATCTGCCGCTCGAAGAGCCCGTCTTCCTCGCCTTCCTGTGCTACCTCGCGCTCGTCGCGTGGGCGGGCGCCGAGCGCCTGATCGAGCGGCGGAGAGCGGATGCCGTCGCCTCCGGCAGGGAGGGCATGCCGTGACGTACGTGCTGCTGAACCTCCCGTTCCTGGTGTTGACCGCCGTCGTCGTGCTGCTCACGGCAACGCGGCCCGGGTTCGGCCGCCGGATGACGGCATCCGCCATCGCCGCCGCCGTCCTCATCGCGCTGACCGCCGTCTTCGACAACGTGATGATCGCCGCGGGGCTCTTCACGTACCCCGAGGGACTCATCTCCGGCGTGCGGATCGGCCTCGCGCCCATCGAGGACTTCGCGTACCCGCTGTGCGCGGCCTTCCTCGTGCCGGCCGTCTTCGTGCTCCTGTCGCACCCGCGGCAGACGGCTCAGGAGGTGCGCCCGTGACGGCGGCGGCGCCGCTGCGGGCCTCGGGCGTGGCCAGGCAGCTGTTCGTCTCGTCGCGGCCGGTGAGCTGGATCAACACCGCCTACCCGTTCGCCGCGGCGTATCTGCTGACGACGCGCCAGGTCGACCTGCCCCTCATCGTCGGCACGCTCTTCTTCCTCGTGCCGTACAACCTCGCGATGTACGGCATCAACGACGTCTTCGACTACGAGTCCGACCTGCGCAACCCCCGCAAGGGCGGCGCGCACGGCGCCGTGCTGGATCGTCGGCTGCACCGGATCACCCTCTGGGCGGCAGGCCTGTCGTGTCTGCCGTTCGTGGTGTACCTCGTCGCGATCGGCGACCCGGCGTCCTGGGCGGTGCTGGCGGCGAGCCTCTTCTTCGTGGTCTTCTACAGCGCACCGCCGCTGCGGCTGAAGGAGCGGCCGTTCCTGGACTCGGCGACCAGCAGCATCCACTTCTTCTCCCCCGCGGTCTACGGGCTGGTCCTGGCCGGCGCCGTCTGGACACCGGGCCTCGTCGCCCTCATCGTCGCGTTCGCGCTGTGGGGCGTCGCCTCGCACGCCTTCGGCGCCGTGCAGGACGTCGTGGCCGACCGCGAGGCCGGCATCGCCTCGATCGCGACGGCGCGGGGTGCCCGCTGGACGGTGCGGTTCGCCCTCGTCTGCTACGCGGCCGCCGGCCTGGTCATGTTCGCGACCGACTGGCCGGGTCCCCTCGCCGCCGTGGTGGCCGTGCCCTACCTCGTCACGGTGTGGCCGTACCGCTCGGTCGCCGACGCCGACGCCGGGGCCGCGACAGCCGGCTGGCGCCGGTTCCTGTGGCTCAACCAGCTGTCGGGGTTCCTCGTGACGCTGCTGCTCATCTGGTACGCCGTCCTCACGGCCTGACCTGCGGGCCCGCGCGGCGGCAGCGTGGCAGCGAGGTGGCGGTTACGGCGTGCCGAGCTCGATCAGCCTGTCCACCGCGGCGGTGAGGCGCTCGTCGGCAGCGCCGTACGCGGCCCAGTCGCCGGCCTCGAGCGCCGCCTGCCGGTCGAGCATCGCCTGCTGCGCCTCCTGGAGGGCGGCCTGGTACTCGTCGGTCGGCTCGGCCGGGTCCGTGGGCTCCGTCGGCGCCGGTGTCGGCGCGGGCGTCGCTCCCGGCGTCGCTCCCGGCGTCGGCTGCACGTCGGTGTCACCGGCATCCGCTCCCGAGTCGCCTCCGAAGAGCGTGTCCAGCGCCTCGTTCAGGGTGTCCTCGAACGCGATGTCGTCACCGAACGAGACGAGCACCTTCTGGAGCTTCGGCAGCTTCGTCCCCGCCGAGGACTGCACGAACACCGGCTGCACGTAGAGCAGCCCGCCGCCCACCGGAAGCGTCAGCAGGTTGCCGTTGAGCACCTCGGACTGCCCCTGCTTGAGCAGGTTGATCTGCGACGACACCAGCGGGTCGGAGTTGAAGGTGTTCTGCACCTGTCCGGGTCCGGGGACGGTGGTGTCGGCGTCGATCACGAGCATGCGGAGCTTGCCGTAGTCCTCGCTCTTGACCCCGGCCTCGGTGCCCGCGTTGGAGTCCACGGCGAGATAGCCCATCAGGACGTTGCGCGCGTTGCCGGCCGTGGCCGCCGGGATGAACGACGTGAACATCGAGTACGTCGGCTCGTCCTGGTCGGGCATCTGCATCGTGAGGTAGTACGGCGGCTGGAGCTGCGTCTCCTCCTGCGGGTCGGCGGGCGTCTGCCAGCGGTTGTCGCTCTGGTAGAACGAGCGCGCGTCGTCGACGTGGTACACGCCGAGGATGGTGCGCTGCACCTTGAACAGGTCGGTCGGGTAGCGCACGTGGCTGATCAGCTCGGCCGACATGTCCTCGATCGGCTTGATCGTGGAGGGGTAGACCTTCTGCCACGACTGCAGCACCGGGTCCTCCTCGTCCCACGCGTACAGCGTGACCGAGCCGTCGTACGCGTCGACGGTCGCCTTGACGGAGTTGCGGATGTAGTTGATGTCGTCCAGCGCGAAGCGCGGCGCCGGGTTGGACGAGTCCGAGATCGCCGAGGTGAGGCTGACCGTCGAGGAGTACGGGTAGTTCGAGCTCAGCGTGTAGCCGTCCACGATCCACACGATGCGGCCGTCCACGACGCTCGGGTACGCGTCGTTGTCGAGCGTCAGGTACGGCGCGACCTTCTGCACCCGATCGCGGGGATTGCGGTCGTAGAGGATCTGCGACTCCTCGTTGACGTAGTCCGAGAAGAGGATCTGCTCGGCCTGGAACTTCAGCGCGTAGATGAGCCGGTTGAAGACGCTGCCGAGACTCGGTCCGCCCTCGCCGTCGAACGTCGTCTTCGTCTCACCCGAGCCGTCCTCGCCCGAGGGGTAGTCGAGCTCGACGGGATCAGCGCCCTCGGGGGCGCCCACGATCGAATACGGCGGCGAGTACTCGCCGAAGTAGACGCGGGGCTGGAAGTTCTCGCGGTCCGAGAGGAAGCCGGCGGCGGGGATGCCGCGCTCGAGGAAGACCGGGTCTCCTTCGCCGGTGCGGTCGTTGCCCTTCGCGGCGACGAGCCCGTAGCCGTGCGTGTAGACGACGGCGGAGTTCTGCCAGTCCGCCGCGTTGCCGAGCTGGTCGAGGTTCAGCTCGCGCACCGACACGATCGTGTCCTGGGAGACGCCGTCGATCGCGTAGCGGTCGACGTCGAGCGGATCGGCGAACTGGTAGTACGAGCGGTACTGCTCGAGCTGACGGATGTTCGGCGAGATGATCGCCGGGTCCATGATCCGCACCTGCGCTGTCGTGGCCGCGTCGTCGCGGAGCTGCCCGGCCGCGACGTCGGTCACCGCGGTGAAGTCCTGCTGCTCGAGACCGGCGACCCCATAAGCCTCGTGGGTCATGTCGACGTTGCGCTGGTAGTACTCCTCTTCCAGCGTGAACCGGTTCGGCTGCACCTGGAACGTGTTGACCACCCACGGGTACCCGACGCCGACGACGATCGCCGAGACGACCAGCAGCGCCGTCGCGATGAGCGGGTAGCGCCAGCGGCCGATGATGGCCGTCACGAAGAACAGGATCGCGACGATGACCGCCGCGAACGCGAGGATCGTCTGCCCGGGGATGATGGCGTTGACGCCGGTGTAGCCGGGGCCGGTGATGCGCCCGTCGGCACCGGACTCGACGAGGGTCTTGAACCGGTCGAGCCACAGGCTCACCCCCTGCACGAGGAGGTAGAGGCCCGCGATCACGGCGAGCTGGATGCGCGCCGACTTCGAGATGCGCAGCTCGCGCTGGCCGATGCGCACCGAGCCGTACAGGTACGACACGAGGGCGGTGACGAGGAGGCACACCAGCAGCACGGCCGAGGCGAAGCCCACCAGCGCGGTCCAGAACGGCATCGCGAACATGTAGAAGCCGGTGTCCAGCCCGAACTCCGGGTCGGTGGTCTCGGTGGCGACCCCGTTGAACCACAGCCAGGTGGTCTCCCACTGCGCCGACGCGGCGAAGCCGGCGAAGAAGCCGAAGAAGACGGGGATGCCCCACATCGCCAGGCGTCGCAGCGGCTCGACGACCTCCTGGTACCGGTCCAGCTGCGAGCTCAGCCGCGCGTACACGGGACGCAGGCGGTAGGCGAGCTGGATGGCGAGCCACACCGGCACCGCCATGCCGAGGAAGCCCACCGCGAACATGATCACGCGCGCGATCCACTGCGTCAGCAGCACCTCCGAGAACCCCAGCTGGTCGTACCAGAGCCAGTCGGCGTAGAGGCTTGCGAAGACGAAGAACGCCACCACGAGTCCGGCGATGACCGCGAGGGTGATGGCGATGACGCGTCTGGTGCGGGAAGGTGTGGCCGGAGTCGGCGACGAGGTCGTGGTCACGATCCCATCCTAGGCGGCGGATTCCCAGGCCCTGCCTTGTCCTGCCTGGGCGAACTCTCCGAAACGCGCAACGTTTCGGGAACGATCGCCGCGCGTCAGCGTGCGGTGCAGGTGGGCAGCGCGTCCAGGTCGCCGTCCTCGCGAACGGCGTCGAGCACCGCCATAGCGTCGTCGAGATCCTCGACCGCGAACACGCGCAGATCACCCGGGATGTGCCCGACGACCTCGTCGCAGTTCGCCTCCGGGGACAGGAACCACTCCGCCCCGGCATCCACCGCGCCCCACATCTTCTGCCGGACGCCGCCGATGGGTCCGACGGTGCCGTCCGCCGAGATGGTGCCGGTGCCGGCGACCTGCTGCCCGCCGTTGAGCTCGCCGGGGGTGAGGGTGTCGATGATCCCCAGCGCGAACATCATGCCGGCGCTCGGACCGCCGACGTTGTTGAGCTGGATCGTCACGTCGATGGGGAACTCGTAGTCGGTGGTGAGGTTCACGCCGATGAGCCACGTCTCCTCGCCGTCGAGCACGGTCTCCTCGGGCGTCACCTCCACGGTCTCCTCCTGGCCCGCCCGATCGACGAGGAGCTCGACGGCGGCGCCCTCGCCGTCGTTGATGACACGGCGCAGGGTGGCGGCATCCGTCACCTCCTCGCCGTCGGCGGCGAGGATGATGTCGCCCTGCTCGAGCAGCCCCTCCGCGGCGGCGCCGTCGATCACGGAGTAGACGGCGAGCTGGCCGCCGACGTCGTACCCCAGCTCGGTGAGCGCGGCCGCGGTCGCCTCGTGCTGCGAGTCGATCATCATGGCGGCGCTCTCCTGGTTGCGCTGCTCGGTCGTCTGATCCTCGGGGAAGATCGAGTCGATCGGGAGCACCGCCCTGGTCGGGTCGAACCATGCCAGCGCCAGCTCGAACCACGACGGGGTCTGCTCGCGGTTGCCCTGCACCTGCACCGTGAGGAGGTCGAGGGAGCCGTCCGTCGGGAAGGTCTCGGCGCCCTCGACGGAGATCAGCGGGACCTCTTCGCCGTCGGAGTTCTCGGCGGTGCCCAGGGTGTTGTACACCGGTCCCGGCTGCTGGATCACGTACGACGTCGGCAGGAAGGTGATGACCAGCAGCGCCACCATCGCCACCGCGAGGGCCCACACACCGGCGACCGTCCGCCGCGACATGCGCTGCCGCGGGGCGGGCTCGATGGTGGAGTTCTCGTCGAACAGGGCCACGCGGGACCTCTCTTCCGTGCCTTGGGTGGATTCGCTGGTCGTTCGCGACCGGCGTAAGGCGTACGGGGTCCCTGCCGGGGAGTGCGACGGATGCTGCGACTAGCGTAGAGCGCGTGGGTCCCGACCGGCTGAAAGGCGACTGAAGTGGCAGACGACGACCGCAGTCCCGAGGACGACTTCCAGGAGCTCATGCGCCAGCTGTTCGGCGGCGCCGCGGGCGACCTCGACGCCGAGCAGCTGTCGCGGCTGTCGGGGATGAACATCGACCCCGCCATGATGCAGGCCGTCATGCGCCAGCTGCAGGGAGCGTTCGCGGGCGCCGACGAGGGCATCTCGTGGGACCTCGCCAAGCGCCAGGCGCTGCACATCGCCAACCAGGAGGGACTGGGCGTCACCGCGGGCCAGCGCACCGACCTCGATCAGGCGTTCTCGCTGGCGACGCTGTGGCTCAGCGAGGCGACGACGATCTCGGAGCTTCCCGCTCCCCCGGCGACGATCACCCGCGGCGGGTGGGTCGAGGCCACGCTGCCGGTGTGGCAGGAGCTCGCGGAGCCCGTCGCGACGAGCATCGCCGACGCTCTGACGACGGCGCTCAGCGAGCAGGCGCCCGAGGACATGCAGGCGATGGTGCAGGGCGCCGGACGGCTCATGCGCACCGTCGGGGGCTCGCTGTTCGCCTCGCAGCTCGGGCAGGTCGTCGGCAGTCTCTCGAAGGAGGTCGTGAGCGGCGGTGACGTGGGCATCCCGCTCATGCCCGACGGCGAGGCCGCCATTCTGCCGCAGAACTTCGCCGACTTCGGCCGCGACCTGGAGGTGCCGGAAGACCAGCTGGCCCTGTACGTCGCGACGCGGGAGCTCGCGCACGCACGACTGTTCCGCCACGCCCGCTGGCTGCGGCTGCACGTCATCTCGCAGGTCACCGACTTCGCGCGCGGCGTGCACGTCGACACCGACGCGCTCGAAGACCTCGCTTCGCGCTTCGACCCGTCCGATCCCGACGAGCTGCGCAGCGCCATCGAGAGCGGCGCGCTGCTGCCCGCGCGCTCCGAAGCGCAGGACGCGGCGCTGGCCCGCCTCGAGAATCTCCTCGCCACCATCGAGGGGTGGGTCGAGGTCGTGACCGAGACCGCCACCTCGCGCCTTCCTGCCGCGCAGCGGATCGCCGAGGCGGTGCGCCGCCGTCGTGCCGTAGGCGGTCCGGCGGAGCGCGCGCTGGGCTCGCTGGTAGGCCTCGAGATCCGGCCGCGCCGCATGCGCGAGGCCGCCGCGATGTGGCGCGCGGTGACGGATGCCGTCGGCGCGAGCGCCCGGGACGCGCTGTGGGACTACCCCGACCTCATGCCGAGCGCCGCCGACATCGACGATCCGGCTGCGCTCGTGGCACGGCTGGAGGCCCGCGCCCGCGGCGAGGAGCCGGCGAGGGATGAACTGGATGACGCCCTCGCGCGGCTGCTGGCGGGCGAGGTGCCCGAGGCCGACGGACTCGACGAACAGGGTCGCGGCGACGACGAGGGCAGCGCCCCGGACGATCACCGCCCGGTCTGAGCCGGGCTGCACCGCCTCCTCCCCAGGCTCGCGGCCGGAGGCGGTTCGCCGCCCGCCCCTGTGGACAGGCATCCGGGCGCCGCGTCGCTCGGGCAGGATCAGGGCATGCTGCGCCTCGACCCCTCGCACCCGCCGGTGTGGCGGACAGACACCGTCCTCCAGTTCGGCTCGGAGCCGGTCGCCGTGCTTCCCGACCCCGAGCCGTGGATGCTGCGGCTGGTGAGCGAGCTGGAGCGCGGCATCCCGGATTCCGCCTTCACGCCCCTCGCGCAGGCGATGGGCGCGCCCGACGCCGCCGCTGCGAGCCGCCTGCTCGCACAGCTGCGAGGGTGCCTGGCCGAGGATCCCCCGCCGCGCCCGCGGATCACCGTGCGGTGCGAGGATCACGTTCCCGACGAGCAGCGCGACGCGATCGCCGCGGGCGCCTCGGCGTCGGGGGCCGACGTGGCGGTCGCCCACCGCTTCGACGCGGTGACGGATTCTCCCCCGGGATCGGCGGTGCTGCTGGTCGTCCACCGCGTCGTTCCGCCTGGCTCCGCGGCGGCGCTCATGGCCGCCGACCGCGTCCATGTCACCGTCGCGCTCACCGGCACGGGCGCCGAGATCGGCCCTTTCGTCGTGCCCGGCCGCACCGCCTGCCTCGCGTGCGTGGCGGCCGCCCGTCGCGACGAGGACCCGTCGTGGCCGGTCGTCGCCGCTCAGCTGCTGGGAAGACCGGTCGAGGTCGCACCCGCGGTGCTGTGGGAGGCGGGCATCGTCGCGGGGCGACTCATCGCGGAGCGCGCGCAGAGCCCCGCGCCGCCCCGGACGCGGTCGGTGGCGCTGCGCGGCGACTCGCTGCACCGGACCGTGCGCTCGCACCGCCCGCACGCAGACTGCCGCTGCCGATCTCTCGGAGAAAGCGCGACGGCTGCCGCTCCCGCACCCCTCGAGACCAGGTCAGCGACAGCGTCCGCCCGGCCCGCGTGATCCCGACATAGGCCAGGCGGCGCTCCTCGTCGACCTGCTCGAACGTGGTCGCGTACGAGATCGGCAGCAGCCCTTCGGCCACTCCGACGAGATGCACGTGATCCCACTCCAGGCCTTTGGCCGCATGGAGCGTCGCGAGGGTGACCGTCCGCATAGCCGGCTCGTCGTGGACCTTCGCGCGAGCGGTGAGCTCGTCGGTGAACGCGCGCAGGGTGGTGCCCGCGGGCGCTTCCTGCGCCAGGCGCAGGAGCGCCGCGCGCGCCTCCCAGGCGTCGCGGAGCGCACCGCCCGCGGCAGGAGGCTCGTCAGTGAGGCCCCGCGAGCGAAGGATGTCGCGCACCGTGTCGACGAAGCCGCTCTCTATGGGAGCGATCGACGCCGCCCGCAGCTCCATCACCGCCTGCCGGACCTCGGGCATGTCGAAGAACCGGCGGCCGCCGAGCACCGTCGTCGCGATGCCGGCGTCCGACAGCGCGGCGACGAGCTCCGCCGACTGGGCATGGGAGCGGTAGAGCACGGCGATGTGGCCAGGGTCCGCGCCCCCGGCGATCTGCTCCGCGATCCGGGCGGCCACGGCACGTGCCTCGGCGCGGTCGTCCTCGAACGCGGTCACCGTCGGGATGACGTCGGACGCGGTCGCGTCGCCGCGAGAGGACGCCGCCTCCAGGTGGAGGGCACCGGGCCGCCCGCGCATGAGCTCGTTGGCGACCGCGAGGATCGCGGCATCCGATCGGTAGTTCGTCTCCAGGCGCACCATGCGCGCGCCCTCGTACCGGGACGGGAACTCCAGGAGGAAGCGCGCGTCCGCCCCGGCGAAGGAGTAGATCGTCTGGCTCGCGTCGCCGACGACGCAGAGGTCCCGGCGGTCGCCGAGCCAGAGCTCGAGCAGGCGGTTCTGCAGCGGCGAGACGTCCTGGAACTCGTCGACGGTGAAGTGGCGGTACTGCTCGCGCACGGCCTTGGCGACCTGGGGCTCGGCCTCGAGCATGCCGGCGCAGGCGAGCAGCACGTCCTCGAAGTCGAGCTGCCGGCGCTCGTCCTTGAGCTTCTCGTACGCGCGCTGCAGGGCGACCACCCGGTCGACGGAGAGGCGCCCCACCCCGCCCGGACGGGCGGCGGCGTAGTCGTCGATGCCCATCATCGAGACCTTGCGCCACTCGATCTCGGAGGCGACGTCGCGGAGCGTGGCCACGTCGGGATCGAGGCCGATGCCGTCGGCCGCATGGGCGAGCAGACGCACCTTGTTGTCGACGATCGCCGGCGCGGTGTCGCGCGCCAGCGTCGGCCAGAAGTAGTTCAGCTGCGCGAGCGCCGCCGCGTGGAAGGTGCGTGCGGCGACGCCGTTGACACCCATCGCCCGCAGTCGCCCGCGCATCTCGCCGGCGGCCTTGGTCGTGAAGGTGACCGCCATCACCCGCTGTGGGGAGTATGCGCCGGTGTCGACGCCGTGCGCGATGCGGTGGGTGATGACGCGCGTCTTGCCCGTGCCGGCACCGGCCAGCACGACGACCGGCCCGCGGAGCGCCGTCGCAGCCTCGAGCTGACGGTCGTCGAGCCCGGCGAGGGCACCGGTGCTCATACCCGCTCCGCGTGCCAGTCCGAGATGAGACGGCGCGCGATCGACGCCCGTCCGGGAAGGACCACCTCGCCCTCGCCGGCCAGCGCGCGCCCGATCTCGTCACGCGTGAACCACCGGACGGCGGCGATCTCCTCGCCGTCCGCGCGCGCCGAAGCGTCGTCGCGCGCCGTGGCGAGGAAGCCGACCATGAGCGACCGCGGGTACGGCCAGGCCTGGGAGCCGCAGTAGGTCACCGCGCCGACGGCGATCCCAGACTCCTCGAACACCTCGCGCCGCACCGCGGCCTCGAGCGACTCCCCCGCCTCGACGAAGCCGGCGAAGCACGAGAACCGCTCGGGACCCCACAGCGCGTTCGAGCCGAGCAGCAGGGCGTCGGGGTCCTCGGCGCTCGTGATGGCGACGATCACCGCGGGGTCGGTGCGGGGGAAGTGCTGGCGACCGCAGTTCGGGCACCGCCGCGACCAGCCGGCATCGCCGAGGTCGGTGCGGGCGCCGCACGCCGGGCAGAAGGGCGCGTCGAGGAGCCATCGGCCGAGGCTCAGCGCCTCGACGAAGGCGCTCGCGTCGCGGGACGACAGCGCGCCGCCCACGGCGCGGAGCGCGGCCCAGCCGGACGCCGTGGCGAACAGCTCGTCCTCCTGCGCCGGGAACACCGCCGCCAGCAGAGCGGCGCCGTCGGCGTCACGGCCGAGGAAGGCCCATTCGGCGCCGGCCGGCACCTCGGACGGTGCCACCCACCGCAGCGCGTCGGGCGTGGCCAGCGGCGCGGTGTCGCCCGCGATCGCGAGGACCTGCGTCGCGGCATCCGCCCGGAGCTCGTCGACCAGCCCCGGTGCGAGCCGCTCTTCGGCCGCGCGGTCGAGCCCTGGACCGGCCGGCGGCGGAAGTGTGGTGCTGTCGGGCGCCGTCATCGGACATGCTCCGCTTCGTCGATCTGGGCCGGGCGTGGCGCGGGGACGGACGAGCGCGACCGACCTACCCTGGGCACATGGCACGCTCACCCCTCACTCTAGCCGCGTCCGTCACGTCGGCTCTGCCGCGGGTCGGGGTCGTGGGAGTCGGTGCGCTCACCGAGGGAGCGACCGGTCGCTACGACACCGCGGTGGCGGACCTCGACGACGGCCGGCGCGTCGTCGTGCGGGTTCCCGCTGCCGCGTCGGCCGCCGAGGAGCTGGCCGCGGAGGCGCGGGCGCTGCGAGCCCTCACGCCGGGCGTGCGCGGCCTCCTCCCGTTCCGCGCTCCGGAGCTGCTCGGCGAGACGGGCCTCGGCGGCAGCCGCGTCGTCGTCGTCGACTTCCTGCCCGGGTACCGGGTCGATGCGGTGCACCTCCCTCCCGGCCGCGGAGCGGCGACGTCGCTCGGCGCCGCGCTGGCGGCCCTGCACGCGCTTCCGCATTCCGTCGTGAAGACCGAGGGTCTGCCCGCGCGGACACCGCAGCAGGTGCGGGCCGACGCCGGGCGCCTCATCGACCGGGCGACGGCGACGCGCCGGCTGCCCATGAGCCTCGCGGCGCGCTGGCATCGCGCCGTCGACTCCGACGACCTGTGGCGCTTCGAATCGGCCGTCGTGCTCGGCGGCGCGGGGGCTGCGTCCTTCCTGTTCGAGGATCTCGACGGCGTGCCGACCGTGACCGGCCTGCTGGAGTGGCACGGCCTGTCGATCGGCGATCCCGCGACGGACCTGCAGTGGCTGGCCTCGGCGCCTGAGGCGGCCGAGGACGTCTACGCCTCGTATGTCGCCGCGAGCGGCCGGGCACCGGACTCCCGCGCCCGCGAGCGCGCCCGCCTGTACGCGGAGCTGGAGTTCGCCAAGTGGCTCGTGCACGGGCACGATGAGGGCCGCGAGGACATCGTCGCCGATGCGGTGGATCTGCTCGAGTCGCTCGCCGGGGGCGTCTCGACCGACGACATCGTCCCCCGCGAGGGCCTCGGCGTCGACGACGCGATCGCACTGCTCGAGCGCATGCCCGAGGCCTCCGCGCCGACCGTCGACACCTCGATGCACACCGACGCCTACGATCCCGAAGAGCTCGCGCAGTGGGTGACGGACGACGTCGACCTGCCCGACACCGACGCGGACGCCGGTCCCGACGCCGGGCCCGACGACCTGTCGACGGCACCCATCCAGCTCCCGGTGCCGGCGGCAGCGGGAGCGCGCGCCGAGACGGGGTCAGGGTCGGGGTCGGCGGACGGCCTGGATGCCGCAGCGGAGGCGGAGCGCGCGTCCGAGGCGGCGCTGCGTCGCTGGCTCGCCGACTGACGTCGGTCCGGACCCGGCACTCGCCCGTAGCTGTCAGCCGCGCAGGACGACATCCTCGGCGACGTAGTAGAGCGCGACGTCGATGTCCTCGAGGGGGACGCCGTGCTTGGCGTGGTACGCCTGCCGGTACAGCTCGAGCTGCAGCATCCGCTCGTCCTTCTCGGCCGCGGTGCGCGGTGCCACGCCCGTCTTCCAATCCACGATCTCGATGCGACCGCCGCGATCGGCCCGCCGGTAGACGGCGTCGAGCTTGCAGATGACGATGTGCGGCAGCCCGTCGGGCCCGGTGGTCGCGAAATCGATCTCGGTCTCGACCTCGATCGGCTGCAGCGGGGCCCACTCGGAGGCCAGGAACCGCTCGCGCAGGCGGTCGAGGGCCGCGGCGTCCTCGACGGAGGCCTCCGTGTCGGGCGCCTCGTCATCCGTCTCCCAGAGCGCGTCGTCGATGGATCCGCCGAGCCCCACACGACCGGACCGCTGTTCGACCCACGCGTGGAAGAGCGTCCCCAGGCGCGTCTGGCGGAACGGGCGCTCGGGCATCGGGCGGGCGATGCTCGCCAGCGTGCCCTCCAGGTCGGCGACGTACTCCTTGTAGCGTGACGCGGCGATGCGTGTGGGGGCGGTGTGCACCGGGCGGGCGCGGCGGGCGTCCCGCTCGGCCAGCAGCAGCGCCGCCTGCGGATCGAGCGCCGCGCGAGGCCCGGCGGCGGCGTCGTCGACCGCCGAGGCCGCCTGTACGACGGCGGCGCGCCGCGCCCCGAGCGGGTCGATCGGCCACTGGAGCACCCGGCGCTCGCCCTGGTACGGATCTTCGCCCGGCTCGTCGTCGGAGAGGGTCACGCCCAGTGCCGCGGCGATCTCGGTGAAGAACGTGCTGCGGGCGCGAGGACGCTTGGTGCCCGACCACGTGGCGCCCGTGAGGAGCAGATGCTCGCGTGCCCGGGTGACGGCGACGTACGCCAGGCGACGATCCTCCTCGAGCTGGCGCGCGCGGTTCGCCTCGATGAACGCCTCCATCGCCGCCTTCAGGTCCTGCTGCGTCTGCGCCGACCGCCACCCGAGCTCGGGGAGCCATGCGGAGTCTCCGCGGAACGTGAACGGCAGCACGCCGAAGCCCAGCCAGGCCTTCGTGTCGCGCGGCGCGCTGGGCAGCTCGTCCTTGACCATGCGCACCACGGCGACGGCATCCCACTCGAGGCCCTTGGATCCGTGGATCGTCAGCAGCTGCACCACGTCGTCCTCGGGCGGCTCGGTGCGCGGGGCGAACTCGTCCAACTGCTCGGCGTGGTCGAGCCACGCGAGCAGGCTCGACAGGGACCCCGTCTCATCGGCCGCCAGGAAGGCGTGCACCTCGTCGACGAACGCGCGCAGCTGCGCCGAAGCCACGCGGGCAGGACCTCGCGACTCGTTCGCCGCGAGCTCGATGTCGAGCCTCAGCTCGAGCTCGATCAGCCGCACCAGCTCGGGAATGGGCATCGCGGTCGCCTGGCGGAGGCCCGCGAACACCGACGCCGCATCGCGCAGCCGCTCCCTCGCGTCGGGCGTGAACCCCGACAGCCAGCCGTGGTCGGGCTTGTGACGCAGCACGAAGTCCAGCGCGTCCACGAGCGAGCCGTCGTCATCTCCGGCGCTGCCGCGGATGCGTTCGACCACCTCGGGCGCGAGCGGCTGCAACGACGCATCGTGGCGGGCCAGGCGACGGGCGAGTGCCGCGAGCTCGCGCAGATCCGGCAGCCCGATCGACCACCGCGGTCCGCTGAGCAGCCGGATGAGGGCGGAGCCGGCCGAGGGGTCGCTGATCACCCGCAGCGCGCAGACGACGTCGACCACCTCCGGGGTGGAGAGCAGTCCCCCGAGCCCCAGGATGCGGTGCGGGATCCCGCGGCGCCCCAGCGCGTCGCCGAACCGCACCATGTGCTTCTTGCTGCGGAACAGGATCGCCCCGGTGGTGGCGAGGCCTGCCTGCGCTCGCTCGGCGCGGACGCGGGCGAACCACTCCGCGACCCGGTCGGCCTCGGTGTCGAGGTCGGCGTCGAAACCGAGCTCGACCAGCCCGCCCGGCGCGCCGGGACGCGCGCGGAGCTCCTGCACGGGCACCGACGCCGATGCCGCGAGCGGCGCAAGCACGGCGTTGGCCGCGGCCAGCACCGACGCGCTGTTGCGCCAGCTCGTCAGCAGCGAGTACCGGGCGCACGGGGCATCCGGCGAGAACGCCGCGGGAAAGCCGCCGAGGTTGCCGGCGCTCGCGCCCCGCCACCCGTAGATGGCCTGGTGCGGGTCGCCGACGGCCATGACGCCCGTGCCGGCGAAGAGAGCGGCCAGGAGGTCGGTCTGCACGACCGAGGTGTCCTGATACTCGTCCAGCAGCACGACACGATAGCGTTCGCGCAGCTCGTCGGCGACGGCGCGGTGACTGGCCACCACCTCGAGCGCGCCCGCCACCTGGTCTGAGAAGTCGATGACGCCGAGACGCCGCTTCTCTGCGGCGTACTCGCGGGCGAGGTCGGACAGCAGCGAGAGCGCGCCGACCTTCTCGACGGCCTCGGCGACGTCGGCGTACACCGTCGTGCGCTTGTTCGTCGACGGCAGATCGCGCACGGCCTGGAAAAGCGCCGGGAAGGCGGCCAGTTCGTCGAAGTCGACGAGGTTGTCGACGCCGTCGCGCGCGATGCGCAGCGCCGCATCGACGATCGTGCGCACGGCCTCCGCCCGCACCTCGAGGCGAGGGTCGTCGGAGGCGAAGACGACCCGCCGCATGAGGAGCCACGCCGCGGACTCCGAGAGGACGGCGGCCTCGGCATCCCGTCCGATCCGCAGCGCATGCTCGCGCACGATCTGATCCGCGAAGCTGTTGTAGGTGGCGACGGTGGGGCGGTGCAGGAGCGCGTCCTCGGCCGACGACTGGGCCTGGGCGCCGACCGAACTCGCGAGCGCATCCAGCAGACGGTGCCGCTCGGCGGTGGCGCGGGCGCCCTCGACGCCCGATCGCTCGAGCTCGCCGAAGACGTCGAGGCGCCCGGCCTCGGCGAGCGCCGGAAGAGCCGGAAGCAGGCCGCGGCGCTCGAACTCGGCCAGGCGCGCGAGGCGCTTCTGGATCCGCTCGGCGAGCTCGCCCGCCGCCTTGCGCGTGAAGGTGAGGCCGAGGACCTCGTCGCGCCGCACGATGCCGTTGGCGACCAGCCAGACCACGCGGGCCGCCATGGTCTCGGTCTTGCCGCTGCCCGCGCCCGCGACGACGAGCGCCGGAGCCAGCGGCGCCTCGATCACCGCGGTCTGCTCGTCCGTGGGCGGGAACTGGCCGAGCGCCGCGGCGATGACCCGTGCGGGGAGGCGAGGCGTGGTGGTGGTTCCGGCGGGCGCCGTCGCCGCGGCGGTGGGCGGGTCGATCATCGTCACGACGCGCTCACCGCACCGATGGTGTGGATGCGGCAGAGGCCGTACGCGTGCTCGTCGCGGCAGTGCTCCTCGTACGGCGCGGTGAACGACTCGCCGCGCATGACCGAGACCGCCGCGCGGATGCGACCGAGGAACGCGTCGCGCCGTTCGTCGTCGAACGGCGGCTGCCAGGGCGTGGCGTAGTCGGCCTTGGTGGCCGTGGGCCGCAGGACCAGCAGCTTCGCGCCTCCCGGGGCATGGCCGCTCGCCGCGGGGATCGCCCCCGCCTCGAAGGCGAGCTGATAGGCCGCCAGCTGCGGGTTGTCGAGCACCTTGGCATCGGTCTGCGGCTCGCGCTTGCCGGTCTTCAGGTCGAGGATGACGACGCTGCCCTCGGGGGTCAGCTCGACGCGGTCGATGTACCCCGACAGCACGACGCGGTGCGGGTCGCCGCCGACGGGGCGGGCGTCGTCGTCGAGGGGGATGTCGACCTCGAAATGCGGCTCGGCGCCGATGAGGGTGCCGCCGGAGTCCTCGAAGCGGCGCAGGTACAGGTGCAGCCTCCTCACGAGGTCGCGGGCGCGGGTCTGCTCGGCGCGGTCCCGCCACGCCGCCTCGAAAGCCAGCTCCCCCCAGCGCGCCTCGACCTCGGCCCAGAGCGATGTCTCATCGCTGCCGGTCGCGTGCTCGAGGGCAGCGTGGATGATCGTGCCGAGACCGGCCGTCGTGCTGCCCGGGTCGCCGCCCAGATCGCCGATGACCCAGTTGAGCTCGCATTCCTCCAGCGCGTGCAGCCGCGACGGCGACACCCGCACGTCCTCGCGCTCCAGGTCGCGCAGCGCGCCCGTCGAGGTGGGCGCGGCGATGCCGTACCACTCGCGTGGCGAGGCGCCGGGTACGCCGGCATCGGCCAGCAGCGCGAGCTGCTCGGCCGCCCGCGCCACCGACCCGACGCTCTGAGCGGGCACCGGCTGCGCCGGGACGAGACCGCGCATGCCGGCCGTGGTGAGCGTGCGGCGGTGGCGTGCGACCAGGCCTCGCAGCGAGACCGGGTGATCGAGGTCGAGCGGCTCGGGATCCGGCAGCAGCTCGAAGAAGACGCTCGGACCGGTGTCGTCGTCGTCGACGGCCGTGACGATCGTCAGGGCGGTGGCGCGCGACAGGGCCCGCGCCAGGAGGCGCAGCTCGTCGTGCATCGCGGCCCGGCGCCGGTCGAATGTGCCGATCGCCTCGCCGTCGGCGCGGCTGGCCGCATCGGCGAGGCGCCAGGTGTCGAGCAGGCTGCCCCGCAGGCGGGTGTTGGGCCACACCGCATCCTGGACGCCGGCGATGACGACCGTGTCGAACTCGAGGCCCAGCGCACCGGCGGGTGTCATCACGCGGACGCTGTCGGCGCGCGTCGGAGCCTCGAGGCGGTCCTCGGCGACGCCGCTGTCGAGGATCGACCGGACGAAGACGCGCGGATCGGCGTCCAGCGATCGCTCGACGAAGCGCTTGGCCGCCTGGAAGAGGGCGACGAGCGCGTCGAGGTCGCGGTTCGCCTGCTCGGCGAGCGGACCGTTCCCGCGGGCGAGCTCGGACCAGGCGCGCTCGAGACCGCTCCTGTCCCACGCGGTCCACAGCAGCTCGTGGGCGGTCGCACCGCGCTCGAGGTCGTCGCGCAGCACGGCGAGGGTGCGCGCGAGGGACGCCGCGCGGCGCGCCTCCCGCGTGTCGAGCACGTCGAACTCGATCGGCCGGCGCATGGCGGAGAGGATCAGGTCCCGCCCGGAGCGCTCGGGTTCCGCGGAATCATGCGCCGGATCGACCGCCAGCCGCAGCTCCGCGTGACGGAGCACCGACCGCAGCCGCCGCAGCTCGATGACGTCGAGCCGGCCGTAGGTGCCGACGAGCGCGGCGGACACGTCCTCGAACACCCATTCGTCCTGGGCCGCCAGCTCGATCAGGCGAAGCAGATCGGCGACGGGCCGGACGCTGCCGAGCGCGCGCCCGGGACCGCCGGCCCGCGCCGGCACCTCGCGCGCGGACAGCTCGGCCTCCAGGGCGGAGACCTGCCGGGTGTCGTGCGCGATCACGGCGCACGCGTGCCACGGCACGCCGCCGTGGACGTGCCGCTCGCGCAGCAGCCGGGCGATCGCGTCGTACTCCTCGGCCGGGGAGCGCAGCGTCAGGGCGCGCACCGATCCGTCGGGCTCGCCGTCGGCTCCCGTGCGCCGGTGCGAGACCACGCCGACGGCCCCGATGCGCTCGGTCACCCGGTCGACGAGCACACGCTGCCACGGTGTTCCGCGGTGGCCCTCCGACAGCACGTGCACCTCGCCCAGCGAGCCCGCCAGGCGGGCGAAGTTCTCCGGCGTCGCGCCGCGGAACGACCCCGAGCCGACGTCGGGGTCGCCGAAGGCCAGCACGGCGGCGCCGCGTGCGCGCACCGCTTCGAGCAGCTCGACGCCCCCGAGCGTCAGCTCCTGCGCGTCGTCGACGAGCACCACCCGGACCCGGTCGACGGCCGGTGTGCCGGCGGGGGCGGTGCGCAGGAGCCCCACGGCCTCGCGGACGAGGCCGGCGGCATCGCGATGCGCACCGCGCATGCCGTCGCGCACCTGCAGGTACTCGGCGAAGAAGGAGGACAGCGCCACCCACACCGGCAGCTCGTGGCGCTCGCCGAGGTCGCGCAGCCGATGCGGACCGATGCCGAGCGTCGTGCACTCGGCCAGGAACGTCCGCACCTCGGTGCGGAAGCCCGCCGTGCCGCGGATCGCCGGACCGAGCCAGTCGGGCCAGCGCGCCGCACCGGCGGCCTCGTCCTCTTCGTCGCCCTCGAGGAGGTCGCGGATGATCTGATCCTCGTCGCCGCCGGTGAGCAGCTGCGGCGGGTCGGCGTCGACCGCCACCGCGTGCGCCCGGACGATCTGGAACGCGTAGGAGGCGACCGACCGCGCCAGCGGTCCGCTCGTGGCCACCCGGACGGCCAGGCCGAGGCGGTCGCGCAGCGCCGTGGCGGTCTGCCGCGACGGCGTGAGCACCAGCAGCGAGTCGGGGTCGGCGCCGGCGTCGACGAGCGCCGCGACGCGGGCCACCAGGGTCGCCGTCTTGCCGGTGCCCGGTGCCCCGACGACGACACCCGAGGCGGTGGCGGGCAGCGCGATCACCGCGCGCTGCTGCGCGTCGAATGGGAGCGCCCCGCGCTCACCGCCTCCCGAGACCATGCCTCGACGGTAACGCGTGCGACCGACATCCGACCGTTCGCTCAGAGCGTTTCGGCGACGGCGGATGCCACGCGCGCGTGTCGTAGAGTTGCCATGCGCCCGGGGAGCCCTGAGCCTTTCAGCGAGCAACCGTCGCCCCGCGCAGGAGGTCAGTCACGTGGAGATCCGCATCGGCATCGCGAACACCGGCCGCGAGCTCAACTTCGAGACGAACGAGCCGGCGGCCGACGTGAAGAAGTCCGTCGCCGCAGCGCTCGACGCCGGCGCCACGCACGTCACGTTCGCCGATGCGAAGGGCAACTCGTACATCGTCCCCACCGCGGGGCTGGCGTACATCGAGCTCGGCTCCGAGGAGTCGCGGCGCGTCGGCTTCGTCGCCTGATCCGGAGCCCGGCGTGCAGATCCTCATCGCCTTCATCCTCGGCGCGGTCATCGGCACCGGCATCCACTTCCAGCTGCACCAGCGCCTGACACGCGGCGTCGCGCTCGCGCCGATGATCGGCGCGGTCTCCGCCGGCGCGGCGTGGGCGATCCTCACCTGGCTCGGTGTGGGCATCGACACCCCGTGGCCGTGGCTGGCGGCGCTGGTCGTCCCGATCGTCGTGACGTATCCCGCCGTCATCGCGGTGTCGCGCGCCCGCGTGCAGCACGACGTCCGCGAGAAGGCCCGCCTCGGCATCGGCTGAGCCGCCCCCTCGCCGCCGGCGCCGTCGTCAGGCAGCCAGGCCCATGGCGTCCATGCGCCGCGAGTGCGCGGCCATCAGCTCGGTGAAGACCGGCTCGACCTTCTCCTGTGCGGCGAGCCCGCGCGGGGTGGGCCGCAGCGCTGCGCGTGCGATCAGCAGCGTGTCCCCGACCAGACGGCGGCCCCACAGCGCCAGCAGCGAGCGCCACTCCGGGTCGCTGGAGATGGTCTCGGCGATCAGCTCGACGATCGCCTGACGATCGGAGTCCGCCAGCAGGATGCGCGCGACGCGGTCCCCGGTCTCGCCGTAGCTGGCCGACAGTGCGAGGTAGAAGTCGTCCAGCATGCCGGCGGTGATGTGCACGGACAGCAGCGTCTCCTGCGGCCGCACGCCGTGCGTCGCGGCGCGGAAGGCGTCCAGCGGCTCACGGAAGGGGCGCATGATCTCAGTGGGGTCGTCGCCCCGCTCCCTGATGAGCGCCACGAGCGCCTCGTGCTTGGTCAGGGCCGCGCCGGCGGCTCGCGAGACGGCCTCCTTCTCGGCGAGCTCGGGGATCGTCTGGATCTGCTCGGTCAGCGTCTCGAAGAAGCCGAGCTGCAGATACGCCGCCTGACCCAGGAACGTGTCGATGTCGGGCGCCAGCTCCTCGAAGTCGACGCGATTCGCGCCGCTGAGCTCGTCTCGCGAGCGGAGCTGGAGCTTGCGCCCCGTGTCGCGGCGCTCCCAGAACCACTTGACCATGCACGAAAGCCTACGAGGGCGCGCGCCCGAAAGCGTGCCCCGGGGGCACCTCGGGTATCGTGGGTGTCGTCCCCGGCGTCGGATCGGGGCGCCCGCGCCTGTGGGAAAGAAGGGCGTGGACCGCACTTCCGCCCGCGCGGCGGCCTCGACGAGGCCGGAAACCGCGCCCGGGCGACACCAACCCAGGCAGCATCCCACTGCCGGACAGGCACATATCGTGACGACCTTCGCCGAACTCGGCGTCGATCAGGACATCGTCGACACCCTCACTGCGAAGGGCATCGTCGACGCGTTCCCCATCCAGGAGCAGACGATCCCCCTCGGCCTGCCCGGCCAGGACATCATCGGCCAGGCCAAGACCGGCACCGGCAAGACCTTCGGCTTCGGCATCCCCGTGGTGCAGCGACTGGGCCCGGACCCGGCCCACGGCGTGAAGGCGCTCATCGTGGTGCCCACGCGCGAACTGGCCGTCCAGGTCTACGAGGACATGGACATGCTGACCTCGAACCGCTCGACGAGCGTCGTGGCCATCTACGGCGGCAAGGCCTACGAGGGCCAGATCGACCAGCTGAAGGCGGGCGCCCAGATCGTGGTGGGCACCCCCGGTCGCCTGATCGACCTCAACAATCAGCGCCTGCTGGACCTCTCGAACGCCACCGAGGTGGTCCTCGACGAGGCCGACAAGATGCTCGACCTCGGCTTCCTCCCCGACATCGAGAAGATCTTCTCGAAGGTCCCGGCGGTCCGTCACACGCAGCTCTTCTCCGCGACCATGCCCGGTCCGATCGTCGCCCTCGCGCGGCGGTTCATGTCCAACCCGATCCACATCCGTGCGACGGACCCCGACGAGGGCCTCACGCAGGCGAACATCCGCCACCTCGTGTACCGGGCGCACTCGCTCGACAAGGACGAGGTCATCGCCCGGATCCTTCAGGCCGACGGTCGGGGCAAGACCGTGATCTTCACGCGCACGAAGCGGGCCGCCCAGAAGCTCGTCGACGAGCTCAGCGACCGCGGCTTCAACGCCGGCGCGGTGCACGGCGACATGAGCCAGGAGGCGCGCGAGCGCTCGATGGCGGGCTTCAAGGCCGGCAAGAAGGACGTGCTCATCGCGACGGACGTCGCCGCGCGCGGCATCGACGTCGACGACGTCACCCACGTCATCAACCACACGATCCCCGACGACGAGAAGGCCTACCTGCACCGCGCGGGTCGCACCGGCCGTGCCGGCAAGACCGGCATCGCCGTGACGTTCGTGGACTGGGACGACCTGCACAAGTGGGCCCTCATCAACCGCGCGCTCGAGTTCGGTCAGCCCGAGCCCGTCGAGACCTACTCGTCGAGCCCGCATCTGTTCACCGATCTCGACATCCCGGCCGGCACGAAGGGGCGCATCGTGACCGCCCCGAAGACCCAGGCCGTCCGCGTCCAGCCCGAGAGGGCTGCGGATGCCGCCGCCGAGGTCGAGACGAACGGGCAGGCACCCGCGCGCCGGCGTCGCCGGCGTCGCTCGGGCGGCCAGGACGAGCGTGTCGGCTCGACGTTCGAGAGCGACGGGGACGGCGCCAAGACGTCGCGGGACCACGCCGCGCAGAGCGGCGACGCCGATCGCTCGTCGGAGGGCGGCGGGACGCACGACGGCGGCGGCAAGGAGCACCACGACGGCAAGCCCGCCCCGGCGCGGCGCCGGCGCCGGCGCCGCGGCGGCGCCGCGCCCGCGGGCGGCGCGCCCGTCGGCGCGTGATGCGACGACGCCGGTGACGATGACGGCGTCCGCGCGACAGCGGCGCTAGTGTGAGCGCACACGGCGTCTATCGCGCCGTGACCTCGCATTCAAGAAAGGCGTATCGTGCGATTCCTCGATGCCGTCACCACCGCGTACGAATACCAGGGATTCTGGGGATCCTTCTGGGACATCATCTGGTGGTTCCTCTGGATCTTCTTCTTCGTCGTCTACCTTTTCGCGCTGTTCGCCGTGATCGGCGACCTGTTCCGCGACCGCAACCTGAACGGCTGGCTCAAGGCGCTGTGGATCATCTTCCTGATCTTCGTGCCGTTCCTGACGCTGCTGGTCTACCTGATCGCCCGCGGCAAGGGCATGGCCGAGCGCGGCGCGCGGGAGGCGGGCGAGATGCAGAAGGCGCAGGACGCCTACATCAAGTCCGTCGCCGGCGGCTCCGCGGCGAGCCCGGCCGACGAGATCGCGAAGGCGAAGGCGCTCCTGGACGCCGGTACCATCACGCAGGCCGAGTACGACGCCCTGAAGGCCAGGGCACTCGCCTGATCCGCCTCGCGCGGAGCGCGTGATCCTCGCAGAGACGGGAGCGCCCCCGTCCGCCTAAGGGTGGACGGGGGCGCTTCCCGTTGCGCGTGCGACGATGCGGGCCACCATGTCGTCCGCGGTGGTGTTCTCGCCGGGGACGTTCGGCTTGCCGAGCCCGTGGTAGTCGCTGGATCCTGTCACGATGAGGTCGCGCTCGCGGCACAGCGCGCGCAGCGTCCCGAGCGCGGGCTCGCGGTTCTCGCGGTGGCCGAGCTCGAACCCGGCGAGGCCGGCGCCGAGCATCCGCTCCAGCAGCGGCATCGGCAGCAGGCCCGCCCTGCCGGCCGGGTGGGCGATGACCGGCACTCCCCCGGCGCCCACGACGAGTCTGACGGCGGTCACCGGATCGGGGGCGTACAGGGCGACGTAGTAGTCGCCGCGCGGGCTCAGGATCCCCGAGAACGCCTCTGCGCGGTCGCGCACGAAGCCGCGCGCCACCAGCGCGTCGGCGATGTGCGGGCGCCCGACGGTCGCGCCGTCGGTGGTCTGGGCGAGGATGTCGTCCCACACCAGGTCGTAGTCCCGCGCGATGCGGTCGGCCATCAGGCGGGCGCGGTCGAGCCGCGACGACCGGATGCGGGTGGTCTCCGCTCGCAGCGCGGGCTCGTCCGGGTCGGGAAGGTACGCGAGCACGTGCACGCTGCGCCATTCGTGGCGTGCCGACAGCTCCATCCCTGGGATGAAGCTCATGCCGAGGGATGCCGCCGCCTCGGCCGCCTCCGCCCATCCTGACGTCGTGTCGTGGTCGGTCAGCGCCGCCGTGCGCACGCCGTGGCGGTGCGCCGACGCCATGACCTCGGCGGGCGGCTGGGTGCCGTCCGAGTGCGCGGAATGCAGGTGCAGGTCGCTCGGCCCTTCGAAGCGCTGCGGTCCCGGCATCCTCCGAGCGTAGCGCGGCGGCGCGCGGCGATCGGATGCGCATGTCGCGCGCCACGCCCCGGGTGCTGACGGATCTCCCAGGCTGCTCGCATAGGCTCGCGGTCGTGCTTCGCCTGCTCGGGATCCTCTTCACCGTGCTGTGCGCCATCGGTGCGGCGGTGCTGACGTGGCCGGCGTTCTTCCGCGTCGAGCGGGTCTTCCCGATCGCGCAGATCGTCTCGTTCCGCGGCGTCCTCGCCGGCGTCTTCATCGCGGCCGCCGTGGTCGCGCTGCTGCTGGCCATCGCGCGTCCGATCCGGGCTCTCGCACTCTCGATCGCCGTCGTCGCGGGCGTCGCGGCCGTGGCGAACCTGGGCGTGATCGCAGCCCGCGGAGGCCTCGGCACCGACCCGCTGCCGGTGAAGACCGAGACGAGCGTCCGCGTCATGACGTGGAACACCGCGGGCCCGGCCACGGCGCCCGAGACGATCGCGAAGATCGCCGTGGCGATGGATGCCGACATCGTGGCGCTTCCCGAGACGACCATCGAGACGGGCGAGCGGGTCGCCATCGCGATGCGCGATCTCGGGCACCGGATGTGGGCGCACCACGCGGAGGACCCGTCCACGGAATGGGATGCCGGATCCACGACGCTGCTGATCTCTCCCGAGATGGGCGACTACGCCGTCATCGAATCGTCGCAGAACGGCACCAGCAACACCTCGACGGTGCCGAGCGCCGTCGCGATGCCGGTGTCGGGACAGGGGCCCATCGTCGTGGCCGTCCACGCCGTGGCTCCGCGGCAGAGCTACATGCAGAGCTGGCGGGACGACCTGCAGTGGCTCGCCGACCAGTGCGTCGACGGCGACGTCATCATGGCCGGCGACTTCAACGCCACGGTCGACCACATGTCGGGCCTCGGCATCGACGGAGGCACGCTCGGCCACTGCACCGACGCCGCGGTCGAGACCGGCAACGGCGCGCTGGGCACGTGGTCGTCCAGCGTCCCGGCCATCCTCGGCGCGCCGATCGACCACGTCATGGCGACCGACCGGTGGCGCCCATCGGGCTCGCTCGTGCTGCGCGCGATGGACGGCTCGGGGTCGGACCATCGCCCCCTGATCGTGCAGTACGAGCCCGCCGGCTGAGCCTGCCGCGGGTGTTCGCGCCCGTGCGAGACTGGACGCATGAGCAGCGCAGCCGACGACACGGCCACCCCCGCGACGCAGCCCTCGACGAGCACCAATCGTCGCCAGCCGTTCGGTCAGGGCTTCCTCGACACCATCTCCACCGGATGGGCCGAACGGCCGGACTCCGCACCGCCCGCGCGCGTCCAGGCGCCCTTCGCCGCAGCCCGCCGCGACGCGGTGTCGGCGGCCTTCCCGGGCCGGCGACTGGTGATCCCGGCCGGCGAGCTGAAGCAGCGCAGCAACGACACCGACTACCCGTTCCGCGCGCACTCCGCCTTCTCGCATCTGACGGGGTGGGCCTCGGACTCGGAGCCCGGCGCGGTGCTGGTGTTCGAGCCGCGCTCGGGCGGCGGGCACGACGTCACGCTGCACTTCCGCGAGCGCGCCGATCGCACGACGAGCGAGTTCTACTCGGATGCCTCGATCGGCGAGTTCTGGATCGGGCCGAGGCCCGCCCTCTCGGGCGTGGCCGCCGACCTCGGCCTTCCGACGGCCCACATCGACGACTTCGAGGAGCGCGACGGCGACCTCGTGGTCGGCGAGCACGACGAGCTCACGCGCTTCGTCTCGGAGCTGCGCCTCATCAAGGACGCGTACGAGATCGGTCAGATGGAGCTCGCGGTTCAGGTCACCGCGGACGGCTTCGACGACATCGTCGCGAACCTGCCGGCGATCGTCGACCACCCGCGCGGCGAGCGCGTCGTGGAGGGCGTCTTCCACCGGCGCGCCCGCAGCGACGGCAACGCGGTCGGCTATGACACGATCGCGGCTTCGGGCCCGCACGCCTGCTACCTCCACTGGACGCGCAACGACGGCGCGGTGGTCCCCGGGGATCTGATCCTGATCGACGCCGGCGTCGAGGTGGACAGCCTCTACACCGCCGACATCACGCGGACCCTGCCGGTGAGCGGACGCTTCACCGAGGTGCAGCGCCGGGTGTACGAAACCGTGCGCGAGGCCGCCGACGCGGCGTTCGCCGCCGCGCGGCCCGGTGTGCGCTTCCGGTCGATCCACGAGGCGGCGATGCAGGTCATCGCGGCGCGAGTGGCCGAGTGGGGCCTGCTGCCGGTCAGCGCGGCAGAGGCGCTCGACGCCGACGCGGGGGGCCACCACCGCCGCTACATGGTCCACGGCACGAGCCACCACCTCGGCATCGATGTGCACGACTGCGCGCAGGCGCGGCGCGACATGTACTACGACGGGCTCCTGGAGCCCGGCATGGTGTTCACGATCGAGCCGGGACTGTACTTCCAGATCGACGACCTCACCGTCCCCGAGGAGTACCGGGGCATCGGCGTGCGCATCGAGGACGACATCCTCATGACCGAGAACGGCCCCGTGAACCTGTCGTCGGCGATCCCCCGCACCGCCGACGAGGTCGAGGCCTGGATCGCGCGCGGCAGCGGCTGACGTGTCCTTCACGCCTCCCCCGTCGTTCACGACGCGCCCGACCCTCACCGGCACGTTCGGCATGTCGGCCTCGACGCACTGGCTCGCGACGGCGACGTCGCAGGCGGTGCTGGAGCGCGGCGGCAATGCGTTCGACGCGTCCGTCGCCGCGGCCTTCGTGCTGCACGTCGTCGAGCCTCATCTCAACGGGCCCGGCGGGGACCTCGTCGGCATCTTCCAGACCGCCGACGCGGCCGCGCCGACGGTTCTCATGGGTCAGGGCCCCGCTCCCGAGGCGGCGACCATCGACCACTACCGAGCGCAGGGCCTCGACCTCGTGCCGGGCGCCGGCGGCCTGGCCGCGGCGGTGCCGGGCGCCGTCGACGCGTGGCTCCTGCTGCTGCGCGACCACGGCACGTGGGAGCTGGCCGACGTGCTCGCGTACGCGATCGGCTACGCCCGCGACGGCCACCCCCTGGTCGCCGGCGCCGCGGCGACGATCGCGCGGGTTGCAGAGCTGTTCCGCGACGACTGGCCGACCTCCGCCGCCCTCTGGCTGTCCGACGGCCAGCCTCCTGCGGCCGGGGAGATCGTGCGCAACCCCGCCTACGCCGAGGTGCTGGACACCCTCGTCCACGCGTCCTGCACCGTGCGCGACGACGGACCTGTGGGCCGCGCGGCGCGCATCGACGCCGCGCGCCGGGAGTGGAAGACGGGATCCGTCGCCCACGAGGCATCCGCGTTCCTCGCGCAGCCGCACCGCCACTCGGACGGCGGCGCGCACGCGGCCGTCATCACCGCCGACGACTTCGCCGCGTTCGATGCGGCGTACGAGCCTGCGCTGACGCGCGAGTTCCGAGGGCGCACGGTCGCGAAGGCCGGTGCGTGGACGCAGGGCCCGGCGCTGCTGCAGACGCTCGGCCTGCTGGAGCCCCTCGCGGACGAGCTGCTCGACCCGTCGCAGGAGGAGGGCGCCCACACGATCCTCGAGGCGCAGAAGCTCGCGCTGGCCGACCGCGACGCCTGGTTCGGCGACGACGACGTCGACCTCGAGGCGCTGCTGTCCGCGGACTACCTCGCCGAGCGCCGCGCCCTCATCGCGGGCACCGCGTCGGCGGAGTTCCGGCCAGGGTCGCCCGCGGGCGGCACCCCGTTCCGCCCCCCGCTGCGCGAGACGTACGATGCGCCCGCGGTCGGCACCGGCGAGCCCACGGTGCCCCCCGGCGAGGCCCGCGTGGCGGCGTCGGGCGAGACCCGCGGCGACACCTGCCACCTCGATGTCATCGACCGCTGGGGCAACATCGTCTCCGCCACGCCCTCGGGAGGCTGGCTGCAGTCCTCGCCGACCATCCCGGCGCTCGGCTTCTGCCTGGGCACCCGCCTGCAGATGACGTGGCTCCAGCCGGGGCATCCGTCGTCCCTCATGCCGGGCCGGCGACCGCGCACGACCCTCACGCCGACGCTCGTGCTGCGCGACGGGGCGCCGGAGTTCGCGATCGGCTCGCCGGGCGGCGACCAGCAGGATCAGTGGCAGCTGCTGGCGCTGCTGCGCATCATCGTGGGCGGCTACGCGCCGCAGCAGGCGATCGATGCGCCGGCGCTGCACACGACCGCGATGCCGGAGTCGTTCTGGCCCCGCACGTGGACGCCCGCCGGCGCCGTGGCCGAAGCCCGCCTGGGCGATGCCGTGATCGAGGGCCTCGAGCGTCGCGGTCACCGCGTCACGCGCGCGGGAGACTGGGCGCTCGGTCGCGTCTCCGCCGTCGGGAGGGATGCCCGCACGGGTGTGCTGTGGGCCGCCGCCAACCCGCGGGGCATGCAGGGCTACGCGGCCGGCCGCTAGCAGGCCACGCGGCGGGATGCGTCAGGCAGCTCGCACCCGCACCGGCGGGCCGACATACCGCGCGGACGGCCGGATGATCTTCGGATCGGCTGACTGCTCGAGGATGTGCGCCGTCCACCCGATCGTGCGGGCGATGGCGAACGTCGGGGTGAACATCGACCGCGGCAGTCCGCACTGCTCCATCACGAGGGCGGCCCAGAACTCCACGTTGGTGTGCAGCGCGCGTCCCGGCTTCGCCGCGGCGAGCAATCGTTCCGCGGTCTCCTCGAACCGCAGCGCCAGCTCGACGCGAGCACCGCCCCGCCGCTTCGCGATCCGCTTCATCAGCTCCGCCCGCGGGTCGGACGTCCGGTACACGGCGTGCCCGAACCCCATCAGCCGGCGGCCGGCGGCGAGCTCCCCGCGGATCCAGGGCTCGATGCGCTCCGCCGTGCCGACCGCGTCGAGTCCGTCCAGGGCGCGGGACGGCGCACCGCCGTGCAGCGGCCCCGTCAGCGCGCCGAGGGCACCCACGAGGCAGGAAGCGGCATCCGCTCCCGTCGACGCGATCACCCGAGCCGTGAACGTGGAGGCGTTGAAGCCGTGGTCCATCACGGAGATCAGGTAGGCCGTCAGCGCCGCCTCGCTCTCGGCGTCCGCAACGGTGCCCGTCACCTGGTGCAGGTAGTCGGCGACGAGGCCCCGGCCGGAAAGCAGCGGCAGCGGCTGCTGCCCGTTCCGCCTGCGCCACAGCGCGCCGACGATGACGGGCGTCGAGGCGGCGAGCTCGATCGCGTCGATCAGGCGCTCGTCGGCGGTCAGGTCGTAGAGGGGACGGATGCCGCGCCGCGCGGCCAGCAGCGACCACACCGCCGCGAGCCCCGCCATCACCTCCGGTGTCGCCGCGGACACGGCGTCGACGGCGGCGGCGACGTCGTCCGCGCACCGGGTCCTGGCGGCCTGGATCCGACGCGCGAACGCACCGCGGGAGGCATCCGTCGCGTCCTCTCCGGTGACGAGCAGCTGCCAGGCATCCTCGAAGTCGGCGGCCTCGGCGAGCTCGATCGCGGAGCGGTCACGGTACTGCAGCAGTCCCTCGGCGCCGCGCACATCGCTCACCGCCGTCTCGGCGACGATGACACCCGCCAGGCCCCGGGGTGCGTCGATCGCGGCCGATGGTGTCGTCGTGGTCATGTCGTCTCCTTCCCTCGGGCGGGCGCCGTGCCGGCGAGCCGCTACACTCAGGGTCGGACTTGATTCCGTTTTCGTCAATCTTGATCGGATCAATATCGATGAACGCCCTGCCACGGCTCTCGGCCGCCGAGGCGGCCGCGCGCCTCGGGGTCAAGCCCGAGTCGCTCTACGCGTACGTCTCACGCGGCCTGCTGTCGCGCGAGCGCGACGCGACCGGCTCGTGGTTCGATCCCCTCGAGGTGGAGGCGTTCGCCGGCCGGCGGCGCCGCTCCCCCGCACCGCCCTCCGGCGGGGCGGCGGCCGGGACCCCGCTCATGGTGCTCGACACGCGGCTCGCCCACGTGGAGGACGACGCGCTGCACTACCGCGAGCGCTCTGCGGCGCGCCTTGCACGGGAGCAGTCGTTCGAGGACGCCGTCTGCTGGCTGTGGGGCATCCGCACGCTGCGCCCGCCGGATGCCGACGACGTCCAGGTCGCCCGCCGCACGATCGCGGCGCTCGGCGACGGCAGCCGTCCCCTCGACCGGCTGGCGGCGGGGGTGACCGCGCTCGCGGTGACCGACCCGCTGCGCGACGATCCGGCGCCGGAGCAGCTCGCGCGCATCGGGGCACGGCTGGTGACGGGGCTCCCCGCGGCGCTCCTTTCCGAGGGCGCACCCGGCGCGGTCGCGCCGACGCTGTGGCGCGCGCTCGGCGGCCGCGACGACGCCGACGGCATCCGCCTGCTCGACGCGGCACTGATCCTCGTGATCGACCACGACCTGGCGCTGTCCACGCTCGCGGGCCGTGTCGCGGCGTCCGCCCGCGCCTCGGGCTACGCGGTCGTGACGGCCGCGCTCGGTGCGTTCGACGCGCCGCTGCACGGCACGGCGAGCCGCTCGGCGTTCCGGCTCCTGCGCGCCGTCCGGGACGGCCAGGCGCCGGCACCGGCGATCGCGCGCGCGGTCCGCGACGGCGGGCGCGGCATCCCCGGCTTCGGCCAGTCGCTCTATGCCGGGGCCGACATGCGGGCGCGGCTGATGCTCGAACTGCTCCGGGAGGCGCCGCAGAGCGCCGACGTGATGGCGGCGGTCGACGCCGTCACGGAGGAGGTGGCCCGGCGCACCGACACCCGCCCGAACCTCGATCTGGCGCTGGCGGCGCTCACCCTCTGGGCGGGCATGACAGAAGACGCCGGCGGCGTCGTGTTCGCCGTCGGGCGCATCGCGGGGTGGATCTCCCACGCGATGGACGAATACGACGAGCGAGCCCTGCGGCTGCGCCCCCGCGGGCGCTACGTGGGTCCGCCCGCGGAGTGAGCCGCGCGGAGCCACGCGACGATCGGCGGTACCAGCTCGGCGGCGACCTCGGCGGGCGGCCGCTTGCGGCCCTTCACCTCGAACGAGTGGCCGCCGCCCTCGATCCACGAGATCTCGGCCGACCGGCACGAGGCGACGGCCCCTTCGAGCTGCTCGTGCGGATCGATGAACGGGTCGTTCGAGCCCGCCACGAAGAGCTGCGGCTGCGGCACGTCGGGCAGGTGCGCCACACGGGCCTTGTCGGGGCTGCCGGGCGGATGGAGCGGATACCCGAGGTACACCAGGGCGGCCGGGTCGATCGCGCCCTCTGCGGCCGCCATCGACGCCATCCGCCCGCCGTACGACTTGCCGATCGCGAACACCGGCGCGCCCGCTGCGCGGTCGGTCAGCTCGGCGTGCACCGCCCGCCACGTCGCGACCGCATGGGCGGCCGGCCCCGGCATCCGTCGCCCCGCCTGGACGTAGGGGAAGTTGAACCGCAGCGTCGCGACGCCCGCCTCGGCCAGCGCGTCGGCGAAGCCCAGGAGGAAGGGATGCCGGTACCCGGCGCCCGCCCCGTGGGCGAGGGCGGCGTAAGCCCACGCCGAGGGCGGCGCGACCAGGTCGGCCGAGACCTCGACCCGCCCGCTCGGCAGCTCGACCGGGACGGTCGCGGGGGCCGACGCCGTCACGGTGTCACGGGCGGTCCGCGCGGTCGTCGGCGGCGACGTCCGGCGCCCGCTCGGGCGCGGCGTCGTCGTCCGCGTCCCCGGTCCGCTCGGGAGGCGCCGCCAGCCGCTCGCCGTACTTGGGCGGCTCGTCGGCGGGCGTCGGTGCGGATGCCGGTGCGGGTGCCGGGGCCGATGCCGGTGCGGATGCCGCGGCCGCCGGGATCGTCGTCGGCGCGGAGGACTGCGGACCGAGGACCTGACGGGCGCGGCTCGCACTGCCGTCGGTGACGGTGACCTCGTAGTGGTCGGCGACGACCTGCATCACCGACGCGAAGTCCCGGCGGCGGCGCACGAAGGAATACGCCACGAGGCTCATCAGCATGCCGATCGCGATCCCGACGAACAGCACTCCCACGAACGCCTGGATCGGCACCGACGGCGAGCCGATCACGAGGATCGCGGAGAACAGCAGACCCAGAAGCAGTCCGTTGACGGCGCCCGACCGGGCGGCGGAGGCATACCCGAGACGACCTGTGATCCGCTCGATGGAACGCAGACCCTGACCGACGATCGCGATCTCGCGGGCCGGGATCTCGGCGGCGATGAGAGACGACACCGCCTTCTGCGCCGCCTCGTACGTCGGGAAGCTCGCCACCGTCTGTCCGACGGCGTCCGAGCCCTTCAGGGGACGGCCTCCCATGATGGTCATCTCCCCATCCTCCCACGGCACGCGGACTACGCTGAGACGTGTGAGTACGCAGAGGGTTTTCGTCGCGCGCCTGTCCGGGTGCTCGGTCTTCGACCCCGCCGGCGACCGCCTCGGCAAGGTCCGCGACGTCGTCGTCATCTATCGCAAGGACGATCCGCCGCGCGTCATCGGACTCGTGGTCGAGATCCCCGGCCGGCGCCACGTGTTCGTCTCGATCGGGCGTGTCACCTCGATCGCCACCGGGCAGGTCATCACCACCGGCCTGATCAACGTGCGTCGCTTCCAGCAGCGCGGCGGCGAGGTCCGCGTCATGGCCGAGATGCTCGGCCGCAAGGTGTTCTTCGCCGACGGGTCCGGCACCGCCGTCATCGAGGACGTCGCCATCGAGCGCAACCGACTGGGCGAGTGGGACGTCGGCCAGCTCTTCCTCCGCAAGCCCAAGACGAGCGCCTCCCCCTTCGCCAAGGGCGCAACGACGTTCGCCAACTGGGATGCGGTGCGCGAGAGCCAGGTGCCCGGCGAGACGCAGTCCGCCGAGCAGCTGGTCGCCACCTACTCCGAGCTGCGCCCGGCCGATCTCGCGAACACCCTTCTCGACCTGCCCGAGGAGAGGCTCCTCGAGGTCGTCGAGGAGCTCCCCGACGACCGTCTCGCCGACGCACTCGAGGAGATGCCCGAGGAGGAGCAGGTGCACATCCTCGAGGCGCTGGACGACGAGCGCGCCGCCGACATCCTCGATGCGATGGAGCCCGACGACGCCGCCGACGTGCTCGGTCAGCTCCCCGAGGATCAGCGCGAGGAGCTGCTGGAGCTGATGGAGCCCGAGGAGGCGGAGGATGTCCGCGCGCTCCTGAAGTACGGTCCCGACACGGCGGGCGGCCTCATGACGAGCGAGCCCATCGTGCTCTCCGCCGACGCAACCATCGCCGAGGCGCTCGCCCTGATCCGTCGGCACGAGCTGCACCCCGCTCTGGCAGCGGCCGTGTTCGTGACGCTTCCGCCGTACGAGACGCCGACCGGCCGGCTGCTGGGCACCGTGCATTTCCAGCGGATGCTGCGCTATCCGCCGCACGAGCGGCTCGGCGCGATCATCGACGACACGCTGGACCCGGTGCCTGCCACCGCCTCGGCCGCGGAGGTCGCGCGCCTTCTCGCTTCGTACAACCTGGTGTCGCTCCCCGTCGTCGATCCCGCGCATCGCCTCGTCGGCGCGATCAGCGTCGACGACGTGCTGGACTACCTGCTGCCCGAGGACTGGCGGTCGCACGATGCCGATGAGAGCGGACGCCCGGCAGCGGCACCCGCGCCGGCCACGACCCCGCGCGCTCAGCCCGGAGGCGGCGCCCGCGGCGGGAGGAGGCGCTGATGGCACGTGCGACCCGTCAGCCGGCCCTCGACGCGCCGCGCGGCCGCTCCGGCATGCTGCAGCGCACGCCGCAGCAGTCCAGCGATCGCTTCGGGCGCTTCTCGGAGGCGTTCGCCCGGGCCATGGGGACCTCGGGGTTCCTCATCGGCATGACGATCTTCGTGATCGTCTGGCTCGCCTGGAACACCTTCGCCCCGCGGGAGCTGCAGTTCGACCCGCGTGAGTACAACTACACCCTGCTGACGCTGATCCTGTCGCTGCAGGCCTCGTACGCCGCGCCCCTCATCCTGCTCGCGCAGAACCGCCAGGACGACCGCGACCGCGTGCAGATCGAGCAGGATCGCCAGCGCGCCGAGCGAAACCTCGCCGACACCGAGTACCTGGCGCGCGAGGTGGTTGCCCTGCGCATGGCCGTCAACGACTTCGCCGATCAGGTCGTGACCCGCGACGTGCTGCGCAGCGAGCTGCGCACGCTCCTGGAGAAGCTCGACGCCACCCCCGAGGCCCAGGACGGCACGCACCGATGAGCGCGGTGCCCGCGGACGCCGTCCGCACGGCGGTCGGCGCCGTCCTCGACCCGGAGCTGCGCCGGCCCATCGGCGAGCTCGACATGGTGCGCGACATCTCCGTCGACGCGGGCGTGGCCCACGTGGCGATCGCGCTGACGATCGTCGGGTGCCCCGCCGCAGACCGCATCGCCACGGATGTGCGCACCGCCGCGGCATCCGTTCCCGGCATCACGGACGTGGCGCTGGAGGTGGGGGTGATGACCCCGGCCGAGCGGCACGCCCTGACCGAGCGCCTCCGCGGCGGACGGGGTCGCCAGATGCCGTTCGGCCCCGGCTCGCTCACCCGCGTCATCGCGGTCACGAGCGGGAAGGGGGGCGTCGGCAAGTCCACCGTCACCGCCAATCTCGCCGTCGCCCTCGCCGCACGCGGACTCGCGGTCGGCCTCATCGACGCCGACGTGCACGGGTTCTCGATCCCGGGTCAGCTCGGCCTGGTCGGCCCCGACGGGTCCGTGCCGCAGCCCACCCGCGTCGACGACCTGATGCTGCCGCCGGTCGCCCACGGCGTGAAGACGATCTCCATCGGCATGTTCCTGCGCCGGAGCGGCGGCGACTCCCCGCTCGGCGCGGTCGCGTGGCGCGGGCCGATGCTGCACCGGACGGTGCAGCAGTTCCTCACCGACGTCTTCTTCGGCGACCTCGACGTGCTGCTGCTGGACATGCCGCCGGGCACCGGCGACGTGGCGATCTCCGTCGGACAGCTGCTTCCGAACGCCGAGGTGCTGGTGGTCACGACGCCGCAGACCGCGGCCTCCGATGTCGCGGTCCGCAGCGGGCTGGTCGCGCGGCAGACCGGGCAGCGGGTGATCGGCGTGGTCGAGAACATGGCGGCGATGACGCTCCCCGACGGGACGGTGCTCGACCTGTTCGGCCACGGTGGCGGCGCGGCCGTTGCCGAGGCCCTGTCCGGGTCCGGGTCCGAGGTCCCGCTGCTGGCCTCCGTGCCGCTGAGCCCCGTGGTCCGCGCCGACGCCGATGCCGGCGTTCCCGCGGTCCTCGCGCATCCGGACGATCCGGCCGCGCGCGCCATCGCCGACATCGCCGCCGCGCTCGCCCGGTTCCCCAGAGGGCTGCCGGGCCGCTCCCTCCCCTTCCGTCCGCGCTGACGCGGCCGGCCGATCAGGTGGCTTCGCTGTCGAAGGGCGTCGGGCCGTCGTCGGGGCCGCGGAAGGGCGATCGCACGGGCGTCGTGGGCGGCACCGGTGCCGCCGCCTGGGTGCGCACGGTCTGCACCGGCGCGTCGTCGAGCAGCGCCTCGCGGATGATGCGCCGCGGATCGTACTG
The DNA here is from genome assembly GCF_055329545.1 of Microbacterium sp. ZXT2-5. Taxonomy (NCBI): domain Bacteria; kingdom Bacillati; phylum Actinomycetota; class Actinomycetes; order Micrococcales; family Microbacteriaceae; genus Microbacterium; species Microbacterium sp. ZXT2-5. Next base: position 3,610 of record NZ_JBUZWD010000002.1, on the reverse strand, counting down.
GCGGGGGTCGAGCGTGCGCCAGTCGACGTCGTCGAAGTCCTCGCCCATCTCGTCTTTCACGCGGGTCTTGGCCGTCGACACCCACTCCCGCGCCCGCCTGGTGAACTGCGCGAGCGACTCCGCGTAGCGCGGCAGCCGCTCCGGCCCGATGATGAGTGCCGCGACGAGTCCGATCAGCAGGAGCTTCTCGATCGTGAGGCCGAAGATCATGAGATCAGGTTACCGCCGCGCCTGTGCGGCCAGCGCCACGGCGCCGCGTAGGCTGGCGGCGGAGGGATGCCGATGGGAGAGCACGACGCGAACCAGCGGTTCGTCGACGAGGTGACGAACGAGCCGGATCACATCGCCCGGGCCCGCGCGCACGCGCTGGAGCTCGGTGCGGCGCCGATCAGTCCCGCGATCGGGGCCCAGTGCGCCGTCATCGCCGCCGTCTCGCAGGCGCTCAACATCGTCGAGATCGGCACCGGCGCCGGCGTCTCGGGGCTGTGGCTGCTCCGCGGCTCCCCACGCGCAACTCTCACCACGATCGACAAGGAGCCCGAGCACCTCGGCGCGGCCCGCCAGGCGTTCGCCGAGGCGCGCATCCCGCCGGCACGCGCTCGCTTCATCACCGGCCGCGCCGCGGAGGTCCTCCCCCGCATGAATGAGGCGTCCTACGACATCGTCCTCGTCGATGCCGACCCCGACGGGGTGATCGAGTACGTCGAGCACGGCCTGCGACTCGTCCGCGCCGGCGGGACCGTCCTGGTCCCCCGCGTGCTCGCAGGAGGAGCGGTCGCCGACCCCGTGCGGAGGGATCCGGTGACCTCCGCCTACCGCTCGCTGATCCAGGAGACGCAGAGCTCCCCCGCGGTCATCGGCGCCCTCTCCATCACCGGCGAGGGGCTGCTGCAGCTCACCACCGTGCCGACGACCTAGACGACCCGGACAGACGCGAACGGCCGGTCCTCTCGGACCGGCCGTTCGCGCAATGCTTCTCAAGCGGCGTTGACGACGCCCCCCAGGACGTCGTAGAGCTCCTTGGCCTCAGCGTCGTTCACCGAGACGACCAGACGACCGCCTCCCTCGAGCGGCACGCGCACGATGATGAGTCGACCCTCCTTCACGGCCTCCATCGGCCCGTCTCCGGTTCTCGGCTTCATGGCTGCCATTGCGGCTCCTTTTCATCGATGGTCTGCGCCTCAAGTTTATCGTGAGGCATGAGTGAACGGGCACGCCTGGGGAAAGCGGCATCCGTCGTCCCCGGTCACGGCACCTGCCAGGTGTGGTTGCCGAGGGCGTACATGTTGTAGATCCACCACCACTGCCCGATGAGGCACGCGAGCAGCACTCCGATGCGCCACAGCCGCGACCGCGGGACCGCGAACGCGCCCCATAGCGGCGAGAGCGGCAGCAGGAGTCGGAAGATGCTCGACTGCGGGAAGAACACCAGGAGGAGGTAGACGAGGTAGCTGGCACTCCACAGGCGCAGCTCGACACCGAGCCTGCGGACCTGGGGCAGCAGGAGGAGCGCTGCAGCGACCGCCACCACCCCGATGGCGAGAGCGGCATAGCCGAGCCAGACCGGCAGGTTCCACATCGTCCCGAACCAGAACGCCGCTCCCGACAGGAACGGCTCGAACGGCACGAACTCGGCGTCGCCGGGCACCCAGTTCCGGCGCCACGCGAGCTCGGTGGCCAGATACGCGTCGGGCACGCCGGTCACCCACCCCGCGATGACCTGCCATGCGAACCCGGCGACGGCGGCGAGCAGTCCCAGTGCGACGATGTGGACGATCTCGGGCGTGCGCAGCGGCTCGCGCGCGCGGCTCCGCCACCGCCAGATCCCGAAGAGCGCCAGGAAGAGGGAGAAGGCGAGCACCCCGGGACGCGTGAACGCCATGAGCGGGATCAGCGCGTACAGCCAGACGTAGCGCCGGCGCATCACGCACCACAGGGCGCAGAACAGCCACAGCAGGTTCAGCGCCTCGGCATAGCCGACGTGGAAGAGTGCGGCCAAGGGGCCGGCCGCGCAGAACGCGACAGCCCACAGCGCCGCCTGATCGTCCAGTCTCGGACGCAGCAGGTGATAGAGGACGACGGATGCCCCGTACCCGGCGAGCAGCGACACGATCAGGGCACCCGCCGGCCACGCTCCGAACGGGAGCGAGACGAGCTGGGCGAGCAAGGGGTACAGCGGAAGGAACGCCCAGGCGTTCTCGGCGACCTGCCCGGTGTCCGTCAACGGCAGCTCGGCGGGGTAGCCGGAGTACGCGATCAGCCAGTACCACGAGCCGTCCCAGGCCACGACCGTGTCCATGATCCCGGCGTCGGGACCCATCCGGGAGCCGAACCCCGACAGCTCGGCGGCCACGAAGAGCAGCAGGGCCGTCACGGCGCGCGCGCCGAGGTAGATCGCGGCGACGAGCACCGCCGTGCGGGCCGCGGAGCGCGGCGCTGCGCGCTGCGTCAGCTCGTGGTCAGCCACGCGCGAAGGCCCCGCTCGACCGCCTCGATCTGCGCGATCGCCACGCGCTCGTCATCGTGGTGGGCGAGGTGCGGATCACCGGGACCGTAGTTGACGGCCGGCACGCCCAGAGCGCTGAACCGCGCCACGTCGGTCCACCCGTACTTCGGACGAGGCTCTGCGCCGACAGCCCGCAGGAACTCCTGGGCGAGCGGCGCGTCGAGGCCGGGACGGGCACCGGCCGCGGCATCGACGATCTCCACGTCGAAGCCCGCGAACACGTCGCGCACGTGGCGCTCCGCCTCCGCGACGTCGCGGCTGGGGGCGAACCGGTAGTTCACCTCGACCTCGCACAGATCGGGGATCACATTGCCGGCCACGCCACCGCCGATGCGGACGGCGTTCAGGCCCTCGCGATAGACGAGTCCCTCGACCTCGACGTCGCGCGGGCGGTAGTCGGCGAGGCGCCCGAGGATCGGCGCCGCCTTGTGGATCGCGTTCTCGCCGATCCACGCGCGGGCGCTGTGCGCGCGGACGCCCGTCGTGCGCACCATCGCGCGCAGGTTCCCGTTGCACCCTCCTTCGACCTCGCCGTTGGACGGCTCGCCCAGGATCGCGAAGTCGCCGGCGAAGAGGTCGGGGCGGGTGCGCGCCAGGCGGGTGAGGCCATTGAGGTCGGCATCCACCTCCTCGTGGTCGTACCACATCCAGGTGACGTCGACCCGGGGCGCCACGAGCTCCGCAGCCAGCTTCAGCTGCACCGCGACACCGGCCTTCATGTCGACGGTGCCACGACCCCACAGGAACGGCTCACCGTCGACGGTGATGTCCTTGGTGGGGACGTTCCCGTTGATGGGGACGGTGTCGATGTGGCCGGCGACGACGGCGCGCTGCGGGCGACCGAGGTTCGTGCGGGCAACGATCGTGTCACCGTCTCGGTACACATCGAGATGGTCGAGCGGCGACACGGTGGCGAAGATCGCGTCGGCGAGAGTCCCTTCGTCACCGGAGACGCTCGGGATGTCGCAGATGGTGCGGGTGAGGTCGACAGAGGAGACGGAGAGATCGAGCGTCGGCATCCCCCGAGTCTACCGACGCGAAATAGCGCCTTAACGCGGAATGGCCACCCTGCGTTGGGTGGCCATTCCGTGTAATGGGTGTCCG